>NZ_JBICZH010000014.1:0-192887 GCF_043201995.1 Streptomyces sp. NPDC048258
AGTTGCCTGCGTGTCACGACCACAGTCCTACCGGATTCCAACCTGCGAACAGGACAGAACCCAGGAACTGATCACGACATCACACAGGCCCTAGTACTCCAGTCAGGAAGGCGTCGCGGGCATCGGTCTTGGCCTCGCCCGGATAGAGATCGGCGATCCGCCGCATCGTCAGCCCGGGGAGATGGGCGACCGGGCAGCCCATGTCACGCGCGACGGCCAGCGGCAGGGCGCCGATGGAGGCCGGCTGATCGACCACGACGAGCACGGTTCCGTGCTTGGCCTGCAGTTTCCCGAACACCTCGCGGAGCTTGGGTTCACTGTTGGGCAGCCGCTTGTCGAATGCCTTCTTTCCGGCCGGGGTGACGGCGGTGGCGTGGTGTTCGCCCTTGCCGACGTCCAGGCCGAGGAAGGCGCCGATGTCACTGACGTCGATCGCGTGCGTCCTCCGGTCGTCCCCACACCCGGCCGTCCCACGGCACCGATCGCCACATCCACATTATGAAGAGCCTCCCGACTTACGAAGAAGCCGGTGGTCATGCCCCTAATCAGCGGTCTGTCGATGCCTCCGGAGCCGGTGACACCCCCCAGGCCATGCGTTCGACAGGGGGAGACAGTCATGCCAACTCCGGAGGCCTGGCGCCCCATTGCGGGGCGCCAAAACGGTAATGGGGGGACCCGGCTGCCGCTTGACCAGGGCCGGCACCCGCACGCCCGTTCCGCTCACGCGGCGCGCCAGGCGCAAGCCCTGAACGCCCGCGAGGGCGGCGACCACGCCACCGAGCACGGCGATCCCCGCAAGCACGACCACAGCTCCCAAGTCCACCACACCCTCCCCCTTCACCAACCGGAAGTACACTACAAACCCGCAGGTCAGTACCCCCTGGCAACGGGCTCCGACATAGCCCCGCCGGCCCGGAAAGCCCTCCGGACGGGACTGTTCAGTCCGTGTAGTCGGGCCTGGCCGTCCCGAGATGCTCCGCCACCGTCCGGAGCCAGGCTTCGACCGAGAACGGGGCCGGCGGCTCGACCTCCATGCCGAGCTCAGCGACGCCGACGGCGTAGTCGTGCTCCTCCAGCCCCAGAGCCAGCAGTTCGTGGATCTCGCCGACCAGCCGGGCGGTCAGCTGGGGATCAACCGTTGCCCTGTAGTCGCGGACCGCCGCATCGTGGTCGCCGAACTCGTCGGGCATGTCCTGCGAGAACCAACCGCCGAGGAACTGCCCCAGCTCCCCGAAGCGGGCGTGCCACTCCCAGTGGGTCTGAGGCGCGGCCGGCGGAGGCACATCTCCGGACTCGATGCTGCGCTTGATGTGGTCGGCCATCTCGGACAGCCAGCTTTGAGTCCGGGACTCGGACAGCCCGATGTCGGGTACCGAATAGAACTCGCCGAGGCGCAGCCGCAAACTGCCCGGCGGATTCCGCGCGTACTCCCGAAGTTGTTGTTCGGCGACGGAGAGCGCCCAGGGCCGGGTGTGCCAGGTGTGCCGGAGGTACGCCTGAAGAGCCGGAGGCGCTGTGCCTGCTTCCGGACTGTCGGGTTCCTGTCCGACGAAGGCTGCGACGACGACGTCGAGTTCGCCGTACCGGCGGTCGAACTCAAGCGGCTTCATGGGCACTGCGGCACCTTCAGAGATAGATCGGGTAAGTGGCGTGCACGACGAAGCCGTGCGGACTCGACGCTTCACGCCTCAGCGTCACCCGCGCGGCCCGCACATCGACGGGCTCGCGACCGGCGAGCATCATCGCCTGCAGAAGCACGCGCCCGACGGCCTCCTCACGGGACGGCCAAGCGGCCTCGATGGTGAGCCTCGGTCGCGTGCCCTGGGCCAGCCAGCGATGTACGGCCTGCTCGTTGCGCGTGACGACCTGCTGGGTACACCACTGTGCGGTCGCGCGGTCGGGATAGGTGGCAGAACGGGTACGCACGGGAGATCCTCAGTGAGCCTTTTCCAACCTCAGTTTGAGCAGGTGAGGTGGAGGGTGAGGACGGCTTGGACGAGGCCGGTGATCCGGGTTGTCGAGCATCGCAGCTTGCGTAGTAGCCGCCAGGTCTTGAGGGTGGCGATGGCGGGTTCGACCAGGACTCGGATCTTGGCCTGCGAGCGGTTCACGGCCTGCTGGCCGCGGGAAAGGTTCTCCCAGCGGCCTCGGTAGGGCACACGGACAGCCGGGCCCGCACCCTGGTAGCCCTTGTCCGCCCAGCAGTTGACGTCTGCTGCGGCGAGGGCGGTGAGGATGCCGTGTTCGCGTGCGGCTCGGATGTCGTGAACGGCCCCCGGCAGGGCGGGTGAGGCCCACAGCAGGCGTCCGGCCGGGTCGGTCAGAACCTGGACGTTCATGCCGTGCTTCTTGTGTTTTCCCGAGTAGAAGGGCCGGTCGGCGGCGATCCGGTCGATGGGCAGGAGCGTGCCGTCGAGCAGGACGAATGCTTTCCTCGACGCGGCGCGGACGGCTTGCTCGAGGGTCGGTGCCAGGGAGGCCAGGAGTTCGACGGCTTCGGTGATGTACCGGTAGGCCGTGGTCGTTCCGATGCCGAACCCGGCCGCGAGCTGGGCATACGGATGCCCGTTGCGCAGGTGGGCGAGGGTGAGTAGGGCTTGTCGGTCGGCGCTCAAGCGGCGCCATCGGCTCCCGATCGCGCGGCGGCGGTCACGGATGCGGACGGTCAGGAAGCGAAGGTGCGAGCTGGACAGGTCAAGTCCAGACGGGTAGACAAGCACGTGAAGCCTCTGGTCGGCACGGGTGATCTTCGTCGTGAACCCGTCTACCAGGGGCTTCACTCATCTGTCACGCCAACTGCCCCACCAGCACGGCAGGTTGGAAAGACCTCAGTCGATGGTGAAGCCCCAGAAGATGCCGACTTCCGTGGCGGAGACAGCGATTACACCACAATCCATTACGTGGCTGGTGAAGCCCTCATAGGCGCCCTCGCGACGGAACATATCGGCATGGGGATTCTCTCGCGCCGTCGCCGCATTGGTAAAAAATAGCGCGTCCTCTCCGAATCTTTCCAGGATCGTTCTCGCGTGCGAGGTCAGCTCGGCCTCTCGCGCATCGAAATCCGGAATGTCCTCTGTTTGGAACCACTCACCCTGGAGAGTGACCAGGATTTGTTCGGTGCCCCTCCTGGACACAGGGAAGGCCGTGCTGAAGTCTCCTGGCGTGACAGCACTGAACGGGCTGTCCGGGCCGGTGCCGTAATCGCCCCCTCCCGGTGCCGCGGCAACCTTCGACCAGCCACGCGGATCGTCCGTCCGCAGCTGCATGACGTCGAGGGCGTCCAGGCGCCAGTCATCGCGCCGCCGCGCCCCCACGGCCGCGAACATGCCCTCCCCGAAAAGGGCCCGCAGGGAACGGCTCCACGAGGTGGCGTCAATCCGAGTCATGGGCCTTACCTCAGTTCTCCACGTGCGCACTACGGGTGCTGGGTCTTGTCGGTGGACATGGAAGTGAGAACGACGAACGGCGGGTGGCTCCCCGGGTTGGGTCTCAGAACGACCCATACATTGGTCACGTCACGCGCGGCGGTGTCGCCCAGGACTCCGCCCGCGCCGACTCGGCCCGGAACGTGGGGGCACTGAGATATGCCTCATCCAGGGCTTCGTGCAGTTTGTTGAGCTCAGCGACCTGTCGGCGCACGCGGTTGTTGTACGCCTCGACCGCCGCGTTCATCGCCTCCTCGTCCACCTCAAGGGCGAAGCCGACCGCGAAACTCCTCCCCATCTTGAGGAGTCCCTTGCCGAAGCTCTTGACGTCCTTCATGTCCAGACCGTCGCTTCTGTCGATGTGCGGCAGAGCCTTCAGCACGGCTTCGTAGTAGAGCCTGCGAAGGTCGTCTCGCACATCCTTCGCGGCGGCCGCCCAGGCACGCAGAGCGTCGCTCATGACGTCACAGGTCTTGACCATCACGTCCATGACAGGGTGGCTGCTGGCCTGACCGGGCTGCGCGGAGTCATGTTTCCACTCGTAACCCTCGCGACTCTGGCCCCACGCGCTCGTACCCCAGACAGCGCTGCAGAATTGCCGCATCGCGGCGTTCCACTCGCCATTGGACCGATCGGTGTAGTTGTGCACAGCACTGCTGAGGTTTCCGTCCGTGGCGGTGACGGACGTGCTCGCGTACACCCAAGCGACGGACATGCTGTCCAAACCCACGTAATCGGGCAACGGCATGATCTCGGCCGCCTTGCCCATGCGGTAGGCGTCCTCCAGGAGGGGCCTGATGATCGCCAGGACTCCGGCCTCCACCGCTTCCAGTGCCAACTAAGATGTCCTGGCTCTGGTCGACGTCCGCCCACTTGAGGTCCGTCACGGACCCGTAGTTCGGCGGTGTGTCGATCACGGTCGGCGGTGGCTGGGTCTGGGCCGGGGCGCCCGAGGGGTCCGTGGCGGCGTCCGCGGTCGCGTAGTTGTTCGCGGTCACGGCGAAGCCGACGGCGGCGCCTCCGACGCTCGCCACCGACTTGGCCCACACCTCGATGAAACGGTTGCCGACCTTCTTGTACGCGGCGGCGAACTCCCGTGCGGCGGTTCCATAGCCCCCGCAGTCCGGATATCGGCCGAGCTCGTTGAGGAGCTGATTGGCCCCCTTGTGCAGTCCGTCCTGGAGATAGGCGACGTAGCCCGCGAGCGCGTGCAGCGCACTGGGGGTGACGTCGATGTCTCCGTTCTTCAAGGGGGGCGGAGGAGGAGGCGTGCTCATCAGGCCGCTCCCCATCCCCGCAGCACCGCGGCATGTGCCGCCGCGTAGTTGCTCTGACCGGTCGTCACAATGCTGTGAAGCCACGCCTGTGTCGCCTGAAGGTCCCGTGCGGACCGATCCCACTCGTCCAGCTTGTCGATGAACGCCTCGCGGGCCTCGCCCTCCCAGGTGAGAACGACCTTCGCGACGCGGTCGTGCATGGTCTGCACGTTCTCGTTGAGCTCCTTGAGGATCTCTTCCAGCTGGCCGGAGAGGAGCCGCAGAGTGGCGAAGTCGACCGCTATGTTGCCGTCGCTGTCAGTCATGCGTCCCCCTCGTCACAGATCCTGCAAGCGGCTCGTGCGCGGCGCGGGGGGCGGGCTCCCGGTGTTCGGGGTCGAAAGCTCGGCCGCCTCCCTGTCCACATCCACGGACATCTGGATGCGCCTGAAGGCGGCCAGAGTGTCGAGCTCCTGCTCGGTGAACCCGTCTCGGCTCATGCGAACGGCCGCTTCGATCAGTTTCATGAGCTCACGGATGCGTACCGCTTCCTTGGCGGCATCACGATGCCGCCGTCGGTAGGCCTTGGCCGCGGGCCCCTGCCAGCGGGCTTCGATCGTGTCGACGACCGTGTCCATGCGCTTGACCTGCCGGTCCAGGTAGCGCTGCATTTCGTCGAGGTCGTCGGCTAGCCTGGTCAAGTGCGTGCTGCTCACCAGCAAGTTGGGACCTGTTGCCACATATCCGCCCCCGTACCCCGATGACCGCTCAACTGCTCAGTTGCTCAACAAAGCGTTCAACACTTGCACTCTAGCAAGCAGGAACACAGGGGCAGCTTCCGCCACTTCGTACGCAGAAGTCGAAACGTGTCGCACCAGTCTTGTGGCCGCTGGGGTACGCCGTGATGCCGGAGCCCTCCGTCGGGCGGAGCTCCACGTGGGCGCCCAGGCGGCCGGTGAGCCGGCCGGCGACGTAGTGGCCGAGGTAGCGGGTGGGAGCGACCAGGAAGCTCTCGTCGCCCGAGAGGCGGGCGTTGGCGCGGGCCAGCTCCTCGGGGCTCATGTCGATGCCCCGGTCCACCACCGCCAGGCAGTACTCGTCGAGGTCCCGCCAGCCGTACACCTCGACCGGGAGCTGCACCGCCGAGTACACCAGCGCGTTCTCGGTGAGCTCGGCGAGCAGGTGCGACAGGTCGGCGACGAAGTCGCCCCGGATGCGACAGGGTTCGATCTCGGTCGCGGCACCCTGCGGTACTGCTCGACCTCCGAGACGGCCGACTGAACGACCTCCCGTGCGGTGACCATGCCCGGCCAGGGCCTCTGCGGCTGCTGCTCCCCAGCGAGGACGAGCAACGACTCGGCGTTGCGCCCACCGTTCGGAGATCACGTACGAATCGCGTCGGGCTCTCGAAGCCAGAGTGCATGCAGCCCGTCACCCACTGGCCGGGTGCAGGGCGGGAGAGACGGCGGGACCGCCGTCGGGGGCGGGGGCTAGGGTCGGCGGCGTACGACCACCAGCAGCAGGAGACTCCATGCCGTCAGAGCACATACAGCAGGCTCCCGCGTCGCGCTCGGTGCCTATTGGGCGCCGCGGGTCGGTTAGCCCGTAAGTGCCTCTTGTGTAGCGCCGGGCCGGCACCCTGGATTGCCAGGCTGCGGCAGGCGAACCGGGCCTCCTTGGAACGCAACCGCACCGGCGACTGAAGATCACCAACAGCATCCGGAAGCGCGGTCAGAACCCAAACCCGGAGCCACACGCGAGGGCGGCATCGCCGGACGAGCCCGCATCGAGCACGTCCCGGTCGGAAGCGGGCACCATACGGGGCGTGGATCACCAGCCAACACGTCGGCCGCGACCGCCTCGACCACGCCCAACTCGTTGCCCTCGCCCACCTCCCAGTGCAACGGGCGTAGTAGCGGACTGGCCTGCGATGATGACGGCGTGCCAGAGCCAGGGACCACCGTTCGTGCCGGAATCGGCGCTGACAGATCAGGACGAGAAGGGCGTGCGTTCCCTGGCGGCGAGTTTTCCGGCAGCTGATCTGCTCTTGGAGGAGGTCGTGACGGCGTCCGGCTTCGTCGCCGTCACCGTTCCGGGACTCCAACCGCTCGTCGATGCGTTCCGCGCCCAGTGGCCCGGGTTGCGCCCGTACAAGGGCCGCTTCGGGGCGCAGCCCGCCGCCCATGTCACGGTCGCTATGGGTGAGGACAACCCGACAGCTACCGCCCATGTCCGCGCTGCGATCGGCAGCCTGCTGCCGCTGCGCACCCGTGCGGCGGCGGTCCAGCTGGTGGTGCTGACGGAGGAAGGCTGGCAGCCGCGGTTCACCGTGCCGCTCGGCGTCCCGGACGGGCCGTAAGCACCGCCCGCCAGTCCCTCGCCCGTAGCCGCGAACACAGCCCGAAGCCGGCACCCCATCCTCGGCCGCGCCCTGGGCCCCCGCGACCTCCTGGAGTTCCTGCGGCGGGCAGGACTGGACCCGGAAAACGTCCGCCTGGACGACCCGCTGCTCATCGAGTGGCGCGGCGGCGGGCCAGCCGTCTGGAGCCCCGATCCCTCCGAGGAGTGAACACAGCAGTGCGGGCCGCCACCCGGCGAGGGCGGCGGCCCGCACTGCTGCGCTACTGCTGTTAGCCGGGCATCGCAGGCCCGTTCGCCTTCTCCGGCTACTGCGCCCCGACGTCGGCCGTCTTTGGCTGACCGGTGATCCCCGATCAGCGGCGGCCGGTGGCCAGGATGACGAGGAACTGGCCGCCGCCCGCCTCGATGTCGGCGGTCACCGGCAGCCCCGGTAGCAGTCGGGAGAACCGGTCCACCAGCCAATCCGCCGCTTCTTTCGCGTCCTTCCTGGTCGGACAACGGCCCACCATCTCGCGGCCCCCCTTGCGCTCCAGCCTGTCGGCAACGGCGATCAGCGGCGCGGGTTCGACTACGTACAGGCGCTCCGGCCAGGCGATGACCACCTTGACCGCACCCTTGCGGCTATTGCAGCCGCGGTGCGCGAGCCGCTCGGCGACCTTGGCCTTCCGGTCGGCGGTCCGGCTGTCGACACTGGGCCCCCGCGGGTCGTTCACCGACTCGTCGGGGTCGACCGGTTCGTCACAAACCCAGCACCGCCAGCCGTCGCGCTCGGCCACATCATCAAGAAGACTCATCCAAGCAAACTAGCCTGCGCGGCCGCCACCCGCGCACCAGGGCCCCGGCAACGTCTCAACACCGGCCAACAGCGCTGCGACACCAGGCTGGCTCTGAAACGCGGTCAGACCTGTAGTTGGCCAGTCTGGACAGATAGATGCTCAGCGAAGCGCCGGGTGGGGCGCCATCGCTGGAACGTTCAGCGCAGCAGCTCGGTGGTGACTAGCTTTCGGGCAGGGGCCGGTCGTCGATGACGTTCTTCATGACGAGTGTGGAGGTCAGGCGCTGGACCCCGGGCAGGCGTGCGAGCTGCTGGTCGTACAGCTCCTGGAACGCTGCCAGGTCGGTGGTGGCGACCCGCAGGAGGTAGTCGGGCTCGCCGAACAGGCGCTGCGCCTGAAGCACGTGCGGGACGGCGGCCACGGCCTCTTCGAAGGCGGTGACGGTGTCGGGGCTCTCCCAGCGCAGGGTGGCGAAGACGAGCGCCTCGAAGTTCAGGCCGACGGCGGCCGGGTCGACGACGGCGCGGTAGCCGCGGATCGCGCCCTCGCGTTCAAGGTCGCGCAGCCGCCGGTGACAGGGCGAGACGCTGAGCTTCACACGAGCGGCCAGCTCGGTGATGGTCAGGCGGCCGTCGAGCTGCAGCTCAGCAAGAATCTTCCGGTCCAGGGCATCCATGAAGAAGATTCTCCCTCATATCTCGCGATCATGGGGTAAAAACGCAAACACCTTCGGGCACATCCGGCCTAGCCTTCCCTCCAGAGCAAGAAATGCGAGAGGGAATGATCGATGGATACGACGACGCTGGCGGCCTTCCTGGCGGTGGACCTGCTCCTGGTGTTCACCCCCGGCGCGGACTGGGCCTTCGCGATCTCCGCCGGACTTCGGGAACGCTCGGTCGTCCCGGCCGTAACGGGCTTGATCGCCGGACACGCGGCCTACGCCCTGGTGGCCGTCGCGGGCCTGGCAGTGATCGTGGCGAGCTCCCCGGCCGCGCTCACCGCCCTGACCCTGGCGGGCGCCGGCTACCTGCTGTGGCTGGGCGGGGGCGTTTTGAGGCAGCCGGCGGTACCGGCGGCCGCTGGGGAGAGCTCGGACGCCTCCCACGTGCAGGTCATGCTCAAAGGGGCTGGGATCAGCGGTCTGAACCCGAAGGCGCTACTGCTGTACTTCGCGCTGTTCCCGCAGTTCATAGACTCCGCCGACGGCTGGCCGGTCGCCGCGCAGGCCGGGCTGCTCAGCATGCTGCACCTGACCGCGTGCGCTGTGGTCTACCTCGCCGTCGGCGTCCTGGCCCGCACGGTCCTGAAGTCCCGGCCCTCGGCCGCCCGGGTCGTCACGCGCATCAGCGGTGCCATGATGATCGCCATCGGCGCCTTCCTGTTGGTGGAACGCCTGTCTGGGTGAGGAACCCGTCGCGCTCCACCCGACACTGGTCCGAAGGAGATCATGTACGTGGAAGACCCCGTCGCTCTGGCGTAGTCGTCACGGAAGCACGGTCAGAATCCTGAACCCGACCCGAACCGCTCCTGAGGCCGCCGCCGCGTGGTGTGCCGAGGCGATCATGGTCAGGTGCGGTTAGGCCTGGAGCAGCCTCCAGCCGTTCCCGCTTCTCACCAACGTCTCCAGCCCTGTCCTGTTGGAAGCGCTGCCAACACCCGGCATTCGGCAGCCAGCCACCCGTTGATCACGCCGTGATCAGGCCCTCAGGCACGTACTCGGGCACCGTGCCGAGCAGCGCGTCGATGGCGGCGCGCCCCTTGCCGCCAGCCTCAGGCATGAAGTGGGCGTAGTGGTCGAGGGTGATGGTCGGACTCGAGTGACCGAGCCACCGGGCGAGCGTGACGATGGACTCGCCCACTTCGAGGAGGACCGAGGCGTAAGTGTGTCGGAGCACGTGGAAGCCGTCCTTGCGGGAGGCCTTCCACCGTGGGGATTGCGGCGGCCGGACTGTAGATCAAGCGATCCACCCTGCCGCCGGCCACCTCCCAGTCGGCGGACATCGCCCCTGCAATGGCAGAAGATCGATATGACACTGCTCTTCCGCTACCTTCAGTTGGCAATGCTGGACTGCAGCCGCTCGGCTGGGGCTCCCGGACCCGCGAAGGCAGGCCTGGTGTCCCGCGCGCACGAACGCTGCGCGGGACACCAGGCTCTCCTGGCTCAGTTCTTGTCGGCGACCGAGGCCCCGGTCACCGGCCGCTCCGGGCCGGCAGTTGGCCGCAGTCGCCGCCGGCGCACTTGCTCAGCCAGTCGGCGAAGTCGGCGTCGTACTTGGTGCCGATGGTGTCACGGAGCAGGCTGTGGGCCGCGTCGTACTCGCCTGCGCGGTAGTGGCCGAGCAGGGTTGCCACGTCCGCGGGGTGCGACTGGAGCATGTAACGGACGCCCAGATAGCCCCACTGGTAGATACGGGTGGTGTCGGCGTTGTCGTAGGTGGTCCCGAAGAGCTGGCTGAGCTTGTAGGTGTTCTTGCCCGCCTCCTCGATCGCCCTGTCGTAGGTGATGCCGCGGTACGAGTACGAGACGTACTCGGCGAAACCCTCGATCCACATCACGGTCGGGGTGGTCTGCCCGGCGGCGAAGTCGCCGTACATGTCGTGGCGGCCGTCGAGGTAGTGGGTGTACTCGTGGTTGAGGTTCCAGATCTGGAAGGCGCCGTCCTGGGCCGACTGCTCGTAGGCGATGAAGCGCGGCTGGTTGCCCTCAGCGGCCGGGTCGCCCTCCAGGTACATGCCGCCGTTGTTGGTGTCGATGCCGAAGACGACACCGGCGTAGGTCTTGTAGTCGGTACTGGAGTTGAAGGCGACGATCTCGATGCTGGTGTTGTTGTCGTCCTTGACCGGACCGTTGTCCTTGACGATGTTGTGGAAGACCGGGTCCTGCTTGAGGATGCTGTCGCACGTGGCCGACAGTTCGGACGCGGTCAGCTCCTGTGCGAGGATCTTCGCGCTCGGACCGCATATGTGCTTGACCGTCAGCACGGCGTCGCGCACGCGGTTCTGCAGGTCACAGGTGTCGTACTCGGCGCAGTTCTCCTTTTCGTACTCGTTCGTCATCTCGGCAAGGCCGACCCAGAGCGGGGCGGTGCGTCCAGTGATCTCGCTTCGGCCGAGCAGCTCCTTGACCAGCGGCTTGACGGTGTCCTTGAGGTCGGCGTGCCGCAGGAAGCGGCCGAGTTCGCGTCCGGCGTTGCCGGCCAGGTAGGACTTGTCGGTGCCGAGGAGATCGTCGTGGGCGACGGCGAAGTCACGCAGTCCGGTGAGGACGCTCGGGTCCGCCTTCACGGCTTCCACGAACTCAGGCAGCTGGTGGCCGCGGAAGAGCACGGTGTAGGTGTTGTTGACCGCCGCGAGCATCCCGTAGAACTGGTCGTACGACGAGTCGTAGTCCTTCTGCAGACGCTTGACCACGTCGAGGTGGCGGGCGTTCTCTCCGGAGCTGTCGATCAGGGTGACCGTCTCGCCCAGGGTTTCTCCGTTGGCCTCGGTGACGTCAAAGGCGTGGGAGGAGCCGAAGAAGGCATCCAGGGCGCCCTGAATGGCGCTCTTCAGCGTCGGGCCGTATTCACCGACGTTCTCCGGCTGGTTGTACTGGATGTAGTAGCCGGCGCGCAGGTACAGCACCACCTGGGTTGCGAAAGTGCTGTTGTTCCCCGGGTAGTTGGTCGCGACATCCTTGAGTGCGTTCGCCACCGTGACCATCTGTTCCTCGCGGAAGAGGGCCTTGGAGTCTTCACCGGTCACGTTGAACAGCGTGTTGATGCAGGTGGTTTCCGACTTCTTGATCTGCTCGGCCAGGGCGGCGCCGGTCTTCGAGGTGAACTCGCTGACGTTGCAGTCCGCCGCGGCCTTCGCCGCAGAGCGGGCCTGCTTGCGCTCTGAGGCGTTCTGGGCCGCGGGGAGCGGAGCGCGTTGCGCGGGGTTCGAGGTCTTCGTGGCCGATCGCGCGGGGTCGGCGGCGTGTCCGGGTGCGAGATCGGCGGCAAGCACGGTGGCGGAGGCGGGCTGTGGGGCGGGGGCCGGCCTCGGTGCGGACTTGGGTGCCCCAGCGCCGGCCGGGGTCGCCGCGCCATTGGGGGCGAGCACGGTGAGCCCCAGGCCGGCGACGGCCACGGTGGGTATCAGCAGTTGGGTGAGTTTCCGGAGGGTGGGGGGTTTGCGCATAGCGATGGCCTCCAGGCCGGTCGGCAGCCGTGCGTGGGGCACGGCGGTGGGGGGTGCGGACCGTGATGGCAACGGAAGTTGAGCACTCCCGGAGCTGGCATGGCCGCGGAAAGTGTGACCGTACAATTTCACAGTTCACATGGCAGTAAAAGAGGGTTGCAAGCATCAGAAGAAACTGATGTGCCGTCAGAGGGTGGTCTTGCCAGGGAACTTGAGCGCGCGGGCCGTCGGCTTCGGCCATCTCCGGGACGGCAGGGTCGAGCAGTACCGCCGTGAGGCCCAGGACCACCACGACTCCCGGCCCACCGACCCCTGGAACGCGAAGTTGCGTGCCTCATCAGGCACGTTGGCGAAGGGCCCCACCGTGTGCGGTGGGGCCCTTCGACGTTCTCCGTTTCAGCCGGCTGGCTGCCCGTCCGCTGTCGCCGTGACGGGTTCTTCCGGTGCCGACGGCAGGCCGCGCAGTCGGCTCACCGGGGACAGGACGAGCGCGATCAGCACGGAGGCGGAGCCGATCGCCGCCACGGTCAATGCCCCCCGGGCGCCGATCCGACCGGACAGCAGGCCCGCGAACAGGCCGCCGAGTGCGCCGCCGCCGAACAGCAGGGTGCGGAAGACCGCCGTCATCCGGCCCATCATCGACTGCGGGGTACTGGCCTGGCGCAGGCTGACGATGACGACGCCGGCGACTCCGAGTCCGAGGTAGGTGGTGAAGAAGGAGAGGACGAACATCCCCACCATCACCGGCCGGGGGCCGGTGGCCAGGGCGATCAGCGTCGGGCCGATGAGCAGGGCTGACTGGGCGACGAGGTAGACAAGGCCGAGCCGGAAGCGCCGGATGACCTTGCGGGAGATCGCCGCGCCGATCAGGCCGCCCACGGAGGCCGTGGCGAAGATGCCACCGAGGGTCGTCGAGTTCAGGTGCAGGTCGCGTGTTCCGTAGAGCAGGAACATCGTCCACACGGTGACCATGGAGAAGTTGCAGCAGAACCCGATCAGGGCCAGCGACCGCAGAACCGGGTTCTTCAGCACCCAGCGCAAGCCGTCCCGGAGTTCGGTCGGCAGGTGCCGCCGTGCGGCCGGCGGTTCGGGACGGGGCTCGGGCGTGCGAATGAGCAGCAGCGAGATCAGGGACACCAGATAGGAGAAGGCGTCGACGATCAGCGCCACGGGCGCGGTCAGGGCGCCGACCAGGACACCCGCGAGTCCGGGCCCTGCCACATCGGCCGCCGATGAGCTCATCCCCATCTTGGCGCTGGCTTCCACATAGCGCTCGGGATCGCGTACGAGAGTGGGTACGTACGACATCCAGCTCACGTCGAACAGCACCGAGGCGACGCCGACGGCGCAGGTGATCACCAGCAGCGAGCCCATGCTGAGCACGTCCGTCCAGTACAGGACGGGAACGAGGGCCAGCAGGATCATCCGGACGAGGTTGGCTCCGAGCATGATCCGCCGCCGTCGGGCCCGGTCCACCCACACCCCGAAGACCAGGGCGAGACCGAGATACGGGACGAGCTGCAGGAACCGCAGGATGCCGACCTGCTCGTCGGTGGCGTTGAAGGCGATGATGGCGGTCAGCGGCAGGGCGAGGTTCGTGACCTGGGTGCCGAGGAGCGAGAGTGTCTCGCCGAGCCAGAACTTGAGGAAGTCGCCGTTGTGCCAGAGGCTCTCCGTGGACGGTTCCTCGGTGCGTGTCCGCGTGGCGGTCATCGCCGTCCCTGGCCGGCGAGGTCCGCGACCGCGTCCGCGACGTGGTCCACTTCCTCCTCGGTGTTGTAGTAGTGCGGCGACAGGCGCAGGCACCAGTCGACGTCCTTGTCCCCGAAGTCGAACTGTGCGAACTCGCGGAAGCTGAGCGCCGAGTTGATGCCGCGGGCGTCCATGGCCGCCTTGAACGGCTGCGGCTGCCAGCCCGCTACTCCGAAGGTGACGAGCGCGGCAAGACGCGGGCCGCGGTCGAGCACGCGCACCCCCGGGATGGGTGCGAGCCGGTCGCGGAGCCGGGCCGCGAGCGCCGGGGTGCGCTGCTCGATGGCCTCGATGCCGACCTTGCGTGCATAGCGCGTTGCGGCGGCGCTGCCGAGCACCGTGGCGTACGGGAACTCCCACTCCTCGAACCGGGCCGCCGTAGCTACGGGCTCGTAGCCGCCCGGCTCGGTCCAGCGGGCCCCGTGCATGTCGATGAACAGCGGTTCGTAGCCCGCGCGCAGGACGCGATCGGATACGTACAGGAATCCGGAGCCGCGCGGGCCGCGGAGGAACTTGCGGCAGGTGGCGGTGAGGAGGTCGCAGCCGATCTCCTCCACGTCGATGACGAACTGGCCCACCGACTGGCAGGCGTCGACGAGGTAGAGCAGGTCCAGCTCCCGGCAGTGGCGGCCGATTTCCGCGACGGGTGAGACGAGGCCCGAATTGGTGGGGACATGGGTGGCGGACACCAGGCGGGGGCGGTGGGTCCGCATCAGCGCGGCCATCGCCTCCACGTCGACCCCGCCCTCCGGGGTGTCGGGCGCGTGGACGATGCGTACGCCGAACCGCTTGCGCAGGGACAGGAAGGCGATCTGGTTGGAGATGAAGTCGTCGCGGGTGGTGAGGATGACGTCGTCGGCCTCGAACGGGATCGACGACAGGGCGTTGGCGTAGGCGTGGGTGGCGCTGCCCGCAAAGGCGATGTTGTCGGGTGTGGTGTTGATGAGGGCGGCGATCTCCGTGTAGAACGCGCGGACTTCGGCGGCTTGGGCGGCCGAGGCTTCGTAACCACCGATCCTGGCTTCGAGGTTCAGATGGCCGACCATCGCGTCGAGGACCGGGGCCGCCAGCAGTCCGCAGCCCGCGTTGTTGAAGTGGATGACCTGGCGGCACCCCGGGGTGTCGGCCCGCAGGGCGGCGACGTCCAGCCGAAGTGCTTCCTGACCAGGACCGGAAGCGCTACTGTTGTCTCTCATGAATGACGGTAGCACTTCTGGTGAGTTGGCCGACAACCTCCGTGCGCTGCTCTCCCGGCTGTCGCCCGGCGACCGGCTGCCGAGCAGCCGGGAGCTGACCAAGGAATACCGGGTCGGCCCTGCGACCGTGGCGCGGGCCATCGCCGCGCTGGCCGCCGAGGGCGCGGTGGTGACCCGTCCGGGCAGTGGGACGTACGTGGCGCAGCGCACCCGCCTCCACGACGGAGCCAGTTCCACCGACACGTCCTGGCAGACGGTCGCCCTCACCGACCGCGCCGTCGACACCCACCTGATCGCCGACCCGCTCGGCCCGCCGCCGGCCGGGACGATCACGATGGACGGCGGCTACGTGCACCGCTCGCTCCAGCCGACCCGGGCCCTGAGCGCGGCGCTGGCGCGGGCGGCACGCCGTCCGGACGCCTGGGACCGCGCCCCGGCCGGCGGCCTGATGGCGCTGCGCACCGTGTTCGCCCGGATCGTCGGCGGCAGCGTGGCGCCGGAGGACGTGCTGGTCACCGCCGGCGGGCAGAGCGCCCTGTCGATCGCGTTCCGGGCCATCGCCGGGCCCGGCACCCCGGTCCTGGTCGAGTCCCCCACCTATCCCCGGGCCCTGGCCGCCGCCCGCGCCGCGGGGCTGCGGCCGGTCCCGGTACCGCTCGACGCCGACGGACTGCGGCCCGACATGCTGGCCGACGCGTTCGCGATGACCGGCGCGCGACTGCTGTACTGCCAGCCGACCTACCAGAACCCGACCGGCACCGTGCTCACGCCCGAACGGCGCCGCCAGATTCTCGATGTGGCGCGCGCTTCGGGCGCGTTCGTGCTCGAGGACGACTTCGCACGGCACCTGGGACACGGCGGCGCCGTGCCGCGACCGCTGGTCGCCGACGACCGCGACGGCACGGTCGTCCACGTCACCTCCCTCAGCAAGCCCGCCGCACCGAGCCTGCGGATCGGGGCGCTGGTGGCCCGCGGACCGGTCATGGAACGCATGCGGGCGGTGCGCCTGCTCGACGACTTCTTCGTCACGCGCCCGCTCCAGGAAGCCGCGCTGGAAGTGCTCAGCTCCCCCTCCTGGGACCGGCACGTCCGCTCTCTCGGTACGGCGCTGCGGGAGCGGTGCGCCGTGCTGGCCGCCGCGGTCACGCAGGAGATCCCGGGCGCGACCTTGGCCGGGTTGCCTACGGGCGGACTGCACCTGTGGGTTCGCCTGCCGTCGGGCGTGGACGACACGGTCCTCACCGGCGCCGCCCGGCAACGCGGCGTCGCCGTGAGCGCCGGCAGTCGCTACTTCGCCACCGAGCCGCCGGCGGCTCACCTGCGTATCGGGTTCGCCGCGACGGCCGATCACGCCGAGCTGACCGAGGGTGCACGTCGGCTGGGAGCCGCGCTTGCGGATGTCGGCCCCGGGCAGGAGTGAGGCGCATGACTCGACTACGTCGCGCAACACGTACCAACACCGGATCGCGCTCCTGACCAGGGGTCATCCGTCTTCGGAGGCATCCGCGGCCGGGGAGAATCCGGGGAGAATAAAGCCCTGTCGGGGAGCGGTTGGGGAGGATCGACCGTACAAACGGGCAGCACGGTACAAGAGTCGGAAAGATGGGTCGCTGCAGATCAGAGTGCCTCTCCAGGCATTTTCCGCAGGTCAGCGGAGTGAGAGTGACGGCTTCAAGAAGACGAGAATCGTTTGGCGCCCTTCCCCTTGGCCGACCCCGGCCCAGGCCAGCTTTTTGCTTCAGGCGATGGGTTTGCCGTCGTGCTTGCCGCCGATGCAGACCCACGAGCCGTCGGACTGATACTCCACAGTCCCCTTGCCTTCCTCGCATGCCTTCGGGTCGACGCTGGGCGGCGCAGTCTGTGCAACCACGGCAGCGTGCGCAGCAGGGGCGACGGGGCCAAGAGCGGCCAGTATCACGGCGGCGGTGAACCCGAGAAGTCGTGTACGCATCGGGACCTCCGACCAGGATGAGCGACACGGTCGTCACCAGCTTGCCCCCGCACGGTGTCGAGGTGTGCACCCTGTTACTCCATTCGGGTGACGGCTGTGGCCCCGTTATCGCACGGGAGGCGCTCCTGGGAGGCGCGGTCAAGGGGCGTTCGCCCAGGTGCGGCGGCAGGCTGGTGCCATGACGAACGCCCCCGCGGCAGTCGTGGGGCCACCCGAAGCCAGCGGCCTGCGGAAGGTTTTGATCAACGGCAAGCCCGTCGGCGAGGCGCGGTCCCCCGAAGAACTGCAGAAAGTCCTGTGTCAGTTGGGTCTGACATTCGAGGATGACATCCAATGGCTCGGCGGAGACAGCACTGTCTGGCCGGATCGCTCGCCGCTTCGACACATAACCGGCATCGCCTTGGCAGCCGGCCTCCTGGGGACTGCATGCGTGCTTTTCGGGATCGGCATGAAGGACGCCACTGACGCCCTCAGCTTCGCCGGGAGAATGGCAGGGTTTGTTTTGCTGACCTTGGCTGGGGTGGAATTGTTGGGCATGTTGGCCGCAATCGCCTATTGGCGCCGGTGGAGAATGGCCAAATCGGGGCCGATCGTGCTGCTCGGAGTCTCGGTCGCCCTTGCCGTCAGTTCGGGGCTGCTCTTGATGCACATCCACTACCGGTGGTATCCGTGGTACATGAAGGCCTGGATAGTCCTCGCGCTCTGGTCTTTCTGGGCTCTGTGGGTGCTTGCGTGGCACGACCGGGTGTGGAAGGGGCTTCGCTATCCTGGGCGAATCGCGATCGGGGCGATCGCCTCCTCTCTCCTTGTCGTCATCAACTTGGGATATGGACTGGTCTACGCTCCTTCCGTGGCGCAGCCGCTGGTACAGAGCACGGCTGAATTCGGGACACCAAGTTTGGACAAGAGCGGGGAGATGTACCTGCGGGTACGCCTGCGCATCAAAAACGCCGGCCAGGTCCCGGTCTATGTGCTCGGCAGCATCTACTGGATCAAGGTCAGGATCGCGAAGGATCCGAAGGACGAATACCGGGTCATCAAACCTGGCGAGTTCATCGAGCCTCCGGGGCGGACGTTGGATCCGGAGGAGGAATATTCGACAGATGTGGTCGCCGAGATCCCCAAACCTGAGACGCTTAACCATGAAGCAGTGAGAGTCGAGACCCAGACGTACGTGATCAGGAAAGACAGATTGACAATGACCGCCGATTACGAGGCGTCCGAAAAGGGGCGGGAAGAACTCAAGAAGGAAGGCAAGGACAAAGATCCCCCCGGGCCCGACGATCCCTACATCAGATATCAGTCCGGCATATCCAACAGCACTCAGCTCCTGAACGTGACTCGTGGTTGGGAGCGCGTGACGGTCTGGTGGGTGTATGCAAAGGGCGCTCCGGATCTCTTTGTGGATGTGTCGCGGCCGGGCGAAAAGAAGACCTTCAAGCCCGACCTGAAGCATGGTGAGGACTGGTACGGTCTCGCATTCGTGCGTGGCTCGATTGCGGAGACACCGTTCGCGGAACTCATGAGGAAGGCTCAGGCTCAGCGCCCGCTCCCCTGAACCCGACCGCGTTCCCCGCCCCGACCAGGGATGTTGCAAAGTCAGCGGCCACGGCGGCCGGCCACCGCGTTGACCTGCGGACCCTGGTGGCTTCCCGGAAGGCCGGCAGCCGCTTCTTGTCCGGGAGTACCGCGACGACCGTCACCCCGTCGTCGTTGGGAAACGCGTACGCCATGTCGGGCTCGAGGAACCAGGCGTGACTGATCCCGCCGTGCAGCGGAAGGTTGCGGAAGTGCGCGAGGTAGCCGAACCGCGCGTTCTCGTACTGCCGGGCGGGAACCTCGGCGAACTTCGCCACGGCCGAGTCCTTGCCATCGGCGCCGACCACCAGGCGGGCCCGGATCTCGCGCTCGCCCTGTGCTGTCGACGCGCGCACCCCCAGGGTTCGCCCGGCTTCCCGGACCAGCCCGGTCACCTGGTGACCGAGGAGCAGATCGACGCCGGGCGTTTCCGCCGCACGGGACCTGATCAGCGGGTCGAGGGTGCTGCGCCGGATGTTGTACGCGTACGACAGCTCGGGGTCGCTCCGGCGCTGCCGGCGAGGCCGGCTCCGCTGATGACGACGTCGTACTCGTATCCCGCGCTCTCGGGCTTGGTCATGCGCTGATCGCTCCCTTCGGGGTGGTGCCGTTCGTGGGAGTGGCGCAGTGCCCACTGCAGTCAGGAGCATGACCAGTTGTCAAGAGTGTGCGGATCGGGTGGTGATCGCCCGGCGGGGGTTCCTGCGCCTGCCGGTCTGCTCCGGACGTGAATCAGCCTGGTCGCCCGGTCAGGTCGCGGCGGCATCGCCGACGCCGCCACCCGCACGGCCTCGGCGTGCGGCGAAGAGGGTGCCCGCACCAGCGGCCAGCAGCACACCCGCGCCGCCGAGCAGCCACAGCTCGGGGTCGGCTCCGGTCTCGGGGAGCGCGCCCTGCGGCGTGGACTCGGTGGCGCCTGACGCGGCCCGGTCGGCTGCCGGTGCGCCGGGAGCGGCGGCTGTACCGGCAGCGCCTGTCGCCCCGGACGCGGCCTGGCCCGTGTCCGTCCCGGTCCCGGGCCCGGGCCCGGTAATGCGGAACGACGCCAAGACGTTGTTCTGCCCGGCATCCGGCGTGCACCGCGCGTCGATCTCGCCCGGGTAGGCGACGTCGCCCCTCGCGTCCTTCAGGGTGAGATGCGCGACGAGGTCGCCGACGGTGATCCGCGCGCTGCCCGCCTGCCTGAAGGTGAGCGCCGGTGCGGAGCCGGACGCCTCGACGTGGAAGGACCCGGCCGCCGGGATGCCGGCCTTCACATCGACCGGCACCTTCACCCGGCTGTCCCCCTCCGGGGCCGCCACGCGGACCTGCGCCTCCACCGTACCCTCGACGGTCGTCACACCGATCCTGCCCAGCGCCTTCGCAGCGTCCGCGGGCACCGGCACCTCAGCGTTGACGGGAAAGGTCAGGGTGGGCTTTCCGACCTCGGCCGACTCAGGGACGTCCGAGTGGATCCGCACCGTGACGGGCAGATTCCCGATCAACCCGGTCAAGCACGTGTACCGCAGCGTGAGCGACACCGGGTCCGCGGCAGCGGGTCCGGTGCCTGAGAGTCCCAGCACCCCGCCCGCAACCGCTGCGACCGTCGCCAGTCGAAGCGGGCTGTGTGGCACCGGGATGCTCCGGACGGCAGGGGCCGTTCGGCGCCGTTCGTGCGGGTTCCGGGTGTGCTTGCCAGTGCTCATGCTGACCCCCGTCAGGGTGTTTTGTTCTCTCGGAGAAATAGGCGGAATACGCAGTGCAGTGATGTGCCGGTCAAGGCCGGTCCGGCCCGTCACCGGCCCGGCCGGGTCCGCCGATGCCGGCCCGGCGAGCCGATGCCGACGTCGGCGGGCACAGGACCGGCCGCTGTCGGGTCTCCGTCGCCCGCGATACAAGACGCAGGGGGAGTCGGCAGGCCGCTGTCGCAGCCCGCCAGAAAGACCCGGGTCAGGTGATCTTGGAGTTGAGCGTGCCGGAACTGATAGACCGCGCCGGCCTGGCGCAGTACGTCCCGCTCGCACGCGTCGTCGAGGAAAGCGACAAGACGCCAGGGCAACTGCCCTGTGAGCGGCAGCCAGATGCGCGCGAGGGCCACCCACTGGCCCCAAGCGGTGAAAGCGAGTCCGTACGCGAGTCCACCCGCGAAGGCGGCTTCGATCCCGAAGGCGAGCCCCAGCAGAAGTCCCCACACGGGCCCGGTCGCGAGCGCGTTGGCGCATCCGGCTCCCGTCCCGAACACGAGCGCCCACACCAGCAGATGGAAGAGCACGTTCCTGCGGTCTTGGCCGAGCAGCTCCGAGGAACTGACACCCGATCTGATGTCGACGGGAACTTCCAGCCAGGCCATGAGCCCGAACACCGACCCGACCCCGAGCCCGAGCCCGGGCACGAACACGAGGGCCCCCACGAGCCCGCCGTCCAGGCCGTCCCCGAGCCCCAGGGACTCGACCACGACCCTGTCCAGGAACAAGAGCACGAGCGCGGCCAGGACCCCGCACGCGAGCCCCAGCCGGAACCTGGGGAAGACCCCCGTACGCGTGCGCCCGGTCCTGCCGAAGACCTGGATGCGTACGCGCGACGGCTCTGCCGCGCCCTGCGACACGAATCCGTACACGAGCCCGAAGAACAGTCCGTTCACGAGCGCGTGCAGGAGCCCAACCACGAACCCCCTCACGAGCGCGAACCTGAGCCCGAACGGTGTCGCGACCAAGTCCACGGGAACGTTCCCGACGGCGGTCGTCACCCCGAGGGCCAGTGCGGCGAGAAATCCGATCACGAGCATGCGCGAGGAACGGCTCATCGTGGTGCCCAGCTGCCACCAGGCGAGGTCACGTGCCGGGACGCCCGTGGCCGCCCTGCCGAGTCGGTCCAGGTGCGCGGCGAGGTAGCCGAGCCACTGCTGCGCACGGTCGGGGTGCCAGTCCCGCCGCCGACGTCGGCCGCTGCCGCCGTCGGTTGGCGAGGGCTCGTAGGCGGCCGGGGTGAACGCCGCCAGGAGATGCCTCTGCAGGGCCTCCGGGTCGGCGAACGTGGCGGTGTCCAGGAGCCGTCCGGGGTCGTGCCCGGGGGCGTCGCTGTAGACGGCACGGGCCATGGCGACCATCAGCGGGGTGATGAGCACCCTGGCCACGTTCTCCGCGCCCGGGCTGCGCCGTTGCCTGCGCAGCTCGTCCAGGACGGGTTCCCACACGGTGCTGCGCATACCGCCGTCCGTACCCGGACGGCTGGTGAGAGGCAGGTAGAGGGCGACGTCGTCCAAGGTCAGGTCGTCCAGCTCGACGACGGCGGCCTTCGGGAACGGGCGGGCCTCCACGGCCTCGGCGTACTCCCCGGGCCGGCTGGTGAGGAGCAGCGGGGTGGTGGTGCGGTCGAGCTCTTTGAGCGCTGCACGCCGCAGGCCGCCGGCGATCTCGTCGAACCCGTCCATGACGGGCAGGATCCAGCCGGTGTCGACCAGCGCGCCGGCCAGGTTCCCTCCGTGTGCGGCGGGACCGGCGAGGCCGTGGTCGCGTACCAGCTGGTGGCACATCCAGTCGCGCAGGGAGACGGTGGTCGGGTCCCACGATCCCAGGCTGAAGATCACCGGTACGGGCTCGTCCGGCGTACGGGCGCCCAGCCAGTCGAGGACGAAGCGCAGCGTCAGGATCGTCTTGCCCGCGCCGGCCGCACCGAGCACCACCAGCCGGCGGGACGGGATGGACCGGTACACCTCTACGATCCGGTCGATGCGGCCGCCCAGTGCGAGCGGCGCCGGATCCTCCCCGGGTGGCGCGTTGCAGATCTTGGCCCAGTGATCGAGCAGGCGCGCATCGGCGTTCCGGAAGCGTACCGGGAGCGGGAACGGGTCGTGCACATGCCGCCGCCGCTCCTCCTTCCGCCACTGTCCGGCCACCCTGGAGGCGAGCAGCCCGGCAGCCTCCCGCAGCTCCGGCGCACCGGTGAGCGGCGTTGCACGGGGAAGCTCCTCCAGTCGGCCAGGATGCGCCGGCAATCCGATCAGCGAGCTCAGTTCGCCGATCTCCTGCGGACTCACCTGTCGGTACCAGCGGTCCACCGGGCTCGCCGCGAGCGTGCTGAGCCCGTCGGAGCGGTAGTGCTTGGTGATGACGCCGATCACGTACCCGCCGCTCCACACCGGGGCCCCCGACATGCCCTCCCAAGGCGAACGGCCCCGCTCGGGGTCGGGCTCCGGGGAAGACCTCAGGGTTATCTCCAAACTGCCCTCACGCTGGTTCGACAACGGGGTGGTCTCACCGCGCGCGTGGTGGGAATCCCGATACGACACGGGCGCACCGCCGTGCGGCGACGCGGTCCCGGCACGCAGTCTGAACCTCGGGAATCCCAGCGCTTCGCACTCCACCGGCTTCGAAACACGGGCGAACCGCACCGGCGGAACCGCAGCACCGGCCGGGCTGCCCGCGCCCGGGCCGCGGACGGCTGCGTCCGCGAGGGCGATCAGCGCGACATCCGAGGCGGAGTTCACCCAGAACGGCTTGCCCTGCAACTCCCGCGTACCGCCGTCCTCGGTGAGAAAACGCACCTGCACCGTCGCCGCGCCGCACACCACGTGCGCGGCCGTGAGCACCACGTTCCCGGCCACCTGGTAACCCGACCCGCGCCCTCCGACGCCCGCGCCGCACGTGGTGATGACCTGGACCGCCCGCCGCCGGTCGAGCCCGTCCGGCTCCGTCGCCCCGCCCACAACGGCGCTCACTGCTCGTGTGCGTCAGCGCGGCCGGAGATGAACGGCGCTTTGTCCGCCCCCGCCAAGGCCGGCTGCAGCACCAGTGAGATGCGCTGGGCCGAGACGGCGCTCACCGCCGCCTCCGCACCGGACTCCACCACCCAGAACCGCACTTTCGCCCCCGCCTGCCCGGCCCGCTCCAGCGCGACCGACAGCTCCAACTCGATCGGTCCCAGCTCGAAGCGCAGCGCCTCGCCCTCCGCCGCGGCGATCGCCCGGCCCAGCTCCTCCCGTAGATCCCTGATCACGCTCGTCAACTCGATCACACCGTGCCCCTTGCGCTCCCTGGCTTCTCAGCCGTTCTCAGTCGCATCTCTGCAACCATGACCGGACACGCTGCAAAGCAGATGAAATTCCGATGATGTGCGAAAGCGGGGCTTCTCCATGGACAGCGAACCTCCCGAGCAGCTCCGGATCGCGGTGCTCGGGCCGTTACGGGCGTACCGGGGCGGAACACCGCTGGATCTGGGCCCCGTCAAACGGCAGGCCGTGCTGGCCGCGTTGCTGCTCAGCCGGGGGGCCGTGCTGAGTCATGAGCAGCTGATGCACGGAGTGTGGGGGGCGGAGCCACCCGCATCCGGCCACAAAGTGCTGGCCAGTCACGTCAACCCGCTGCGCCGGGCGCTCGACGCGCATGGCACCCGCCATACGGAGTCGGTGATCCGCAGCGGAAAGGGCTGGTACCGCTTCGCTGTCGACGGGGTCCGGCTCGATGTGGCGGACCTGACCGAGCAGGGCGTTGAGGCGCGGCGCACGAAGGTGTCCGGCGAGTTGGCCAGGGCTGTCGACCAGTTGTCCTCGGCGCTCGCACTGTTCCGGGGCGAGCCCCTGGCCGGCCTGCCGGGGTCGTTCGCGCAGGCCGAGCGGGAGCGGCTGTCGGAGCGCCGGCGCGGGCTCCGACTGGACAGACTCGAGTGCCTGGTCCTGCTCGGCCGGTTCCGTGATGTCCTGGACGACCTCACGGTCCTGTCCCCGTCCGACCGGTACGACGAGTCGCTGCTGGCCCTGCGGATGCGGGCCCTGTACGGCTGTGAACGCCAGGCGGAAGCGCTCAACGCCTATCAGGGCATGCGCGTACGGCTGCGTGACGAGCTCGGCGTCGATCCGGGGGAAGAGCTCCACCGGCTGTACGAAGCGGTGCTGCGCCGCGACGACGAACACCTGCTCGGTCCGGCCGCTGCGCGCTCCGCCGCACATCCCGCCCGCTCCGCCGCACATCCCGCCCGGCCCCGGACCCGCCGCGCCGTCAATGAACTGCCGGGCGACGCCGGCCGCCTCGTCGGCCGGGAGGAGGAGCTCGCGCTGCTGACGGAGGCTTACGCGCCCGGATCCGTGTCGATCGTGACGGTGGACGGTACGGCCGGTGTCGGCAAGACCGCGCTCGTCGTACGCGCGGCCCGTGAGCTCAGCGACCGGTACCCGGACGGCAGCCTGTTCGTGGACCTTCGCGCGCACAGCACGCAGCGGCGGCAGACCCCGGAGCAGGCCCTGCAGCGCCTGCTGCGCTCCCTGGGCGCGGCCAAAGGCGAGTTGCCGAGCGACCTCGAAGAACTCACCGCCGCCTGGCGCGCGGCGACCAGCCCGCTACGGCTGCTCCTCGTGCTGGACGACGTCCTGGACGCCGACCAGGTGCGACCGCTGCTGCCCGCAGGAGCGGGAAGCAGGGTGCTGGTGGCCGGCCGCCGACGGCTGTCCGAACTGGACGCCGACCGACGGGTCACGCTGGAGCCGCTGGGGAGCGGGGGTGCGGTGCTGCTGCTCACGCACATCATCGGCGAGGACCGCGCGAGCCGCGAGCCGGAGGCGACGCGTCAGCTCGTCGGGCTGTGCGACGGGCTGCCGCTGGCACTGCGCATCGCCGGGTCGCGGCTGCAGAACCGCCACACCTGGACGGTGGAGTACCTGGTGGGCCGCATGGCGGGCGACGAACGCCGACTCGGTGAACTGAGCATCGGGGACCGCAGCGTCGAGGCGGCCTTCCGGCTGTCGTACGACCAGCTCGCACCCGACCAGCAGCTCGGATTCCGCGCCCTGGGCCAGTCACCGACGGTCGAGTTCGATGTGCTGGCGCCGTCGGCCATGCTCGGCCGGCCGCCCCACGACACCGAGCGGATCCTGGAAAGCCTGGTCGACGCGAACCTTCTGCAACAACCGCGTCCGGGCCGCTACCGATTGCACGATCTGGTCCGCGTGCACGCGCGGCGCCTCGCGGAAGCCCTGCCCGGCGAGGCCGCCGGCATCCGCACGGCCGCCCTGCGCCTCTACCTGGACGCCGCCCGGATCACCAGTGACTGGGGCCTCCCCCACGGTTTCCCCACCGGCCCCCAGCCCTCCGGTGCACCGTTCGCCGACTGGAAGGACGCGGAGATCTGGCTGGACGCGGCCGGTGGAGAGCTCGTCGACGTCGTCGGACACGCCGTGGCCCTCGGCGAGGTCGACTACGCGTGCTGGATCGCCGAGGCGCTGGTCGACTACTTCACGCGGCAGGGCCGCTACCACGAGTCCCAGACCGCTCTCGAGATCGCACTCGCGCACGTGGACGAGGCCACCGACCCGCGGATGGCGCCCGCCCTGCGGAACTGCCTTGCCTACACCGGCGTGTACCAGCGCCGGTACGCGCAGTCGCGGACCGTGTTCACCGAGGCGCTCCACCTCAGCCGGAGCGGCCTCGACCCGATCGAAGAGACCCGGGCCCTCATCGGGCTGGCGTCCGTCGACGTGAGTGTGGGCGAGGCCGACCAGGCGATCTCCCGTGTCACCGAGGCGCTGGCCGTGTCCCGGGCGCCGCACAACGACTGGATCGCCTCGATCGGATTCGTCATCCAAGGCCTCGCCCACCAGTTGAAGGGACGGAACGAGGAGGCGCTGGCCTCTTTCGCCGAGGCCCGCACCCACGCCGATAGGGGCCGCAGACAGCGCATGCTCGGCAGGGTCCTGAGCTTCGCCGCCGACATCCACCTCCGCCTCGGCCGGTACGCCGAGGCCAAGAGCCTGCTCCGCCAGGCAGTCCACCTGGTCGAGGAGGCCGGTGACGTCTTCCTCTGCGCGCGCGGCCTGACCCGGCTGGGCACGGCAGAGCAGGGCGAGGGAGATCCGGGCGCGGCCGTGGCCCTCCATCACCAGGCCTTGATCCAGCACAAGTTGCTGTCCCCGCTCACCGAACCCGCGTACGACTGGCTGGAGATGGACATCCGCTCGCGGCTGGGCCGCGCCTACCTGGCGACGGGCCGCATCCACGAGGCGCTCGGGCAGTTCCAGGCCGTGCTCGCGGTGCCGGGCGCCCGTGGGCAGCGCGGCTGACCGCGCACCGGCGGCCGAGGAGCTCGAAGCTCTGACAGACGCGCCGACGGCCCGGGGGCCGCACCCTTGTGTTCGGTGCGGCCCCCGGGGGCGGTTTTCGTGATGCTGTCAGCCCTGCTTGCGGTATACGCAGTCGACTTCCTCGTCGACGTCCGCGAGGTATCTCAGGGCCTTCAGGCTGCCGTCCTCTGCCCGCTGGTACTCCAGCGAGTAGATCTCCTTCTGGAACTTCAGGTCCAGGGAGGGCGGGATGTCACCCACGCCGGTCTCCAGGTACCAGTGGCCCTCGCCGGTCAGGCGGGGCCGCTCGGGGCCCTGTCCTCTGGCGTCGGACTCGAAGTTCTTGAACCGGAACGTGCCGTCCTCGGCTAGGTCGAGGTCGGCCCCGCAGTCCCCGGTCCAGTGACCGAGGACCATGTCCGCGGTCACCGGAGCGGGGGCCGGGCGGGGTGATGCGCAGCCCGTGGCCAGGCACAGCACCACGGCCGCGCCGGCGATCAGCCCGCTCCCTCGCAACTCGTGTCCTTCCGTTGTCTCGTGTTCTCGCGCCTAGAAGAACAGGCCCAGGATCAAGCCGACGATGCCCAAGGCCGCCGAGATCAGGCCCGAAAGTCCGCCGTAGCCTCCGCCACCTCCTCCGCCGGATGAACCGGATGCGGGCTGGTAGCGGATGGTCTCCGTCCAGGTGATCGTCTGGGTCCGCTCCGACATCACGCCCTTCTTGAAGAGCTCGTTGTTGAGCGGCTCACCGATGTTCTTCGTCCACCAGTCGCCATAGCCGATGGACCCGACGTGCGTGGCGGAATTGATCGTACTCGGGTTCTTCACCCGGAAACGGACGACGGCAGTCCCCTCGGACTTGTCCACCGACATCACCTTGTAATTGAGGTGGTACGACCCGAGGAACGCGGCCGACAGGTTTCCGGTGAAGTCGCTGTAGAGCTTGCCGATGCTTTCCCTGATGGGCCCGCCCAGCGAATAGGGAGCGTCGCCGCCCCCGCCCTTTTCGAGCTTCCCGGACCGCAGATCCTTGGCGATCTTCGCACGGGTGTCCTTCACGTGTCCGTGCGTCTTGAGCGTCTTGGTGAACCGGTTGTTCCCGCCGAGGTCGCGGTGCCTCGGGCCGGTGTCGGTCGCCCATTCCCAGCCGATGCGGAGCGCGTTCGGGTCGTCCGGCGGGCCCGCGATGTAGTTGGCGAGCGGGTCCGGTACGTCCACCAGGGTGTTCATGGCCTTGAGCGTATTGCCGACGCCGTGGCCGACCTTGTCCACCGTCTGGACGTACACGGAGGCGACGAGCGCCTTGCCGGTGTCCTTGATGTCGTCCTTGAAGTCGTCCCAGGAGTACAGGCCGCTCGCGTCGGTCAGGTTCACCGGGTTGTTGCGGGAGTAGGCGTAGACGTTGAGCGTCTGCGGCTGCTCCGGGGTGGTCATCGGGTCCGGGCTCAGGAACTTGCCCAGACTCGGGTCGTACATCCGCGCCCCCATCAGGGAGAGCCCGGTGCTGTCGTCCTCCGCCTTGCCGAGGAAGCCGCGGTCCGTTTCGGCGGGCAGGCCGGCGGTCGTGCCGCGCTGCTTGCCGAACGGGGACAGCCTGCGCCGGACCAGGGTGCCGCCCACCGCGGTCACCATCAGCTGGGTGGACGCCTGGCCGTCCGAGAGCAGCCAGGTCAGCTTGCCGTTGGGGTCCGTGTCGGAGGCGGTGCGCATCGCCACGCTGGTGCCGTCCACGGCGTAGTACCGCGTCGCCCGGACCTTGTCCGTCTTGCGGAGTTCGTGGCCCTCCAGGTAGAGGACCTTCTCGGTCGGGGTCTTGCGCATGATCGGGTTGCCGTCGGCGTCGTAGACGTACGTCGTCGTCTCGTCGCCGCCCGGCTTCTTCTGGGTGATCTGTGAGACCTGGCCCTGCGGGTTCCAGTCGATGACGGAGGCGACCGCGTCGACGGTGCGCCCGGTCAGCCGGCCGGCGTTGTCGTAGCTGTAGGAGTCGGTGCCTCCGGTCGACTTGACCACCCCGGTGAGGGCGTGCGGCCTGGGCTGGCCAGGGGTGTAGGTGCTCTCGTCCGCGCTGTAGCCCGGGTACTTGTAGTCCCTGGTCACGGCGGCGCCGGCGGCCGAGGTCTTGTCGGTGACCGACTGGATGTTGCCCAGCTGGTCGTAGGTGTAGCTGCTCTGGTAGGGGTCGGGGCCGGTGAAGTCGGACTGCGGGGCGGCCCCGCAGGTGGTGGCCGCGGTGGTCCAGGCGCCGGTGAGCCGCCTGAGCTCGTCGTGCGTGAAGCACTGCTGCTGGCCGGCGGCGTTCTCGCGCAGTGCGGTCACCTGCCCGCCGTTGTCGCGGGTGTAGGTGTCGTTCTGCACGGTCGTGGAGGTACCGCCGGTGACCGATCGGGTGGTGATGTTCTTCACCCAGCCGGAGCCGTTGGTGTCCTCGTAGCCGATGGTGCGGTTGAGGCTGGTGCCGACGCCGGCGGTGCCGAGGGAACGTGAGGTGAGCCGCCCGGCGTCGTCGTAGCCGGCCGCCGACTGGTAGGTCGCCAGCGGACTCGCGGACGTGCTGGTGCGGCCGTCCTTGAAGGTGGTGGTGACCGTCTCGGCGGGCAGACCGCCCAGTGCCGGGTGGTCGATGGCCGTCACGTGGTCGGCCGCGTCGTAGTGGTACTTGGTCTGGTAGGAGCCGTTCAGCCCGCTGCCGTCGTCCGGTATGAGGGACGTCTTGGCCGTGGCCCGGCCCCGCACGTCGTAGTCGTCCACCCGCGAGGTGTACGGCTTGCCGCCGGTCCAGCTGGTCTGGGCGGCGAGCATGCCCTTGCCGCCGGGCGCGGAGTCGTACGTCTTCTCGCTCAGCAGGGTGGCGCCCTGCTTGACGGTCGTCCGCCGGTTCAGCGCGTCGTATCCGAAGGAGAGCACGGTGCCCCGCCCGTCGGTGACGGTCTGGATCAGGCCGTTGGCGTCGTACGTCGTCGTGCTGTTGCCGGCGCTCGGCTCCTCGCTCAGCGTCCGCTGGTTCGCCCAGTCATAGCTGTAGTGGGAGGTGTTGCCCTTCGAGTCGTGGACGTACTTGAGCTGGCCCTTGCGGGTGTACTCGTACGTGGTGGCGTACTGCTGGGCCCCCAGGTTCTCGATGATCTTGGTGGTCTGCCCGAAGGCGTCCTTCACCGACTTGGTGGGACTGCCGACCGGCGGGAAGACCGTGGTCTCGTCCGCGCCCTGGTACTGGGTGACCGTCTTGTTCGACGGCTGCACCACGCCCTTGGCCTGGATCTGGGAGAGGATGACCCGCCCGGCCCAGTCGCTCTTGGTGTCGGTGTACGAGGGGATGTCCGCGACCGCCGGGTTCACCAGACCGGATCCCGCCGCCGAGCCGTTGTAGAACGGCGCCGACGTGCCGGCCACGTTGCCCGAGGAGTCGTAGCGGGTGACCTCGACGACACGGCCCGTGCCGGACGGCGCCGTGGTCTGCTTCTCGCGCTCGCGCCCCAGCCCGTCGGAGTAGGAGTACGAGTTCAGGTAGGTCGTCCCGGACTGGAGCACGCTGCTGGTGGTGCGCACCGGGTCGCCCGTGGCCACCCGCGGCACTCCGTTCGCCGAAGTGGCGACCGGCACCGAGTAGTCGAACTTCATGGACGCGGTGCCGTCGGGGTAGTTGGCCGCCTCCGAGGGCTTGAAGACCTTCGTCAGCCGCCCGAGGGCGTCGTACACGAGCTGGGTGGCGTTGCCGTTGGCGTCCACGGTCTTCCACGGCTCGCCCCAGAAGCGGGACAGGTAGCGGGTGGTGGACAGCGCGGTGCCCGGTCCGGTGCCGTCCGGGTCCGGGGTGGTGACCTTGATTCCGTCGACCGGCCAGGAGGTGGCGGGAGAGAAGGTGGTGGTGGTCAGCTGGTTCTTGCCGTCCCACACCTTGGTCTGCCGGCCGGCCGCGTCGAAGTTCGCTTTGAGGGTCTTCCAGGACGTCTCCGAGGTGTACGTGCGCACCTCGGTCACGTTGCCGTCGACGAGCTTCTGGTCGTTCTCGGCGAAGGACAGCGCGCCGTCGTAGAACGTGGTCACCCGCTTGTCCATGTGCGCGGCGGGGGTTCCGGCCTGCTCGTCGGCGTCGACCGCGGAACAGGAGACGCTGTAGTGCCGTTCGTCGTCCGGGTAGACCATCCACCGCTTGGTGCCGGTGGAGTCGTCGGCCAGGTCGTCGGTGTTGTAGGCGCGGCCGTACTCGGTACAGCTGTTGTCGGAGACGTTCGTCTCGCCCCAGTCGTCCACGCGCATCGGCAGGCCGAAGGCCGTGGACGCCTTCTCCGTGCTGTCGAACTCGGTCTGGACGATGTGCTCGCGCCAGCCGGAGCCGTCGGCGGAGTTGGCCACCTTCTCCAGGTTGCGGAGCCTGTTCTCGCGCACCATCCGGGCATCGGGCATGCCGGTGTACTGGGCGGTGTTGTACGACCAGTACTCGTGCCACTCGCGTTCCTGCGAGTCACCGTTGTGGTCGCGGACGGAGGTCTCCAGCGTCTGGCCGGCCAGCCACGCGCTGTCCGTCCACTGCGTGCCCTCGGAGTCCGTCACCTTCACGCCGCGGGTCTGCGAGGCGTCCGTCTTCACGGTGCGGTCGCCGTCCAGGCCGCGGTAGAGCCAGTGGTAGGTGGAGTGCCGGTTCTCGTTGGCACCGGTCGTGACCAGCACCTTGCCGTAGCCGCGCCAGTCCGACCAGGACTCGTCCTCGTCCTTGACGAGCGGATCGGCGGAGAACCGCCAGCCCGGCGCGCCGTCGTACTGGTAGTCGGTGATGAGCGCGGGAGCCCCGTCGTTGGCCTTGCCGGGGTCGACCTGCACCCGCTTGGTGACGAACTTCTTGAACCAGCCGGTGTGTTCTTCGGTGGCCCCTTCCGGGACCCACTTCTGCCAGAAGCACTCGTACGCGTTGGTCGACTGCGAGGGCGCGCCGCTCTCCGGGCAGGTCCGGTCGATGGTGCCGTTCTCGTCGGTGGCGTGGCCGTACGTGGCCGTGATCGTGGAGCCCGCGTCGGTGAAGATCTTGTTGACGCGGCGGAAGTTGAGCTCGCCGGTGCCGACCTTGTTGTCCTGCCACTCGCCGTTGAAGTTGATGGTGGGCATGTCGATGTCGCCGCCCGAGTAGCCGCGGCGCTGGATGTAGTCCAGCCACAGCTGGTCGCCGACCGTGCCCGCCGGGTTCATCAACGCGTACTTGAACTGGTACTGCTTGACCAGGTCCCAGCCCGAGGTGTTGTTGTCACGGACGTGGATGTTGATGTCCCACAGCATGTCGCGCTGGAAGAACGTCGGGTAGTACGTCTTTCCGGCGCAGGTCTCGCCGTCCTCGGGGCCGTCGCAGATCAGGTCGACCGGCACGTCCGGATAGGACGAGGGGCTGGCGTCGATGGTGGGGCAGGACGGCGCGGTGTTGTTCAGCGGGTCCGCCTCCGCCATGCGCTCCACGCAGCGGTTCACGTGCTGGAAGTCGATCATCGCGGGGAGCTGGGCGCCGGCGATCTGCGAGGACCAGCCGTAGTCGATCCGGGAGAGGTACGAACCGGCGTCGTAGCCCCGGGCCTTGTCGGCCGCGGCCACGGAACGGTAGTAGTTCGTCTCCTTGTTGTAGAAGTAGGAGTTCTCCACCTCGTTGGGCGTGACCACCCGGTCCAGGCTCCAGCGCCAGGCCTGCTTGCAGGGGTTGGGGTAGGAGGCGTTGCAGGGTTCGCCCGCGTCGTCACCGATCACCGGCACGGTGAGGACCGAGTTGGTCTTCTCCCGGGCGTTGTCGTTGCCCAGTCGCTCGGTACGGCCCCAGCCGAAGTAGTAGCGGGTTCCGTCCTGCTTGGTGAGGACCCAGTACTCGTCGGTGTTGTCCGAGCCGAAACCGCCGTTGAGCTTCTGCACCCGCCAGCCCGGGTCGTCCTTGATGCGGAACGAGCCGGTGCCGGTGCTGTCCTGGATCAGCTCGGAGGCGATGCCGTCCATCTGGATCGTGTAGACGGCGCCGTTCGGGTCGGCCGAGGAGTTCGGGGAGTCCCAGCACAGGTCGCCGAAGGTGGCGTGCCCGTCGTCGGCGCAGTTCTTGTACTTCCGCTCGATCGCCCCGACGTTCAGGTCCCAGCCCATGCCGACCCAGGAGGCCTGGTTGTTCGAGGCGGACGTACGGCCGTCCACCTCCTGGGAGTTGTACGACAGTGCCAGGTCGGGTGCGATGCCCATGGGCGGGGCGGGCACCTCGATGGGCACCGAGTAGGTGAACGCGCCCGAGGCCAGGGACACGTCCCACTTGCCGGACGGCTTGATCGCGGTCGCGCGGTAGTCACCGGAGTCGGAGGACGAGCCCGATGCCAGCGCGTACACCGCGGGTGCGGCAGCGGCGGACGCGGTGGCGCCGGCGTCCTCGCGCGGGGCCGGGGCGGCCTCGACCGGTGCGGTCAGCTTGCCGCCGACGGGGTCGTTGCGCTGTCCGGCCACGCTCTGGGCGGCGGCGCAGCCCTTCGCCTGCGGGGTGGTGAGCGCACACGCCGGCAGCTTGACCAGCCGCAGCCGCGAGGCGAACGCGCCACCGTAGGCGCGGGCGAAGCCGGAGTAGTCGATCGTCGCCTCGACGGCTGCGGCGGTGGAACCGCCGTCCGCCCGCGCGACGGTCAGACCCATGCCGACGCCGCCGACCGGTGCGACCGCCTTGCGGTCGAGCACCTCCACCCGGACCTTCGAGGGAGCCGAACCGGACGCCCCCTGAGCGGACTTGGCCTGGCCGGCAACGGGAAGGGCACCGATCGAGACGATGGAGCCCTTTCCGCCGGCCGGCTTCTTCGCCGTGCCCGCCTCGGGCACGGCGACCGTGGCGGAGGCCTTCTTCGGCCACCCCACCTTGGCCGCCTTGACCGTGCCGGGCTCGGCCGGCTGCGCCACGGCGGGGCCGGTGCCCCGACCGGACACGCTTGCCTGGCCCGGCCCCGCGGGGCCTGCGGCGGGCGTGAGGACCGCGGCCATCACCAGCCCCACCAGCATCAGTTTCGCCGTCGTGAGCGCGACGGCACGACGTCTCAGTTTCAAGAATTTGTCATGTACCCAAAACAACATGAGGGACCCTAACCGTTCCGGAACGACAGAGTCCAGATCAACAAAGCAGACATGATCGACAGTTGGGGACGAAGATCATCACGCCTGTCGCCCGGCGCCCTCCGATCTGGCACGATCCCCCAGTCGCACGGACGGCCGACGACAGGAGTCGGGCGCCACGATGACTCAGCACGCGCTCCAAGGAGGGGATTTGATGCGCCTCGCATCGCACCTGAAGACATCCGGTACCGCCACGGCCCTGTCGGCGGTGCTCCTGACCGCGGGGCTCACCCCGGCATCGGGTGCGCCACGCCAGGCGCCGGCGGCCACGGCGGCAACCCTCGGGGTCGAGTCCTCGGGCCCCGTCTTCAACAACCCGCTGGGTACGCCGGCAGAGCAGAACGCGATCCGGAGTAAGATCCTCCAGTACGTCACCACCAGCCCGGCGGGATCGTCGATCACGGTCGCGCTGTACCACATCTGGGACCAGGAAGTCGCCCAGGCACTCGCGGACGCGCACACCACCCGAGGCGTCCACGTCCGGCTGATGCTCGACGAGTCGACCGTCAGCTCCCGTCCCACCGACCCGAGTTACGGCATCCTGCGCGACGCCCTCGGCACCGACACCGCCCAGCCCTCGTTCGTGGGCCTGTGCCCAGTGGGCAAGTCCTGCCTGGGACGGCCCGAGTTCGGCAAGTCCATCAACCACAACAAGTTCTGGCTGTTCTCCCAGGTCGACGGTGCCTCCGACGTCGTCCTGCAGACGTCGTCGAACATGTCGCCCTCGGCGTACAGCGCGTTCTGGAACGACGCGTACGTCGTCACGTACAACACCGGCCTGTACAACGCCTACGCGGGCTACTTCTCGGCGCTCGTCGGCAAGGACTGGGAGAACTGGCGCTACACCTCCAGCGCCTGGAGCCCCTACAAGGCCTACTTCTTCCCGTACTACCCGGGCACGGGCAATACGACCGACACGATCTGGAACACGCTCGACAACGTCACCTGCAACTACACGCAGGACGGTGTCGCCAAGCACACCAAGGTGCGGGTCGGCATGTTCAAGTTCACCCGCCAGGGCGTGGCCGACAAGCTCGTCGCGCTGAAGAAGGCGGGCTGCTCGGTGGAGCTGGTCTACTCGTCCACCGACAGCAAGGACAGCTCGTCCGACGGCACCACCCCCGGCACCTGGGAGACGCTGCACTCGGTCGCAGGACTCACTCCGGTCTGCTACCACCAGGACCACGACAACAACGCGAGCACGGCCGCACGGGTCATGCACTCCAAGTACCTGCTCATCGACGGCATGTACGACGGAAGCATCAACAAGGTGCTGTGGACCGGCAGTCACAACTACTCGGGCCCCGCCCTGCGCGAGAACGACGAGGCGCTCCTGAAGGTCGACGACTCCGCCGCCCACGATGCGTACGTGGCGAACTTCAACACGGTGAAGGCCGCGGCCCAGCCCGGCACGAGCGACAGCACGCCACAGTGCAAGGGCGTCGTCGACCAGCCGGAATAGCCGTACGAGAGCATGAGCGACCACGGGTGGTGGGGGCCGGCCTCCCTCACCACCGGTGGTCGGTGCGACCGCCGACGGCCGCAGTCACCAGCTCAGTTGGCGGCGGACCAGTTCGTGGAACAGGCCGGTCGTGTCGGCGAGGAGTTCGGCGGGCGGGCCCTGTTGCACGATGCGGCCGTCCGCCATGGCGATCACCCGGTCGGCGTCCATGATCGTGGACAGCCTGTGGGCGATCACGATGCGGGTGGCGTTCAGGGCGCGGGTGGATTCGATGACCACGCGCTGGGCTTCGTTGTCGAGCGCGCTGGTGGCCTCGTCGAAGAACAGGATGCGCGGCTTGCGGATGAGGGCCTGGGCGATCATCAGGCGCTGGCGCTGGCCGCCCGACACCGTGCCGCCGCCGTCGGACAGCATGGTGTGCATGTTCATCGGCATGGCCTTGATGTCCTCGGCCAGGCCCGCCATCGCGGCGGCTTCCCATGCCTCCTCCAGCGGAAACGACTCGGCGCCGCAGATGCAGTCGAGGATCGAGCCGCTGAAGGGCTGGGCGTTCTGCAGGACGACACCGCACTGGCGGCGCACGGCCGCCTGGTCCAGCGCCGCCAGGTCCTGGCCGTCGTACAGGACGCTGCCTTCCACGGGCTTGTCGAAGCCGATGAGCAGTCGCAGCAGGGTCGACTTGCCGCAGCCGCTGGCCCCGACGATCGCGACGAACTCCCCCGGCCGGATCGCGAAGTCGATGCCGTCGAGTACCAGGGGGCCGTCGTCGGTGTAGCGGAAGGACAGGTTCTTCGCTTCGACGGCGCCGGTCAGCTCGCCCGGCCGGGTACTGGCGCGGCCCACCTCGGGGAGCTCCCTCAGGAGCGGCTTGACCTGCTCGAACATCGGCAGCACCGCGGCGGCCGAGATGAGCGCGCCGGTCACCTGCGTGACCGAGGACATCAGCATCGTCAGGGCCGTGCTGAAGGTGAGGAACTCGCCGGCGGACATGGCGCCGCGGGCCGGTCCGGCCAGCAGTACGAACATCGCCAGCGTGCACAGCGGCAGGTACACCGCGCCCAGCACCGTGGTGACGTTCTGGATCCGGCCGATGCGCTGCTGGAGCTCGCGGGTGCGGGCGAACTCCCGTGCCCAGGCGGCGTACGCGAAGCTCTCGGCGGCGGCGACCCGCAACTTGGGCAGCCCGCGCAGGGTCTGGAAGGCCTGGTTGTTGAGCTTGTTGTTGAGCCTGATCAGCCGGCGCTGGTAGCGCAGCTGCCACAGTCCCAGGCCCAGGAAGACCGCCGCGACGGCGACCAGCATGGCGACCGCCGCGCTCGCCAGCGGCACGCTGTAGAGGAGCAGCAGCACGAGGTTCATCGTGCCGACCGTGCTCGCCTGTACGCAGACCGGGCCGACACCGGACAGCACGCTGCGGATGGCGCTGATGCCCATGGCCGCGCCGGCCAGTTCGCCGGTGGAGCGGCCGGCGAAGAACTTCGTCGGCAGCCTCAGCAGCCGGTCCCACACCGCCGGTTGCAAGGTGGCCTCGATGCGTCCCTCCATGCGCAGGATGGAGACGTTCTGCAGCAGCATGAAGGCGGCCGAGACCACCCCGGTGGCGATGAGCGCCAGCCCGGTCTGCACGATGAGGCTGTTCTCCGCGTTGGGGACGTACCGGCCGAGCACCTGGCCGGTGGCGATGGGCACCAGTGCGCCCAGGACCACCGCGACCAGGCCGCCCAGCATGAGGGTGCGCAGCTCCGGGAGGGTCCCGCGAAGGCTGAAGCGGAGCAGCGCAGGCAGACCCACCCGCCCGTCGGGCAGCGGACGGTAGAGCATGACGGCGCGCGGCTCGAAGGCGTCCTCACCGACGTCACCGCCCTTGCCGATGCGCTGCCGCGTGCCCGTGGCGGGGTCGACCGCCACGTAGCCGCCACGCCGCCACAGCAGGGCGACCGGGGTTCCGTCCTTCTCGCGCCGGCCCACCAGCGGACCGCTGTTCTCCCGCCACCACTGCCCGCCGAGTCCGACCACGCGGGTGCGTATCCGCGAGGCGAGCGCGATGCGTTCGACGGGGTCGACCCGCTCGGAGGCGGTGGTGGCCTCCCCCGGTTCGGACAGGGTGATGCGGGCCTCGTCGGCCACGAGGGAGCACACGGCGAAGGTCGCGTCGACGCTCGCGCCCCAGTGGCGGGAACGGCCGCGGGAGCGGTCGATGGAGGCCAGCAGCGTCCGGTCCGCCTGGGTACGGGCCGCCTGCCCGGCCTCGATACCGGCCGCCATACGGTCCTCGTGGGCGCGCCCGAGCTGCTCGATCGAGCGGTCCAGGGCGTACAGCAGCCGGTACTGCTGATCGACCATGCCCTGCCACATCGCCGCGTCGACGAGGAGGGTGCCGGTCGTGCCCTCCTCGTACACGGCGCCGTACTGCACGCTGCCCGGGGTGATCTGCATCCACAGGATGTCGTCGTCGGCCCGGCCCTGCCCGGTGGTCGCGCGGCCGTCCAGCGGTGCCTGGTAGAGCACCCGCAACCCGCGTCCGAGGCCGCGCGCGAACGCGTCCTCCAGCGGGCTCGGCCGGCCCGCGGGGTCGCCGTACGCCGCCTGGTCGGCCCACCCCTGCTGGAACGGTGCCCCGTACTCGGGTCCGGGCAGCTCCCGCAGCTCGATACGGCGCAGCAGGCAGCCTTGCAAGGGCCGGCCGACCAGGGTGTGCTCGGGGCCGTCGGCCGGGCCCAGCAGCAGGGTGCCCGCCTCCAGCCGGCCGAGGAAGTGCCAGTGCCCGGCCTGCGCGGCGTCGACGGCGAAGAGGTCCAGCTCGCCCCGGACGACGAGCCACAGCACGTGCGGGCCCTCCAGGGAGAGGCTGCGCAAGCCCGCGCAGTCGACGGGCGAGCCCAGTGCGCCCAGGGCGGCGACGACCGGGTCGGAGTCCTGCCCGCCGGGGGCCAAGCCCGGCTGTGCGGTGGTGACCGTCGTGTCATGCGGGTACTCGTGCGGGTACTCAGGGGGGTACTCGTACGGGTACTGGTGCGGGTACGTCACCTCAGTGCTCCTTGACCAGTTCGGCGTACGGGCCCCGCGCGGCGACCAGATGCTCGTGCCGACCGCGTTCCACGACCGTGCCCCGGTCGAGCACGACGATCTCGTCGCTGTCACGCACCGTGCTCAGCCGGTGGGCGATGACCACGCAGGCGCAGCCGCGGCGCCGCAGGTTGTCGATGACGGTCTGCTCGGTCACCGCGTCCAGGGCGCTGGTCACTTCGTCGAGGACCATGACGCTGGGGCGGCGGACCAGCGCCCGGGCGATCTCCAGACGCTGGCGTTGGCCGCCGGAGAAGTTCCGGCCGTCCTGCTCGACGCGGCTGTGGATGCCGCCCGGGCGGCGGGCGACCACATCGTGGACGGCGGCGTCCTGGAGGGCCGCGACGACGGCCTCGTCCGGGATCGAGGGGTCCCACAGCGTGACGTTGTCGCGGACGGTGCCCTCGAAGAGGAAGACGTCCTGGTCGACGAAGGAGACGGAGGCGGCCAGCGCGCTGCGGGGGATGTCCTCCAGCCGCATCCCGTCGATGCGGATGGCCCCCTGCCACGGGGTGTGGAGGCCCGACATCAGCCGTGAGACGGTGGATTTGCCGCTGCCGGAGCCGCCGACGAGCGCGACCTGCTGCCCGGGTCCGACCGACAGCGAGAAGTCCTTGAGCAGCGGGGCGTCCAACGGGCTGTAGCCGAAGGTGACGTTGTCCAGCTCCACGTGGCCTGTGAGGCGGCGGGTGTCGGCCGCGGGCTCGCGCCGCGAGAAGACCGGGTCGACGGGGAAGTTCTCCACGTCCTTGAGGCGGGCCACGTCGGCCGCGAAGTCCTGGATCCGTCCGGCGACCCCGCCCAGCCGGGAGATCGGCGCGGTGAAGCTGGTCACCAGGGTCTGGAAGGCGACGAGCAGGCCGACGGAGAGGTGCCCGTCCACCGCCCGCAGGCCGCCGATCATCAGGATCAGCGCGCTGTTGAGCGCCGCCAGCGTGGGCGCGACGATCGCCAGCCACGCGCTGGGCACGCCGAGCCGCTGCTGCACGTCGAGGGTGACCGCGTGCTGTCCGGACCAGCGGCGGAAGAAGCTGTTCTCGCCGCCGGTGGCCTTCATCGTCTCGATGAGCTGGAGACCGCTGTAGGACGTGTTCGTCAGCCGGGCGCTCTCGGCCCGCAGTTTCTGGGTACCGGTGGCCCTCAGGTGGATCACGGTCCGGATGGCCACCACGTTGAGCAGCGCGATCAGCACGCCCACGACGGTGAGCTGCGGGTCGTACGTCCACAGCAGCACCGCGTAGAGCACGACCACGACGGAGTCCACGGCCGCGGCGGCCAGGTCCCGCGCGAGGGTCTCGGCGACCGCGTCGTTGGACTGGAGGCGCTGGACCAGGTCGGCCGGGTTGCGCTGGGAGTAGAAGGTGACCGGAAGTCTGAGCAGGTGCCGCAGGAAGCGGGCGCTGCCCAGGGTGGAGGAGATGACGCGCCCGCGCAGCAGATTGGCCTGCTGGAGCGCCGTGAGCGTGCCGGTGAGCAGCAGCGTGACGGCCATCGACGCGAACAGCACCCCCAGCAGGGACGCCTGCTCGCCGATGAGGAACATGTCGATGTACGTGCGGCTCAGGGCCGGGGTCGTCGCGCCGACGGCCACCAGCAGGAGGCTGGAGACGATGGCGGCGGCCATGGTGCCCGAAGTGCCGCGCAGGCGGGCCGGCATGGCGCCCAGGACGCTCGGCCTGCGGCCGCCGCGGCGGAAGCCGTCGCCGGGTTCGAAGGTGAGCACGACACCGGTGAAGCTGGTGTCGAACTCCTCCATGGGGACGAACCGGCGGCCCTTGCCGGGGTCGTTGATGTACACGCCCCTGCGGCCGAAGCGGCGGCCCATGCCGTCGTAGACGACGTAGTGGTTGAACTCCCAGAAGAGGACGGCCGGACCCCGCACCTCGGCGAGCGCGGCCAGGTCCATCTGCATGCCCTTGGCCTTCAGCCCGTAACCGCGGGCGGCCTTGAGCAGGTTGCTGGCACGGGAGCCGTCGCGGGAGACGCCGCATCCGATGCGCAGCTCCTCCAGGGGGACGAAGCGGCCGTAGTGGCCCAGCACCATGGCCAGGGCGGCGGCGCCGCACTCCACGGCCTCCATCTGCAGCACGGTGGGCGTGCGTACGGGGCGGGGCGTCCTGCCCCTGGGGGCGGGCGCGGTCTTGCGGCGGGTGCCGCCCTTGGGCTCGGGGCGCTGGCGCCGGCGTCCGGCGGGAGGGAGCTGGGGTGCTCGGGGAGGCGTCCCGGTCGGCGACGCGGTCATGGCAGCAGCCAGTCGACGGGGCGCTGCGCGGCGAGGTGCACGGTACCGGTGACCGGGGTCGTGGAGTCGACGGCGTACGGGGGCCCGTCCGCGGAGGACCATTTGTAGCCGGACCTGGTGGCGGAGGAGCGCTCCAGTTCCACGAGGACCGCGACCGGGTTGCCCTGCCTGGCGAACTGTTCGGCGAGTCCTTTGTCGCCGAGGAAGCCGCTGATCTGCGCCGCCGTCTGAGGGGCGCGGCCGACCGTCTTGACGCGGCCGCGCAGCATGCCGAACCGGTGCTGGGGGGCCGACTGGACGCTCAGGTCGACCGAGGCGCCCACGGGGATCGTCGCGCTGCCGGCGCCCGGCACGTACAGCACGGCGAGCAGGGGGTCGTCCGAGTCCTTCACGTGTTCCACCGCCGCGACGTCCGCGCCGGTCGCGACGACCGAACCCACCTTGGCGAACAGTGTCGTCAGCCGGCCTCCGGTCACCGCGCGCACCGGCCGGTCGCCCTGCTCCGTACGGACGTTGAGCAGGGGCGCGCCAGGGGCGAGGAGCTGGCCCTCCTCGGCGAGGACTCCGGTCACCTGTCCCGCGACCGGACTCTGCAGCACGTAACTGCCCTCGGCGTGGGTGAGGATGCCGGGTGCGCTCAGCTTGGCCGAGACGGTGCCGGTGAGGGCCCAGAAGGTCGCGGCGGCCATGACGACGACCGTCACGGCCAGTACGAGCCGCCCCTGCGGGCGCGCGAAGCGTACGGGAAGATCGAGTTCTTCGGGCGATTGCAGCTTGGAAAGAGCCTTTTGACGAAACTGCACGGACTATTCCTTCAACTGCATTCGTGTCGTTCGGGCACGCGAGCAGCCATGAACCCCGGAGCCGCGGGGGGCGCTCCGGGGTTCATGGGATATCCCGCTCAGAGACCGGCGCGACCGGTGTTCACCGAAACGCCGGTGATGCCCGAGACCAGGCCGGGGACGTTGCTGACGAGACCGGTCGCGGCCTGGACGGTGTCGAGGGAGCCCACGACGCCCACGATGCCGCTGACGTCGCTGGTCACGGCGCCGGCCAGGCCACCGGAGATGCTGACGATGCCACCGGAGACGGCGTCCAGCTCGGAGTCGGCCATCTCACGGGTCTCAAGGTCGTTACGCATTATGCGCACCTTTCATTTGGGGGGAATGCGCGGCCGTCATTTCTCGACTGCCGCGGTGCGCAGATGAAAGCACGCGAACGGGTTAGCGGGCCAATCCTGTTGACGCACCCTCATGGGCAGATGACCGCCTCCGACTACCGGCGTGCAGCTTCATTCACCGAATGGTGACAACTTCTCCGCAGGAACGAGTAACAGATACGCGCGGCCCGCCACCCGCACGGGATCAATGGGGACAAACACCCGCCAAAACACGGGGAGGTGTCCGGCACGCGGGTGAACTGTGAAAGCGGGCAGGTGCGGCCACGCACACGATGTGCAGGTTTTCGGAAGGCGCGCGGGGTGACCGGCTCGTCACAGCGGGTGTACTCCGGGGCGGCCGGTTCCCTACTGTGAGTCCTGAGGTGGCGGTCAGCCGCCCGACTGGCGCGTCGTCTCATGCTCGGGAGCTTTCGTGACGCAGGACCACACGACGTCCCTCCGGCTGCGGCTTCGGTACCGGTTCGACCATCTGGTCGCGGGCGGGACCACCGCGCTCATCGGCTGGCTCGCCCTGGCCTGCCTCGCGGTCGTCGTCCCGGCGAGCACGGTCCTCGTCTGGTCCGACCGCACGGCCCCGAGCACGCTCTCCGGCCGGCTCACTGCCGTGTGGGTCAGCGTCGGCCAGACCCTGAAGATCGGGGGTGCGGTCGGCTCCCCGCTCCACGTGCTGGCCTCCGTGTCCCTCGCCCTGGTCGCCCTGCTGTTCGTGTCGACCCTGGTCAGTCTGATCACCACGGGTATCAACCGGCGCATCATGTCGCTGCGCCGCGGCCACTCCACCGTGCTGGAGGCACGGCACACCGTCGTACTGGGATGGTCCGACCAGGTGTTCCCCGTGATCGGGGAGTTGGTCGCCGCCCATGCGAATCAGCGCCGGTCGGCCATTGCCGTGCTCGCCCAGAAGGACAAGGTGGAAATGGAGGAGGACATCTCCGCCCGCGTCACCGACCGCGGCAGAACGCGGATCATCTGCCGCAACGGCAGCACCACCGACCCCACCGACCTGTGCCGGGTGAGTCCGCGGACCGCGAAGGCGGTTCTCGTCCTGCCTCCCGCCGGGGACGGCGGTGACGCCCACGTCGTGAAGACCCTGCTCGCCCTCGACGCGGCCGCCCCCGGGGCGGGTGACGCGGTGGTGGTGGCCGCGGTCCGTGACACCCGCAACCACGAGACCGCCAGGCTGGCCGCAGGGCCGGCGGGACACGTCCTGTGCGTCGACGACATCGTCGCCCGGCTCCTCGTGCAGACCGCGCGCCAGCCCGGCCTCTCGCTCGTCTACCAGGAACTGCTGGACTTCGGGGGCGACGAGTTCTACACCGCCGCCGCCGAAGGGCTCGCGGGACGCACCTTCGGCGAAGCCCTGCTGTCGTTCGCCACGTCCGCCGTGGTCGGCCTGCTGCGCGCCGACGGCGGCGTCGCCCTCAATCCGGACCCCGGTACGGCGATCGGCGCGGGCGACCGGATCATCGTCATCTCACAGGACGACGACACGGCCGTACAAAGCGACGTGGCCTCCTGCGTCGAGGAGGAGGCGATCGTCACGGCCGGGGCCAGGATCCCCGCGGCCGAACGCCTGCTCCTGCTCGGCTGGAACCGCCGGGCTCCGCTCATCGTGGATCAGCTCGACCAGTACGTGAGCCCCGGAACCACCCTGGATGTCGTGGCGCTCGGCGACGGCGCGGCGACGCGCGGCGCCGGTGACATCGCAGGGGACCGGCGCCTCGAAGTGGTCTTCCACAGCGCGGACATCACCGACCCGCTCGTGCTGGCCAAGCTGGACGTACCGTCGTACGACAGCGTGATCGTGATCGGTGAGACGGACCCGGCGGCCGCGGCCACGGCCACGGCGACCGACATGGAGGCGCAGGCAGACGACCGGACACTGGTCACACTGCTGCACCTGCGGGCCGTCGGGGAGGCCGCACAGCGGGAACTCGCGCTCACCACCGAGATGTCCGACGACGGCAACCGGCTCCTCGCGCCCGCCCGCGAGGGAGCCGACTTCATCGTGAGCGGCAGGCTGATCAGCCTGCTGATGACCCAGATCTCGGAGAGCCGCTACCTCGCCGACGTGTTCGCGGAGCTGTTCGACGCGGAGGGGCACGAGTTCTACCTCAGACCGGCCGCGGACTACGTCCGGGCCGGTCGCGCGGTCTCGTTCGCCACGGTCGTCGAGTCCGCACGCCGCCGCCGCGAATGCGCGGTCGGCTACCGGCTGCGCGGGCAGACCGCCACGGGCCCTGCCTACGGGGTGAGGATCAATCCCGACAAGCGGGAGCGGGTCCGATTCACCGAGGGCGACTGGCTGATCGTGCTCGCCGAAAGCTGACGGACCGCCGGAGCCGCGCCGGCGGCCGCCCTGCCTTCGGGCGGCGGTCGGCGCGGCTCCCGGTCACTCACGACGCCAAGTGGACCTCCAGCGCGGCCCGGACCGCGGATTCCAGGGCTCCTTCGATCCACGCGGGCTTGATGGAGGTGTGGCACCCGGCGAAGTGCAGGTTGCCCTCGGCCTTGCGGACATGGGGGAAGAGCTCGGTGTGCTGGCCGGGCAGCAGGACGGACGCCTCACCGTAGGCATATGGATCGCGCATCCAGGACTGGGTGCGGCCGACTCCGGTGTAGAACACCTCGATCCGTTGCCCGAACACCTCCTGGACGCCGGCCAGGGCGCGCGGGTACCGCTCGTCGTCGTCCAGGGAATCCCACTTCAGGGCATCGTCCGACCAGCTGTAGGAGGCGAGGACCACCCCGCCGGCGCTGCCTTCGACGGGGTAGGACGGCTGGAACATGAAGCGGTTGGGATTGTCGGTCGCCGAGCCTCCCCCGATGACGCCCGCCGCCTCGGGCTGGTCGCGGGTGACCAGGCGGCAGGCGGCGTAGTGGGCGCGCTGGGCGTCGGAGATGTGGCCCTTGGGCACGGAGGGGTGGGCACCCAGCAGCCCCCCTGCCTCCGGGGCCTGCGCGAGCTGGTACTTCCGGTACAGGCCGGGCTTCACGGCCTCCAGCTCGCGCTTCCAGTCGGCTTCGTCGAACTCCCACCAGCGGCGGCTGAATTCGAGGAGCACCTTGGTGGCGGCGTCGTAGTGCAGTTCGGTGACCGCGCGCCGCTTGCCGTAGGAGAGCGCGGGGGTGACCGGGATGTGGCGCAGTCCGGAGAAGGGGACGGTGATGATCGCGGTGTCGGCGGTGAAGGTCTCGCGCTGCACGGGGCTGCCGCCGCGGCCCTCGGACACGGTGTCGATGCTGACCTTGCCCTCGCCATGGGTGATCCGGGTGGCGCGGCGGTCGAGCCGTACCAGGTCCTCGACCCGGGCGTAGAGCGCGTCCGCCAAGGTGGCGGTGCCGCCGGGCAGTTCGAAGAAGGCGGTGTCGGGGCTGATCAGCGAAGCCCCGATGAAGCTGTGCACGAAGGCGAGGTGCAGACGGGAGGTGAGGTTCTCGACCGTTCCGATCAGGTCGATGGTCCGCTCGTCGAGCTCCGCCTCCTCCGTCAGGTACCGGTACATCGACATGTGGCCGTAGCGCTGGATGACACGGGCCCAGCCCTCGACGAGTTCCCTGTCCTTCTTGCCCTCGATCTCCTTGCGTACGGGAGCGAAGGCGCCCCGGACGATCTGCGCGGCGGGCACGGACTCGTAGGCCTGCGGCACTCCGAAGGAGCGGTTGATCGCCTGCGGGGCGCGCGCGTAGTCGGCCCGGCGTGCGCGGATGCCGTTGACGTGGATCCACGTCCGGTACGCGGGGCGGCCGGCCCCGTCGACGTCGACCAGGTGGAAGCGCCGGCGCTTGAGGCCGAGGCTGTCCATCAGCCCGGTGACCAGCGGATGGCTGTCGGGGATGCGCATGGCCCCGGCCTCGGCGTACTGCTTCGGGTCGGCGAAGGGTGCGGCGGACTTCTCGTGGCCGCCGGTACGGAAGGTCTTGATCCGGCCGCCCACCCGGTTCGCGTTGGCCTCGATGACGGTGACCTGGTGCCCGGCTTCACGCAGCAGGTGGGCGGCGGTGAGCCCGGCGGGCCCGGCGCCGACGATCAGTACCTTCCTGCGGGCGCGGGACCGGGGCAGGCCGTTCTTCAGGAGGATGTCCGCGTACCGCGGCACCAGGGGCTGGTCCTCATCGTCCCGTACGAGGACGGCCCGGGCGATGGTGAGGCAGGTGTCCCAGTCGGGGCGTGCGGCGCCGGGGCCGGCCGGCGGGGTCTCGGCGGAGGCGGCGGCGACCGTCAGCGCGCCGGCTCCCGCGACCGCGGCGGCGCCGGCGATGACGGTACGGCGGGACGGCCTGCGGGAAGGCTCCGGTGCGGGCTCGTCCGAGGGTTCAGGGGTGGCAAGCGGATCCATGATCATGGCTCAACTCTTGCCGCCCGCCCGGGCCCGGACGATCAAAAGGCCGTGGGTCGGCAAACAACCACCCGGACGTGCGTCGCGGACCGCCCGACGCTGACGAACTGGGTTTCGCACGGGCGGCCGCGAGCCGCGGGAACGCCCCGCCCCCCGTCAGAGGGGGTCCACGTCCAGGAAGGCCGCGAGGCCGGGTTCCGCGCCGCCGGAGGAACCGGGCAGTGTCTGTTCCGCCCAGATGACCTTGCCGTCGGGGGTGTACCTGACGCCCCAGTGCTCGCTGAGCTGCGCCACCAGGAACAGCCCGCGCCCTCCCTCGTCCGTGGTGGCGGCGTACCGCAGGTGCGGGGCGGTGCTGGTGCCGTCCCACACCTCGCAGGTCAGCGCGTGGTCGTGGAGCATCCGGACCCGCACCGGCGCGCTGCCGTGCCGCACGGCGTTGGTGACCAGTTCGCTGAGGATCAGTTCCGTGGCGAAGACGAGGTCGGTCAGGCCCCACTCCTCGAGCTTCTCCGCCGCCGCTTTCCGCACGGCGCCGACCGCGCTCGGCTGGTACCGCACGTCCCACTGCGCGACCCGGTCCGGGCCGAGCGTCCGCGTCCGGGCGATGAGCAGGGCCACGTCGTCGGCCGGCCGGTCCGGCAGCAGCAGGTCGAGCACGGCACGGCAGCTCTCGTGCGGGTCCCGGTCGGGATGGCTCAGCGCCGCGCGCAGCAGTTCCAGCCCCTCGCCGATGTCCCGGGTCCGCTCCTCGACCAGCCCGTCCGTATAGAGGACGAGCTGGCTGCCTTCGGCCAGGTGGAACTCCGCGGTCTCGAACGGCATGCCGCCCAGCCCCAGCGGCGGGCCGGCCGGCAGGTCCACGATCTCGGTGGTGCCGTCGGGGGCGACCAGCAGGGGCGGCAGATGGCCCGCCCGCGCCATCGTGCAGCGTTGGGACGCCGGGTCGTAGATGGCGTACAGGCAGGTCGCGCCCAGGATGCCGCCGTTCGCGCCGTCGCCGACCCCGTCGTGGTCGATGCGCTGTACGAGGTCGTCGAGCCGGGCGAGGATCTCGTCGGGCGGCAGGTCGAGGGAGGAGAAGTTGTGCACGGCCGTACGGAGCCGCCCCATGGTGGCCGCGGCGTGCAGCCCGTGCCCGACGACGTCTCCGACGACCAGCGCGACCCGGCTGCCCGGCAGCGGGATCACGTCGAACCAGTCGCCGCCCACCCCGGACTGCGCGGGCAGGTAGAAGTGGGCCACGTCCACGGCGCTCTGCTCGGGGAGGGCGCGCGGCAGCAGGCTGCGCTGGAGCGTCTCGGCGAGGGCGTGTTCCCGGGTGTAGCGGCGGGCGTTGTCCATGCTGACCGCCGCGCGGGCGACGAGTTCCTCGGCCAGCGACAGCTCGTCCTCGTCGAAGGGCTCCGGTTTCTGCGACCGCCAGAAGTTGACCACGCCGAGCACGACGCCCCGGGCCCTGAGCGGGGCCGCGATGAGCGAGTGGATCCCGTACTCGATGATGGCCCGGGCGCGCGGCGGGTCCTGGGCGTGCCATCCCGGCGCGTCCTCCAGGTCGGGGACCAGCTCCGCCTCGCCGGTGCCGTAACCGCGTGCCTGCGGGGTGGACGGCAGGAAGTCGATCAGCCGGCCGAGGGGGTAGAGGGGGTGGTCGGAGCGAATGCCGTTGACCGCCGTGCGCCGCATGTCGGCGCCCGGGCCGGGCTCGTCGCCGTCCAGCACCGGGTCGGCCAGGTCGACCGTGCAGTAGTCCGCGAAGCGGGGGACGGCGACGGCGGCGAGTTCCTCGGCCGTCCGCACCACGTCGAGGGTGGTGCCGATGTCGCCTCCCGCGTCGTACAGCAGCTTGAGGCGCCTGCGGGCCGTCTCCGCCCGGCTGGTCAGGACCTGCATCTCGGTGGAGTCGCGGATGGTGACCGCGCAGCCCTCCGGCCTGCCACGGGGGTGGGTGGGACGCTGGTTGACCACGAGCAGCCGGTCCCCGGTCGCCAGCACCTCGTCGGTGGTCTCCCGGCCGGACAGCAGCAGGTCGGCCATCGGGCGGTCCAGGCCCGGTACGTCCCCGATGCGGCGTCCCTCGGCGTCCTCCGGCAGGCCGAGCAGCCGTTTGGCCTCGTCGTTCGCCAGCAGGAGCCGCCCTTCGCCGTCGGTGATCAGCACCCCTTCGCGGACGGCGTGGAGCACCGCGTCGTGGTGCTCGTACATGCGGGTCATCTCCGACGTGCCGAGCCCGTGGGTCTGACGGCGCAGCCGTCGGCTGATCAGCGCCGTGCCCACGGTGGCCAGGGCCAGGCCGGTCGCGATGGCCAGGAGGATGACGGGGAGCTGGCGGTCGACGACACCGGTCACGTTCTTCACCGTCAGGCCCGCCGACACCAGCCCGACGACCCGGCCGTCGGGCGCGGTGACCGGCACGACCGCCTGGATCTCCTTGCCGAGCGGACCGTCCACGCTCTCGGTGTAGGTGTGTCCGGCGAGCGAGGGCTCGATCGTGCCGACGAACCGCTGTCCGATGCGTTCCGGCTGGGGATGGCTGTACCGGATGCCGTTGGTGTCCATCACCACGATGAAGTCCACCCCGGCGGCCTTGCGCGTCGTCTCGGCGAGGGGCTGCAGGACGGAGGACGGGTTCGGGGTCTTGAGCGCGTCCTGCAGACCGAGGGAGTGGGCGAAGGTCTGGGCGACGGAAACCGACCGGTTGCGTGCCTCCCGGTCGATGTCGTGCCGCGACTGGAGCACCAGGGCCAGCAGGGCGCCGGCAGCGAGCAACACCACGATCGCCACCTGGAGGACGAAGACCTGTCCGGCGACGCTTCTGAACTTGTTGCCTAGGGGTGACCGCACCGACGTGCCCGGCACGGGTGGCAAGGAATGGTCACGAACCCATTTGTAGCACTTCCGGGCGCCCAAAGCTCTCAGTCGGCACGGTTCGCACCCGGACGGTCACCCGTCGGCTCACACCTTCAGGCCGGTCCCACCGGTCTGCGGGGTGCCGGCGGTCTTCGTGGCCTTCGGCGTCTCACCGGCGTTCGGGGTCTCCGCGGGCTCCGGGGTGCAGGTGACCTCGTCGCGCGGCGTGTAGTGCGTCTTGAACTCTTCGCGCCTGACCTCCCGGCCGCCCTGGACGAAGACGCGGCCGACGGTCACGTCGAAGCCTTCGAGCGGGGTCTGGACCTCGCACGTCGGTCCGCTGCCCGTCCGCTTGCCGGGCTCCGTGATGTGGGTGCGCGGTCCCTTGGTCGCCCGTACCTCGTCGTACTTCTTCGTGCCGAGGAGGGTGATGGTCAGCGACGTGTCGGTGGATTCGGCCTGGATGTAGAGGGCGTGCCCGGAGTCGTTGATCCAGCGCAGGTCGAGGGTGCCCCACGCGACCGTGGCCTCGCGGCCTTCGGGGTAACGCTCGATGTAGAAGGAGTGGGCTCCGTGCTCGACGGGCTTCAGGCCCGCGAAGAACGCGGCGTTGTACATGGTGGTGGCGACGGCCGAGACGCCGCCGCCGGGCGATTTCACGTACTGCCCGTCGTTGATCATGATGCCGTCGACGAAGCCGTTCTCCGGGGTGCGCTCGCCGACCGTCCGGTTGAAGCTCCACTCCTCGCCCGGCAGGACCACGGAGCCGTTGATGAGCTCCACGGCACGGCCGATGTTGGTGGTGCGGTACGGGGCGGCCGGGAAGGCGACCGTGAACGAGGAGACCTTCTCCTTGATGCCGAGCCGCCGCGCCTCGGCGCTCGTGAGGTCCGGCTGGACCGCCACGGTGGCGACCTCGCCGCTGCGGGCCGCGCCCGAGCGGGTCAGCAGCGGCAGCACGGCCCGGCCGAACGCCGACTCCGTGACCTGGCGTCCGGCGCGGCCGTGGTCCCCGAGGACCACGCGGCCGTCCGCGGCGAGGCCGAGAGCGGCGTCGCGCGGGGCCTGGGTGGCCTCCTCGACGGGGCGGGCCACGGCGGGCTCGGCGAGCAGGCCCTTGGCGTCCAGGGCGGGCACGAGGCGGCCCTGGCCGTCGGCCTTCATCTTCAGGTGCTCGCCGAGGACGGCGGGGGTGATGGATATGTGCTTCCCGGCGACGGCGAGCGTGACGGGCCCCGACATCGCCGGCTTCGCGAACTGGCGCATGGCCCGTCCGGTCTCCTCGGCTCCGACGCGCGGCTGGGTGCGCTCGACCGGCAGCACGACGGGACCGGCGTCCGCCCGCAGGTACGCGTCGCGGAGGGTGTCGACGGCGCTGTCCCCGATCAGGGTGACGCCGGGCTCCGGGGCGACGGCCTTCGCCGTGCCCTTCTCGAAGGCGATCGAGCCGTCGCGGGCCTGCCGGCCGGCGGCCGCGCCGATGCGGTCGACGGCGGCCCGGCCGGCCCGCTCGTCCACGCGGATCACGGGCTCGACGTCCCGGTCGCCGGAGGCGAAGAGGCCGCCGATGACGGTGGCCGGGCCGTACCCCTTGCGGGCGGCGCGGTCGACGGTCGCGGCGGTGTCGAGGGACAGCCCGAGCGCGGCGGGATCCGCCTTCTCGACGCGGTCGCCGATCTTCATCGCGACCGGCGCGGCGGCGGTGGGCCCGAGCTGCCGGGCCAGCGCCTGGCGTGCTTCCGCCCGGCTCATCCCGCCGATGTCGATCCCCCGGACCCGGGTGCCCTCGTCGATGTCGCCGCCTGCCACGAGCCCGGTGACGTAGAGGCCGCCCAGTCCGAGTACGAGGGCTCCGCCCGCCACCGGCAGGGCGATCCGCCAGTTACCCGTCCAGCTGCCTGCGCGTCCCATGTCTCTCCCGGCCGGTATACGACGATTCCGGGAAATAATGATTCATGGAAAATGGGTCATTCGGGGGCAGATGTAATGCTTGTCACGAACCGAGGCAAGATCATCCGAGGCGGGTCGGCGAGGAGGCACCCGGGGCCAGCAGGCGGGGGGCGCCGGTGCCGTCGGCGGGCACCGTCCACAGGTCCGTGGTGTCGGGGGCGCCCTCGGCGGGGAGGGCGTAGGCGAGGGTCCGGTCGTCCAGCCAGAGGGCCTGGTCGTCCACGCTGTGCTTCTCCGCGAGCGGGTGCTCGCGGAGCGTCGCCAGGTCCAGGACGTGCTCGCGCCACAGCGCCGCACCGCGCTGCACGCGCTTCTTGTACGCGATGCGGGTCTCGTCCGGGGACAGGGAGGGGCACTCGACGTTCTGCGCGAGGGTGGTGACCGTACGCCGGGATATCGAGCCTCTGACCAGGTGCGTCTGACCCGCGGTGCCCAGGGTGGCGTAGAAGGTGTCGTCGTCCTTGGCGAAGGTGACGCCCCAGAGGTTCACGTCCGCGGAGCGGTACTCCCGGCCGTCCATGGAGATGGCGAACTTCTCCAGATCGGGTTCGAGGGCTCCGCTGCGGGTGTCCACGATCGCCGTGCGGGTGGAGAAGAACGCGGCTCCGTACGACTCGCCGGCGACGAAGACGGTCCAGGCGGCGAACCGGCCGCTGGGCGAGACCCGGGCCCGGCTGGGCGTGCCCGCGAGGGGGAAGCTGCGCACCGTGCGCAGGTCGGCGTCGACGATCAGGGCCCGGTTGTCCTGGGCGAGCGCGCCCGGCGTGGAGCGCAGGCACACGCCGGTGCCCGCGGCGGCGTGGAAGCGCTGGCAGGTGAGGTCGGAGGCGGTGCGCGGGGCCTCGGGCGTCCCCGCCGGGACCGAGGTGAGGGCGCCGCGGTGCGGGCCGGGGGTGGCGTTGAGGAAGGTCAGCCGGTCCTGCGGGCCGAGGGTGACGCTGCCCGCGGTGACGGCCGGGCCGCCCGGCTGCGGCCGGTCGCCGCGCGCGGCGGCGCGCAGCACCAGTGCGGCGGCGAGGCCCCCGAGGAGCAGCACGGCCGCGGTGAGTACGAGCAGGCGGCGCGACAACGTCATCGGGTTCCTCGCGGGCGTGGGGTCGGCTCGGGCGGGTCGGTTGGGCCGGTCGGGCCGGTCGGGGACGGGGCCGTCGGGGACGGGTCGTTCGGGTCCGGTGTGGTGCCGTCCGGGGTGGTGCTCGCCGGAGTGGTGCCGCCCGGGGCGGTGCTCGCCGGGGTCGCGCCGCCCGAGGTGGTGCCGTCCGGGGTCGCGCTGCCCGAGGTCGCGCTCGCCGGAGTGGTGCCGTCCGGGGTCGTGCTCGCCGGAGTGACGCCGCCCAGGGTCGTGCTCGCCGGAGTGACGCCGTCCAGGGTCGTGCTCGCCGGAGTGACGCCGTCCGGGGTCGTGCTCGCCGGAGTGACGCCGTCCGGGGTGGTGCTCGCCGGGGTCGTGCCGTCCGGGGTCGTGCTCGCCGGGGACGCGCCGCCCGGGGTGGTGCCGTCCGGGGTGGTGCTCGCCAGGGTCGCGCCGCCCGGGGTGGTGCCGCCCGGGGTCGCGCTCGCCAGGGTCGCGCCGCCCGGGGTGGTGCCGCCCGGGGTCGCGCTCGCCAGGGTCGCGCCGCCCGGGGTGGTGCCGTCCGGGGTCGCGCTCGCCAGGGTCGCGCCGCCCGGGGTGGTGCCGTCCGGGGTCGCGCTCGCCAGGGTCACGCCGCCCGGGGTCGTGCCGCCCGGGGTCGCGCTCGCCAGGGTCACGCCGCCCGGGGTGGTGCCGTCCGGGGTCGTGCTCGCCGGGGTCGCGCCGTCCGGGGTCGTGCTCGCCGGGGTCGCGCCGTCCGGGGTCGTGCTCGCCGGGGTCGCGCCGCCCGGGGCCGTACTCGCCGGAGTGACGCCGCCCGGGGCCGTACTCGCCGGAGTGACGCCGCCCGGGGCCGGGCCGTCCGGGGCCGCCGGACGCAGTACGAAGCCGGCGACGGCCGCGCAGCAGAGCAGGCCGGCCGCGGCGAGGGAGAGTGCCGGGCCGGTGCCCCAGAGCGTCCACGCCCCGCCGAAGGCCAGCGAGCAGCCGAAGCGGGCCAGCGCCTGGCCGGTGCCGACCAGGGCGAGGCCGGTGGCCCTCAGCTGCCGGGGCACGGTGGCGGCGACTGCGGCGGGCAGCACTCCGTCGGTGGCGGCGTAGAACATGCCGTGCAGCGCGAGGACGAGGTAGGGCAGGGCCGGCCAGTCGGGGGCCCACAGCAGCAGCCCGTACCCGGACAGCAGGAGGGCGTGCCCGGTGAGGAACACGGTGCGCCGCCCGATCCGGTCGGCGAGGGCGCCCGCCGGTACGGCCAGCAGCAGGAACACGGCGGCGGTGCCCAGCGGCAGCAGCGGGAACCACTGCTCGCCGATCCCGGCGCGGTCCTGCAGCAGGAGGTAGACGAAGGCGTCGCTGACGGTGGTCAGGCCCAGCAGGGCGGCGCAGCCCGCCAGGGCGCGCAGCCGGGGCAGGCGCAGCAGGGCCAGTGCCTCGCGCGGGCCCGCGGAGCCCGGTGCCGGGCGGACGCCGCTCTTCGGCCGGGGCCGGGGCCGGGGCCGCGGCCCCGGCCGGAGGTCGTCGCCACCGCCACCGGACGGTACGAACAGCACGAGCACCACGACCCCGAGTACGGCGACGCACGCGCTGACGCCGAAGACCGCGTCGTAGCCGTCGACCGCCACGCTCAGGATGAGGAAGGCGGCGAGGGGGCCGAGCAGCGCCCCGGTGGTGTCCATGGCACGGTGCACACCGAAGGCGCGGCCCTGTAACTCCGCCGGTGTGGACAGGGAGATCAGCGCGTCGCGCGGCGCGGTGCGCAGGCCCTTGCCGGTGCGTTCCAGCGCGAGGACCACGCCCACCGGGCCCAGGCTGTGGGCGAGCAGCAGCAGCGGCTTGCACAGGGCGGACAGGCCGTAGCCGATGCCGGCGATCAGCTTGTGGTTGCGGACCCGGTCGGCGAGGTGCCCGCCGGTCAGCTGGACCAGGGCGCTGACCCCGTTGTAGACGCCGTCGAGCGCGCCGAAGCCGAGGGGGCTCAGGCCCAGCCCCGCGACCAGGTACAGGGGCAGCACGGCGGTGACCATCTCGGAGGAGATGTCCGTGATCAGGCTGACCGTGCCCAGCGCGAGGACGGCGGAGGCGACGGCGGGGGTCCGCCCGCGCCCGGGGACGCTGTCCCCGTCCGGCGCGGTCTTCGCCCCGGCGGGGCCGGAGCGGTCCGCGAGGTACATGCTCAGGAGCTCCCGGTGGCGACGGTCTCGGACACTCGAACGTGCGAGTGGAAACATAGTCGTTGTAGTGGGCAACGGAGGTGTGTTCGCCGCGATCCGGCCGCCGTACGCACGGGCTCAGTTCTGCCGGCTGCTCTCGTCCCGCAGCCAGGTGGAGAAGTCCCCGCTGCGGATGGCCTTGCGGGCGCCCCTGCGGGCGGCGAACGCCGCCGCGGCGAAGACCACGACCGCGGGGAGCAGCCGCGGTTGGGTCCGCAGCAGGGCGCGCAGATCGGCCGTTCCGGTGCGGGCGGACGGCGCGGCCGGGGCCCCGGCCTCTCGCGAGGCCTGGAAGCGCTCGTACTCGGCGGAGGAGGTCGCCGCGCGGATCCGCCGCCTGACGAGGTCGGACCAGGTGCGCGGCGGATGGACGACGACCCGGGCGGCCTCGACCACGCGCCGCTCCCCCGGCCCGAAGGCGAGCGACGCGGCCAGGTCGTCGGCCATCAGCGGGGGCAGCGCGGCGATCCGCGCGTGCCCCGGCTCGGACACGGCGATGACCCCCCGGCCGAACAGGCCCTCGCGGACGGCCGGCAGCCGCTGCCACACCCGGTAGTACTCCCGTACCGGCCACGCGCAGCCGGTGAGCGGGATGTCCCGGCCGGGGGCGGTGGCGAGCAGGTCCGGATTCCTGGCGAGCGCACCGGTCAGGGCGCGTACGTCGGCGGCCCCGACGACGACGTCGGCGTCCACGTAGAGGCGCGGGAAGCCCCGCGCGTGCTCGTCTCCGACCCGGAGCGCCGTGTGCTTGGAGGGGGTCGGGATCTCGACCACCCGGACGCGGGGGCCGCGCGCGGCCGCCACCTCGGCGGTGTCGTCGGTACAGCCGTTGCACACGACGACGATGTCGGGCCCGGAAGCGGAGGGCGTGGTGGATGTCGAGGTGTCGGCCAGGAGCGCGTCGAGGAGCCGGCCGATGACCCGGCCCTCGTTGTGGGCCGGTATCACGATGCTGGTCACCCGGGCAGTATGCACGCTCGAACACACGCACCGGGTGTTTCCCTCAACTCTCCCCGGGGGTACGCCCGGTGGACTAGATTGACCGTCGTTACGGGTTCGGCTGCTCGGGGGAAACACGCAGCCGGGCCGGGGGGCGGAAGTACGCGCATTACGCAGAGCATCGGTTGTGGGGGGCCATCACCGTTGAGCGGGTCACGCAGGGGACGCGGGGGCGTTCCGGCCCGCCGTCGACGGCGTTTCCCTCCATCACACGCGTCCCGGCCAGGAGTTGTCGACACGCCAGCCGGCGTGTTTCGCGGAGCGAAGGGGAACGCTGTGAAGGACACTGCGAAGGACGCCGCCGCCGGCCGGGGGCCCGCGGAGCCGTTAGGCGTCGCCGTGGTCGGCGCGGGCTACTGGGGCCCCAACCTCGTCCGCAACTTCCAGTCCACACCGGAGTTCCGGCTCCGCTGGCTCTGCGACCTGGACGAGGACCGGGCCCGGCAGGTGCTCGGCGGGTACTCCACGGTCCGGGCGACCTCCGACTACGCGGAGGTCCTCGCCGACCCGGCCGTCGACGCGGTCGCCGTGGCCACCCCCGCCGGGACGCATCTGGACGTGGCGCTGGCCGCCCTGCGCGCCGGAAAGCACGTCCTCGTGGAGAAGCCCCTCGCCGCCACGTACGAGGACGGGCTGCGGCTGGTGACCGAGGCCGAGGAACGCGGTCTCACGCTGATGTGCGACCACACGTACTGCTACACCCCGGCCGTGGGCCGCATCCGGGAGATGGTCCGCTCCGGCGAACTCGGCGACATCCAGTTCTTCGACTCGGTCCGGATCAACCTCGGGCTGGTCCAGAAGGACATCGACGTGCTGTGGGACCTGGCCCCGCACGACCTGTCGGTCCTCGACTTCATCCTCCCGGACCACGTCCGGCCGGTCGCCGTGGCCGCGCACGGAGCCGACCCGATCGGGGCCGGGCAGTCCTGCGTGGCCTACCTGACGCTCCAGCTCAACACCGGTGCCATCGCGCACGTGCACGTCAACTGGCTGTCCCCGACGAAGGTACGGACCACCATGGTCGGCGGGTCCAAGCGCACCCTGGTGTGGGACGACCTCAACCCCGCCCAGCGTGTGGCGGTGTTCGACCGCGGGGTGGACCTGACCGCCCCGCAGGAGATCGGCGCGGACGAGCGCCGGGACATGCTCGTCTCCTACCGGACCGGCGACATGGTGGCGCCCGCGCTCGGCGAGAAGGAGGCCTTGCGCAGCATGGTCGAGGAGTTCGCCGCCGCGATCAGGACGGGGCGGCCCGCACTGACCGACGGCCGGGCCGGCCTGCACGTGCTGGACATCCTCGAAGCGGCCTCCCGGAGCCTGGAGTTCCGCGGCGCGGTCGTCGGACTGCGCACCGGGCGTTGACCGTTCGCGGACCGATCGCGGGCCGATGGCCGATCACCGGCCGATCACCGGCCGTCCGCAGGCCGCTCGCAGGCCTTTCGCACGCATGAAAGACATGACCGACTCAGTGGGGGCAGGGCGTTGAGCAGCGTACGAGGCAAGAGGATTCTGGTCACCGGCGGGGCGGGCACCATCGGCTCGCACCTGGTGGACCTCCTGGTGGACAACGGGGCACGCGAGATCACGGTGCTCGACAACTTCGTGCGGGGGCGGGCCGCCAACCTGGCCCGCGCCCTGCCCAGCGGCGTGGTGGAGGTCGTCGAGGGCGACATCCGCGACGTGGCCGCGGTGCGCAAGGCGACGGATGGCGCCGACCTGGTGTTCCACCTCGCCGCCATCCGCATCACCCAGTGCGCGGAGGAGCCCCGGCTGGCGAACGAGGTGCTGGTGGACGGCACGTTCAACGTGCTGGAGGCGGCGGCCGCCGCCGGGGTGGGCAAGGTGATCGCCTCCTCCTCGGCCTCGGTCTACGGGCTCGCCGAGACCTTCCCGACCACCGAGCGCCACCACCCGTACAACAACGACACCTTCTACGGCGCGGCGAAGGCCTTCAACGAGGGTGTGCTCCGCAGCTTCCACGCCATGTACGGGCTGGACTACGTCGCGCTGCGCTACTTCAACGTGTACGGGCCCCGGATGGACATCCACGGGCTGTACACCGAGGTGCTCATCCGCTGGATGGAGCGGATCTCCGCGGGCGAGCCGCCGCTGATCCTCGGTGACGGCGCCCAGACCATGGACTTCGTCGACGTCAGGGACATCGCGAGGGCCAATCTGCTGGCGGCGGAGTCGGATCTGACCGACGAGGTCTTCAACGTCGCGAGCGGGACCGAGACCAGCCTGCTCGACCTCGCGCTCGGCCTGCTGGAGGCGATGGGCGCGGAGGGCCTGGAGCCGGTGTACGGGCCTGCCCGCGCCGTGAACGGGGTGACCCGCCGTCTCGCGGACACCTCGCGCGCCGCCGAGCGGCTCGGCTTCACCGCGGAGATCGACATGCGCGGCGGGCTGCGGGACCTGGTGGACTGGTGGCGAGCCGAGCGCGCCGCCGATGCCGCCGCGGCCGCCCCCGCGAAGGCCGGCCGATGAGCACCCCGGACGCCGCGCCCGCCCGAATCCCGGTCATGGTGCCGTGGCTGGGCGACGAGGAGGCGAAGGCCGCCGCCGACGCGGTGCTCTCCGGCTGGGTCGCCCAGGGCCCCCGGGTCGCCGAGTTCGAGCGGGCCTTCGCGGAGCGGGTGGGCGCCGAGCACGGCATCGCGGTGAGTTCGTGCACCACCGCCCTGCACCTGGCCCTCATCGCGCTGGACCTGGGTCCGGGCGACGAGGTCGTCGTCCCCTCCCTGTCGTTCATCGCCACGGCCAACGCGGTGCGCTACGTGGGGGCCCGGCCGGTGTTCGCGGACGTCGAGGAGGCCACCGGCAACCTGACCCCGGCCACCGTGGACGCGGTCCGCACGCCCCGGACGAAGGCGGTGCTCGCCGTCCACCAGGGCGGGGTGCCCGCGGACGTGCACGCGCTGCGCGCGGCCTGCGCGGAATGGGACGTCGCCCTGGTGGAGGACGCCGCCTGCGGCATCGGCGCGACCGTGGGCGGCAAGTCCGTCGGCCACGGCGCGCTGCTCGCCGCCTGGTCGTTCCACCCCCGCAAGGTGATCACCACCGGCGAGGGCGGCATGCTGACCACGGACGACTCGCGGTGGGCGGAGCGGCTGCGCCGGCTGCGCGAGCACGGCATGAACGTGTCCGCCGCGCAGCGGCACGCGAGCGCCAAGCCGATCGTCGAGAGCTATCTGGAGGTCGGCTACAACTACCGGATGACCGACATCCAGGCCGCGGTCGGCCTGGTGCAGCTGGGCAAGCTGGACGCGATCGTGGCCCGGCGGCGGGCGCTGGCCGCCCGGTACGCGGAGCTGCTGCGCGAGGTCCCGGGTCTCACCCCGGTCGAGGATCCCGGTCACGGCCAGGGCAACTTCCAGTCGTACTGGGTGCTGCTGGCCGAGGGGTTCCCGGTCGGCCGGGACGAGCTGCTCGCCGTGCTCTCCGGGGCCGGGGTCTCGGCCCGGCGCGGGATCATGGCCTCGCACCTGGAGCCGGCGTACGCGGGGCACGGTGCGGCGCCGCTGCCGGTGACCGAGCGGATCAGCCGGGACTCCCTGATCCTGCCGCTGTTCCACACCATGACGGACGCCGAGCAGGACCGGGTGGTGGCGGTGCTCCGGGAACAGGCCGGCGGATGAGCGGGCCCCGGCCCCGGACCGATGATCTGCTGATCGTCGGCGCGGGCGGGTTCGCGCGGGAGACCGCCCAGGCGGTGCGGGACGCGGGCGCCGCGGACGCGGCGCTCGGCCGCACGCCGCGGTGGCGGCTCGCCGGGCACCTCGACGACGACCCGGCCCTGCACGGGCGGGACGTCGACGGGGTGCCGGTGCTGGGCGGCTGCGACCGGGTGCACGAGCTGGCCGACGCCCGGGTGGTGGTGTGCGTCGGCAGTCCGCGCGACTACGCCGTACGGGCCCGCCTGGTGCGGCGCCTGGGCCTGCCCATGAGCCGGTACGCGACGGTGGTCCACCCCACGGCGGTGGTGTCGGGGTCCTCGGTGCTCGGCGCGGGCTCGGTGCTGCTCGCGCACTGTGTGCTGACCGCCGCAGTCAGGGTCGGGTCCCATGTGGCGGTGATGCCGCAGGTGGTCCTCACCCACGACGACTGGGTCGGGGACTTCGCCACGCTCGCCTCGGGGGTCCGCCTCGGCGGCGGGGTGCGGCTGGGGCGGGGGGCGTACGTCGGCGCGGGGTCGCTGGTCCGCGAGTACACGACGGTCGGCGCCTGGTCGCTGACCGGTATGGGAAGCACGGTCCTGGCCGATGTGCCGCCCGGCGAGGTCTGGGCCGGCAGCCCGGCCCGCCGGCTGCGCGCGGCGGACGGCCCGGCGCTCGACGAGCTGCGGGCGGACGGCAACGAGACCGGCTGGAGGCCGGAGACACGGATGGGGAGCACCGTCGGATGAACCAGATACCGCTCGTCGACCTGAAGGCGGCGCACGCCGAGGTCGCCGAGGAATTACGGGCAGGATTCGACCGCGTGCTGGCCGACACCGCGTTCATCGGCGGTGAGGAGGTCCGCGCGTTCGAGCGCGAGTACGCCGAATTCGCCGGGGTCGGGCACTGCGTGGGCGTCGCCAACGGAACCGACGCCCTCGAACTGGCCCTGCGCGCCAGTGGGGTCGGCGTCGGCGACGAGGTGGTGCTGCCCGCCAACACCTTCATCGCCACCGCGGGCGCCACCGCCCGGATCGGTGCCCGGCCGGTCCTGGTCGACTGCCTCCCCGACAGCCTCCTGATGGACCCGCAGGCCGCGCTGGACGCGGTCGGGAAGGCCACCCGCGCGGTGGTCCCGGTCCACCTGTACGGGCAGTGCGCCGACGCCGCGGAGCTGGTGGCGCGGCTGCCGGCCCACGTGAAGGTCGTCGAGGACGCCGCGCAGAGCCAGGGCGCCACCCGGGACGGCCGCTCCCCCGGCAACGGCGGGATCGCCGCGACCAGCTTCTATCCGGGCAAGAACCTCGGCGCGTACGGCGACGCCGGTGCGGTGGTGACCGACGACGAGGAGACGGCCGCCCTGGTGCGGGCGCTGGCCAACCACGGCGGCGTCGCCAAGTACCGCCACGACGTGGCCGGGTTCAACAGCCGGCTGGACGGTCTGCAGGCCGTGGTCCTGCGGGCGAAGCTGGCCCGGCTGGCCGAAGGGAACGCCGCCCGCCGGGCGGCCGCGGCCCGCTACGACGGGCTGCTGGGCGACCTGGCGGCCGCCGGACGCGTCACCCCGCCGGTGACGGCGGAGGGCAACGTCCACGTGTGGCACCTGTACGTCGTCCGGCTCGCCGCCGGAGCGGACCGCGACGCCGTCGTCGGCAAGCTCAACGCGGAGGGCATCGGCGCGGGGGTGCACTATCCGGCCCCGGTCCACCTCACCCCGGCCTTCGCCCACCTCGGTCACGTCCGCGGCGACTTCCCGCACGCCGAGCTGGCCGCGGACCGGATGCTCTCCCTTCCGCTCTTCCCGCAGATCACCGCTGACCAACAGCAGCGGGTCGTCGACGCGCTGACAAACGCCCTGCGCTGACGCAAGAAGAGGTACAGATGAACAGACGGAGAAGGCTCCTCCGGTACGGTCTCTTCACCGTGGTCGCGGCTCTCATGGCCACGGTCCTGCCGCCGTCCGCGGTGGCCGGTGCGGTCGACCCGTGCGGCCCGGGGACGAACGCGATCGTGTGCGAGAACTCCAAACCGGGCACTCCGATGTCCGATTGGTTCGCGGCAGGCGCGTACGGCGACATCAAGGGGTTCCCGGCCCAGACCAGCGTCCAGGCTGGCGAAACCGTGCAGTTCAAGATCCAGTCGCCGACCGCGTACCACGTCTCGGTCTACCGGCTCGGCTACTACGGGGGCAACGGGGCCCGCCTGATGTCGACCGCCGCGCAGGCGGCCCAGACGTACCCGGCGAACTTCGCGCCGGGCGGCAATCCCAAGAGCTGTACGACCAAGGCCTCCACCGGCCTCGTCGACTGCGGGAACTGGCCGGCGACCGCTTCGTGGAGCGTGCCGTCCGATGCCGTCTCCGGTCTGTACATCGCCAACTTCGACCAGGCGGACGGCAACGGCGTGATGCCCTACCCGTTCGTCGTCCGCAACGACTCCAGCCACTCCGACATCGTGGTGCAGACCGCCGACCAGACCTGGCAGGCGTACAACAACTACGGCGGCCAGGACCTCTACGACGGCACCGGCCCGGCCCCGGACGGGCGTGCGTACGAGGTCAGCTACAACCGGCCGATGGACATCGGCGGGGAGAACGGGATCTACGGCTCCGAGTACCAGATGGTCTCGTGGCTGGAGCGCAACGGGTACGACGTGAGCTACATGTCCGGGATCGACATGTCGACCCGGGGTGCGGCGCAGCTGCAGAACCACAAGGTCTTCATGTCCTCGGGGCATGACGAGTACTGGACCCAGGACCAGTTCACCAACGCGCTGAACGCCCGCCGGACCGGGGTCAACCAGACGTACTTCAGCGGCAACGAGGTCTTCTGGAAGACCCGTCTCGCGCCGAGCATCGACGGCGCGAACACCGCCAACCGGACGCTGGTCTGCTACAAGGAGACCAAGCTGTCCTTCCCGGTTCCGAACGGCGTGCCCGACCCGAGCGGGATCTGGACGGGCACCTTCATGGATCCGGCCAGCGGCACCAACGGGCGGACCTATCAGCCGCAGAACCAGCTGACCGGCTCGCTGTTCAGCGTGAACGGCTCCCGCAGCGACGCGATCACCGTTCCGGGCTCCTTCGCCAAGATGCGGCTGTGGCGCAACACCACCGTCGCGGCCCTGGCCCCCTCCCAGACCGCCACGTTCCCGGTCGGCACCCTTGGCTACGAATGGGACAGCGACGTGGAGGACGGCTACCGGCCGCCGGGCCAGATCGCAATGTCTTCGACCACGGTGGACATCAACGACGGCAAGTTCCGGCTCGACTACGGAAACACCTACGGCAACGGCACCGCGACGCACAGTCTGGTGGCCTTCCGCGACCAGACCTCACACGCCCTGGTCTTCGGGGCGGGCACGGTGCAGTGGTCCTGGGGCCTGACGAACATGCCGACCGGCAATCCGGACGACGCGGTGGTCACCGAGGACAAGCGGATGCAGCAGGCCACGGTGAACGTGTTCGCCGACATGGGCGTCCAGCCCAAGTCCCTGCAGAGCAACCTGGTCGCCGCGACGGCCTCGACGGACACCGTCGGTCCCGCCGTCACCGTGACCAGCCCGGCGGCGAACGCCACCGTGCCGGCCCTGAAGCCCGTGACCATCAAGGGCACCGCGGCCGATACCGGCGGCGGGGTGGTGGCCCGCGTGGAGATCTCCACCGACGGCGGGACCACGTGGAAGGCGACCACGGGCCTCGGGTCCTGGAGCTACACGTGGACGCCGACCGCCCAGGGCGCGGCCCAGATCAAGGTGCGCGCGGTGGACGACAGCGTGAACATCGGCGCCACCACCACGGTGGCGCTGACCGTCGGCCCGCAGCAGTGCCCGTGCACCGTCTGGCCGGCCGCGACCGTGCCGGGCACGGTCAACGGCGGTGACGGCGGAGCCGTCGAACTCGGCGTGAAGATCCGCTCGTCGGTGCCCGGTTCCATCACCGGCATCCGGTTCTACAAGTCCCCCGCCAACACCGGCACCCACACCGGCAGCCTGTGGAGCAGCAGTGGCCAGCGCCTGGCCACCGGCACCTTCACCAACGAGACGGCGTCCGGCTGGCAGCAGCTGAACTTCTCCTCCCCGGTGCCGATCAAGCCCAACACCACCTACATCGCCTCCTACTTCGCACCGCACGGCGGCTATTCCTACGACACCACCTTCGCCTCGTCCGACGCCGGTCTGGCCCCGCTCACCGCGTTGAAGAACGGCACCGACGGCGGCAACGGCGTCTACCGCTACAGTGCCACGGGCGGCTTCCCGAACAACGCGTCCTCGGGCAGCAACTACTGGGTGGACGCGGTGCTCGACACCGCCACGGCCAGCACGACGCCGCCGACCGTCACCGCCATCTCGCCGCAGTCCGCGGCGACCGGCACGGCGATCACGACGTCCGTGACGGCGACCTTCAGCGGGGCGATCGACGCGGACACGCTCGCGTTCACCCTGAAGGACTCCGGGGGCAACTCCGTACCGGGCACCAAGGTGCTCGGGGCGTCGAACAGCGCCAACTTCACCCCGGCCGGCGAGCTCGCGCTCAGCACCACGTACACGGCGTCCGTGCAGGCCTCCGACCTGTGGGGCAATGCCATGGCCGCGCCGGTGACGTGGAACTTCACGACCAGTACGACACCGCCGACGGTCAACTGCCCCTGCACGCTGTGGACCGGCACAGCGACCCCGAGCACCGCCAACGTGGGTGACGACACCAACTCGGTGGAGTTGGGCACCCGCTTCCAGTCGGCGGTGAACGGCTACATCACCGGCGTCACCTTCTACAAGGGTCCGAACAACACCGGTACCCACACCGGCAGTCTCTGGGCCGCCGACGGCACGCTCCTGGCCACCGGCACCTTCGGCAGCGAAACGCTGACCGGCTGGCAGCAGCTCAAGTTCGCCACCCCGGTGCCCATCACCGCGGGAACCTCATACGTGGCCTCCTACCACGCGCCGAACGGCAACTACTCGGTGGACGGCGGCTACTTCACGGCGGCGCACCGCTCCTACCCGCTGGTCGCCCCGGCCGACGGCACGGGCGGGGCCAACGGCCTCTACAAGTACGGCGCGTCCACCGCCTTCCCCACCAACACCTTCGGCTCGGTGAACTACTGGGTCGGTCCGATCTTCACCACCACCCCGCCCGCGACGCTCGCCGAGTCGGCCGCCGCCTCGGAGGTGTCCGGCCAGTGAGCACGGTCAGCGTGGTGATCCCCTGCTACAAGTACGGCCACTTCCTGGCCGACTGCGTCAAGAGCGTCCTGGACGAACAGGAGGGCGTCGACGTCCGGGTGCTGATCATCGACGACGCCTCCCCCGACGACTCCGCGGACGTGGCGCGCGCCCTGGCGGCCGGTGACCCGCGGATCGAGGTCCGGGTCCACGAGCAGAACAAGGGCCACATCGCCACCTACAACGAGGGGCTGCTGGAGTGGGCCGACGGGGACTACGTCGCCCTGCTGTCGGCGGACGACCGGCTGGTCCCCGGGGCCCTGGTACGGGCCGCCGCCCTGCTCGACGCGCATCCGGAGGCGGGTTTCGCCTACGGCCGGCCGCTGCGGTTCCAGCACGGCGGGCCGCTGCCCGCGGCCCGTACCCGCAGCACGGGGTCGGTCGTGTACCCCGGACGGTGGTGGCTGGAGCGGCGCTTCCGGGAGGGCACCGGATGCATCACCTCACCCGAGGTGGTCGTCCGGACCAGTCTCCAGCGCAAGGTCGGGGGCTACGATCCGGAGCTCCCGCACACCGGTGACATCGAGATGTGGATGCGGCTCGCGGCGCACGCCGACGTGGGCTACGTCCGCGGGGCCGATCAGGCCTTCTACCGGGTCCACGGCAACAACATGTCCACCACCGACTTCGGCGGGCAGCTCGACGACCTGCGCCAGCGGCTCGTCGCCTTCGACTCGGTGCTGGAGAAGTGCGGCGTCCTGCTCCCGGAGGCCGGCCGGCTGTCCCTCGCCGCGCGCACCCGGCTCGCCCGGTACGCGCTGCGGCGCGCCTACCGGGCCTACGACCGGGGCCGGACCGGGGTCGTTCCGGTGGACGAGCTCGTGGAGTTCGCTGCCGAGTGCCTGCCCGGCGGCTACACCGCGCTCGGCGAGTACCGGGCACTGCGCAGGCGCCGGCGGATCGGGGCGCGCGTGATGCCGTACCTCCAGCCGCTGGTGCTCTCGGCCGTCGCCGACCGGGGCCGCGAGTGGCTGTGGTGGCAGTCCTGGAAGCGCCGAGGGATCTGATGCACCGTCCGCACCACTCAGCTGCTCGCCCGCCGCGCCCGGCGGGCGAGCAGCCGGTCGGTCCACAGGGCCGCCGGCACCCCGGCCACCACGGCGAGCATCGCCGCCCCGGCCAGCCCGCGGCTCTTCGTGCCGGTCTGCGCCACGGCGTTCGGCGGCACCAGGAGGGTGATGCCCATCCGGGCCGCTTCGGGGATGCCCTGCTGCGACTGCAGGTCCGTCACGTGCTTCGCGTACAGCTCGATGATCTTCCGTACGGCCGTGTTCGCGGCGTCCGGGCCGGGCTGCTCGGCCTGGATCTGCAGCGAGGGGATCAGGTAGCGCGGGGTCACGCTGGTTCCGCTGTTGCGGGGGATCAGCCGGTAGGTGCCGTCGACCCCCGCGGCGCGCAGCTCGCCGGTTCCGGCGGGCGACTCCAGCTGGCGTACGGCCGCGTAGGAGACGGCGGCGAGCGGCGGCTGCAGATTGGCGAGCTGGTTGGGCTGGTTTCCGGTCACCGGCGGTGTGAGCACGACGATCGCCGAGCTCAGGTACGTCGGAGTGGGGCGCAGCACCTGGAGGGCTCCGGCGGCCGCCAGCGCCATCGCCAGGACCAGGACGTACCAGCGCCGATGCAGCGCGCGAACCAGCTCACCAGGCGACACACGATTCCTTCCGTTCCCCACGTCGTGATCGATCCTGTCAGGCCACGTGTCGGCTCGCTATCAAATCCGGTACGTACGGGGGGCGTTCGTGACCATCGGTGAAATACTCGCGGTGCTCCGGCGCCGCTGGTACGTGATGGTGCCGCTGACGCTGATCGGTCTGCTCGCGGCCGGCCACCTCTACCGGTCGGTGCCGGTGGAGTACCAGTCGCAGAGCTCGGTGGCGCTGATCGACTCCAAGGCGGTCTCCGACCTGGCCCCTGCCTTCGGCAATCCCATCGCCAATACGGGCGGTTCGCTGGTCGTGACCGCGGACGTGCTGATCAGGACCCTGTCGGGGACGGACGCGGCGCGGGACCTGAACGGCCTCGGGGTGACGGACCCGTACACGGTCTCCTTCGCCGCGAACGCCTCGGGCCCGCTGCTCACGCTGACCGTCACGGGTACCGACCGGGAGAAGGTGCTGCGGGAGACCAACATCCTCACCGGTTTCGCCGGGGAGCAGCTGGGCGCGCTCCAGGCGGCGGCCAAGGTCGAGCCCGCGTACGCCGTGCACACCACGCCCGTGGTGCTGCCGCAGATCCCGCGCCCCCAGCTCAAGACCCGCTACCAGCAGGTGCTGGGCGTCATCATCCTCTGCACCACGGCCGGGTTCACGCTGTCGTTCGTGACCGAGACCCTGGTGGTGGCGGTGCGCCGCCGGCGCGCGGACGGGTCGGCCCGCGGGGTGCCCGCGTGGCGGGCCCGCAGGCGGGCCCGGGGCCGCCGGCTGGACGCGGTGACGCTGCTCACCGGCTATCTGGCGCTGGCCTTCTTCATCCCGTCGAGTCTGACGCTGCCGGGGCTGGGCGGTGTGGGTACGCCGGCCAACGTGTTCGCGCTGCTGGGCCTGTTCTGGTACCTGGCGGCGTGGCTCACCGGCCGGATCCGGGCCGCCCCGGGCACCCGGCTGCCCCGGGTGATGATGTGGCTGCTGGCCGTCTCGGTGCTGGCCTCGTACGTGGCGAACGCGACCCGGGGCGCCTCCCGCAAGGAGGTCCTCGGCGCGGACCGCGGGCTGATCGGGCTGCTGGTGTGGGTATCCCTGGTGGTGCTGGTCTCCGCCGCGGTCTCGAACCGGGCCCGGCTCGACGTGCTGCTGCGCAGGGCCGTGGTGATGGCGGCGGTGGTGGCCGCCGTCGGCTTCTACGACTTCTTCACCGCCACGAACATCGCCGACCAGATCAGCATCCCCGGGCTCCAGTCGAGCGTCCCCCAGCTCGCCGCCATGGACCGCGGCGCCTTCACCCGCCCGCGCTCCACCACGGCGCACCCCCTGGAGTTCGGCGGGATGCTCGCCCTGCTGCTGCCCTTCGCCGTGCAGCAGGCCTTCGATCCGGTACGGGCCCACCTGCGCTGGTGGCGCCGCTGGGTGCCGGTGGTGCTGATGGGCGGCGCGCTGCCGCTGACGGTGTCGCGGACGTCGATCATCGGGGCCCTCATCGTGGTGCTGGTGATGGTGCCGCGGTGGAAGCCGCAGCGGCGGTGGTCCGCGATCGGTCTGCTGCTGTGCTCGGTCGCCTGCTTCAAGGTGATCGTCCCCGGGCTGATCGGGACCATCACCACCCTGTTCGGCTCCTTCCTGTCCAACTCCGACAGCAGCACCCAGGCCCGTACGGTCAAGTACGGCGCGATCATCCCGTACCTGGAGGGACGGCCCCTGTTCGGGCGCGGACTGGGCACCTTCATCCCCGAGCTGTACTTCTTCACCGACAACCAGTACATGCTGACGCTGACGGAGACGGGGCTGCTCGGGCTGACCGCCCTCCTGGCCCTCTTCCTGACCGGGATCCACCAGGGCGGCGCCATCCGCCGGCTGGCCCGCGAGGAATCCGACCGGGAGCTGGGGCAGGCCTTCTTCGCCTCCGCCCTGGTCGCCCTGGTCAGCAGCGCCACCTTCGACGCCCTCAGCTTCCCGATGTTCGCCGGGATGTTCTTCCTGACGATCGCCGCCGGCGGCAGTCACCTCGGCTTCATCCGGCGCGCGGCGCCGAAGCCCCTCCCCCTGGAGTCCTCATGCGGTCCGACAGTCCGGCCTCCCGCCGTCCGGCAGCCCCCGCTACCGGTCCGGTAGCCGTGGTTCTCGTCACCTGGAACAGTGTGGCGGTGCTGCCGGAGTTCCTCAGCTCCCTGCCGGAGGGCATGGCCGGGCTCGACTGGCGGCTCGTCGTCGCCGACAACGACTCGGCCGACGACACCGTGGAGCTGATCCGTTCCCTGGCCCCGGACGCGACGGTCGTCCAGACCGGCCGCAACGCCGGGTACGCGGCCGGGGTGAACGCCGCCCTCGCGGCCGCCGCCGACCTGCCGGGCGGCTTCGGGGCGGCCCTCGTCTGCAATCCGGACATCCGGATGCGGCGGGGCTGCGCCAAGCTGCTCGTGGACGGGCTCGGCGCGCCCGCGGCCGGTGGCGGCCGCGTGGGGATCAGCGTGCCGCTGCTGTACGAGGAGGACGGCCGCACCCTCGTGCACTCGCTGCGCCGGGAGTCGAGCGTGACCCGTGCCCTCGGGGAGGCCGTCATCGGCAACCGCCGGGCCGGGCGCTTCCCCCAGCTGAGCGAACTGGTCACCGACCCCGCCGCGTACGAGCGGCCGACGCCCGCGGACTGGGCGACCGGAGCCCTGATGGCCCTCTCCGCGGACTGCCTGGCCGCCTGCGGCTCCTGGGACGAGTCCTTCTTCCTCTACTCCGAGGAGACCGAATACTGCCTCCGTGCGCGAGACCGGGGATATGTCACGCAGTTGGAGCCGACGGCCGAGGCCGTACACCTGGGGGGCGACTCCCAGGTGTCGCCCCGGCTGTGGACCCTGCTCACCCTCAACCGCGTCCGTCTGTACCGGCGCCGGCACGGCCCCCTGGCCACGGCCGCCTTCCGCACCGCTGTCCTGCTCCGGGAGACCTCGCGATCCGCGCTCGGCCGCCCGGCCAGCCGAACGGCCGCCGCTGCCCTCGCCCGACCGGGCGCCCTGCGCGCCACGCCGGGGCCGTGATCGCGACCCGTCCGGGAGGTGCGTTCCCCCGGACGGGGCCGACGGCGTCAGGGGCGCGTTTTCCGGCGTCCGAGTCGCCGCATCACGGGCACCTCGACGAACCGGTGCATGAGCCCCGCGAGCGCCACGGAGAGAACGAGCGCTCCGACGGTGAGCGTCCAGGCCTTCGCCGGGGCCGAACCCTGAGCGCCGAGCCCCCGCATGAGATCCACGATCACCGACTGGTGGATCAGGTAGAAGGCGAAGGAGACCTCTCCCAACCACACCGCGGACCGGCTCCGCCACACACTCGGCTTCCCCTCGACGTCGGCGACGGCCACGGCAGGGATGAGCAAGGCGAACGGGATCGCGGTGACGGCCGACGTTTCCGCGTCCGGCGGGAAGTACGGCGTCACGGCGTAGGCGACGACGAGGAGTACGACAACGGACCACACGGGAATCCGCGGCCAGCGCCCGCTCTTCACGACGAGCGCCATCAGGATCCCGAGCACGAACTCCAGCAAGCGGACCGGCGGGAAGATGTAGACGAACCAGTAGTGCCGCTCGGCGGGCAGCAGCGTCGCCATCACGGGCATCGCGAACACGGCCGCTACGCACGCCGTGGCGCTCGCCCACAGCCTCTCCGGGCGGATGCGCCTCAACACGGGCAGCAGCGCCGGGAACAGGGCGTAGAAGAACGCCTCACACGCGAGCGACCAACTGACCGAGTTCGCGCCGAAGTAGATGCGCGGGTCCGGCCACCAGGCCTGAACGAGCCCCAGGTTCGCCGCTCCGACGAGGAACGCGACGGCATGGCCGGTCGCATACAGCCCGACGAGGGAGATGACGAAGGCCATGACGTAGTTCGGGTAGATCTTCGCCGCTCGACGCCGCCAGAAGGCACGAGCCGTGTCTCCTTGCCGTGCCGACCACGTCAAAACGAAGCCGCTGAGGACGAAGAAGAACGAGACGCCCACAGCGCCGGCGCCCGCCATGCGAGCGAACGCGTGTTGCGTCGACGACGGAGCCAACAGCCCCGATATCGAGACGTGGAAGCAGAAGACGAGGAATGCGGCGGCGAACCGGAGCCCCGTCAGCGAGGGGAGCCTCGATCCGTCGCCCTGCGTGCCCGCCCGCCTGTCCGATCCGTCGGTGACCTCAACTGCACTCATGAACCCCCCTAAGAGCCCGGAGCGACCCGAGCCGACTCACCCGGCACTGGAATACTGGCTCGCGCTCCGCGGTCGGCACACCATGGCGATGAAGTCGTGCCCCACCTCCGGTAGGGCCGCGTCCTCCGCGGCGAAGCACTGCTCCAGCAGCTCCAGCGTCTCCGGGGCCTGGTCACGGAAGTTGTGCGCGATCCCGGAGAGCGCGATGTGCAGCACGGTGCCCCCGTAGGGCCGTTCCTCGACGACCTCGAAGTGGCGCCGCAGGCCCGGCAGCAGCGCCGCCGCGTCCACCGCCTCCGAGGGGTCGTCCAACACCATCGACAGCCTGCTGGGCCGCACGACGCGGCGCTTGATCCGGCCGTCGGCCAGCCGCCGCCGCTCCTCGGGGAGCCGGGCCAGCAGCGCGTTCGCCGCGTCCAGCTGGCCGTCGGTCCACTGGAACCGGGTGGGGCCGACGAACTCGTCGACCACGAACGTCCCGCCGGGCTCGATCAGCCGGGACAGCCGCGGCAGGGTCTCGTCGAGGTGGTCGAAGTGGTGCAGGGACTGGAGGCCCAGCAGTACGTCGAAGCGTTCCCTCTCGGCGGCCATGCGGTTGACGTCGGTGACCCGGAAGCGCAGGACGTCGGCGAGGCCCTCCTCGGCGGCGGCGCGGGTGGCGAAGTCGATCCGCTGCTGGGCCACGTCCACGCCCTCCAGGAGACCGAAGGCGCCGGTCTTCGCCCAGAGCAGTTCGTTCCCGCCGGTGCCGCACCCCAGCGACAGGCCGCGCAGATCGGTGCGCGGCGCGAAGTGCTTGGCGGCCACGTACTCGGGAAAGGAGGTGTCCGCGTCGCCGGTCATCAGCAGGTTCCACCGTTTGATGACCGCGGGTATCGCCCACCACTCGGTCAGCGACGGGTCGACCTGGGACCAGTGCTGGACCACCCGCGCGCCGCCGCGCACCCGCAGCTTGGCCAGCACCGGGTCCAGGTCCAGCTTCCGCACCTTGCGCAGGAGCCGGTCCGCATCGTGCCGGTTGATCAGGTTGTTCAGCATGCGCGCTCCGTTCGTACGGCCGTCAGGGACTTGGTGACACCGAGCACCCGCTCGCCGAGGAGCACCGATCCGGGGAACAGGTAGCGCATCTCGGCACGGGTCAGGAGCTCGATGTTGATCACGGCGTTCATCGCCGACTCCGGGCTGTCGGGACGGCTGTGGACGAGCGGCCAGTGCCGTACCAGACGTGTCCTGGCGGCCAGTGGCAGGAACTGGAAGCCGGGTGCCACGAAGTGCGGCTCGACCGGGAAGTAGCGGTACGGCGTCTGGATCCAGTGCCGCGGCGCCAGTGACTCGACGGCGGCGACGAACCGCCGGCGCTGGCTGTGGCCGCCCACGTGCTCGATGGTCGAGTTGGAGAACACCAGGTCGTAGCCACCCTGGCTGCTCAGTTCCGCGGCGACCGCCGGGTCGGTGACGTCGGCGACCTCCGCGGTGATCCAGTCGGGGAGTTCGGCGGGGTGCTCCTCCAGATTGATCAGGTGGACGTGCTTGGCGCGCACCGGTGCGCGCAGCCACATCTCGGCCGTGCCGCCCAGGTCCACGACGCTCATGCTCTCGATGCCGGGGAAGCAGCGCTGGAAACGCTCCCAGCGGGCGATGCGCAGTCGTTCGCCCAGTGAGCCGGGTGCGTCGACGAACTTGTTTCGGAGGGCCCGGGATCGGGGCATCGGATCAACCACCTGTGGTCGGAACGGAAAGGGAGCGAGCCTCAACTGGGCTGTCTCCACTGCGTGTAGAAGCTGGCCGGGTTCATCAGGTATCGGACCGTGGGGTGCGGCACATGGAGCAGCCGGTGCCGGCGGCCGTACCGGCGGATCAGCTCCCAGTCCTCGCGGGGCAGCACCTCCGGTGTCCGGCGCAGACGGCTGAAATGCAGGGAGCGGTTGCGGCGGGCGACGAAGGCGTTGGTGTCCAGGAAGGCCTCGCGGGCGGCGCGGCGCCGGTCGTAGGGCACCGACAGGACGTCGCTCTCGCTGCCGTCCGGGAGGACCCGGCGCAGCGCCGTGTAGACGCCGTCGGGTCCGCCGGGTGGCTCCAGGACCGCCAACGCCCGTTCCAGATGCTCGGGTTCCCACAGGTTGTCATCGTCGAGGAACGCCACGTACCGCGAGCGGGTGAGGCGGATGCCCACGTTGCGCACGACGCCCGCCACGCCGGTGTTGTGCGCCAGCGAGACGGCGAACAGCCGTGGGTCGTCGGGAAGTCCGGGCAGTCCCGCCCCGTCGTCCACCACGATCACGACCTGGTCGCGGACGGTCTGGGCGAGGGCCGAGCGCACCGCGGCGCGCAGCTCTTCGGGGCGCCGGTGGGTGGCGATCACCGTGGCGACCAGCGCCGAGGGCGGCGAGGGCAGGTCGGCGGCCAGCCGTCGGGTCTCGGCGTCCTCGATCCGGCGCAGCCGCACCGCTGTGGGGGCCAGCAGGATCTTGTTCCTGGTCTCGAAGAGCACCAGCCAGCCGAACACCGCCTTGAGCAGGTTCCAGGGCGCCCGCGCGACACGGCGCGCGAGGCCGCTCACGGGGCCGGCTCCGGCTGGATCGGGCGCCCGTCGGACATCCGGTTGTTCCGCCACTCGTTTCCGGCGCCGCTGTGGTTCCAGTGGGCGACCACGCCGTATCCGCCGGCGGCGGGGTGGAACTGCGTGGAGAAGACGTTGTCGGTGACCTTGATCCCGGTGGCGCCGGTGCTGCCGCCGTAGAGGGCGTAGGCGCCGCCGGCGATCCAGTTGTTGTCGACGGTGACGTTGCGGACCACCCCGGTGTCCGCGAACAGGCCGATGCTTCCCGAGGCGCCCTGCGCGAGGCTGCTCGGGTTCAGCAGGGTGTTGTGGCGGATGATCAGTTCCCCGGTGTTGCCGCCGCCGCTGATCACCGCGTTGGTGTGCTGCCATTCGCCGCCCAGGTTGACGAACGGGACGAGGTCGTGCACGTAGTTGTCGTGCAGATTGCCCTGTCCCATGGCCAGGGCGTCGCCGAAGACCGAGACGTCGCACCAGCCGACCTCGACCGAGCTGGTCCCCATGTTCGACACCGCGTAGTCCACGCCGCCGTTGTCCGGCCCCTTGCCGGGCACCGCCGTGATGGTGGAGTGCAGGACCCGCAGGCCGCTGTAGCCGGGGCGCAGGTTGATGCCCCACCAGTTGTCTGAGGTGATCTTGCTGTCGATGACGGTGACGTCGTTCGCGTAGATGTCGAGCGAGCCGGTGATGTCCCACCCCCGGATGACGAGCCCGTTCTCACGGACGGCCATGTACCCGGTCTCGTGGGGCGTGAGGGGGATCCGCGGACCGGTGGTGCCGGCGTCGGGGAAGCCGCAGGCGCCGGGTGAGGCGCAGGCGGTCTTGGCCCCGGGTGTGCCGGACGCGGTGTCGGCGCCCGCCGTCGCGGTGGGCTTCCCCGTCGGGGACGGCGGGGCGGCGGGGCTGCCCGTCGCCTGGCCGGCCGTGGTCGGCGGACCGGCGCTCGGTAACGCCGGAGACCCGCTGGCGGGGCAGGTCGCCGCGTCGTCCGGGCAGTGCGGCGGCGCGGACCGCTCCGGTCCCGAGCAGGCCACGCCCAGGACCGCCAGTAAGGCTGCGAGCAGCAGTCCCGCGAGCGAGTTCCGGCTGATGCGCCGTGACATCGGGCTCACCTCATGTCCTGTCGGGTAGGCCGAACCGATGTGGACGACCGGTGCCGGCCGCGGTGGGGCCGGTCGCCGCGGCCGACGCCGCGCAGGAAGTCGCGGCTGGGCAGTACGCACAGCGTGTAGCCGGCCAGGGCGATCGTGCTGAGGGCGAGGAGTGCGAGCGGGCCGTCGCCCAGCCGGGGCTGCAGGCCGAGGATGATCGCGGCCATCACGGCCCCGCCGAGGAAGGGCCACGCGCAGGCCCTGGCGATCGAGCCGACACCGATGCCTCCACGGCTGAGGGCGAACAGGAAGACGGGCACGACCATGCCGCCGGCGACCAGGACATGGGCCTGTGAGGCTCCGACGATGCCGTTCAGGCGGGCGCCGACGAGGAGCACCGGGATCAGGGCTGCCAGCCACAGGCCCTGCACCAGGAAGAGCGACCGGCGCTGTCCGATCGCGACCAGGCAGTCGTAGGCGAGTTCGCTGCCGATGCGGATCAGGCCGAGGGCCATCAGCCAGGGCAGTGCCGCGGCGGCGGGAGCCCACTGGCTCCCGTAGATCAGCTGGATGGCCGGCCCCGCGAGGCCGGCCAGCAGGACGCACAGCGGGACGGTGGCGGTGATCACTACGCCCAGGGCACGGCTGAAGCCCTGGGCGAGCGCCTGTGGTGAGTCGGCCAGGCGGGAGAAGCCGGCGAAGGAGACCCGGCGGGCGGCCTCGGAGATGATCCGCACGGGCCAGCCGGAGATGTTGAAGGCGAGCACGTAGAAGCCCAGGGCCACATTGCCCAGCGTCGCGCCCACCACCATGGTGTCGACGTTGACCACCGCGAGGGCCAGCATGCTCGCCCCTGCCAGCGGAAGCCCGAACCTGAGCAGCGCCCGGGCCTGTTCGGGGTCCCAGCCGAATTTCAGGGTGCCCGGTGCCGCCAGCCGGCAGCCGATCAGCGTCACGACGTTCCCCGCCACGGCTCCCCAGGCGAAGCTCATCGCGCCCCAGCCCTCGAAGGCCAGCAGCAGCGTCACCGAGGTGCTGAGCACGAAGTTGAGCCCGTCGATGGCCATCCGCTTGCCCTGGGCGAACTCACGGGTGAGGAAGCCGCCGGGCACCTGCGCCACCCCGTCGATCACCACGCACAGGCACATCACCCGCAGGACTCCCGCGGCGTCCGGCGAGCCGAGCAGACCCGCCACCGTCGGTGCCGCCGCGAACAGCGCCACGTACAGCAGGCCGCTGGAGAGGGCGCTGAGGGTCAGTACGGTCGGCGCGAACCGCCGTGCGTCCCCCTCCCAGCGCACGATGGCCAGACCCACGCCCAGCTCGTTCGCGGAGAGCAGGACCAGCAGCACGGTCTGGGCGATGCCGTACACGCCCCATTCCGCGGGGCCCAGGGCGAAGCGGGCCAGCACGATGCCGGTCGCGAAGTTGCCCAGGCGCATGACGACGGTGTTGACCAGGCTCCACCGGGCCGCCGAGCGGACCTTCCGGCCGAGGGAGGGGGCATCGGGGAGCGGGGGCGTCGCCCGGCTCACCGGTCTCGCTGTCCGGTGCGGCGCGGGCGGCGTCCGCGGGCCGGCTCCTCGGCGGGCGGCTCGGCGGCGGACGGCACGGGCACGACGGGCTGTGCCGCCGTGGGCTCCGCGGCGGCCGGCTCGTCCTCGGCGGACCGGGACCAGCAGGGCGGCCGCCGGATGGCGAGGGTCTCCTCCACGACCGGCACGGCCGGTTCCGCGGTCGAGGCGAGGGGGGCGGTCGTCTCCTGAGGGGCGGCCGTCTCCTGGGGGGCGGTCGTCTCCTCCTCCGGCTCGGAGCCCTCGGCCTCCGGCCCGCGCCCGGTCCTTGGCCCGGGCGTATGCGACCGCTTGCGCGCCTCCACGTAGAAGGCGGCGACGATGCTGAGGACCAGGCCCAGCACCCCGGCCATGACGAGGTACTGCAGCCTGGTCTTGGTCTCGGCAACCGGCTCCTGCGGCGGCACGATCGTCGCCATCCGGATCATGGCGTCGGGGGCGACGTTCTGCTTCGCCTGGAACTCGGTCAGCCGCTTCTCCGCGTAGGTGGTGAGCTTGCGGTCCGAGTCCAGGACGCGCTCCGGGTCGCTCCCGGTGACGATGAGCCATACGAACGGGCCCAGGGCGTTGTCGGCGATCTTCGCCTCGGGGGTTCCGGTGACGCCCAGCGCCTTGAGGTCTGCCAGCGAGGCGTCGGAGTTGAGGTTGCGGGCGAGCCCGTCGGCCATGCCGGTGAGGGAGGTCTGCGTGCTCAGGAAGGGGTTGCCGTCGTAGGCCACGGTTGCCTTCTGCGAGTTGAGCAGGGTCACGGTGCTCTGCGACCGGTACGTCACCGGCACCACCAGGTGGACGCCGACGACGATCGCCGCGGTGAGCAGCAGTCCGGGCAGCAGCACGTACCAGCGCCTGCGCATGACCCGCCCGATTTCGGCGAGATCCATGGTCTTCCCCCTCGAATGTACGGTTACTGCGGTGCGGTGCCGGCCCCGGTCGGGACGAGGTCGGTGGGCCTGGGCCGGGTGTCCGCGGAACCGCCGGACAGCAGCACCTCGGCGATGCGCTCGCTCGCGCGGCCGTCCCAGAGCTCGGGGCACCGGGGGGCGGGCGGATCGTCGAGCACCCGGTTCACGGTGGCCACGATGCGCTCCGGATCCGTGCCCGCCAGTACGTTGGTGCCCTCGGACACGGTGATGGGCCGCTCGGTGTTCTCCCGCAGGGTCACGCAGGGCACGCCCAGCGCGGTGGTCTCCTCCTGGATGCCCCCGGAGTCGGTGAGCACCACGCGGGCGGCGTCCTGCAGGGCGATGAAGTCGAGGTATCCGGCGGCCGGCACCAGCCGGATGCCGCCGGGCACGCCCAGTTCGGCCAGCCGCTCCGCGGCCCGCGGGTGCACGGGCAGCAGCAGCGGGCAGCGGCCGGCGATCTCGCCCAGGGCCTTCAGCAGGCCGCCGAGGGCCGCGGGGTCGTCCACATTGGCCGGCCGGTGCAGGGTGACCAGGCCGTATCCGCCCCGGGTCAGCCCGTACCGGTCCAGGACGTCCGACTCCCTGGCGCGGTCCAGGTTGGCGAGGAGGGTGTCGATCATGACGTTTCCGACGACGTGGATCTGGTCGTCCCGGTAGCCCTCCGTCCGCAGGTTCGCGGCGGCGTCGGGCGAGGGGGCCAGCAGGTAGTCGCTGACCCGGTCGGTGGCGACGCGGTTGACCTCCTCCGGCATGCTCCAGTCGCGGCTGCGCAGGCCCGCCTCCACGTGGGCCAGCAGCGGGCCGGCCTTCGCGGTCACCAGGGCGCAGGCCAGGGTGGAGTTGATGTCGCCGACCACGACCACCGCGTCCGGTGCCACCTCGTCGAGCAGCGGCTCGAAGGCGGCCATCACCCGCCCGGTCTGCTGGGCGTGGGTGCCGGAACCGGCGCCCAGGTACCGGTCGGGGGTGCGGATGCCCAGATCGCGGAAGAACACGTCGTTCATGGACTCGTCGTAGTGCTGGCCGGTGTGGACGAGGACCACCTCGGCGCCGCGGCGCTCCAGTGCGTCCATCACCGGTTTGATCTTCATGTAGTTGGGCCGCGCTCCGGCGACGCACACGATCTTCGTCACGGTCATGGCTCAGAGCACCTCCACCGTCGGTCCGGACACCCGGTTGCGGCAGTCGAGGACGAAGGAGGCGTGCTCGGTGATCATCCCGTAGTCGAAGGAGTCGTGGTCGGTGAGCAGGACGACCACGTCGGCCGCCGCCAGTTCCTTGCGGGTCGGCTCGACCCGGACGAGGCGGGCGTCGACCTTGATGCTCTCCACCACGTGGGGGTCGGCCGCGCGCACCTTGGCCCCCATGTCGAGGAGCAGTTGCGAGATCCGCACGGCGGGCGACTCACGGGCGTCGCCGGTGTTCTTCTTGTACGCCAGCCCGAGCAGCAGGACCCGGGAGCCGTTGACCGAGCGGCGCTTGGCGTTGAGCGCGTCGATGACGCGGCGCGTCACGTACTCGGGCATGTGGCTGTTGATGTCGTTGGCCAGCTCGACGAAGCGGAAGCTCTGGCCGAGTTCGCGCTGTACCCGCCAGGACAGGTACGAGGGGTCGATCGGCAGGCAGTGGCCGCCGACGCCGGGGCCCGGGGTGAACTTCATGAAGCCGAAGGGCTTGCTCGACGCCGCTTCGATGGCCTGCCACACGTCGATGTCGAGGTGGCGGGCGAACATCGCTATCTCGTTGACCAGTGCGATGTTCACGTGCCGGAAGGTGTTCTCCAGCAGTTTGGCCAGCTCGGCCTCCTTGGGCGAGCGCACGGGCACCGTGGTGTCGACGAGGTCCCCGTAGAAGGCCTCGACGGCCTTCAGCGAGGCGGCGTCGACGCCGGAGACGACCTTGGGCGTCTGCTGGAAGCCCCAGACGGCGTTCCCCGGGTCGATGCGCTCCGGGCTGTAGCCCAGGTGGAAGTCGACTCCCGCGGTGAGCCCCGAGCCGTCCTCCAGGATCGGCGCGAACAGCTCCTCGGTGGTGCCCGGATAGGTGGTGGACTCCAGGACGACCGTCGCGCCCGGGCGCAGGTACCGGGCGAGCGTGTGCGCCGACTCCTCGATGTAGCGGAGGTCGGGAGCACCCTCTTGTAACGGGGTCGGGACGGTGACGACGGCGACGTCGAAGCCGCCGCAGTCCCGGGCGAGTTCGGTGGGCCGGTAGGTGCCGAGCTCCAGTGCCCGGTTCAGCCGTTCCGAGGAGACGTCCTCCACGTACGACTCACCGGCGGCGAGGCTCTTGACCCGCCGCGCGTCCACGTCGTACCCGACCACCTGGTGTCCGACCTCGGCGGCCCGGACGGCCAGGGGCAGGCCGACGTATCCCTGTCCCACGACGACGACGCGCATCAGTGACTCCTGTTCGCGGAACGGGCGGCTGACGGGGTGCGGTGGATGAGTTCCCGGACCGTCATGAGGAGGAAGGCAGCGTTGGTGGTGAGGTAGCGCTTGCCGAGGCGGCGCGGCTCCTGGAGGGTGCGGTAGAACCATTCGAGTCCCATCCGCTGCCAGACCAGCGGGGCGCGCTTGGTGATGCCGGCGAGGATGTCGAAGGAGCCGCCGACGCCGTGTACGGCGTGGGCGCCGGTGCGCTTGCCGTAGCCGGCGGTGAAGATCTCCTTCTTGGGCGAGGTCATGCCGAGGAACAGCAGCTGGGCGCGGCTGTCCGCGATGGCGTCGGCGATCGTCTCCTGGTCGGAGTCCTCGAAGTAGCCGTTGCGGCTGCCGGCCACCCGCAGCTTCGGGAAGCGCTCGGAGATCCGGCGGAGCATGAGTTCCAGGACGCGCTGTTCGGCGCCGAGCAGGTAGACGGGGATGTCCGCGGTCTCGGCCGCGGCGAGCAGGCGCATGAACAGGTCGATGCCCGCGACCCGTTCCGGCAGCCGGACGCCGAGGAGGCGGCCGGCCCAGACGACCGCCTGGCCGTCGGCCAGGACGAGGTCGCAGCCCGCGACCGCCTCGGCGAGACGGGGGTCGCGCCGCATGTTGACGAGCTTCGCGGCGTTGACCATGCCGATCTCGATCTGTTCGCCGCGCCGTACCGCCTCGAGGCAGCGCTGTACGGTCTCGTCCATGGTCAGGGCGTCGAACGAGATCCCGAAGAGGGACGGTCTGTGTGTCTGCGTCATCTCGGCAGCCCTCCGAGCCAGGCGAACAGCATCCAGCCGAACTCGTACGGGCGGCACTCGCGGTCCACCGAGGCCGGGCGGAAGAGCGTGTCCAGCGGGGCGAGCCGGGCGCGCGGCGCGACCCGGGTGGTGAGTCCGCGGGCGGCGCGGACGGCCTTCTTCGGGTCGCCGCGGTAGACCTTGCGCCAGGTGACGTCGAAGTCTTCGCGGATCATGGGCTCGCGCGGGGTTCCGGTGGGCCCGGCGAGCTCGGGCACCTCGGTCATCCAGCGCAGGCCACGGCGGATCTCCGCGCCGAAGTCGGTGCCGCCCGCGTCGGCCAGGTCGAACAGGGCGGTCGGGGCCATGGCGTGCTGGTGGACGCTGTAGACGGGGTAGCCCTCGACGACGGTGCCGTGGCGGGCGTCGTAGTGCCACCACCACTGTCCGCCGTCCCCTTGCAGAGCGCAGATGCGGGCGGCGCACGCGTCGGCGGCCGCGAGGGCCTCGGGGTCGTCGCCGCTCGCGTGCAGCCGGGCCAGCGCCTGGAGCGGATAGGTCTGGTCGGCGAAGCAGGCCACGTGGGAGCGGTATCCGGGCACCAGCCCCGGCCCGGTGGCGTGCGGGAAGAGCGGGCTGTCGGCGGCCTTGGCCGCCAGCAGCCGGTCGCGGGCGGCCGCGAGGCGGTCCTCCACGTCCACCGCGGCGCGGGCCGCCACGAGGGCGGAGAGCACCCAGGCGGCCTCCACGGTGTACTGCGGCTGCCCTGGTACGTCGAGCGCGGCGACCCGTTCGAGGGCGTCGGACTGCTTGGGGTGGCCGGTCTCGGCGGCGGCCCAGGCGATGAGCGCCGCGTCACCGAGGTTCGCCACCCCGGGCAGCCGTTCCACCAGCAGCCCCGCGAACTGCTCGGCGGTGCGCCCGCCGAACAGGGCGCGCTGCCGGTCCTCGGGCAGGAACCGCGCGCCCAGCGCGGTGATGGCCGCGTACCGGGTGCTGGTCCCGCGCCGCTCCAGGCGGCGGGTGCCGTCGGGTGCGGCCGTCCCCACCCGGGTGAACACGAAGGTCTCGGCGCCCGGCAGGTACATCGCGGGCAGTCCCGCCTCGGCCAGCGCCAGCAGCCGTTCGGCGAGGGAGTGCAGCGGCAGGTCCTCGCGGGCCAGTGCTCCTAATCGTGCGGCGGTCATCGGGTCCCCACCCCGACTCCCCGGGTGCTGCGCGCACCCCGTATGTCCGAGCTGTTCGGCTCCAACACACCTACCCCCTCTGATCGCTCCTCGGACGGACCTGGCGGTCGTCGCTCCGCGGAGGGGAATCGCGCATGACGGCGCACGTGCCGCCGGTGTCCTCCCACCGATGGCACGAACCGTCCGACGGCTGCGTCTGGACCCCCCAGCGATGCCGTCGGACCGGGGCAGCGCGTGAACGGCAGCGTCCGCGGGCGCGGTGGAACCGCGCCGCGCGGCGTACTGCCCGCGGTGCCCTCGTCGTGTACAACCCCCCACTGAACAAGGCCTGTTGCCTGCTCAGATCCCGTGTGCAGGGACACGGTATGCCTACGGTTGTTCGTTGTTTGTGGTTTTGAGGAAATGCCGATGCCCTAAATTGCCGACATTCCGTCAGATGCGTTCGACGAGCGTGCCGTCCTTCTCGTCGTGCAGCGCGCCGGTGCGCGGGCACTCCCATACGCCCGGCTCGTCCGCGCGCTCCACCAGCCGGACGCCGGCCCGGCCCACCCAGCCGATCCGGCGGGCGGGCACCCCCGCGACGAGCGCGAAGTCCGGTACGTCCCGGGACACCACCGCGCCGGCCGCGACCAGCGCCCAGCGCCCGACGCGCACCCCGGCCACGCACACCGAGCGGGCCCCCAGCGAGGCCCCCTCGGCCACGACGACCCCGGCGGCCTCCCAGTCGTCGCCGCGCTTCAGCCGGCCGTCGGGGTCGACCGCGCGCGGGTAGAAGTCATTGGTGAGCACCACCGCCGGGCCGATGAACACCCCGTCGCCGAGCTCGGCGGGCTCGTACACGAGCGCGTAGTTCTGCAGCTTGACGTTGTCCCCGATGCGCACGCCCGGTCCGACGTACGCCCCGCGCCCCACGATGCACCCGCGCCCGAGCCGGGCCTCCTCCCGTATCTGCGCCAGATCCCAGACTGTGGTCCCCTCACCGAGTTCGGCGGTCTCGTCGACCTGGGAGGTGGGTTGGATGCGGACACTCACGGGGCGGTCCCCTTACGGCTCGCGAGGCGTTCGGACGCGCATGCGTACGGACGTCCTTGCGTCCGTACGTGCGGGCCGAGCATATGCCGCCGCGGGGCTTGCCATACGTGGATCAACCGACTGTTCACGCAACGGACTTGGCCCTCGCGCGCGCTTCGGCCCGTTCACAGGAGGCGTTCGGGGACCGAGCCCGAGGGGACCGTGCGGATGTGCAGGCGGCCGTCCGGGGTGCGGTACTCGACCTCGCCCGGGGCGTCGGCGGTGACCGCGCCGACCACGGTCGCGTGGCGGCCGTAGGGGTGGGCGCGCAGCGCGGTCAGGACCTGGGGGGTGCGTTCCGGGGCGACGAACAGGCACAGGCACCCGGCGCAGGCCGCGTCCAGGGGGGCGAGGCCGCGGGCGCCGAGGGCGACGCGGGCCTCGTACCGTACGGGCAGGGCGGCCTCCTCGACCCGCAGGGTCAGGCCGCGGGCCGCGGCGCACTGGCGCAGGACCTCCGCGAGGCCGCCCGCGACCACCGTCCGGGCGTGGCGGATGTCGGGTCCCACCGTGCGCAGCAGGTCACCCAGGGGGGCGCAGTCGCTGGGTACGTGGTGCTCGTAGCCGAGCCCGTCGCGCAGCGAGACCAGGTGGGCGGCGTGGCTGCCCAGGCGGCCGGTCACCACGATGCGGTCGCCGGGGCGGACCGAGCCGAGGTCCAGGGGCGGGCCGCTGCGCACGCCGAACGCGGTGGCGGTGACGAACACCCGGTCGGCCTCGCCCGCGCGGACGACCTGGGTGTCGACCGCGGCGACGGCGACCCCGGCCTCGGCGGCCGCGGCGCGTACGGATGCGGTGAGCCTGCGCACCAGGTCCAGCGGCAGTCCGGCTTCCAGCACGATGCCGAGGGCGATGCGGCGGACTTCGGCTCCGGTGGAGGCCAGTTCGTTGACGGCTCCGCAGACGGCGACCCGGCCGATGTCCCCGTTGCCGAAGAAGGGCGGGTCGACGACATAGGTGCCGGACCGGACGACGACTGCGGCGTCGGGGACGGCGGCGTCCCGGCCGGGGTCGGGGGTGGCCGGGTCGGGGACGAGCGATTCCTCGATCAGGGCCCGCACCTCCGGCCCGAAACCGACCTGGCCTGTGTCCCACTCCTGTGTGTACGTCACGAAAGCATCCCCCGAAGCCCGCGAGTCATGATCGTCCCATCATCCTGCGCGGACGGTGCCCCGCATACCCGTGTCGTCGCACCACTGCTGATGAGGGGTCAGTAGGGGCGGTCCGGCCGGTCGCCGGCGCGCAGCAGGAGGACGGCCGCCGCCGTCGCCACGGCCGGGATCAGCGCGAAGCCGGCCAGCATGCCGAGTTCGGCGGTCGGGGTCTGCTCGGCGGCCCGGCCCGTGCCGGAGGAGACGTAGCCGCAGAGCTGGAGCACCACGCCGTAGAGGAAGGGGCCGAGCGCGACACCCAGACCCTCGCCGGTGCTGAACAGGCCGGACAGGATGCCCGCTCGGCGGCGTTCGGTACGTGCGGTGTCCTCGGCGATCCGCTCCGGCAGCATCGCGTACAGGAAGAGCAGCTGGCCCGCGTGGCCGGTGCCGGCCAACGCCATGGTGAGCAGTACGGCGCCCTCGGGCAGTGCCGGGGCGGCGAGGAAGAGCAGGCAGCCGGCGGCGAACAGGGCGGAGGCGACGGCGTAGCCGTGGCGGCCGGCGCGCAGCCGCGACCAGAGCGGCATGGTCAGCAGGTTGGGCGCGACGAACGCGGCGACGAGGGCGCCGACGCCGGAGGAGTCGCGCAGGACGTGCTCGGCGAAGTACGGCGCGCCCGCGAGCAGGACGCCCGTGGCGACGGACTGGACGACCACGCACCGCAGCAGCGCCATGAAGGCCGGGTTGCCGCGTGCGGCGGCGAACTGGCGGCGTAGGCTCGGCTCGCTCTCCAGGACGCGGGCGCCGGCGTGCGCACCGGCGTGGCCGCCCCGGCCCGCGCCGGACGTTCCGGACGTTCCGGATGTTCCGGCGAAGACCCAGAGCGCGCCGAGGGCGATGACCACCCCGCCGAACACCCCCATCCACCGGTGTCCGGCGAGCCCGCCGCCCCCGGCGTCGACGAGGGCGGGCCCGGCCGCGCCGGTGATCAGCGCGGCCACTCCGATGACGGCGACCCGCCCGCCGACCAGGCGCATGCGGTCCTGGTGCCGGTCGGTGAGCTCGGCGGGCATGGCGACGTACGGCACCAGGAAGAAGGCGAACGCGGTGGCGGTGAGCATGTATCCGGCCGCGGTGAGCCAGGCGCCGCCGGTGCCCGGCAGCAGGCCGGCGAAGGTCAGCGCGAAGGCCAGGGCCATCGCGAGCCCGCCGCACAGGACGTACGGGCGGCGCGGGCCCCAGCGGGTACGGGTGCGGTCGCTGGCCCGGCCGACCAGCGGGTTGAGGAAGGCGTCCCAGGCCTTGGGTACGAACACGATCGCGCCGGCCAGCGCGGCGCCCACCCCCAGGGTGTCCGTGAGGTACGGGAGCAGCAGGAGGCCGGGGAGGGTGGTGAACGTTCCCGTGACGAGCGATCCCGAGGCGTAGCCGAAGCGGAGCCGGGCGGACAGACCGGCCGTACCCGCCGGGCCGGCCGCCGCGGCCACCGGACCCACCGGACCCGCCGGTGCCGCCGGCCGCGCGGTGTCGGTGTCGCGACCTGTGGTGGCCATCGGGGGCTCCCTTCCGGGACCGGTCGAGCGGGCGGAGAGCAAGGCCCCGCCCAGGGGGTGGGGGACGTCCCGGGGGCGGGGCTCTCGTACGGCAGGGTCCGCCCTCCCCCTTGGACGTGGCTAAAGCCCCGGACACGGATCGGGGCGGTGCGGAACGGATGAGTTCCTGCCATGCACTTTCCTGCCAACGGCACCGGCTGGCTGCCCGCTCGACCACCGCTCCACCATGACGCGAGAGTTAGGAGAGGGACATGACAGTCGACAACAGCACGACCTCGCCCCCCGCCGTCCACGGACACGCGGGGGCCGCGGCGGCCCGGCACCTGATCCACCGTCCGCCCTCGCGGGCCCATTACGGTCTCGACGTCCCCAGCCTGGGCGAGGAGAACTTCACCCTCGTCGGCGCGACCCCCGTCGCGCACCCCCTCTTCAACGACGGTCCGGGCCACTTCCACGATCTGCAGATCGCGACCGAGACCATGCGCGAGATCGGCGAGTTCGTCGGCCACCGCTACTTCGGCGTGCCGGAAGACCGCCCCGGTCTCTTCTACCGCTTCACTCTCGACCTCACCGACCTCTCCGCCTGGCGTACGGACGGGGCGCCGGCCGGCCCCGTACCCATGGAGACCCACATCAGGGCCCGCCCGGCGAACGTGGTCGACGAGGTGCCGCGCGGACTCGACTTCCACCTGGAGGTGGTGATCGACGGCCGTCCGTGCGCGACGGGCGCCGCCGGCCTGGTCTTCCTCATGCCGAAGCTCTACCGCAGGCACCTGGAGCACTCCCGGCAGGCGCTGCGGGCCGCGCCCGAGCTCGACGACGCGCCGGACGGCCCGCTGCGGCCGGCCGACTCCGCCGAGACCGGCCGCTACGCCCCCGGGAACACCGTGATCAGCGAACCGACCGACGTGGCGCGCGGCCGGATAAGCACCTGGCTGCTCTCCCGGCGGATCAGCCCCGTGTTCGCGGGCGAGGACGGGCAGCTCTCCGGACTGCACCTGATGGAGGCACTGCGGCAGACCTCGCTGCTCGCCGCGGGCCGGGCGCACGGGCTGAACCCGGCGCGGAGCGCGATCGGCGCCTGCCAGGTGCACTTCCGCGGGCAGGCGGACCTCGATCTGCCGCTGCGCTGCGTGGCGGTGGCCGGGCCGCTGGGGCGCGACGGCGTGGGGCGGCCCTCCGTACCGGTCACGCTCACCCTGACGCAGCGCCGCCGCGCGGTGGCCGAGGCCCGCACCTCCGTGGTCCAGGACTACTGAGGACGATGCGTTTCGGGATTCTGGGCCCGCTGGAGGTCACGGGCGGCGACACGGGCGGCAGTACGGACGGCAGCACGGACAGCGGCCCGGTGGCATCGTACGCTCCGCAGGCCGCCAAACTGCGGGTCGTCCTCGGGACACTGCTGGTCCGCGCGAACGAGGTCGTGTCCTCGGAGAGCCTCATCGACGAGCTCTGGCCGGAGGCGCCGCCGCGTACCGCGACGACGACGCTCCAGGTCTACGTGTCGCACCTGCGCAAGACGCTCCGCAGCGCCGATCCGGCGAACGGCCGGGAGTCGCTGGTCACCCGGCGCCCGGGCTATCTGCTGCGCGTCGGCCCGGACGCGCTGGACACCATGGCGTTCGAGGACCTGTCCCGCCGCGGCCACCAGGCCCTGCGGGCCGCGGACTTCGGCGCTGCGGCGGACCTGCAGCGGCGGGCGCTCGCGCTGTGGCGGGGGCCGTTGCTGTCGGACACCCCGCACGGGCCGCTGCTGGACGGCGCCGCCGTGCGCCTGGGCGAGGCGCGCTCCACCGTGCTCGACGAGCGCATCCGGGCCGAGCTGCACCTCGGGCTGCACCGCGAGCTGGTGGCGGAGCTCCAGGAGCTGGTCGCCGAGCACCGGATGCACGAGGAGTTCCACGCCCATCTGATGGTGGCGCTGTACCGGTGCGGGCGGCAGGCGGAGGCACTGCGTGTGTTCGCGATGCTGCGGCGGACCCTGGTGGAGGAGCTCGGGATAGAGCCGGGCCCCGCGTCGCGGCAGCTCCAGCGGCGGATTCTGGAAGGGGATCCGGCGCTGTCGACGGCCGGAACCGGAACCAGGTCGGCTGCCGGGTCGGCCGTCAGGTCCGGTGCCGCGGCCGCCGCCCCGGCCGACGGTGCGGAAGGCTGGTCCCCGGCGCTCGGGGCACTGCCCCCCGCCGACCCCCACTTCACCGGCCGCACGGCCGAACTGGCGGAGCTGGAGCAGCTGTTGCGGTCCGCCCCCGCGGGTGGCTGCGTCGCCGTGACGGGCCTGCCGGGCACCGGCAAGACGGCGCTCGCGGTGGAGACCGCGCACCGCGTGGCGGACGCCTTTCCCGACGGGCAGGTCTTCCTGGACCTGCGCCGCGGCTCCGGGCCGCCGCCGACCGGGGCGGAGATCCTCGACCGGCTGGGACGCGCACCCCTGACGGGCCGCCGGGTGCTGCTGGTCCTGGACCACGTCACTTCCGAGACCCAGGTACGGCCCCTGCTGCCCCTCGCGCCGGGCTCCGCGCTGCTGCTCACCGCGGGCCGCGTGCCCGCCGGGCTCCCGGGGCTGCGCCCGGTGGTCCTCGGACCGTGGCGTCCCGAGGAGTCGCGGCGGCTCGCCGGGCTGTTCACCGAGCGGGGCCGCTCCGCTCCCGAACCCGGCGCGGTCGACGAGATCGCCGGGCTGTGCGGCGGGCTCCCCCTCGCCGTGCGGGCCGCCGCGGCCCGGCTCGCGGCCCGGCCGCACTGGACGCCCGCCACGCTGGCGGAACGGCTGCGGGACGAGGGCGGACGGCTCGACACGCTGCGGGCCGGCGATGTCGACGTCCGGGCCCGCCTGTTGGAGGCCTACGCGGCGGCCCCGGACGCCCAGCGGCGGGCGTTCCGCCTGCTGTCGCTGCTGCCGCCCGGCCGGTTCGGCGCCCGGCAGGCCGCCGCCGCGCTGGACCTGGCCGAGCCGCGGGCCGCGGCGGTCCTGGACGTGCTGGCCGACGAACGGCTGCTGGCGGTGGACCGGGACGGCTGCCACCTACCGGAGCTGCTGCGGCTGCTGGGGGTGGAGCGGCTGGCCCTGGAGGAGCCGCCCGAGGTGCGGCGCGCGGCGGCGGAGCGGGTGTGCCGGGCGTACGCGGCGGCCGCCGCGCAGCCGGGCCGGCCGGCGGACGCCGACGCGCGGGGGCTCGTACGGCTGGCGCGGACCGCGTACGAGGCGGGGCTGTGGGCGCTGGCGGTACGGCTGACGGACGCCACGGGCGGGTGGGTGGAGGAGGACGCCGAGGCGGCCTACACCCTGGCCCTGGACGCCGCCGTACGGTGCGCGGACCGGTCGGCGCAGGCCCGGATGGAGCGCGCGCTCGGCGACCTCGCCTGGCAGTACCGGCGTGCGGAACGGGCGCACGAGCTGTACGCGGGGGCGCTGGCGCACGCCCGGGAGGCGGGCGACCAGGAGGAGACGGCCCGCGCCCTGGTGGGCCTGGCCGAGCTGCGGCTGGACGCCGGTTCGGCGGCGGAGGCGGCCGCTCTGCTGGAGCCCGCCCTCGCCGCCCTGCCGGCGCCCGGCCGTACGCGCGGCCGCTACGAGGCGAGCCGCGCCCGGGCGCTGCTCGCGCTGGCCCAGGACGGGCCGGAGGCGGCGGAGACCGCCCGGGCCTGGTTCGGCGAGTGCCTGACGCTGGCGGGCGCCCTGCGCGACCAGCGGCTGGAGGTGTACGCGAGGCGTTCGCTGCGGGCCCTGTCCGCGACCGCCGGTGGCGGCGCCGCCGCGCGGCGGGCCGTGGAGATCCGTCCGGGGCTCTGGCGGATCCAGCCGGCCGGGGTGCGCTCGTGACCGGCACGACACCCCGGCACGGCACCCCGGCACGACACCCGGACCCGGCACCCGGACCCGACCCGGCCCCTGACCACTCGACCGCCCTCTACGCAACGTACGGAGAACCATGTCGGTAGCGCTCGGCCCGGTGACGGAGCTCGTCGGGCGGGAACTCGAAGCCGCCGCGCTGCGGGAGCGGCTGCGCGACCCCTCGGTCCGGCTGCTGACGGTGACCGGGCGGGCCGGTGTGGGCAAGACCCGGCTGGCCGCGGAGGCCGTACGGGAGCTCGGCGCGGAGTTCGCCCGGGTGGAGGTGGTCGACGCGGCGGCGCGGTGGGCCGCCGGGAACGAGCGGCTGTGCTCCTCGGGGCCCGAGGAGCACGGCCGGGTCCTCCTGCTGCTCGACGGCTGTGACCACGAGGCGCGCCCGGCCGCCGCCGCGGCCGTCGCGGCGCTCGCCGGTGATCCGCGCGTGGTGGTGCTGGCCACCGCCGTGGAGCCGCTCGGGGTGTACGGGGAACAGCTGCTGCCCTTGGCGCCGCTGCCCGTACCGGGACCCGCGGACGGCGCGGCCGACCCGCACGAGGTGCGGGAGGTGGCGTCGGTCGCGCTGTTCGTGCGCCGGGCCCGGGACGCCGACCCGGCCTTCGCGCTCACCCTGGAGAACGCGGCGGCCGTCGCCGAGATCTGCGCGCTGCTCGACGGCCTGCCGCTCGCCCTCGAGCTCGCCGCGCGCAGGGTGCGGCTCTTGCCTCCCCACCTGCTGGCGGCCCGGCTGCGCGGCCGTACGACCGTCCTGTCCGGCGGACCCGCGCACGCGCCCGAGCGGCACCGCTCGCTCGCGGCGCTCGCCGAGTGGAGCTGTCGCGGGCTGGACGCCTCGGTCCGCGCCCTGCTGGAGCGGCTCTCGGTGTACGAGCCCGGCTTCGGCCTGTCGGCGGCGGGGGTGTCGGCGGAAGCAGGCGTCGAGACCCTGCTGGACCGCGGTCTGCTGGCCGTGGTGGGTGAGGAGCAGGGGGAGCTGAGGCTGGCCGTGACCGAACCCGTACGGTCCCACTGCCGCGCGTCGCTCGCGGACTCGGGCCGCGACGGCGCGGTGCTGGACGCGCACGCGGAACGCTACCGGCAGCTGGTGACCACCTCGCTGCCCGTCCTGAACGGAACCGAACAGGAACGCCTGCTGCGGGAGTTGGCGGCCGAGGGTGCGAACGTGACGGCCGCCCTGCGACGGCTTCGCGAGCGCGGCGACGGTGAGGCGGCCGCCGCCCTGGTCCTCGGCTGCCGGCTCCCCTGGCTGACGCAGGGGCGGCTGCGGGAGGGCCTGGAGTGGTGCGACGGCGCGGCCGAGGCGGCGGGGCCGCCGCTGCCGGACACCGTACGGGCCCGGCTGGCCGACATGTCCGGGCTGTTCGCGCTCGCCCTGGGCGATCCGCAGGAGGCCGTGCACCGCCATCGGCGCGCGCTCGCGCTGGGCAAGGCCGTGGGCGACCGGCGGCAGAACGCGCTCGCCTCCGCCCACCTCGGTACGGCGCTGCTGAAGGCCGGTGATCCACCGGGGGCGCGGGCCGTGCTGGTGACCGCGCTGAACGCCCTGGAGTCCATGGGTGTCACGGGGGGCGCGGCCGGGGCGGCGGCCTCGCTCGCGGCCGTGCTGCGCGCCGACGGCGACCGGCGCAAGGCGCGGGAGCTGCTGGACCGGGCCGAGGAGGCGTTCCGGCGGATCCGGGACGGGCGGGGCCTGGCGGGCACGCTGCGGACCTCGGCGGCGCTGACACTGGAGGACGAGGAGCCGGGCCGGGCCGACCGGGCGCTGCGGGAAGCCCTGCGGCTGTACGGGGCGATCGGCGAGCGGACCGAACTGCCGGACCTGCTGGAGGAGTTCGCCCTGCTCCTGCTGCGCACGGCGCCCGTTCAGCGGCCGCGGACGGTGCGGCTGCTGGCGGCGGCCGACACCCTGCGGGCCGGGACGGGCGCCGAGGTTCCCGACGAGTGGCGTTCCGAGGCCGAGCGGGCGCGTACGGAGCTGAGCGCGCGGCTGGACTGGTCCGACTTCGCCACGGCGTGGGCGGAGGGGGTACGGATGAGCGCGCCCGCGGCGGTGGCGGAGGCCCTCTCGGCGCCCGCGGCCTCGCGCCGCCCGGCGTCGGGGGCGGTCGCCGAGGCGCAGTCGCTCACCCCGCGGCAGGTCCAGGTGGCGCTGTTGGTGTCGGAAGGACTGACCAATCGTCATATCGCCGCCAGGCTGGACATTTCGGAGTGGACCGTGGTCAACCACGTCCGCCAGGTGATGCGCCGGCTCGGGTGCACCTCGCGCGTGCAGGTCGCCGGGGCGGTGGGCCGATGGGCCTGACGGACTCCCCCTCGTACCCCGCGGCGGAGGGCCTCGGTGCCGTGCACGGCAGGCCCCTGGACCTCACCGCGCCGGCCCAGGTCGCGGCGCGGTTCCGGGCCGCCGGATGGTGGCGCCCGGAGACCTTCCTCGACGACCTGTACCGTACGGCCGCCGCCGCGCCCGAGCGCCCGGCGATCGTCTCGGAGCGGGCCCACCGGCCCGCCGACCGGCGCCGGGTCACCCTGACGTACGCCCAACTGGCGGTGTACGTCGACCGGTTCGCCGCCGCCCTGGTCTCGCTCGGGGTGGTCCCCGGGGACCCGGTCGCCTACCAGCTGCCGAGCTGGTGGGAGACCTCGGCGCTGACCCTCGCCTGCCTGCGGGCCGGGGCGGTCGCGGTGCCGGTGCTGCCGACCGTACGGGCCCACGGGCTGCACCGGATCCTGGAGAGCACCCGGGCCCGGGTCTGCGTGGTGCCCGACGTGTGGGAGGGTTACGCGCACGCCGAGGCCCTCGCGGACCTCGCCCCGCGCCTGCCGTGGCTGCGCCACCGGGTCGTCGTGGGGGACGCGGCGGCGACGGGGTCGGTCGACTTCGCGGCGTACTTCCGGAGCACCGCGCACGAGCGCACCGAGGCGGGCAGGCGGAGCGGGCCGCGCGGCGGGCAGGCGGACCGGCCCGCCCTGCTGATCAGCGTGATGGGCCTGCGGGACGCCTACACCTCGGTGCTGCACTCCCCCAACACGCTGTACGCCAACGTCGCCTCCCAGCACGAGGGCGACGGCCCGGGGCGGCGGCCCCGCGAGGTCTTCCTCAGCACGCTGCCGCTGACCTCGCTGGCCTCGCTGATCTACACCGTGTGCTGGCCGCTGGCGGTCGGCGGGACGGGGGTCTACCAGGACGTGTGGGATCCGGGCCGGTGCCTGGACCTGATGGCGGCGGCCGGGGTGGACCAGGTCTACGCGGAGCCCGCCTACTTCTCCGAGCTGCTCACCACGCAGCAGCGCCGCCCCCGGGACCTGGACCGGCTGCGGCTGGTGCTGTCCGGCGGGCGCACCAGCACCCCGACGCCGCTCGCCGCCGAACTCCGCGCGGTGTTCGGCGTACCGGTGCTCTCCGTGTGGGGGACCCCGGAGCTGGGCATGGGCGCGCTCACCGGGGACACCCCCGACGAGGGCGACGCCTTCCGCCCGCTGCGCGGGCTGGAGGTGTCCGCCGGGTACGGGACGCCGGCGCTCACGGTGCGCGGGCCGTCGGTCTGCCTGGCCACGTGGGGGCAGGGGGCCCCGGCGCCGGTGGCGACCTGGGAGCGGGCCGACGGCTGGCTCGACACGGGGGACCTGGCGGAGGCCGGCCCGCACGGCGGGATCCGGGTCCTGGCCAGGGCCGGGATGCGGACCGGCGCGATCTTCATGGTGCCGGTGGCCGAGGTGGAGGAGCAGTTGCTGGCCCACCCCCGGGTCCACGAGGCCGCGGTCGTCGCCTACACCGATCCCGAGCACGGGGAGCTGCCCTGCGCGGTCGTGGTCCCGACCGCGCAGGACCGGCCGCCCGGTCCGGCCGAGCTGCGCGAGCACCTCACCGCCCGGGGCGTCGCGGAGGCCTTCCTGCCCACGCGGCTGGAGATCGTCGGCGCACTGCCCCGCGACGACCTCGGCCGGATCCGCCGCGGCGCACTGCGCGGCTGGCTGACACGCCTGCGGCCCGGCGGGCCCCGACCGGCCCCGGACTGAGGCGCGGCCGCCGCCCGGGCCGGGGTCCGCCGCGCCGGAGACGTCCGCCGGACCGCAGGCGTCCGCCGGGCCCGAGGAGTCCGCTGGGCCCAAGGCTTCCGCCGGACCACAGGCGTCCGCCAGGCCCAAGGCATCCGCCAGACCACAGGAGTCCGCCAGGCCCAAGGCATCCGCCGAGCCCAACGCGTCCGCCGGACCGGAGGAGTCCGCCGGGTCCGAGGAGTCCGCCGGACCTGGTCCGGCCCTCGGCGCCGTTGCCGCCGGCGGCGGAATCCGGCCTCGGCGCAGTGCGTCCAGGGGCGGGGTTCACTCGCAGCCGGCCACCCGGCGGGCGAAGGCGGCGAGTTCGGTGCGCCACCGGGGGTCGACGGGGGCTCCGGCCACGGCCTCGTCCGCGCGCGCCAGGAGTCCGGCGATGGTCTCCTCGGCCCCGTCCCTGGCCCGCGCGTCGAAGAACACGTCGCGCAGGAACTGGGCGTCGCCGTCGAAGCCCGGGCCGCCGCGCAGGAATCCGCGGATCCGCCAGGCCGCGTGCAGGTCCCGCGCGTACTCCTCGTACGTCTCGCGCAGATCGTCCCGCCCCGCAAGCGAGGCGCCGATCAGCAGCGCGTGCCGCAGCCCGTACCAGCCCGCGCCGCAGCCGCTGCCGCAGCCCTCCAGGCACTGCCCCGGCCAGGCGTCGTCGAGGTACTCGGTCGCGGCGGCGGCCTCGGTGTGCGCGCCGATCGCCCGCTCGGTCCGCAGGTCGTCCCACAACTCCCAGGCCTCGTACGGGAGCCGGACGGCCAGCCGGTCCCCGTAGGCGAGCGCGAGATCGCCCGCGAGCACGGCGGTCCCCTCGCCGAACCGGCGGGACTCGCCCCGCCAGCCGTTGCGCTCGTGCTCGGCGGCGTGGCTGACGTGCAGGGTCGGGATGCCGCGGCGCAGCGGCGCGTTGTCCCGTACGTCCTCACGGATCATCAGGCAGGTGTCGAGGAGTTCGAGCGCGGCGGCCGCGGCCACGGCGTCCTCGCCGTCCGGATCGCCGCCCGCCGCGAGGTATCCGGTGAGGCAGATGACCGGGTGGGCCCGCTCGGCCCCGGCCTGGACGAGTTCGGCGACGCCGGCCACCAGGACGGCGCTGCGCGGGTCGGAGGTACGTCGGTTGCGGTGCTCCTCGGCGAGCAGTCGGGCGAGGCGCTCCTCGACCCGGTCGAGCATGGCGTCGCGCACCTGTCCGGGCGTGGCCGTGCGCCACGGCTGGTCGTGCGTGGGTGTGGTCATGGTGCCCTCCCTGGTGGGCTGCGGCTCATGACCGAACCGTCCCGCACACGGCTCGCGAGGGGCCAGCGGGGAGGGCTCACCTGAGCGGACCCGCGGGGAGGCGGGGGCCAAGTGCGCCAGTTGTCTGCCAGGGGAGGGCGGGGACGGGGCGGGCTTGCCATGACCTTGCTATCCCGCGACGCACCGCCGCCATGGCGAGGGCGCGGGGCTCAGGCGCGGGCTCGGACTCGAACGCGGACTCGGACTCGGACTCGGACGCGGATACTGACGCGGGCTCAGACGAACTCCGCTACGCCCAGGTGGAAGTCGACCGGGAGGGCCTGTCGGCCGGGGATCTCCAGCTTGCGGTAGACGCGGGTCAGGTGCTGTTCCACCGTGCTCACGGTGATGTAGAGCTTCTGGGCGATCTCGCGGTTGGTGTGGCCGTGCACCGCGAGCAGGGCCACCCGCTTCTCCGACTCGCTGAGGCTCGCGACGAGGTCGGCGTGCGGGGTCTCGGCCGTCTCCCCCGCGTCGGGGCCCTCGCCGGTGTGGCCGGGGAGGATCTTCACGCACAGGGACTCGGCTCCGCACTCCCTGGCCACGTGCCAGGCCCGGCGGTTGACCATGGCGGCGCGGGCCGGCTCGCCGAGCTCCCGCAGCACCTGGCCGAAGTCGCCCATGGCACGGGCCAGTTCGTACTGGTCGCCCGAGCGGTGCAGATCGTCCACGGCCTTGGCGAGCATCGCCTGCCGTTCCTTCGGCTCGCGCAGGGAGGCCCGCAGCCGCAGGGACATGCCCCGCACCCACGGGTCGGCGGCGTCCCGGCTGCTGAGCTGGTCCGCGAGGAACCGTTCGGCCTGGCGCGCCTCGCCGAGCCGCAGCAGGGCCTCCGCCGCGTCGGTCCGCCAGGGCAGGAGCCGCGGCCGGTCCAGGCCCCAGCGCTTCATGTGGCGGCCGACGTCGAGGAAGTCGCCGAGCGCCGCGTGGAAGCGGCTGGTCGCGAGCGCGTACTGGCCCCGGGCGCGCAGGTACGCGAGTCCGTGGATGCTCCCGGTCAGCTCGGCGGGGACGGGCCGGCTCAGTACGGCCGCCGCCTCCTCGGGCCGGCCCATGGCCGTGCAGGCCCGGACCAGGGTCCCGGCGACCCCGCTCAGCAGGACGCTTCCGCCGCGTGCGGGGACGGCCCGCAGAACGCCCTCCGCGGTCTGGGCCGCGCCCCTGAGGTCGCCCAGGCGCATCCGGGCCTCGGCGAGCAGGCCGGCGAACACCGCCTGCCAGCCGGTGGCCCCGCGCTGGGTCGCCTGGAGGACGAAGGACTCGCACCAGGGCAGCGCCCGTCCGGCGCCGTCCAGGTACAGGAGGGTGCGCAGTGCCTGCACGACCGGCTCCACGGTGCCTTCGGCGAGGGTGGCGCCCCGGAGGAAGAGTTCGGCGGCCTGGGCGGCCGCGCCTTCGTCCGTCTCCACCGGGAGGGCCCACAGGGCCGCCGGGTGGACGGGGGTCCTGGCCGGCCGGCCGGCCGGGGGCGGTCCGGCCTCGGCCGGTGTGCCACGGCGGTTGGAGGCCGCCCACTGGGGGAACGCGGAGAGTCCGTCCAGGGGGTCGTCCCCGGGGATGTCGCCCGGTCTGCGCTCCGCGCCCGGGTGCCGCCCGCCGGCGGCCGCCAGCCGTTCCAGTACGTCGGCCGACTCGTCGATCCGGCCCTGGGCGGCCAGTACCCGGGCCAGCGGGCCCATGGCGTGCGGTCCCAGCGTTCCGGCGGCCAGGGCGGAGAGGGGTTCGCGCAGGTGGCGTTCGGCCGCCGCCGGGTCGGTGCGGCCGGCGACGACGCTGAGTTTGACGGCGAGTTCGGCGCGCCGCGCGTCGTCGGGGCTTGCCTCCTGGGCGAGTCGGAGGACGGCCGCGGCCTGCTCGAGGGCTCCGTCGGCCACGTACTGGTCCGCGGCGGAGCGCAGCACGGGCAGGGCCCATTCCTCGGAGGTGTGGCGTGCGCCGAGCAGTTGGTCGGCGACCGCCGTGTCGGGCGCGCCCGAGGCGCGGGCCAGCAGGGCGGCCTCCCGGTGCAGGGCCGCCCGGGCGGCCGGGTCCATCCGGTCGAGTACGGCGGCCCGCGCGGCCGGGTGACGGAACCCGTGACCGCCTTCGGCGGCGAGCAGGCCCGCGGCGTCGAGCGCGGCGAGGGCCCGGGCGACGGCGGCTTCGGCGGTGCCGGTCAGCCGTGCGAGGTGCGCGGCGCTCGCGAGGCCGTCGAGTACGGCGATCGCCTCGGCCAGTTCGGTGGTGGCGGGCCCGCAGCGGTGCAGGCAGGCGAGTACGGCCTGGGCGTAGGCGTCGCCGGGGCGGCTCCGGGGGTCCTGGAGCAGGGAGCGCAGCAGCAGCGGGTTTCCGCCGGTGGCCCGGTGCAGCCGCTCGGTCTCCGCCTCGGTGCGGTCCGGCAGCATGGCGCGGACGGCCTCGGGGGCGAACCGTTCGAGCCGCAGTCGTACGAAGTGGGGCAGCCGGAGCAGTTCGGTGCGCAGCAGCGGGTCGTCGCCGCGTTCGTGCACGGACTCGGCGAACGCCAGGAGGATCCTGGCCTGTCGGGTGCCGCGCGCCAGGTGCAGCAGGTAGCGGCTGGAGAGCTCGTCGACGTGGTGCAGGTCGTCGACGCAGATCACCACGGGTGCGGCGGTGCTCAGTTCGCGGACGGCGGCGGCGAAGACCTGCATGGCCTCGACCCGCCCCACCTCGTCCGGCGGCGGCGGGAGGGCTCCGGCCGGCGCGTCGGCGGCCAACTGGCGCAGGACGCCCAGCGGATGGCCGCGTTCGGCGGCGGTGCCGATGGCGCGCAGGACGGCCGCGCCCCGGGTCTCGGCATGGGCGGCGACGGTCTCCAGGAATTCGCTCTTTCCGCAGCCGACCGCGCCTTCGATCAATAGTAATCCGGCATTTCCTTCGGCACAGCCGTCGAGCAGTGCATGTGAAAGAGAAAGTTCCTCGGCACGCCGGAACAACACCATAGGGTCCCCCAGTGTCCCTTTTCCGTGCGTTCCGGGAAGGACCGCGAAAATCGGAAAGAGGGATGGTCGAGCATTGCTTGAGCGGGAATTCAAGATCAGTGTAGGCTCGAAATCCCGCTCCCACGGTGTCCGGAAGTTGCCAGACATCAATCCCCGGCCGGGGCTCCGGGGAAGATCCGGCGCGGGACGTCGCGCGGGTGGCCGGGCCTGCGCCACTCCCGCGGGTAGCCCACGGACACCTCTTCGAAGCGCACGCCGTCATACCACGTGGTGCGCGGGATGTGCAGGTGCCCGTAGACGACGGCCGCCGCCCGGAACCGGGTGTGCCAGTCGGCGGTGAGCTCGGTGCCGCACCATTGGGCGAACTCGGGGTGCCGCAGGATCCGGGTGGGGTTCCTGACCAGTGGAAAGTGGTTGACGAGCACCATGCGCAGGTCGGGGTCGCAGGCGGCGAGGCGCTGTTCGGTGACCGCGACCCGGGCCCGACACCAGGCCTCACGGGACGGGTACGGGTCGGGGTGCAGCATGAACTCGTCGGTGCACACCACCCCGGCCTCGTACGCCTGCTCCAGCGCCTCCTGCCGGGTGGCCGCACCGGGCGCCCGGAAGCTGTAGTCGTACAGCAGGAAGAGGGGGGCCACGACGAGCGGTCCGCCCGGTCCCGACCAGACGGGGTAGGGATCTTCCGGAGTGTGCACGCCGAAGGAGCGGCAGATCTCGACGAGGTGCCGGTAGCGCGCTTCACCACGCAAAGGCACCGGATCGTCGCGCAGCGTCCAAAGATCATGATTTCCGGGCGCCCACACCACGGTGGCGTAGCGCCGGGTGAGCAGGTCGAGCACCCATCGGAGATCGTCGGGCGACTCGCCCACGTCGCCGGCCACGATGAGCCAGTCGGCGGGACTCTCCGGATACAGCTCCTCGACGATCCGTCGATTCTCCCGGAATGCGACGTGGAGGTCGCTGATGCCCATGAGGTTTCCGTGCGGCATTCCGCGAGGATGGACGACGGACCGTGCGGTGTACACCCCTGTGCATCCCCTCAACCGCCGTTGGGCGTACGGCCCTTGGCGCATGACAGGTGGATGGCAAGGCCGGCGGGGGCGGTGCCAGCCTCCCGGCAGGAGGCGCTCCCCGGGGACGGCGGATGGCAGCGGCCTGGGAGGAAACCGGGTGCGCGGGGGCCGATCGGGGCGGGCGGCGCCTTCGTTCCTGGCCGGGGCGGGGCGGCGGCGGCAGCGTGGGAGCTGTCAGACCGACCCATCGACCCGGGGGAATGCCGTGCTCACGAAGCTCCTGCCATCGGATGTCGCGACCGCCGAGTCCACCGTCGACCCCGACGGCGTATTCCTCTTCCCGGAGGAGGAACTCCTGATCAGCAACGCCGTGCCGAAGCGGCGGGCGGAGTTCGGGACCGTGCGGTGGTGCGCCCGGCGGGCGATGGGGACCCTCGGGGTGCCAGCGGCGCCCGTGGTGCCGGGGCGGCGCGGGGTCCCGCAGTGGGACGCCTCGGTGGTGGGGTCGATGACGCACTGCGCGGGCTACCGGGGAGTGGCGCTCGCCCGCGCCTCGGAGTTCGCCGCGGTGGGCATCGACGCGGAGCCGAACGCTCCGCTGCCGGACGGGGTGCTGGAGTCGATCGCGCTGCCCCAGGAGCTGCGCCGGACGCGGGAGCTGGCCCGGGCGGTGCCGGAGGTCGCGTGGGACCGGCTGCTCTTCAGCATGAAGGAGGCGGTGTACAAGACGTGGTTCCCGCTCACGGGCCAGGAGCTGGACTTCACCGACGCCCTGGTCACCGTCGACGCGGGACAGGAGACCTTCCGGGCCCGGCTGCTGCCGGACCCCGGGTGGCTCTCGCCGGACGGGCCCACCGCGTTCAGCGGCCGCTGGTCGGCGGACGAGGGCGTACTGCTCAGCGCCATAGCGGTGCCGGCCGCGCGGCCGGCGGACGCCGCCGGGGCCCGGACAACGCGAAGCGCTCCCCCCATTCACCGTGCGGGGAGCGCTTGCTGAACCGGATCACCTGCGGGGTTCGGTCATCCCCAGCGGTCGTCCTCCGGGGTCGTGCCGTACCCCTGGTCGGCCCCGTCGGGACCACTGACTGCGGCGGACTGGGCGGATGTGCTCGGCAGAACCGGGCCCGACATGAACTGCACCCCCATAACAGACATGACCATACCCGCCAGTAAGGTCAAGTAAATCGAGGAGAATTTACCGGAAATTACCCTCACGACTCCCCCAGTCGAAGATCGAGATTAACTCCGCCGGCACACCTTCGCCCGATTTTTCCGGCTTTGGCGCCCCTGGTGATGCGAATAGAGTGCTTGATATCGATCATTCGCGCCAAGGGCCTTACGCTGGCGTAAAGTTACGTGGCAGCAATTACACCGATCAGTGGGGGCTGGCATGTTCGCAGGGGAGGGCCCGGATTCAGGGTTCGCCGAGCTGGATGACATCAGCGCGGCGGCGTACGGTCTCGCGGTCGAGTGCGGCCGCTTCGTACGCGAGAAGATCGCCGAGGAGCTGTCGCTGACACCCGCCGAGATCGCGCGGGTGGAACAGGTGCTGTGCGGGGTCCGCCTGCTGCAGTCCATGCCGGGCCATCCGTCCGAACTGACCCCCGTCACACCCGATGTGGCGGCCGCGTCCCTGGTGGCACCCGCGGAGCGGCACATCCGGGAACTCCAGCAGGCGGTGACCGACGTCCGGGCGAAGCTGCTGTCCCTGACGCCGCTGTACTTCGAGGGCCGCCGGCTGCGCAACCGCCTGGAGGCCTTCGACATCATCACCGATGTCACCCGGATCCAGGCGATGCTCAACCACCTGAGCCAGAACTGCAAGAGCGAGATGCTCACCGTCCAGCCCGGCGGCGCACGCCCGGCGGAACTGCTCGAAGAGGCACGGGAGTCGGCGCTGTCCACCCTGGCGCGCGGCGTCCGGATCCGGACCATCTACCAGCACACCGCGCGCAACGACCTGCCCACCCGCTCGTACGTCCGCGACGTCACCCTCCAGGGCGCGGAGATCCGTACCGCCGACGAGGTAATCGACCGGCTGATCATCTACGACCGGGAGGTGGCCTTCCTGCCGGAACGATCCGCCCGGGACAGCGCACCCGGGGCGGCGATCGTGCGCGAACCCACGCTCGTGGCGTTCCTGTGCTCCGTCTTCGAGTACCTGTGGGACGGCGCGTCCCCGTACGTCGTGGAGTCCCAACGGTCCCCCGCCTCCTCCGACGAGCTCAAGTGGTCGATCATCCGGCTCATGACCAAGGGCTACAAGGACGAGATGGTCGCCCGCCGGCTCGGCATGTCGGTGCGCACCTGCCGCCGCCACATCGCCGAGATCACCGAGGAGCTGGAGGCCACCAGCCGCTTCCAGGCGGGCTACAACGCCGCCCGGCTGGAGATACTCTCCGGTGGTCCGGCCGCGTCCTCCTTATCGTGAATCCCGTGGTGCACACCTGAACCCGGCGGTGCTCGTCACCGCCCCGGGTCCTCCTCCAGCGCCTCCGTGATCGCGTCCACGCAGTCCTGGTCCAGCATCGTCGTGACATGGGCGTCCTGGAGCCGGCCGAAGCCCGCGTCGTAGACCGCGGCGCTGACGACGTAGCCACCGGTCAGCGGGAAGGTCCGGAAGATCCACTCGTCCCCGGTGCCGGCCGTCCCGTCAGGCCGCTGGACCCGTACCGGCCTGCCGTCGGGACCGAAGCCGAACTCGGTGAAGCGGAACTGCATGCCCTGGCCGATGGCCTTGCTGTAAGCCTCCTTGAGGGTCCACAGCCGCACGAGCGCCCCGTTGCGCTCCTCCTCCGGCATTCCGGAGAGCAGCACCAGCTCGTAGGGCGTACAGATGTGGCGGCCCAGACCGCTGCCGTACATCTCCCGGTCGGCGCGCTCCGCGTCCACCCCTATCAGGCCGCAGGTCGTCAGCCCCACGAGGAGCAGGTCCTCGGTGTGGCTGAGGCTGATGTCGATCTGGTCGCAGCCGCGCAGGTACGGGCGGCCGGTCGGCCCGTAGGCCAGTTCCAGGTCGGCGGGTTCGCTGGCGAGCACCGCGCCCGCCGCGTACTTGAGCAGCATCCGGGAGGCGATGTAGCGGTTGCGCACGTCGGCGTGCGTCAGGTCGAGGTAGCGCGTCCAGTCGCGGCCGAGCAGTTCGCGCAGCCCGTCGCCGGAGGGCAGGACGGGCTCCAGGTCCTTCAGCCACGCGTAGACCAGCGCGGTCCCGTGGGTGGCGAGGTCCTCCCTGACCCGGTCCCACGAGTCCCCTCCCGGGACCACGGCGACGGGCTCACCGAGCGGCGGGCCGAGCGTGGGGCTGCCCGGGGCGGTCATCCGTACTCCTTCACCAGCGTGTGGATGTCCCTGAGGCTGTGCGCCTCCAGCAGACGGTGCACCGGCACCCGGTGGCCGGAGTCCTCCAGGAGGGCCAGCAGCCGGAGCAGGTTGAGCGAGTCCCAGCCGGGCAGGTTCACCAGAGCGGTGTCCGCGCCCGCGGGGATGTCGAGGTCCAGGCCGAGGTCGTCGCGGACCGTCCGCAGGAACGTGTCGAGGCTGTCGAGGCTCATCCGCCGGCCTTCTCCCAGGATTCGGTGATGCGCACGTGGCCGGGGACTTCCGGCACCCGCGCCAGGTCGTGGTGGAACTCCACCGGCCCGTCCGCCACCGCCCCGTCCGCCATCGGCCCGTCTGCCACCGCCCCGTGCCCGGCCGCGCGGGGCCGGGCCTCCGTGAAGCCGCAGGACGGGTAGAAGTCACGGACGCGGTGGTTGCGCGGCGTGGGCACGTACCGGGCCGTCACCGCGGACAGACCCAGGTCGCGGGCCCGGGCCAGCAGTACCGCGAGGCAGGCCTGTTCGACGCCGCGGGCGAGCACGCGGCAGCTGAGCCACATGTTGTCCAGGTGCAGCTCCCCGTCGGCGAAGGTCCCCAGCACCGCTCCGACCAGGCCGTTGTCGCCGAACCGGTCCGAGGTGCGGGCGGCGAGCAGCAGATGCCGGTCCGGGTCGGCGGCGAGCGAAGCCAGCTCGGACTCCTGGCGGCCGCCGCCGGTGAGGTTGAACTGGTTGGTGCGCAGGGTCAGCTGGGACAGCCGGGCGAACTCGTGGGGCCGGGGCGGGCCGAGCTCGACGCCGACCCCGAGGGCGCGCAGGAACTCCTCGTGCGAGCCCGAGCTCTCGTGCAGGGCCCGGCGTTCGCGCTGCCGGTGGTACTCGCCGGTCCTGGCCCGGTCCTCGTCGGTCAGCCGCAGGGTGTCGAACCAGCCGTCCGCGAGGAGCCGGGTCACGTGCAGCGCGGGCTCCTCGTCGAGCGGTACGACGGCCACCTCGGGCGCGCCGAAGCGCACCTGGGCGCGCTCGGCCGGCGAGTCGTCGGCGAAGACCAGGGCGTCGGTGGCGATGTCCAGCCGGTGCGCGATGTCGGCGAGATTGCCGTCCTTGGGCTGCCAGTTGGCGTTGATCCGTACGAAGTCCTCCTCGCGCAGCACGAGATCGGGATGGCCGCGCAGTGCCGCGAGGACCGGGCCTTCGTCGTTCTTGCTGCTCACCGCGAGGAGCACGCCCTGGGAGCCGAGCTGTTTGACGCACTTCTGGAAGGCGCCGAACGCCTCCCCCCGCAGGGTGCCGGCCGCCGCGACGCCGTCGGGTCCCCGTTCGCCGAGCACCCCGTCCCACAGGGTGTTGTCGAGGTCGAGCACCAGGCACTTGCGGGTCATGCCGCGCAGGGCGCGGGCCAGGTGAGCGACCTCGCGGGCGTACGCGGCGAGGAGTTCGGCGCCGAGCTGAACCTTGGCGTAGCGCGCCAGGCGCGGGTCGGTGACCGGTCCGCCCTCGCCGACCAGTGGTTCGAGGTCGATCACCACGAGGCGGGGGGCGGACTCCGTGAGGCGCAGCAGGCGGGCGTTGAACTCCCGCCAGACGGCGCCGAGCAGGGCCCGGGAGCGGTGGTCGAGGAGCTGGTGGCTGTGGGCGCGCGGCAGCGGGACGGTGTTGAGCACCAGGGTGCCGGGGGCCCGGTCCGCGAGCGCGGCGCACCGGCGCAGCACCTCCTCCCCCGCCGCTTCGACGTCCTCGGCCCGCCACACCGCGGGGACCTCGCAGAACAGGGTTTCCGCGTCGAGCAGGCACAGTGTCAGATCCGGTGCGGCCTCCCGAAGTTCGCCGCCCGGGCCGGTCAGGTCGCGCAGGTAGGTGCCGTGCTCGCCGAGGACGGGCCGCAGCAGCATTCCGTGGCGGGCCAGTTCGCCCGTGAGGGGGTCGACGACGTGCCCCACCGTGGACTGGCCGGTGACGGCCACCGTCACGACGGGTGTCCGCGGATGGTGGGCCAGCACGGCATCGTGGTCGAGGCCGGCGAGCAGCCGCCCGGCAGCGGCGGCGCCCGAGGGCGTGCCCGCGCCGCCGGCCCCGCCCGCGCCAGCCCCTCCGCCGCCGGACCCGCCCGGTCCGCTCTCGTCCGCGAGCAGCGCCGGTACCTGGTCGTACACCTTCTCCAGCAGGCCCCGCGTGCGCAGTTCGCGCAGTCGGTCCAGTCCCTCTCTCATCGACGCCTCACACCTTCTCCAGGGCGAACCCGGCTCTGATCCACCTGCTGGACTCCACGCACAGGGCGAGTGCGCGCTCTCCCGTGGAGAACGCCGGCAGCAGCCGGTCGAGTTGCAGGAACGGCAGGGCGTTGCCCGTGTTGCCGGTCTCCGAGACGCAGGAGATCTCCCGCGCCGAGGTGGCGGGCAGCCGCTCCAGGATCCGCGCGGTCATCCGCCGGGACAGCTGGGGCGGCAGCAGGTAGCCGATGTCGTCCAGGCCCCATCCGAGCCCGCCGAGCAGCTCCCAGAGGATCTCCACGGAGATCGACGGCACGTGCTCCTCGATGGCCTTGTAGTCCTCGGCCAGCATCCGCCGTTCCGAGTGGCGGTCGGTGGTCCCGTACCAGTCCAGCACCTGGCCGGGCGGACGGCCCTGTCCGGTCCAGGAGTTCAGTACCGCCCGTACGGCCACCCGCTCGCCCTCGGGCTCGTCGGTGAGGACGGCGGCGCCGGCCCCGTCCCCGAACAGGACGTGGTTGACCAGTTCCTCGGTCGGCAGCCGGGCGGTGTCCCGCCGGGGCGACAGGAAGCGGTGGGTGACGTCCCCGCCGAGGATCAGGCCCGCCCGGCGGCCGCCGCGGATCAGGGTGCGGCCGAGGTCGAGAGCCTGGATCGCGCCGGAGCAGCCCGACTGGAGCTGGAAGACGGGCAGATGGCCCAGGCCCAGCCGGTCGGCGACCTCGCTCGCGGTGGTCGGCAGGAGCAGGTCGGGGGTCGCGGTCGCGAGGACCAGGAACTCCATGTCGGCGGGGTCGAGCCCGGAGGCGTCGACGGCCTGCGCGCCGGCCTCGGCGCACAGGTCGGCCAGCGAGCCGCGGACCTCCCCGGTCACCGGGTCCCAGCCGAAGTGCCGGGTGCGGGTGCCGACGAAGATGTCGATCCACTCCTCGCTCACCCCCAGAAGCCGGCCGAGCGCGGTGTTGTCCACCGGGTCGCCGGGCAGCGCCGTACCGGTCGCCGCGAGGTAGACCGCGGCGGCCGTCACGCCGACCTCGCGGTGATCAGGTCGCCGAGGAACTCGGCCAGCGAGCCGACCGAGTTCAGCGCGGGCAGCATCTGCTGGACGGACACCTCGCCGACGCGCGGCAGCCGGGCCTCCACCCGGTTCTTGAGCTGCATGATCATCACCGAGTCGAAGCCGAGGTCCTCGTGGAAGCGTGCCTCGCGCACCACGCGCTCCGGGGGGTATCCGCCGACCTCGGTGACCGCTTCGACGACCGCGAGCAGCACCGGGTCGCCGGCGTCGCGGGCGGGGGCGGGAGCCCGCCGCTCCGGCCGGCCGTCCGGCCGGCCCTCCTCTGCCGGAGCCGGAGCCGGGAGCACGGCGGCGGGCGCCGGCGTCCGCCGGCCCCAGTAGCGCTGCGCGGAGGAGAACACGTACGGGCTCAGCGGCTCGACGACCCGGTGCTCAGGGGCGTACAGCTCCTCCCAGAGCGGGTCGAGTCCGCAGCGGTGCAGCGCGGCGACGGCCTCGGCCAGGTCCCGGCCGGTCGCCCCGGGGCCCGGGGCGGGGTGCAGGAGCTCCGCCCCCGGCGCCCGCCCGCCCCGGGCGGCGATCTGCAGCAGCTGCGTGCGCGGGCCGATCTCGATCAGATGGGTGGGGGCGATGTCCGAGACGAGCGCTCTCAGCGCGGTGTCCATGAGCACGGGCTCCTCTATCTGGTCGGCCCAGTAGCCGGCGTCCATGGGTTCGTGGTGCAGCATCCGGCCGTACCGGGTCGAGGCCACCGGCACGGCGGGCGGCGCGCACCGCACCTCGGCGGTACGCAGCCCGGCGGCGGCCGGGGCCGTCAGGGCCGAGTGGAAGGCGTGGGAGACCGGCAGCTCCCTGACCCGTACGCCGCGCCCGGTGAGCTCCTTGCCGATCCTGGCCAGGACGTCCAGGGGCCCGGAGAGCACGGTGTCCGCGGGGCCGTTCAGTGCGGCCACGACGGCCTCCGGCTCCGCCGCCAGGATTCCGGCGAGCTCCTCGGGACCGGCGGCGGCGGCAATCATGCCGCCGCCCGGGGGCAGTTCGCCGATCAGCGCGCCACGCCGGACCACCAGCCGGGCGGCCTCCTCCAGGCCGAGGGCCCCCGCGGTCACGGCCGCCGCATACTCGCCCAGGCTGTGGCCGAGGACGGCGGCCGGGGCGACGCCGAGCGAGGTGAGCGTACGGGCCAGGGCGTAGCCGACGGCGAACAGCGCGGGCTGCGCGAACTCGGCACGGTGCACCCGCTCGTCGCCGCCGAGGATCAGTTCGCGCACCGAGGTGCCCAGGGGACCGGCGAGGGCCGCGTCGGCCTCGGCGAGATGACGGCGGTAGGCGGCCGACTCGCGGTGGAGTTCCGCCGTCATGCCGGGGTACTCGGTGCCCTGCCCGGTGAAGAGGAAGGCGACGACGGGTCTGCCCCACGGGCGGCCGGCGCTCCCGGGGCCGTCCTGGGCGGCGGCCCGGCGCAGTTCGGCCACCAGCTCGTCGGTGTCGCGCACGGTGACCGCGAACCGGTGCGGCAGGCCGGTCTTGACCCGGTTGCTGCTCCAGCACAGGGCCGCGGCGCCGCCGCGCGGACGCCTGGCGACCGCGTCGGCCTGGGCGGCGAGGTTGCGGCGCAGGGCCTCGGGGGTGTCGGCGCTGACGGTGAACACGCCGACGGCCCCGCCGGCGGTGCCCGTACGGGCCCGGGCGGCGGCAGCCGTGCGGTGGGGCTGCCGGGGCGCCGTGCCCAGGATCGCGTGGGCGTTGGTACCGCCCATCCCGAAGCTGCTCACCCCGGCGAGGCTCTCCCCGCGCGGCAGCCGCATCGGGGACTTCAGCAGCCGCAGGCCCCGGTCGGCGAGCCGCAGCTGCGGGTTCTCGCGGTCGGCGAAGGGGCTGGCGGGGACGACGCGGTGGTGCAGCGCCAGCGCGGTCTTGATGAGTCCGGCGATCCCCGCCGCGCCCTCGGTGTGGCCCAGGTTGCCCTTGACGGAGCCGAGCGCGCACGGGGTGTCGCGCGGGACCCCGTGCACCGCGCCGAGCGCCGCGCACTCGATGGCGTCGCCGAGTACGGTCCCGGTGCCGTGCCCCTCCACGAAGGCGACGCGGTCCGGGGTGACGCCGGCCCGCCGGTACGCGGAGTTCAGCACCCGTTGCTGCGACCAGCGGTTGGGGGCGATGACCCCGTTGCTGCGGCCGTCCTGGTTGACGGCGCTGCCGCGCAGTACGGCGTAGATCCGCTGCCCGTCGGCAGCTGCGTCGTCCAGCCTGCGCAGCACGACCAGGCCGACGCCGTCGCTGCGCCCGATCCCGTCGGCGTCGGCGCTGAAGGGCTTGCACCGGCCGTCGGCGGCGGCCAGGCCGAGCTGTCCGTAGACCATGCCCAGCGAGGGCGACAGCACGATGTTGACGCCGCCGGCCAGGGCGGTGTCGCACTCCCCGGCCAGCAGGGAGGTGGCGGCGAGGTGGACGGCGACGAGCGAGGAGGAACAGGCCGTGTCGACGGCGAGGCTCGGCCCGGTGAAGTTGAAGTGGTACGAGATCCGGTTGGCGGCCATCCCGGCGCTGCTGCCGGCGCCGAGCAGCGGGGTGACGCGCGCGAGGTCGCTCATGGTGAGGCGGCCCCATTCGCCGCCCATCATCCCGACGAACACGCCGGTCTCGGTGCCGGCGAGTTCGCCGGGGGCGCGGCCGGAGTCCTCCAGGGCGCGCCAGGCGCAGGGCAGCAGCAGCCGCTGGTGCGGGTCCATCGCGGCGGCCTCGCGCGGGGTGACGGAGAAGAAGTCACTGTCGAAGACATCGACGTCGTCGAGGAAACCGCCGCTGCCGCTGACAGCGGGGAAGTCCTCCGCTTCCCAGCGCTGTCCGGGTACGGGGCCGATGGCGGCCCCGCCCCGCAGCAGCAGGTCCCAGTACGCCTGCACGCCCGCCGCCCCGGGGAACGCGCAGTCGATGCCGACGATGGCGATGTCCCCCATCAGCGCTGTTCCCGCGCGGACGGCTCGGTGGCGGCGAGGACCGCCGACAGGTGGCGGACCAGGCTCTCCACGGTCGGGTGGTCCCACAGCAGGGTGGGCTCCACCTCCAGGCCGAACTCGTCCTCCAGGTCTCCGCACAGGCTCAGCGCGGCCACCGAGTCCATGCCGTACTCGGCGAGCGGCACGGTCGGGTCGATGGTCTCGGGAGCCCTGCGCAGGTAGAGCGAGAGGCGGGCCGACAGCCACTCGTGCGGCGGTACGCCGACCGTGGTCGCCGCGGCCGCCGTGGTCGCGGTGTGCCGGCTGGTGGGAACGGTCATCGTGGGACTCCTTCGGTGCGTACGGCCCGGGCCCCGGTCAGCCCGGGATGGGGGTGGAGTAGAGGTCGTAGCTGATCTGCGTGCTGAAGCGGAGCTGCACCTCGTGCCGGATCCGGGTCTCGCACTCCGGCGGCAGGTCGGCCACGCGCGTGCCCAGCCGGCGGGCGATGTGGTGCAGCGCGGCCGCCGCCCAGCATGGGTCGGCCAGGAACGGGTCGGGCCCGTACCGGCCCTGGTCCCACAGGCCCAGTACGGCGGCCGCGGCCAGCAGCAGCGCGTACCGGTCCATGAGCGCGAACCTCGCGGGCTGCGCGGAGGCCGCCGAACCCGCCGCCTCCAGCCTGAGCACCCGGCCGCGTACGTCCCGGAACTCCTCGACGAGCTGCCCGGCGAGCGTGCGCAGGGCGCGCTCGACGGGACCGCCGCCGTCGATGCCCGAGCTGACGGCGAGCATCGTCGCGGTGAGGGAGTCCCGCCCGCACGCGAGGCTGAGCCGTTCGGTGCGCAGCGGCGGCAGGTCGCCGTGCAGCCGGAACAGGCCCGCGGGCGCCTCGTCCTCCAGGAACCACGAGGTCTGGGCCAGCCGCGGCATCTGGGGGATGACCGTGGCCTGGCAGGCGACCGTACCGGCGTGGCCGAGGCTGAGCACCGGTACGTCCCTGACGTGCTTCTGGAAGATGCCGAGCGTGCCCTCGCGGGTGTAGAAGCCGGAGCCGAGGACGATGGACAGGTCGTACATGGTCTCGGTGAGCACCCGGGGCAGCAGGTACTTGAGCGCCGCCGAGTAGACGCTGGTCTCGGCGGGCAGCAGGTGCAGGGCCCTGGCAGCGACGACGGCGAGGCTGTCGTACAGCAGCAGGTTGACGAAGGCGCTGGTCAGTGCCGCGCCGGTGCGGCTCCCGTCGATGCCCCGGCCCTGCCAGCCGCCGGAGTGCTCCCGGTCGAAGCGGACGGCCGTGCGCAGGCTGGTGTCGAGCGCGGCGACGGCCGACGCGGCGATCACCGTCCGGCTGATCTGGAAGGAGCGCAGGGCGGTCTCGATGCCGCTGCCCTCGGGGCCGAGCAGGGCGGAGCCGGGCACCGGGCAGTCGTCGAACTCCACGCCGGCGAACCGGCAGCCGCGCAGGCCCACCGGCGTGCGGCGGGCCGTCACCGCCGCGCGCGCGTCGGTCAGCTGCTCGGGTTCCAGCAGCAGCACCGAGTGGCTGCGGCTGCCGGGTGCGGGGTCGGTCCGGCAGAACAGGACCAGCGCGCCGGCCCGCTCCAGGTTGTTGACGAGGGGCTTGCCCCCGCTGATCAGATAGCCGTGCGGGCCGCGCCGGGCGGTGACCTGGCTGCGCACGTAGTCGTTGCTGTGGGCGGTCTCGTGCTGGGCGATGGCCGCCTTGCCGCCGTCGCGCAGCAGCCGGGCCAGCCAGTGCCGCTGCCGGGAGCTGCCGGCGGTCCAGACGTCGGAGGCGGCCATGAAGGTGGTCATGCCGTGGCCCATGGCCAGGCCCACGTCCCGGCGGAAGACCGGGCGCATGATCCTGACCAGGGTGTCCATCCCGTCGAGCCGGCCGCCCAGGGCCTGCGGGATGTACTCGTCGGTGATCCCGAAGTCGTCGAGCAGGGCCTCGCCGGCGGCGAAGGGCACCGCGGCCCGGTCGGCCTCCAGCAGCGCGGTGTAGCCGACCGGGTTGGCGGGGTCCGAGGGGTCGCCGAGCAGCGACTCCAGGGCGGCGACCCGGGTCCGCACGGCGCTCTCGCGGCGGTGCGCCACCGCCTGGTCGCCGAGGAGGGCTGTCACCACCTTCTTCCTCCGTCGGCTCCTTCCGGCCGCAGCAGGTCCTCGCCGAACAGCACGTCCTCGGAGCGGGCCAGCGCCCACACGTCCGGGGTGAGCACCTCGTACTCGCCGCGGACCACGCCGTCGAGGAAGAGCTTGCGCATCAGGGTGCGCTGCACCTTGCCGCTGCTGGTGCGGCGGACGGCGCCGGGGCGCACCAGCAGGATGTTGCCGGCCGGGATCTCGAACTCCTTGCCGATCAGGGCCTGGATCTTCTGCGCGACGGTGCGCAGCTCCTCGCTGCCCGCTCCGCGCACCTCCTGGACGAGGACGAGGTGCTCCCGTCCGGCGTCCACGGAGAAGGCGGCGCCCACGCCGAAGGTCAGGGCGGGGCTGACGGTCCGCGCGGCCCATTCGACGTCCTGCGGGTAGACGTTGCGGCCGTTGATGATGACGACTTCCTTGAGCCGCCCGGTGACGAACAGCTCGCCGTTCTCGAGCATCCCCAGGTCGCCGGTGCGCAGGAAGTTGCTCTCCTCGTCGTTGAGGCTGGCACGGAAGGTGCGCACGGTCTCGGTGGGCCGCTGCCAGTAGCCGCGGGCCACGCTGTAGCCGCGCAGCCAGATCTCGCCGACCGCGCCGGGCGGGAGTTCGTGGTGGGTCAGCGGGTCGACGATGCGGACTTCGACGTCGACGGGGGCGCCGCAGCCGACGAGGGTCTGGACGCGCTCGGCGCCGGTGGCCGAGGGTCCGGCGCCGATCACCCGGTCGCGTTCCAGGGCGGTCTTGTTGAAGTCCTTGCGGACGTGCGGGGTGCCGGGGACGCCGCCGGAGACGACCAGGGTCGCCTCGGCCAGTCCGTAGCAGGGACGCAGGGCCTCGGGGCGGAAGCCGGCCGGGGCGAACTTCTCGGCGAACTCGTCCAGGCTCTCGGGGCGTACCGGTTCGGCTCCGTTGAGGGCGAGGCGCCAGCGGGACAGGTCCAGGGCGGCGACCTGCTCGTCCTTCACCCGCCGCACGCACAGGTCGTAGCAGAAGTTGGGGCCGCCGCCGACGGTGACGCCGTACTCGTCGATGGCCTGGAGCCAGCGCAGCGGGCGCTTGACGAAGGACAGCGGGGTGACCTGGACGCTGTGGCTGCCGAGCCAGACCGGGTGCAGCAGGTGGGCGACGAGGCCCATGTCGTGGAAGTACGGCAGCCAGCTGCCGAAGCGGTCCTCGCGGGTGGTGTGCAGCACCTTCTGCAGGGCGGCCTGGTTGGCCAGCAGGTTGCGGTGCGAGACGGTCACACCGCGCGGTTCGGAGACCGAGCCGGAGGTGTACTGGAGGAACACGAGGTCGTCGGGGCGGGCGGTGACGGGCCGCCAGGCGTCGGCGTCGCCGATGCCGGGGACGTCGGTGACCACGCAGGCCGCGTCGGGACGGGAGTTGCGGGCGAGCCAGAGCGCGACCTCGGGCGCGGCGGACGTCTCGGTGAGGACCACCCTGGCGCCGGTGTCCTTCAGGACGGCGGTCGTGCGGTTGAGCCGCTTGTCGCGGCCGGCTTCGCCCGGCATCGGTACGGGGACCGCGACGGCGCCGGCGTAGAGGCAGCCGGCGAAGGCCTTGAGGAACTCGACGGTCGAGGAGTAGACCAGCAGCACGGGCTGCTCGGTCGCGCCGTACTCCTGGAGGCAGGCCGCGATGCGTCTCGCCTCCCGGTCCAGCTCCCCGTACGTGAGGTGTTCGGCCTGCGCTCCGCCGACCGTGTCGCGGAGGAAGATGTGCACATCCTCGTCGGCGAGTTCAGCCGTCCGAACGCGGAGCAGTTCGGTGAAGGTGGCGAAGCGTGACTCTGACATCCGCGGCATCCCCTCGCGTCTGCGGGCCCGTGGATCTGCGGACCTCGTTTACCGGCGATCCTCCGCGCGTATCCTTAAGGGGCGCTTGCGCGACCGGCGTTCGGAGTCCCCCTTAGGGGGCGGCAGGGGTGCTCGGCGCGCGGGCGGGCGGGCCACCCTCGGGCCATGGACACTCACACCGACACCGGGGCGCCGCGGGAAGCGGCGATCGTCTTCCCCGGTATGCAACCGACCGCCTTCTCCGAGGTCGCCCGGTTCATGCTGGTCAACCCGTACGCGCGGGAGCTGCACGCGATCGCCGACGACGTGCTGGGCTTCTCGCTGGCCGACCGGTACCAGCAGGCCGACGGCGACTACTCGCTCTACGGGCAGATCTCGTTCGTGGTGAACTGCCTCGCGCTGGCGCGGTGGGCGACGGACCGGCTGGAGATCGCGCCCGCGTACGTGACGGGGCCGAGCTTCGGCGCCCGGGCCGCCGCCGTGTACGCCGGAGTGCTCGATTTCGCCGACGCCGTACGGATGACCGCGCGGCTCGCCGACACGATGGAGGACTACTTCGCACACGAGCACCCCGCGCTGGTGACCCAGTCGATCGCGCGGGTGCCGCAGGACAAGGTCGCGCTGCTGCGCCGGGAGCTCGACGAGCGCGGCGAGTGGAACGACGTGTCCTGCGTCGTCGACCACGACTTCACGATGCTGACGGTGCACGAGTCGGTCCTCGACTGGCTCCAGCGGCGGATCCGTTCGCTGGGCGGGATGTCGATGTACACGATGAAGCCGCCCATGCACTCGTACCTGTTCGGCGGGCTGCGCGACCGGGTGGATTCCGAGATCTTCGACGGGCTGGCCTGGTCCGAGCCGCGGCTGCCGGTCGTCGCGGACCAGGACGGCCGGGTGGTGACCACCGGCGAAGGGGTGCGCGGGATGCTGCTGGACGGTTTCGTGCGTACGGTGCGGTGGCCCGACGTGGTGTCCACGCTGGAGGGCGCCGGAGTCGGCCGGCTGTACGTCTCCGGGCAGGACGGGCTGTTCACCCGTGTCGCGTGCACCACGCGCGCCTTCGAGGTGGTGCCGGTGACGCCCAGGTCGGCGATGCGGCCGGTGCGGCGGCGGCTGCCCGCGGCGGCCTGACGGCCGGCCGGCGGGCGGCCTGCCCGGCCCGCCTGACATGCGGCGCACGGACGACGGGAGGGGCCGGTACCCAGTGGGTACCGGCCCCTCTCACGTGTGCCGTCCGGTCACTTGCCGTCCACCGTGAAGGCGTAGAAGGTGCCCTCGGTGAGGCTGCCGGTGGTTCCGCCGCCGTTGGCGAAGCGGGCGTAGCCGTTGCCCCAGTAGACGGTGCCGTCGACGACCGCGGGCCCCGCGTTGGACGAGTACGGCGCGGTGAAGTCCCACAGGTAGGCGCCGGTCGCCGCGTCGAGCGCGTACATGCGGCCGCTGGTGGAGCCGCCGAAGACGACGCCGTTGGCGGCGGTCAGGGCGCCCCAGGCGAAGCCGTCGGTGCGGTCCGCGACCTGCCAGAGGATCTTTCCGGTCTGCGGGTCGAGCGCCGCGAACGAGCTGCGGGTCGTCGTGGTGCCGTCGGCCAGCTGGTAGGACAGCTTGTTGAAGTTGGCCTCGGCGATGTAGATCCGCTTGTCGTCGTTGGCGGTACCCCATTCGATGCCGCCGATGTGGCCGCCGGGGCCGGCCGCCGCGCTCCAGACCACGGCTCCGGTCTCCGCGTCCATCAGCCAGTACTCGCCGCTCTTCTCGCCCGCGCCGATCACCTTGCGGGGGCAGCCGTTCGGGCCCTTGATGGTGAACAGGTGCGCGCCGTCGCCGAAGTCGTAGTCGTAACCGGGGTTCGGCGGACAGTTGTTGGGCGGGAAACCGGGGAGGCAGCCGGTGTTCCAGGCGTCGAAGCGCTTGGCGCCGGTGTTCCACTTGACGCGGCCGGTCGTCATGTCGAGGGCCAGCACCGTGTCCACGTAGTTGTCCGGGGTGTAGCACTCGGCGGGGGTGTGGCCGGCGGTCTGGCAGTCGCTGACGGACTGCGGGACGGTGTAGTTGTTGCCGGTGGTGAAGTACACCGTGTTGGTGGACGGGTCCAGCGCCGGGGTGCCCCATACGGCCACGCCGCTGTAGCCGCCGGGCTTGCCGCCGTTGTCGGGGGTCGTGTACTGGCGCCACAGGAGGTTGCCGGTGGCGGCGTCGATGGCGTTCACGCTGCCGCGGAAGGTGCAGCAGGGGTACGCCGGGTCGAGGGCGCCCTCGGACTCGCGGGAGGAGACCCCTTGGTAGATCACGCCTTCGTGCACGACGGGCGACTGGGTCAGCACCGCCTTGTACTGGGTGTCGATCTCCCGCTTCCACACCAGGTTGCCGGTGGCGGCGTCGACCGACATCAGGACGGCCTTGTTCCAGTCGGCTATGTAGAGCTTGCCGCCGACGAGGGTGGGGCTGGACCGGGAGACGGAGGCCGGGTCACCGGTGTAGTCGGACACCTTGCGCGACCAGATCGGACGGCCGGTCTTGGCGTCCACCTTGTGCAGGTAGCCGCCCCAGTCGGGGAAGTACACGGCCCCGCCGACCACGGCCGGGGTGGCCGACACATCGCCGTGGGTGGCGTACGTCCACTTGGCCTTGAGGCGGCCGACGTTGCTCTTGCCGATCGTCGTTTCCTGCGGGTTGACGCGGCTGTTGCGGATGTCGTGGCCGCCGGTCGGCCAGGACGACGGGGGCAGGGCCGCGCTGGTGGCCGGCGCGGAGAACAGCGCGGCGGTCAGTGCGAGTACGGCGAGCAGCGCGAATCTGCGGACCACTCCCTGCCGGGACCGGGGTCTTGTGCGCATGGGACTTCCTCTTTCGTGCTGTGATGGGTTTCGGGGATCAGCCGGCGGTCACGGGGACGCGGGTGCCGTGCAGTGCGGCAGCGCGTGCGGTGAGCTCCAGCCGGTCGGTCTTCTTGTTGGTGTTCAGCGGGAACTCGTCCAGCTGGTGGTAGTGGCGCGGGATCAGCTGCGCGGGCAGCAGCCCGGCCAGGTCGCGGTGGAACTCCTGCGGCGAGCGCTGCCCGCCGAGGTAGAAGGCCACCAGTTCGGTGCTGTTGGCCACGGGGACGCCGACGACGACCGCGTCGGTCACCGGGGTGCCGTCGCGCAACGCGTGCTCCACCTCGGCCAGTTCGACCCGGTAGCCCTGCACCTGCACCTGGGAGTCCGTACGGCCCAGGTAGACCAGTTCGCCTCCGGCGAGCCGGCGGACCCGGTCACCGGTGCGGTACCAGAGGACGCCGTCGCGCTCCAGGTACTTGCCGGCTCCGTCCTCGGGGTCCAGGTAGCCCGCAGACAACTGCGGGCCGGACAGCCACAGTTCGCCTTCGTCGGCCGCCGGGGCGCCCTGTTCGTCCAGGAGCAGTTCCGCGTGGCCGTCGTGGAGCAGGCCGAGCGGTACCACCCCGTTGACGCCGAGCCGGGTCGACTCCTGCGGGGACCAGCGGTGGCGGTGCGTGGTGATGGTCATCTCGGTCGGGCCGTAGACGTTGATCACCGCGGAGTGGGGGGCGGCACGCTGCCAGGCGTCGGTGTCCTGGAACTGGAGCGCCTCGCCGCCGAAGTACGTCCAGCGCAGCGAGGGCATGCTGCCCGGCACCAGGCGGCCGGTGCGGCGGGACAGCGAGATCACGCTGGGCGCCGAGAACCAGACGGTGATGCCGTGCTCGGCGACGAAGGCGGGCAGGTCGCGGTAGGCGTGGGGGGAGACCGAGACCAGCGGGGCGCCCACCGCCCAGGCGCACCACAGGTCCGAGACCGCGGAGTCCCAGTTGAGGTTGGCGGCCTGGGAGAAGACGTCGTCGGACGTGAAGTCGTACCAGGCGTCCATCAGCGCGAAGTAGTGCGCCGTGTTGCCGTGCGTGAGCCGTACGCCCTTGGGCCGGCCGGTGGAGCCGGAGGTGAACAGGACGTAGGCCACGTCGTCGGGAGCGGCCGGCCTGGGTTCCGCCAGCGCGGTCTCCGGGCCGGCGGACAGCGGCAGCAGTGCGCCGCCGGCCAGGGCCTCGGCCTCCTCGCGGGCTAGGTCCGGTGCGAGCACCGGGAGTTCGCCGAGTTCCGCCGCGAGGCCCGTGGCACGTCCTTCGGCGTCACGGAGCAGGGCCGCGCCCTCCTCGTCGACGACGAGGGCGGAGACCCCCGCCGAGGCGAGCATCGAGGCGATCTTGCCGGGCGGGAAGTCGGCCAGGACCGGCACCGCGGTGAGTCCGGCGTACAGGCTCGCCAGGACGGCCACGTACGAGGTCACGCTGCGGCCCGCCAGGATGCCGACGGCCTTCGGCGGCCCGCCGGGGGCGCCGAGCAGTGCCCCCGCCCAGGACAGGGCCAGTTCGTGGGCCGTCGTGTAGTCGACGGTCTCCTTCCCGACGCGCACCGCCACCCCGCGCGGTGAGCGTTCCAGACCGCGCAGGAAACGTGCGTGCAGCGCGGTCCGCGCCAATGGTTCCATTTCTGCTCCTCCTCGCCAGAATTACCGGCAAGCTCTTTTCCGGACGCTTTCCGGGCGCATTTCGGGGACGCATTGACAGCCGTCGGCGGCCGCCCCCATCATTCCCGTATGCCAGAACTCACGAATCACACCTGGGACGGCGCTTTCGAGGCCGTCATACGCCCGTTCCTGCCCTACCTCTCCCCCGACGAGAAACTCACCGGGGACGCACAACTCCGTGACCTGGGGCTTGACTCCATGGGCACGATAGAACTCCTCGCCGCCCTGGAAGGCGCCTATGACGTCCGCTTCCTGGACGACGCGCTGAAACTGGAGAATTTCGCGAATCCGGACGTCCTCTGGAACACCCTGATCACCGAAACCGAATCCGCCGCGTGAGAAAATCGGTCCACCGACCGGCCCGACGAGGATGTCATATCCGAGTCGGGCCGTTTCTCTTTCGACGGGGAGGAAAAGACGGTCAGGGGACCAGCCGCTGGAAACTCTCCTCGATCCGGTCGAGATTCGAGCGGACGTGCGGCAGCGCGAGCGGGTCCCGCGCGTCGAGCGAGAGCTGCTGCTGCTCCGCCGTCTCGCCGTACAGCATGCTGGTGGCGCATTTGAACCGCAGGGCGTCCCCCTCGTCGCCGAGCAGGTGTCCGGCGAGCACCACGATCCCGAGGTCCAGCATCCGGCGGGCCAGCGTCGGCGAGTCGGTCACCTCGTACTTCGCCAGCTCCTCGCGGACCGGTTCGAAGTCGGGGTAGACGTAGAACGCCCCGGTCGGCGGCCGGCAGCGGGCGCCCGCCTCGACGGTGATGCGGTGGACCTCGCGCGCGACGGCCCCGTGCAGCCGGGCGCTGGCCCGGAGCCGGTCCCGGACCTCCTGCGGCTCGCTGAAGGCGTACTCGGCCACCGCCTGCATCGGGCCCGCGAGCGTCGACCAGACCTCGCTGGCCACGGAGACCACTCCGGTACGGATCCACTCGCCCCAGGGGCCCTGCGGGAAGCGGGCCACGCCGATGCGCCAGCCGCCCAGGGCGAGGCTCTTGCTCAGGCCCGTGGCGATGACCGTGCACTCGGGGGCCACTTCGGCGGGGCTGAGGAACTCGGTGGCCGGGTCGTGCACCACGTCCCGGTAGATCTCGTCCGAGACGATCAGCAGGCCCTCCTCCTGGGCGATCGCGCACAGTTCGCGGATGAGCGGGGGCGACGCCAGGGTGCCGGTCGGGTTGTCCGGCAGGGTCAGCACCATGATGCGCGGGTCGCGGCCGAGTACGCGCGCCGCGGTGATGCACTCGCGCAGGGCGTCCGGGTCCGGTACCCCGCCGCACTCCTCGGGGATGGGGACGGCGATCGGGTGCTTGCCGGCCAGCCGGGCCTGCGGGGCGTAGGTGTTCCACGCGGGCCGGGGCAGCAGCACGTCGCCGGGGACGGCCAGGTTGAGGGCCATGAGCAGCGGCTTGCTCCCCGGGGCGACCACGATCTGGTCGGCTTCGGTGGGGATGCGGCGGCGGTCGAAGTACCCCGCGGCGGCGCCCCGGACCGCGGGCGAGCCGGCCACCGGGCCGTAGGCGTTGCGGGTCGCCCCGGCGGCGAGCCGTTCCACCAGCGGCGCGAACGCGGGCAGTCTGGACTCCCCGAAGCCGAGGTGGATCAGGGGCTCGCCGGCCGCCTGGCGCTGTGCCACCAGCTGGTTGAGCGCCAGGTTGGGTGACATCCGCATGTCGCTCATGCCGGGCTCCCCACCGGTGCGGCGGCTTTGGTGCCGAAGAGCTCCTTCTCCCCCTGCCACGCCGGTCCCGCGATGGCGCGCGCGATGTCGGCCGGTACGGTGCGGTCGAGCCGCAGTTCGTCCAGCCAGGCGGCCTCGGGGTCGAAGTGCGCCAGGAAGGGCCGGCCGACCAGGGCGGGATCGCGGGCCTGGACCATGTGCAGCTGGAAGAACCGGCCCTCCGCGTTCTCGACGACCCCGTCCACGGCCACCTTGCCGGGGGTCGCGGACATCACCGGGCCGCGCACGGTGCGGGCCAGACCGGGCAGGGTGCGGTAGGCGCTCTGGAAGATCTCGGCCGCCCGGGCGAGCGGCACCCGGAAGTAGTCGTAGGGGCCGGTGTCGCGCTCCACGAACATGTAGTACGGGACCGAGCCGGCGGCGAGTTCGGCCCGCCACATCTCGCTCCAGACGTCCGGGTCGTCGTTGACCCGGGCGATCAGCGGCGCCTGGCAGTAGACGAGGGCGCCGGTGGACCTGATCCGGGCGATGGCCTGCCGGGCGAGGTCGGTGGCGAGCTCCCGGGGGTGGCTGAAGTGCGCCATGACGGCGAGGTTGCGGCCCGAGGCGACGACCGTCTCGAAGAGGCGCAGCACGTCGTCGGCGTCCGGGTCGCCGACGAACCGCTGCGGCCAGTACGCGACGGACTTCGTGCCGATCCTGATGGTCCGTACGGTGTCCACGGCGAGCAGCGGCTCCAGGTGGGAGCGCAGCCGCTCGGTGGACATGACCATCGGGTCGCCGCCGGTCACCAGCACGTCGGTGACGTCGGGGTGCGCGCCCAGGTAGGAGATCAGGCCGCTCGGGTCGGGCGCCGCGAAGCGCAGGTCCGCGTCCCCGACGAACTGGGCCCAGCGGAAGCAGTAGGTGCAGTACGAGTGGCAGGTCTGGCCCTGGCTCGGGAAGTACAGGACCGTCTCGCGGTACTTGTGCTGGAGCCCGGCGATCTCGGCGCCGTCCCGGGTGGGGACGTTGAGCTCCTTCTGGCCGGACGGGTGCGGGTTGAGCCGGCCGCGGATCTGCTGGACGAGGGTCCGCAGGGCGATCTTCGAGGCGGGGTCTGCGGACAGGGTGGCCAGGTCCCGTTCGTTCTGCTCGGTGAGCATCCCCTTCTGGGGGAAGACCAGTTGGAACATCGGGTCGTCCGGGATGCGGTCCCAGTCGATCAGCTGCGACAGGACGTACTCGTTGACCCGGAAGGGCAGCACCATCGACACGAGCCGGACGGTCTCCCGTATGTCGGCGGGCAGGCCGTGGCGGTCGGCGATCTCGTCGAGCTGCCGCGGCCCGTACGCGCGGAACCGTGCCGTCTCGACAGAATCGGTTGCCAGCAGGGACATGCGGATATTCCTCCAGCCTGGTGCCTGGCAGTTCCGAGCGTCTGCTCGAATGCGGTTCGATGCTAGGGAGAGGAATCGGCCACCGGACCCCAGATCGGACCCCAGCCCTACCCTTACGGCGGCCCGGCGGCCCGGCCCCCGCGAAGGGGTGCCGGACGGACCGCGGGCATGGCGAAGCCGCCCAGGACCGGCGGGGGTTCAGGTCCTGGGCGGCTGTCGTCGGGCCCCGTGGAGGGGGCCTGTGGGGGGTACGGAGGCGCCTGTGCGTGCGGAGGCGCCCGCACGTGGGGAGGTGCCCGCGCCTTACGCGGTGCCCGCGCCCGGCTGCCCGGCCCGCTCCGCCGGGGCGGCCTGGGCGGCCAGGTCCGCGGCCCGCTGGTTGTCGGTCTGGACGGCGCGCAGCCCGATCAGGGCGAAGACGGCGGCGCCGGCCATCACGACGGCGCCGGCCACCGAGGCGGCGTGCACCTCGGTCGTGAACGCGGCGCGGGCCGCCTCGATCAGGCTGGTGGAGGCTTCGCCCGAGAGCTTGCCGGCGGTCGCCAGGGCGCCGCCGATGGTCTCGCGGGCCGGGTCCAGCGCCTCGGCGGGCACCCCGGCCGGGGCGTCCAGCGCGGAGCTGTTGCGGTAGACGGCGGCGCCGATGCTGCCCAGGACGGCGACGCCGAGGGCGCCGCCGAGCTCCTGGCCGGTCTGGAGCAGGGCGGAGGCGGTACCGGCGCGCTCCGGCGGCACCTGGCCGACGACGAGCTCGGTGACGAGGGTGAGGACCGGGGTGAGCCCGACGGCGAGCGCGATGATGCCGATCAGGATCAGGACCAGTCCGTCCTCGGCGGGCACCTGGGTGAGCATCAGCAGGGCGAGGGTGGCGATGGTGAACCCGGCGCCGATGATGTGGGCGGGCTTGACGGTACGGACGAGCACGGTGGCGATGGGCACGACGGCGCCCACGGCGAGGGTGCCGGGGATGGTCCACAGAGCGGACTTCAGCGCGCTCATGCCGAGGACCGACTGCATGTACTGGGTGCTGAAGAGCGAGTAGCCGACCAGGGTGAAGCAGGCCAGCATGTTGACGGTCACCGAGGCGCCGAAGGCCCGGTTGCGGAACAGCGAGATGTCGATCATCGGGTCGCTGCTGGTGCGCTGGCGCCGCAGGAACAGCGGGACGATGGCCAGGCCGACCGCGATGGCGACGACGTGGGTGACGGAGAAGCCGTCCACGGCGATCTTCTTGAAGCCGTAGATGACCGGCAGCACGATGGCGAGCGAGAGCGCGGCGCTGATCAGGTCGAACTTCCCGGCCGCCGCGTCCTTGAACTCCGGCAGCAGGAACGGCGCCGTCACCAGCAGGAGCAGCATCACGGGAACGTTGATGAGGAAGACCGAACCCCACCAGAAGCCGGTGAGGAGGGCGCCGCTGACCACGGGGCCCAGCGCCGCGCCGGCGGCCATGCCGGTGGACCACACCGCGACGGCGGTACGCCGCTGGGTCTGGTCGCGGAACAGGTTGCGGATCAGCGCCAGGGTGGACGGCATGAGGGTCGCGCCGCCGATGCCCTGAAGGGCCCGGGCGATGATGATCATCTCGGGGTTGGAGGCGTAGGCGGCGAGCAGGGAGCCGCCGCCGAAGACCACGGCACCGATCAGCAGGAGGCGCCGGCGGCCGATGCGGTCGCCGAGCGCGCCCATGGTGAGCAGGACTCCGGACAGGACGAAGCCGTAGATGTCGATCATCCACAGCTGCTCGCTGCCGGACGGCTTCAGGTCCTCGCTGATGGAGGGGATCGCGAAGTAGAGGACCGTCAGGTCCATGGAGACGAGCAGCACGGGCAGGAGCAGTACGCCGAGGGCGATCCATTCCTTGCGGCCCGCTTTAACCTCCGGTCCGGTGTTGTCGTTCTCGCTCAGGGAGCTGGTCATGGGGGCTGTCCAATGCTGTCGGGACGGGGCGTACGTATCAGTGAACGGAAAGCGGTGATGTGCGGGGAGCGTCCGGACGCGAACAGGGGTCAGGACAGGGGTCGGAACAGGGGTCGAGGCAGGGGTGGTCGGGGCGGAACGGGGGATTCAGCCCTCCTCGGCGGCGCGCGCCGCCAAGGCCCTGCGATCGGTCTTGCCGTTGGGGGTGAGGGGCAGGCCGGGGATCAGGCCGACCTTCCGCGGAACCATGTACTCGGGCAGGGTCTGCTTGCAGAACGCGCTGATCACGAGGGGGTCGGCGGTGAACCCGCGGGCCGGGACGACGTACGCGTACAGCTCGGGGTCGTCGCCCTGCCGCGGGCGGACCACCGCCGCGGCCGCTTCGACGCCCGGGAACTCCAGGAGCCTGCGCTCGATCTCGCCCAGCTCCACCCGGTTGCCGCGGATCTTGACCTGGAGATCGGAGCGGCCGACGAAGTACAGCTCACCACTCTCGCCGCGGTATGCCAAGTCATTTGACTTGTAGACGAGTTGGCCGGACCTGGGATTGAGCGGATCGGGCACCAGCACGGACCGGGTGGCCTCCGGATCGTCCCAGTACCCGGTGAACAGCGAGGGACCGCGCAGGTGGATCTCGCCCACCGCCCCCGGCTCCTCGACGGGCCGGCCGTCGTCGTCGATCAGCAGCATCTCGGCGCCGGGGTAGGCGAATCCGATGGAGAGCTTGTCGGCGCCCTCGGGCAGCGGGTTCGGCACATCGGTGAGGGAGAAGGCCATCGCCTCGGTGGGGCCGAAGCAGTTCACCACCCGGGTCTGCGGCAACAGGCTCTGCAACTGCCGCAGTTCCGGCAGCGGGAAGGCCTCGCCGGAGAAGAGCACCCCGCGCACCTGGCCGGCCAGTGCGGCCAGCCCCTTGGCCTCGTGGCGCAGTACGGGCCGCCAGATGGACGGCACCCCGTCCACCTGCGTGGCGCCGGTCTCGGTGAGGAAGCGCAGCAGTCGGCGCGGCCAGTGCATCAGTTCCCGCGGTACGGGGATCAGCTGCGCGCCCGAGCCGAGGGCGAGCCCGATGTCCAGCAGCGCGAAGTCGAACTGGAGCGGCGAGGTGGTGGCGAGCCGGTCCTCGGCCGTGACGACCGCGTGCTGGAGCATGCCCCGGTAGAAGGAGAGCACTCCGCGGTGGCTCATGACCACGCCCTTGGGGCGCCCGGTGGTCCCCGAAGTGAAGATCATGTAGGCGGCGTCGGTGCCGACCGCCTCGCGCCGGTGCCGGGTCCGGGGCGCGGGGGCGCGCTCCACGGTGATCCCGTCGGGACCGAACCGGGCCGTGCCGATGGACTCCGGGACCTCCTCGCGCTTGCCGTCCGTCGTCTGGAGGTGCAGCGCGGGCTCCGCGGTGGCGGCGATGGCCAGCAGCCGCGGGGTGGGGACCTCCGGGCTCACCGGGATGAAGGTGAGCCCGAGCATCGAGCAGGCGAGGAGCGCGGCCACCGCGGCCGCGGAGTTGTCCGACTCCAGGATCACCCGGTCGCCGATGTCGAGGCCGAGCGTGTCCAGGGTGACCGCGTAGTCGTGGGCCCTGCGCTCCAGTTGGCGGTAGGTCAGGACGCGTGAGGAGCCGTCCGGACCGGCCTCCCAGGCGGCCGGGCTGTCCGGTGCGGTCCTGGCCGCCGCCAGCATGAACTCGTGGATGCGCTCCGCCGGCCCGTGGACCGCCGCCTCCGGGCGTACCGTGCTCAGGCTCACCGTCGTGCCACCTCTCCTCGTCTCGGTCGGTTCGGTCGTCTCGTTCGGTTCGGTCGTCCCGGTCGGTTCGGTCGTCCCGGTCGGTTCGGTCGTCGTCGTCCGGCTCATCAGGAGATCCGCTCCTTGAGGTCCGTCAGCCAGCGGTCGATGACGGGGGCCGTCGTGTCGACGTGCTGCTCGACGATGGTGAAGTGGGTGCCGGGGACGGTCGCCACGGTGTCCGCGCCCTCCCAGTCGGCCTGCCAGTCGGCATCGGGCTCGATCTCCGCGTCCTCCCCCATCTCGAAGAGGTCCCCGGCCCGGACGAAGAGCACCGGGGCCTCGACGGCGTCCTGCCGGAACTGCGGCAGGAGCTCCACGTACCGCCCCATGGCGGAGAGTTCGGCGCTGCTGAAGTTGCCCAGCGTGGCCGCCTTGCCGGGGACGGCGAAGGCCATCTGGTCGAAGATCGCGTCGTTGGTCTCGCCCATGTAGTAGGTGTCCAGCAGGACCAGCCCGGCGGGCCGTACCCCGTGGACCCGCTCCAGGCGGGCCACGGTGGCGTGGGCGAGCAGGCCGCCCGAGGAGAAGCCGAGCAGGGCGAACGGCTCTCCGCCGGCGGTGCGCAGCACGGCTTCGGCGAGGACGTCCACCGCCGCGTCGAACGACTCCGGCAGGGCCTCCCCCCGCCCGAAACCGGGGGTGGGGATGCCGGACACGGGCATCGAGAGCCGGGCCGCGAGACGCGCGTGCTGGTGCACGCCGCCCGCCACGGTCGGCGTGCTCAGGCAGATCAGCCGGGGCGCCTTCGCGTCCTCTCCCTGCGGCCGGGTGCGTGGCCCGTAGGACACCGCCGCGGGCAGTTCCGCCAGGTCGGCCGCCGAGCCGAAGGCGGGCCGCAGCGCGGCCACGGACCGCAGCATGGCCAGGCCGGGCTGGAGGTTCCCCGACATGATCGCGTCGAGGAACAGCCCGTACAGCGTGTCGTCGAGCCGGTCGTCGGCTTGCGCCGACGGCGCGTCGGCCTGCCCGGGCTCCCCCGGGACTCCGAGCCGCTCGGCGAGCAGCCGGGCCAGGGCCAGCGGGTTCTTGCTGTCGAAGACCACCATGGCCGGCAGGGAGAGACCGGACGCCGCGTTCAGCCGGTTGCGCAGCTCGACCGCCGTCAGCGAGTCGAATCCGGCCTCCAGGAAGCCCGCTTCGGCGTCCACCGCGCTCGCGTCGGCGTGTCCGAGGACCTCGGCCGCGTGGGTGAGCACCGCTTCGAGTACGGCCCTCTCGCGCTCGGCGCCGCCGAGCGCGCGGACCTTCTCGCGCAGCGCGCCGGCTTCGGCGGCTCCGGCCGCGGCGCCGGCCCGGCGCCGCACGGCGGGTGCCAGGCCGCGCAGCAGCGCGGGCACCTCGTCGGTACGGGCCCGCAGGGCGCCCAGGTCCACCCGCAGCGGTACGAGGGCGGGGGCGTCGGCCGCGACCGCCGCGTCGAAGAGCCACAGGCCCTCCTCCTCGGACAGGGCGGGCGTTCCGCTGCGCCGCATCCGCTGGAGGTCGGCCTCGCCGAGCCACTGGCTCAGCCCGGTCTCGGTGTCCCAGAGGCCGAAGGCCATCGAGGTGGCCGCGAGACCTCGCGAGCGGCGGTGGGCCGCGAGCCCGTCGAGGAAGACGTTCGCCGCCGCGTAGTTGCCCTGTCCGGCGGCCATGACCAGGCCGCCGGCCGAGGAGAACAGCGCGAACACGGACAGGTCGTGACTTACCGTCAGTTCGTGCAGGTGCCAGGCCGCGTCCGCCTTGGCGGACAGTACGGTGTCCACCTGCTCCGGAGTGAGCGCCCCGACCAGGCCGTTGTGCGCCACACCGGCGGCGTGGACGATCCCGCGCAGCGGGTGAGCCGGGTCGATGCCGCCGATCAGGGCGGCCACGGCGGCCCGGTCGGACACGTCGCAGGCGGCGATGTCCACCTGGGCGCCGAGCGAGGCCAGTTCCTCGCGGAGCCCGGCCGCGTTGGGCGCGCCCGGTCCCCGCCGGCTGGTCAGCAGCAGGTGCCGTACTCCGTGCGCGGTCACGAGGTGCTTGGCGACGAGCGCCCCCAGGCCTCCCGTACCACCGGTGATCAGAACGGTCCCCTCGGTGTCCCAGGGCGTGTCGCCGCCCGCCGCCGCGGACCTCGCGAGGCGCGGCGCGAGGACCTTGCCCCGCCGGATCGCGAGCTCGGGCTCGCCGGAGGCGAGCGCGGCGGCCAGCGCCTTCGGGGACACCTCGGCCTCCTCCAGGTCCAGCAGGACGAACCGGCCGGGGTTCTCCGCCTGCGCGGCCCGGACCAGCCCCCAGACGGGGGCCTGCCGTACGTCGACCGGGTCGCCGTCGGCCACGGCCGCGGCGGCCCGGGTCACCAGGACCAGCCTCGACTGCGCGAAGGCAGGCTCGGCCAGCCAGTGCTGCACGGCGGCGAGCGCCGTGCCGACCGCGGTCCGGACCCCCGCAGGGACCTCCTCCTCCCGGCCGGCGCCGGGCCCGGTCGCGAGGACCGGCAGCAGCACGGCGTCCGGTACGTCGACGCCCGCCGCGCCCAGCGCGTCGAGTCCGGGGGCCACCGGAACACCGGCGACCTCCAGGCCGGGGCCGGCGATCGTCCACGCTCCGCGCGGTCCGGATCCGCCGCCGACCGGCTGCCAGTCGACGGCCAGGAGCGCGTCCCGGAACCCGTCGGCGGCGAGCTGCTCGGCGGCGACCGGGCGCAGCTGGAGCGCGGCCACCGAGGCCACCGGGGCCCCGGCCGGGTCGGCGAGGTCGATGCGTACGGCGTTGCGCTGTCCCTCGACCGGCGCGAGGCGAACGCGTACGGCGGTCGCGGAGGCGGCGTGCAGGGTGACGCCCGCCCACGAGAAGGGGAGCAGCGCGACTCCCTCGTCCTCCTCGGCGCCGAGCCCGCCGAAGCCGAGCGCGTGCATCGAGGCGTCGAGCAGCGCCGGGTGCAGTCCGAACCGTCCGGCGTCGGAGTGCGCCTGCTCGGGCAGCTCGATCTCGGCGTAGAGCGCGTCGTCGAGCCGCCAGGCGGCGGTCAGGCCCTGGAAGACCGGGCCGTAGCCGAACCCGCGTTCCTGGAGCCGGTCGTACAGTGCGGCGGCGTCCAGCTCGGCGGCGCCGGTGGGCGGCCACGCGGTGAGACCGCCGCCGGGCTCGGTGGCGCCGGGGGCGAGGAAGCCGTCGGCGTGCCGGGTCCACGGCTCGTCGGGCCGGTTCTCCGGGCGGGAGTACACCTGCACGGTGCGCCGGGCCCGGGCGTCGGGTTCGCCCACGACGACCTGCACGGAGACGCCTCCGCGCTCGGGCAGGACGAGCGGGGCCTGGAGGGTGAGCTCCTCCAGGAGGCCGCAGCCGACGTGGTCACCGGCCTGGAGCGCGAGCTCCACGAAGCCCGTGCCGGGGAGCAGGACGCTGCCGTGCACGGCGTGGTCGGCCACCCACGGCTGGGCGTCCAGGGAGATCCTGGCCGTGAAGGTCACCGCATCGGAGTCGGGGGACGGCAGGACGGCCGCGAGGAGCGGGTGGTCCAGGGCGTCCTGGCCGACGGCGACGGCATCGGTGGCGGGCTTGGCGGCGTCGACCCAGTAGCGGGTGCGCTGGAAGGGATAGGTCGGCAGGTCGACGAGCCGGGCGCCGGTGCCGGCGTAGTACGCCTCCCAGTCGACGCGTACGCCGTCCACGTGCAGCTGCGCGAGGGCGGTGACGAGCGACTCGGGCTCTGCACGGTCCTTGCGCAGGGCGGCCGCCGACACGGCCTGCTCGGCGTCGAGCACCTGCTGGGCGAGACCCGTGAGGACACCGCCGGGCCCGATCTCCAGGAAGCGGGTGACGCCCTCCTGCTCCAGCGCCCGCACGGCGTCGGCGAAACGGACGGCTTCACGGACCTGAGAGACCCAGTACTCGGGCGACGTCCAGTCCGCCCCGGCACGGTCGCCCGTCACCGTGGACACCGCCGCGATCCGCGGCTCGCCGTACGTCAACTCCCCCGCCACCGACCGGAACTCGTCGAGCATCGGATCCATCAGCGAGGAGTGGAAGGCATGCGAGACCGCGAGACGACTGGTCTTACGACCGGTCGCCGCGAAGTGCTCACCCAGCGCAAGGACTTCGGCTTCGACACCGGACACGACCACGGATTCCGGACCGTTGACCGCCGCGATACCCACCCCGTCGGTGAGCAGCGGCAGGACCTCTTCCTCGGTCGCCTGAACGGCCAGCATCGCGCCACCGGCCGGCAACGCCTGCATCAACCGGCCACGCGCCACCACCAGCCGAGCCGCATCCGACAACGACAACACACCCACAACATGAGCGGCGGCCAGCTCACCGATCGAATGCCCGGCCACCAGGTCGGGCTTCACACCCCAGGCCTCGACCAGCCGGAACAACGCCACCTCAAGCGCGAACAGAGCCGGCTGGGTCAGGGCCGTGGCGTTCAGCGCCTCCGCGTCCTCACCCCACACCACCTCACGCAACGACCGACCCAGATGCTGGTCGACCTCCGCGCACACCGCATCGAACGCCTCGGCGAACACCGGGAAGGAGACGTACAACTCCCTGCCCATCCCCAGCCGCTGCGCCCCCTGCCCCGTGAACAGGAACGCCGTCTTTCCGGAGCGGCGCGCCAGGTCCCGGACCACGGCGGGTGCGTTGCGGCCCTGGGCCAGTGCGGTCAGGCCGCGCAGCAGCTCCGAGCGCTCCGTTCCCACGACCACCGCCCGGTGGGCGAACGCGGTGCGCGAGGAGGCCAGCGAGAGGCCGATGTCCGCCGAGTCGGTCTCCGGCCGGTCCGCGACCCGCTCCAGCAGGCGCTCGGCCTGGGCGGCCAGGGCCTGCGGGGACTTGGCCGACAGCACCCAGGGAAGGGCGGGGACTTCGGCCCGTACGGCCTGCTCCCCGGCGCCTTCCGGTGCCTCCTCGACGATCACGTGGGCGTTCGTCCCGCTGATGCCGAAGGAGGAGACGGCGGCCCGGCGGGGCCGGTCCTCCGTGATCTGCCATGCGCGGGCCTCGGTGAGCAGTTCGACGCTCCCCGCCGCCCAGTCCACCTGGTCGGACGGCGCGTCCACGTGCAGGGTCTTCGGCAGCACCCCGTGGCGCATGGCCATCACCATCTTGATGATGCCCGCGACGCCCGCGGATGCCTGGGTGTGGCCCATGTTGGATTTGATGGAGCCCAGGTACAGGGGCCGGTCCCCGGGGCGGTCTTGACCGTACGTGGCCAGCAGCGCCTGGGCCTCGATGGGGTCGCCCAGGGTCGTGCCGGTGCCGTGGGCCTCCACCGCGTCGACCTCCGTCGCCGAGAGACCCGCGTTGGCCAGGGCCTGGCGGATCACCCGCTGCTGCGAGGGCCCGTTCGGGGCGGTCAGGCCGTTGGACGCGCCGTCCTGGTTCAGGGCCGAGCCCCGGACGACGGCGACCACCGGGTGGCCGTTGCGCCGCGCGTCCGAGAGCCGCTCCAGGAGCAGGACGCCCGCGCCCTCGCCCCAGGCCACACCGTCGGCCGAGGCGGCGAAGGACTTGGACCGGCCGTCGGGGGCGAGCCCGCGCTGCCGGCTGAACTCGACGAACATCCCCGGTGTGCCCATGACGGCCACACCGCCGGCCAGGGCGAGGGAGCACTCACCCGACCTGAGCGCCTGCGCCGCCATGTGCAGCGCGACCAGGGAGGACGAGCAGGCCGTGTCGACGGTGACCGAGGGGCCTTCGAGGCCGAGCGTGTACGATGTACGGCCGGAGACGAGGCTGCCGCCGCTGCTGGCCGCGGCCTCCACGCCCAGGGCGTAGTCGTGGTACATCACGCCGGCGAACACGCCGGTCGAACTGCCCTTGAGCGCCGCCGGGTCGATGCCCGCCCGCTCGATCGCCTCCCAGGACACCTCCAGCAGCAGCCGCTGCTGAGGGTCCATCATCAGCGCCTCGTTCGGGCTGATCCCGAAGAACACCGGGTCGAACTCGGCCGCGTCGTACAGGAATCCGCCTTCACGGGCGTACGTCCTGCCGCGTGTACCCGGCTCCGGGTCGTACACCTCCGGATCCCAGCCCCGGTCGGCCGGGAACCCGCCGATGGCGTCCACACCGCCGGCGACGAGGTCCCACAGCTCGTCCGGCGTGGTCACCCCGCCCGGGTACCGGCAGCCCATCCCCACGATCACGATCGGGTCGTCCACGTCGGGTCCGCCGGAGACGGCGGGCACGGCGCGGGCGGGTACGGGTGCGGCGTGGCCGCGGCCGGCCACCTCGGCGCCGATGTGGCCGGCGACGGACTGCGCGGTCGGGTAGTCGAAGATCAGCGTGGCGGGCAGCCGCAGTCCGGTCGCCGAGCCGAGCCGGTTGCGCAGCTCCACCGCGGCGAGCGAGTCGAAGCCCAGCTCGCTGAACGCCCGCTCGGGCTCGATCGCGTCCGGCGAGGCGTGGCCGAGGACACCGGCGACCTGGCCGCGTACGAGATCCAGGAGCGCCGCGGCACGCCCGTCGGCGTCCAGTCCGGCCAGCCGGGCGAGGAGCCCGTCGCCGCCGTCCGTGGACTGTGCGGCCCGGCGCACCGGGACGCGTACGAGGCCGCGGAGCAGGGCGGGAAGCTCTTCGGCCCGGCCGCGCAGGACGTTGGTGTCGATCCGCAGGGGGACGAGGGCGGGCCGTCCCGAGCGGAGGGAGAGGCTGAACAGGGCCAGGCCCTCGGCCTGGGAGAGGGCGGGCAGGCCCTGGGCCGCCATGCGTTCCTCGGCCAGCTCCAGCCGGGTGGTCATGCCAGTGTTGACGCCCCAGAGGCCGAAGGCCATCGCGGTGGCCGCCAGGCCCTGCGCCCGGCGGTGGGCGGCGAGCGCGTCGAGGAAGACGTTGGCCGCCGCGTAGTTGCCCTGACCGGCCGCCAGTACCAGACCGCCGGCGGAGGAGAACATCACGAACGCCGACAGGTCCAGGTCCTCGGTCAGCTCGTGCAGATGCCAGGCCGCGTCCGCCTTCGGACGCAGGACCGCGTCCATCCGCTCGGGGGTCAGGGCTCCGATGACGCCGTTGTCCGCGACACCGGCCACGTGGACCACGCCCGTCAGGGGGTGCGCCGGATCCACACCGTCCAGAACCGCCGCGAGCGCGTCCCGGTCCGCCACGTCGCACGCGGCGACGGCGACCGTGGCGCCGGCCTCGGTGAGATCCGCGAGCAGTTCGTCGACGCCGGGCGTGTCCGCGCCCCGCCTGCCCAGGAGCAGCAGGTGCCGCACCCCGTGCTCGGCCACCAGATGGCGGGCCACCAGGGCCCCCAGACCGCCCGTACCGCCCGTGATCACGACGGTCCCGGCCGCGTCCCACGCCGGCTCCGCGCCGTCGTCCGCCGGCACCCGGGCCAGCCGCGGCACCGACACCTCGCCGGCGCGTACGGCCGACTCCGGCTCACCCAGGGCCAGTACCCGCCCCAGGTCCACCGAGCCGTCGGTGTCGACCAGCACGAACCGGCCGGGGTTCTCGGCCTGCGCCGACCGCACCAGGCCCCACACCGGAGCCTGCCGCACATCGACGGCCTCGCCGTCCACGACGGCCACCGCGCCCCGCGTGACCACGGCCAGCACCGCGCCCTCGGGACGTTCCTCGGCCAGCCACTCCTGGACCGCCGCCAGGGCCCGGTTCGCCAGGCTGTGCACGGCGGTCGGGACGTCCGTGTCCGTGACCTCGCACTCGAGGACGACCGTGCCCTCCGGCAGGCTCGGCGGGGCGGCCGCGGCCGGCAGGGGCAGCGGGTTCCAGGCGATGTGGAAGAGGGATTCCGTGCCGCTCGCGCCGAGCTGCTCCGTGGAGACGGGTCGGCCGACGACCGCGCCGACCGTGGCGACCGGAGCTCCGGTGGCATCGGCCACCTGCAACGAGAGGCTTTCCGGCGTGGGCTGGGTGATCCTCACCCGTACGACGGAGGCTCCCGCCGCGTGCAGGGTGATGTCCTTCCAGACGAAGGGCAGTACGGTCTCGTCGCCGCCGGTGCCGTTCACCAGCGCCGCGTGCATGGCGGCGTCCAGGAGGGCCGGGTGGAGTCCGAACTCCGCGGCCTCGGCGTGCGACTGCTCCGGCAGGGCGACCTCGGCGTAGAGCACGTCGTCGAGCCGCCAGGCGGCCTTGAGGCCTTGGAACGTCGGACCGTAGCCGAAGCCGCGCTCGCGCAGGCCCTCGTACGCGCCGTCCAGGGGCAGTTCGTCCGCCCCTGCGGGCGGCCAGGCCGCCAGGTCGAAGCCGGGGGCTTCGGCGCCCGCCGCGAGCACACCGTCGGCGTGCAGGGTCCACGGCAGGTCCGGTCGGTCCTCGGCGCGGGAGTAGACGCTCACCGACCGCCGCCCGGAGGCGTCGGCGGCGCCCACGACCATCTGTACGGTCACCGCGCCGCGCTCGGGCAGGATCAGCGGCGCCTGCAGCGCCAGTTCCTCCAGTACGTCGCAGCCCACCTGGTCGCCGGCGCGCACCGCCAGCTCCACGAACCCGGTGCCGGGCAGCAGGATGTTGCCCAGGACCTCGTGGTCGGCGATCCAGGCGTGGGTGCTCGCGGACAGCCGGCCGGTGAACGTGACCAGGTCCGTGTCGGGGGAGGGCAGGACCGCGCCGAGCAGCGGGTGACCGGCATCGGTCAGGCCGGCGGTCGCCATGCTGCCGCTGCCGGAGCCGATCCACGAGTTGGCGAGGTATTCCTCGGTGCCGATCCAGTAGCGGGTGCGCTGGAAGGCGTACGTGGGCAGGTCGACGCGACGGGCGCCGGTGCCGGCGTAGAACGCCTCCCAGTCGACGGCCACGCCGTGGACGTGGAGCCGGGCCACGGCGGCGGCCAGGGTCTCCGGCTCGGGACGGTTCTTGCGCACGGCCGCGGCGAGGACGGTGTCGTCCAGGCTCTGCGCGGCGAGTCCGGTGAGGATCCCGTCCGGGCCGATCTCCAGGAAGCGGGTCGCGCCCAGCCGCTCCAGCGAACGCACCGCGTCGGCGAAACGGACGGCCTCGCGGACCTGCCCGACCCAGTACTCCGGAGACTGCCACGCCTCGGCCGGTTCACCCGTCACCGTGGAAACGGCCTGTACGCGTGGGGCGTTGAAGGTCAGCGCCTCCGCGACGGTCCGGAACTCGTCCAGCATCGGATCCATCAGCGCCGAGTGGAACGCGTGGGAGACCGAGAGACGGCTGGTCTTGCGACCGGCCGCGGTGAAGTGCTCGCCCACGGCCAGCACCGCGGCCTCGACACCCGAGACCACCACCGACCGAGGACCGTTGACAGCCGCGATGCCGGCCCCGTCGGTGAGCAGCGGCAGCACCTCCGCCTCGGTGGCCTGGACGGCCAGCATCGCGCCACCGGCGGACAGGGCCTGCATCAGACGCCCACGCGCCACCACCAGCCGGGCCGCGTCGGCGAGGGACAGCACCCCGGCCGCGTGCGCGGCGGCCAGCTCGCCGATCGAATGCCCGGCCAGGAGGTCGGGCTTCACGCCCCAGGCCTCGACCAGCCGGTACAACGCCACTTCGAAGGCGAAGAGGGCGGGCTGGGTGATCGCGGTCGCGTTCAGCGCCTCCGCGTCCTCACCCCACACCACCTCACGGAGCGACCGCCCGAGGTGCCCGTCGACCTCGGCGCACACGGCGTCGAAGGCTTCGGCGAACACCGGGAAGGAGGCGTACAACTCCCGCCCCATCCCCAGTCGCTGCGCACCCTGCCCCGTGAACAGGAACGCCGTCCGGCCACCGGACTGCGCCTGTCCCGTCACCACCGCGGGGTGTTCCCCGCCCGCCGCGAGGGCGGCGAGCCCGCTCCTGCGGTCACCCAGCACCACCGCCCGGTGCTCCATCGCGCTGCGCGCCGCGGCCAGGGTGTACCCGATGTCCTCGGGGCCGTACGCGTCCGTCACCGAGAGCAGCCGCTCGGCCTGGCCGGCCAGCGCCTGCGCGGACTTCGCCGACACCACCCAGGGGGTCACGGGCAGTTCGGCGCCGGTCTCGGGTTCGGCGGGCCGCGGGGCGGGGACCTCTTCGACGATCACGTGGGCGTTGGTCCCGCTGATGCCGAACGAGGAGATGCCCGCGCGCCGCGGCCGGCCGTCGGCCTGCCATGCGCGGGCCTCGGTGAGCAGTTCCACCTCGCCCGCCGACCAGTCGATCTGGTCCGAGCGCTCCTCGGCGTGCAGGGTCGGCGGCAGCACTCCGTGCCGCATCGCCATGACCATCTTGATGATGCCGGCGACGCCCGCCGCGGCCTGGGTGTGGCCCATGTTGGACTTGATGGAGCCCAGGTACAACGGCTGCCCCTCGGGGCGGTCCTGTCCGTACGTCGCCAGCAGCGCCTGGGCCTCGATGGGGTCGCCGAGCGTCGTGCCGGTGCCGTGGGCCTCGACGGCGTCGACCTCGGTCGCCGAGAGACCCGCGTTGGCCAGGGCCTGGCGGATGACCCGCTGCTGCGAGGGCCCGTTCGGGGCGGTCAGGCCGTTCGAGGCGCCGTCCTGGTTCAGCGCCGAGCCCCGCACGGTCGCCAGTACCGGGTGACCGTTGCGCCGCGCGTCGGAGAGCCGCTCCAGGAGCAGCATTCCGGCGCCTTCGCCCCAGCCCGTGCCGTCGGCGCCCGCACCGAACGACTTGCACCGGCCGTCGGGGGCGAGGCCGCGCTGCCGGCTGAACTCGACGAAGACCTCGGGGGTGGCCATGACGGCGACACCGCCGGCCAGGGCGAGGGAGCACTCCCCCGACCTGAGCGCCTGCGCGGCCATGTGCAGCGCGACCAGCGAGGACGAGCAGGCCGTGTCCACGGTGACGGCGGGGCCTTCGAGGCCGAACACGTACGAGACGCGCCCGGAGGCGATGGCTCCGGTGCTGTTGTTGGCGGCGTAGTCGTGGTACATCATCCCGGCGTAGCAGCCGGTCATGCTGCCGCGCAGGGTCTCCGGGTCTATCCCGGCCCGCTCGAACACCTCCCAGGCCGTCTCCAGCAGCAGGAACTGCTGCGGATCCATGACGGCGGCCTCGTTGGGGCTGATCCCGAAGAAGGCCGGGTCGAACTCGCCCGCCTCGTGCAGGAAGCCGCCTTCGCGGGCGTAGCTGGTGTGGGGCCGCTCGGCGGTCGGGTCGTAGACGCGGTCGAGGTCCCAGCCGCGGTTGGCCGGGAAGCCGGAGACGGCGTCGACGCCGTCGGCGACCAGCTGCCACAGGTCCTCGGGGGTGCGTACGCCGCCGGGGTAGCGGCAGGCCATGGCGACGATCACGATCGGGTCGTCGTCGACGGCTCCGGACCGGACCGCGGTGGCGGCGGCCACGCGGCCCTGCTGCCCGCCGGCGCCGTCGAGTTCGTCCAGGAGGTGGCGGGCGAGGGCGCGCGGGTTGGGGTAGTCGAAGGCGAGGGTGGCGGGCAGCCGGACGTCGGCGGCCGCGCTGACGGCGTTGCGGAACTCAACCGCGGTCAGCGAGTCGAAGCCGAGCTCGCTGAACGCCCGCGTCTCGTCGACCGCGTGCGCCCCCGGATATCCGAGGGTGACGGCGACCTGCGTACGGACCAGGTCGAGCAGGACGGCCGTGCGCTCCTCCCGGTCCAGTCCGGCCAGCCGGCCCCGCAGGGCCCCGGCCGCCTCGGGGGCCGACACCGCACTCCTGCGCGCCCGTACGCGGACCAGGCCGCGGAAGAGCGCCGGCAGGGCCTCGCCCGCCTCGGCGAGGGTGCGCACGTCGAGCCGGATCGGCACGACGACCGGACGGTCGACGGTCAGGGCCCGGTCGAAGAGGTCCACCCCGTACTCGGCGGTGAGCGCGCCGATGCCGGTCCGGCTCATCCGCTGGAGGTCGGCCTCGGTGAGGGAGCCGGACATGCCGCTCGCCCACAGGCCCCAGGCGAGGGACCGGGCGGGCAGGCCCTGGGCGCGGCGGTGGGTGGCGAGGCCGTCGAGCAGGGCGTTCGCCGCACCGTAGTTGCCCTGTCCGGGCACGCCCAGGACACCGGTCGCGGAGGAGAACAGCACGAAGGCCGACAGCTCCAGGTCCCGGGTCAGTTCGTGCAGGTGGAGCGCCGCGTCGGCCTTGGCGCCGAGGACGGTGTCCAGGCTCTGCGGGGTCAGCGAGGCGATGAGCGCGTCGTCGAGCACGCCGGCGAGGTGGACCACGCCGGTGAGCGGTACGCCCGCGATCAGCGTGGCGAGGGCGTCGCGGTCCCCCGCGTCGCAGGCGGCGACGGTGGCCTCGGCGCCGAGGCCGCGCAGTTCGGCGCGGAGTTCGACGGCTCCCGGGGCGTCCGTACCGCGCCGGGAGACCAGCAGGAGGCTCCGTACGCCGTGGGCCTGGACCAGTTGCCGGGCCACCAGGCGGCCGAGCGCGCCGGTCGCGCCGGTGACCAGGACGGTGCCGTTGCCGAAGTCGGGCCGGACGCGCCGCTCGGGGTCGTCGGTGAGGCGGGCCAGCCGGGCGCCGTGGACGGTCGTGCCCCGTACGAGGGTCTGGGGCTCGTCGGCGGCCACCGCGGCGGCGGCCTCCCGCCCGTCGGCGAGGTCGGAGAGGTCGGTGAGGAGGAACCGGCCGGGGCTCTCGGCCTGCGCGGAACGCACCAGGCCCCAGACCGCCGCCCCGGCCAGGTCGGTGACGTCCTCCCCGGGCCGGGCCACGGCCCCGGAGGTCGCGACGAGCAGCCGCGAGGCGGCGTACCGCTCGTCGGCGAGCCAGCTCTGCAGGACGGCGAGCACCCTGGTGGTGGCGGCCCGCACCGAGGCCGGGTCCGACCCGGCCAGGGAGCGCAGGATGACGCTCTCCGGTACGGGCCCGTCGGCGGGCAGGGTGTCCCAGTCGGCCGGTGCGGCCGCCGAAGCGGTAGGGGCGGGCAGCGCGGTCCAGTCGAGGGCGAAGAGGGATTCGTGGGCGACGGCGCGGGCGGCGGCGAGCTGCTCGGCGGAGACCTCGCGCAGGACGAGGGAGTCCACGGACAGCACCGGCCGGCCCGTCTCGTCCCCGACGGAGAGGGCGATGGCGCCCGCGCCGTCGGGGGCGATCCGGACCCGCAGCCGGGTGGCGCCGGAGGCGTGCAGCCGCACTCCCGTCCAGACGAACGGCAGGACGGGGCCCTGGGCGTCGGCGAACAGGTCGGTGAAGACGGAGCCGTGCAGCGAGGCGTCCAGGAGGGCCGGGTGCAGGCCGAACGCGGCGGCGTCGGCGTGGGCCCGCTCGGGCAGGGCGACCTCGGCGTACACCTCGGTCCCGGCGGCCCAGGCGGCCGTGAGGCCGCGGAAGGCCGGGCCGTAGGGGAGGCCGGCCGCGGCCAGCGTCTCGTACACGCCGTCGGTCTCGATCGGGGTGGCGGCTGCGGGCGGCCAGGTGCTCAGGCCGAGGGAGTCGAGGGCGGAGTCCGCGGCGGTCGCCAGGACGCCGGCCGCGTGCAGGGTCCACGGCTGGTCGGGCTGGTCGTCCCGGCGCGAGTGGACGCTGACGGGGCGCCGCCCGGAGGCGTCCGCGGCGCCGACCTCGACCTGGAGGGCGACGGCTCCGCGCTCGGGCAGGACGAGGGGCGCCTGGAGCATGAGCTCTTCGAGCAGTTCGCAGCCGACCTGGTCGCCGGCCCGCACGGCGAGCTCCACGAAGCCGGTGCCGGGGAAGACCACGGAGTCGCCGACGACGTGGTCGGCGAGCCAGGGCTGGGCCGATACGGAGACCCTGCCCGTCAGGACCACGCCGCCGGAGTCGGCGAGGGAGACGACGGCGCCGAGCAGCGGGTGTCCGGCGGCGGCCAGACCGGCTGCCGAGAGGTCGCCGAGGGCGCCGGTGCCCTCGACCCAGTAGCGGGTGCGCTGGAAGGCGTACGTGGGCAGGTCGACGCGGCGGGCGCCGGTCCCGGCGTAGAAGGCCTCCCAGTCGACGGCCGTACCGGAGGCGTAGAGCTGGGCCACGGCGCTGACCAGGGCTTCGGGCTCGGGGCGGTTGCGGCGCAGGGCCGGTACGAGGACCGCCTGCTCGGAGTCGGCGTTCTGCTGGGCGAGTCCGGTGAGGATCCCGTCGGGCCCGATCTCCAGGAAGCGGGTCGCGCCCTGCTGCTCCAGGGCGCGGACGGCGTCGGCGAAGCGGACGGCCTCGCGCACCTGGGAGACCCAGTAGTCCGGCGACTGCCACCGGGCGCCGGAGCGGTCGCCGGTCACCGTGGACACGACCGCGATGCGCGGCTCCTCGTACGTCAGCTCCTGCGCGACGGCCCGGAAGGCGTCGAGCATCGGCTCCATGAGGGGCGAGTGGAAGGCGTGCGAGACGGCGAGGCGGCTGGTCTTGCGGCCCGCCGCGGTGAAGTGCTCGCCGACCGCGAGGACGGCGGCCTCGGTGCCCGAGACGACCACGGATTCGGGCCCGTTGACGGCGGCGACGGCCACCTCGTCGGTGAGCAGCGGGAGGACTTCCTCCTCGGTGGCCTGGACGGCGAGCATCGCGCCACCGGCGGGCAGTGCCTGCATCAGGCGGCCGCGCGCCACGACGAGCCGGGCCGCGTCCGCGAGGGACAGCACGCCGACGGCGTGGGCGGCGGCCAGCTCTCCGATCGAGTGGCCGGCGACCGCGTCGGGGGTGATGCCCCAGGCCTCCATCAGCCGGAACAGGGCGACTTCGAGGGCGAAGAGGGCGGGCTGGGTCAGGGCGGTGGCGTTCAGCGCCTCCGCGTCCTCACCCCAGACCACGTCACGGAGTGACCGCCCGAGGTGGGGGTCGATCTCCGCGCACACGGCGTCGAAGGCTTCGGCGAACACCGGGAAGGACTCGTACAACTCCCGGCCCATGCCGAGGCGTTGCGCGCCCTGACCGGTGAACAGGAAGGCGGTCGACCCCTTGGCCGCCGACCCGCTCACCACACCCGGGTGCGGCTGCCCCTCGGCCAGTGCGGCGAGACCGGCGAGCGCGCCGTCCCGGCCGTCCGCCAGGACGACGGCGCGGTGGTCGAGCGCCGCGCGGCTCGTGGCCAGCGAGTAGGCCAGGTCCGCGGCGTGGAGCTCCGGCCCGGCCGTGACGTGGGCGTGCACCCGGCCCGCCTGGGCGGCGAGCGCCTGGGCGTCCCGGCCGGAGACCGGCCACGGCAGGACGGCGGGCAGCGGTACGACGGCGGCGGCGGACGGCTCCCGCGGCGCCTCGGCCGGTGCGGCGGGCCCGGCGGGCCCCGCGGTCCCGGCCGGCTCCTCGGCGGGCGCTTCCTCCAGGATGACGTGGGCGTTGGTGCCGCTGACCCCGAACGCGGAGACGCCGGCCCGGCGCGGCCGGTCCTCGGCGCGCTCCCACGCACGGGATTCGGCCAGCAGCCGGACCTGGCCCGCGGTCCAGTCGACGTGGCTCGACGGTTCGTCGACGTGCAGGGTCTGCGGCAGCACTCCGTTCCGCAGGGCCATGACCATCTTGATGACGCTGCCGACACCGGCGGCGGCCTGCGCGTGCCCGAGGTTGGACTTGATGGAGCCGAGCCACAGCGGCTGCCCCTCGGGGCGGTCCTGCCCGTAGGTGGCCAGCAGTGCCTGCGCCTCGATGGGGTCGCCCAGGGTCGTACCGGTGCCGTGGCCCTCGACGACGTCGACCTGGGTGGCCGGGATCCGGGCGTTGGCGAGCGCCTGGCGGATGACCCGCTGCTGGGCCCGGCCGTTGGGGGCGGTCAGGCCGTTGCTGGCGCCGTCCTGGTTGACGGCGCTGCCGCGTACGACGGCCAGCACGGGGTGGCCGGCCCGCCGCGCGTCCGCCAGCCGTTCGAGTACGAGCATGCCCGCGCCCTCGGACCATCCGGTGCCGTCGGCCGCCTCGGCGAAGGCCTTGCAGCGGCCGTCGGGGGCGAGACCGCGCTGCCGGCTGAACGCGATGAACGGCGACGGCGTGGACATCACCATGACGCCGCCGGCGAGGGCCAGCGAGCATTCCCGCTGCCGCAGGGCCTGGGCGGCCAGGTGGAGGGAGACGAGGGAGGAGGAGCACGCCGTGTCGACGGTCACCGCGGGGCCTTCCAGACCCAGGGTGTAGGAGATCCGGCCGGATATGACGGCGGCCGCGTTGGCCGTGGTCATGTAGGCCTCGGCGACCTCGCCCGCCGCGCCGATCAGGTACTCGTAGTCCTGGATCCCGGAGCCCGCGAACACGCCGACGGGCTTGCCGCGCAGCGACACCGGGTCGATCCCGGCCCGCTCGATCGCCTCCCAGGACACCTCCAGCAGCAGCCGCTGCTGCGGGTCCATGGTCAGCGCCTCGTTGGGGCTGATCCCGAAGAAGCCCGCGTCGAAACCGGCGACGTCCTGGACGAAGCCGCCCTCGTGGACGTAGCTGCTGCCGGACTCGGCGGTCTCCGGCTCGTCGCCGCGGAGCCCGTCGAGGTCCCAGCCGCGGTCGGTGGGGAAGGTGGTGATGGCGTCCCGGCCCTCGGCCACGAGCCGCCACAGGTCGTCCGGGGTGCTGATGCCTCCCGGGTAGCGGCAGCTCATCGCCACGATGGCGATGGGCTCGTGGTCCTGGTTCTCGACCTCCTGAAGCCTGCGGCGGGTCTGGTGCAGATCCGCCGTGACCCGCTTGAGGTAGTCGAGAAGCCTTGCGTCGTCATTGGACATCTTGGTCCCACCGAGTCCTTGTTCATGCCGTGAGGTCGAGTCGGGTCGCAGTGCGCGGATCGGGCCGTTGACCGGGCCGCGCGGTCGGTCAGGTGAGGCCGAGTTCGTTGTCGATGAAGGCGAAGACGTCGTCGGCGGAGGCGGATTCCAGCTGCTCGCCGATGCCGTGCGCGCCGCCGGCCGTCGCGTCGAGGGTTCCGGTCAGCCGGGCCAGCAGGCTCTGCAGGCGGGCGGTGATGCGGGTGGCCTCGATCTCCTCCGCGGCGAGCAGAGAGGCAGCCTCTTCGAGCCGGTCCAGCTGGGCCAGTACCGGCAGTTCACCGGCGGTGTCGTCCTGGCAGAGCTCGGACCACAGGTGGGCCGCGAGCGCCCCGGGGTTGGGGTGGTCGTAGATCATGCTCGTGGGCAGGGGGCGGCCGGTGGCCGCGACCAGCCTCGTCCGCAGGTCGACGGCGGCGACCGAGTCGAAGCCGAGGTCGGTGAAGCCGCGGTCGGGGGCGACCTCGGCCGGGTCCTCGTAGCCGAGCAGCGCGGCCACGTGCGTACGCACCAGGTCGAGCAGGGCCGCCCGCTGTTCGGCCGGGGACAGGCCGGCCAGCCGGCCGCCGAGGTCCGCGCCGTCCCCGCCGCCGGCCTGTGCCGGGTCGGGGGCGAGGGCGTCCCGCGCCTCGGGCAGCGCGTCGAGGAGGGGCCGCGGCCGGGCGAGTACGTAGGTGGGGGCGAAGCGCTCCCAGTCGAAATCGGCGACCACGGCGTGCGAGGCGCCGCCCGCCAGGATGCGGCGCAGGGCGCCGACGGCCAGTTCGGGCGGCATCGCGGGGGCTCCGATGCGCCGCATGACGGCGGCCAGTTCGGCGTCGACCATGCCGCCGTCCCAGGAGCCCCAGGCCACGGAGGTGGCGGCGAGGCCGCGGGCGCGGCGCCGGTGGGCGAGGCCGTCGAGGTAGGCGTTGGCGCTGCCGTACGCGGACTGGCCGGCGCTGCCCCACACGGCGGCGCCGGAGGAGAAGAGGACGAAGGCGTCCAGCGGGGTGTCCGCGAGGAGTTCGTCGAGGTGGCGGGCGCCGAGGACCTTGGCGGCAGCCACGTCGGCGAGGTCGGCGAGGGTGAGTTCGCCCAGGGGCGCGATGCGCTGCGGCAGTCCGGCCGCGTGGACGACGGCGGTGAGGTCCGGGAGGCCGGCGAGGAGGGCGCGTACGGCTTCGCGCTCGGCGATGTCGCAGGCCTCGACGGAGACGCGTACCCCCGACTCCCGTATCTCCTCGGCCAGTTCTGCGGCTCCCGGGGCGTCGGGTCCGCGCCGGCCGACGAGGACGACGTGCTCGGCGCCGTCGGCGGCGAGCATGCGGGCGACGTGCGCGCCGAGCCCTCCGGTGCCGCCGGTGACCAGGACCGTGCCGCGGGGCCGCCACGGCCCGGCCGGGTCGGGCTGTGCGGGGCGCACCAGGCGGCGGGCGTACGTGCCTTCGGGGCGGACGGCGACCTGGTCCTCACCGGTGGCTCCGGAGAGGGTGTCGCAGAGCCGCAGCGCCACCCGTTCCGACCAGGCCTCGTCGGTCGCGGCCGGGTCGGTCGCGGTCGGGAGGTCGACGAGGCCGCCCCAGGTCCCGGGGCTCTCCAGGGCGAGGGCCGCGCCGAGACCCCAGACGGCGGCCTGCGCGGGGTGCACGGGCCGGGCCGCCGCGTCGGCGTCGTCGGTGGCCACGGCTCCGCGGGTCAGGCACCACACCGGGGCGGTGACCTCGCGGGCGGCCAGTTCCTGGAGCAGGGCGACGGTGTCCGCGAGGCCCTGGGAGAGCTCGGGGTGGCCGGGGTGCGGGGTGTCGTCCAGGGCGAGCAGGCTCAGCACCCCGGCCGGGTCGGCGGGGAGCTGCTCCGGGAGTACGGGGTGCTCCGTGCCGCCGGTCTCCCGCAGTACGGGCCGGGCGCCGCGCGTGGTGAGCGCCTCCGCGAGCAGAGCGGCGAGGGAGCGCTGCGCGGCCGTGTGGAGTACGAGCCATTCGCCGTCGAGCGGGGCGGGCGGCGCGGGGTCGGCGACCGGGGCCCAGGCGACGCGGTAGCGCAGCGCGTCGACGGCGGAGGCCTCACGGCGGCCGGCCCGCCAGGTGGCGAGTGCGGGCAGCACGGGGGCGAGGGCGGCGGGGGCGAGTCCGAGGCGTTCGGCGAGTCCCGCGGTGTCCTCGCGCTCCACGGCCTCCCAGAACGGGGACTCCCCCGGGTCGGCGCCGGCGAGGGACCCGGTGGCGGCTGCCGCGCCGGGCTGCGCCTGCGCCTGCGCCCAGAAGTTCCGTCGCTGGAAGGCGTAGGTGGGCAGGTCCACGCGGTGCGGGCGGGATCCGGCGGCCGCCGTGAAGTAGGCGGCCCAGTCGACGTGGACCCCGCGGGTGTGGGCGAGGGCGACCGCTCCGGCCAGTTCGCGCTCCTCGCCGCGGCCGCGGCGCAGGACGGCGGTGAACACCGGCGGGTCCTCCCGGTCCCCGTCCCGGTCCTCGGTCTCCGTGGCGGCGAGGCAGCCGGGGCCGAGCGGGGTGAGCGCGGCGTCGGGACCGAGTTCCAGGAAGGTGTGGACGCCCTTGTCCGCGAGGAGCCGGACGGCGTCGCAGAACCGGACGGTCGCGCGGACGTGGCGTACCCAGTAGTCGGCGGAGGCCAGGTCGTCCGCTCCGGCGAGCTCGCCGGTGACGGTGGAGACGATCGGCACGCGGGCGGTCCCGTACGCGACGCTCTCGGCGACGGTGCGGAACTCGGCGAGCATCGGCTCCATGAGCGGGGAGTGGAAGGCGTGCGACACGGCCAGGCGCTTGGTCTTGCGCCCCAGGGCGGCGAAGTGCTCGGCGACGGCCAGGACGTCCGCCTCCTCGCCCGAAACGACCACGGAGCGCGGGCCGTTGAGCGCGGCGATGCCGGTGGCGGCGGTGAGGAGCGGATCCACCTCGTCCTCGGTCGCCTCGATCGCGACCATCGCGCCGCCCTGCGGGAGCCCGCGCATCAGCCGGCCGCGGGCCGCGACGAGGCGGGCGGCGTCGGGGAGCGTGAGCACACCGCTGACGTGGGCGGCGGCCAGTTCCCCGATCGAGTGGCCGGCGAGGAAGTCGGGCCGGATCCCCCAGGACTCGATGAGCCGGTAGAGGGCCACCTCGCAGGCGAACAGGGCGGGCTGGGCACGGCCGGTGTCGGCGAGCAGCGCGCTGTCCTCGCCCCACACGGCGGCGCGCAGGGGGGTGTCGAGGTGCTCGTCGAGGGCGGCGACCGCCTCGTCGAAAGCGCGGGCGAACACCGGGTGGGCGGCGTGCAGTTCACGTCCCATGCCGAGCCGCTGGGCGCCCTGGCCGGTGAACAGTACGGCCGACAGCGCGTCGGGCCGGGCGGCGGCGGTGACCGTGCCGGGCGCGGGGAGGGCGGGGCCGGCGGCCAGGCCGCGCAGGGACCGGGCCAGCTCCTCGTGGGTGCCCGCGACGACCACGGCGCGGTGTTCGAGCGCGGCCCTGGTGGTGGCCAGGGACCAGGCGGTGTCGGCGAGGGGGTGGAGCGGGTGGGCGTCCACGTGGTCGGCGAGGCGGGCGGCTTGCGCGGCGAGGGCTTCGCGCCGCCGCGCGGAGACGAGGAACGGCAGGTGGCGGGGGGCGTCCTGGACGGCGGCGGCGAAGGCCTCGGCACCCACCGCATCGGGTTCGGCCTCGGGCTCGGGGGCCGGGGCCTCCTCCACGATGACGTGGACGTTCGTACCGCTCAGACCGAAGGACGACACCCCGGCGCGCTTGGCGCGGCCGCGGTCCGGCCAGGCGATCGGCTCGGTCAGCAGCCGTACGCTGCCCGCGCTCCAGTCGACGTTGGGACTCGGCTCGTCCACGTGCAGGGTGCGCGGCAGCACGCCGTGGCGCATGGCCTGCACCATCTTGATGACTCCGCCGACCCCGGCGGCGGCCTGGGAGTGGCCGATGTTCGACTTGAACGATCCCAGCCACAGGGGCTGGTCGGCGGGCCGCTCGCGGCCGTAGGCGGCGATCAGGGCCTGCGCTTCTATGGGGTCGCCGAGGGTGGTCCCGGTGCCGTGCGCCTCGACGGCGTCGACGTCGGCGGCGGTCAGCCGCCCGGAGGCGAGTGCCTGCTGGATGACCCGCTGCTGGGACGGCCCGTTGGGCGCGGTGAGGCCGTTGGAGGCGCCGTCGGAGTTCATCGCCGAGCCTCGGATGACGGCGAGGACCGGGTGGCCGAGGCGGCGGGCATCGGAGAGCCGCTCGACGAGGACCATGCCCGCGCCCTCGGACCAGGTGGTGCCGTCGGCGGCCGCCGCGAAGGACTTGCACCGGCCGTCGGGGGCCAGGCCCCGGTCTTGGCTGAAGCCGACGAACGAGTCCGGGCTCGCCATCACGGTCACCCCGCCGGCGAGCGCCATCGTGCACTCCCCGGTCCGTACCGACTGGACGGCGAGGTGGAGGGCGACGAGGGAGGAGGAGCAGGCGGTGTCCACGGTGACCGCGGGGCCCTCCAGGCCCAGCGAGTACGCCACGCGCCCGGAGGCCACGCTGGCCAGCCCGCCCGTACCGCCGCCGCCCGGGTAGTCGTGGTACACCACACCGGCGAACACGCCGGTGCGGCTGCCCTTGAGGGAGGTGGGGTCGATGCCGGCCCGCTCGATCGCCTCCCAGGACACCTCCAGCAGCAGCCGCTGCTGCGGGTCTGTGTCGCGGGCCTCGCGCGGGCTGATCTTGAAGAAGTCGGCGTCGAACTCGCCCGCGTCGTGCAGGAACCCGCCTTCCCGGCAGTACGTCTTGCCGGGCGTCGCCGGCTCCGGGTCGTACAGGGCGTCCATGTCCCAGCCGCGGCCGTCCGGGAAGAGCGAGACCGCGTCCCGCCCGGCGTCCACCAGGTGCCACAGGTCCTCGGGCGAGGCGATGCCGCCCGGGAAGCGGCATCCCATCGCGACGATGGCGACGGGCTCGTGGTGCAGCTCCTCGGCCTCCCGCAACTGGCGCCGGGTGCGCTGGAGTTCCGTGGTGGCGCGCTTGAGATAGTCCCGGAGCTTCTCGTCGTTGCTCATCGAACCTCAACCAATCTAGAGCTGATCGCTGGCTAGTGCTGTGACCGGAAAGGTTCACCGGAGCGCGACGCTCCCCCAGCTACCTCCCCCAGACTCCGTCCGGGGGGACCCCAGGGAGGTACCCCCAAGCACGGCACCTCGCCGCGTTGTCGGACCGCGCAAGTACGTCCAGTACGAGCCGCGGCCCTCCGCCTTGCGATGCACCGCACCTGGGGGCACCTCCCAGCGGTAGCTGGGGGAGCCGCGCCCCGGCAAACCTTTCCGGCCACAGCACTAGGAGATGCCGAATTCGCTGTCGAGCACGTCGAACAGCTCCTCGTCGGTGACCGTTTCGAAGTCCGGGCCGTCGTCCGCGGGCCCGGCGCCCCGGGCGTCGCGCCAGCGGCGTACCACGGCCTCCAGCCGGGCGGTGATCGCGTCGGCGCGGGCGCCGATGACCTCGGTGTCCCCGCCGGTGGCGGGGAATCCGGTGAGCACGGCCTCGATGCGGTCGAGTTCGGCCAGCGCGGCGGCGGCCGGGTCACCGCCCACGGGCTCGGCCTCCATCCGCTCGCCGAGGTGGGCGGCGGCGGCCCGGGGCGTCGGGTAGTCGAAGATCAGGGTGGCGGGCAGATCGCATCCGCTCGCGGCGGTGAGCCGCTTGCGCAGTTCCACGGCGGCCAGCGAGTCGAAGCCCATGTCGCGGAAGGCGAGATCGGCTTCCACGGCGGTGGCGGAGGGGTATCCGAGGACGACCGCGACATGCGTACGCACCAGCGCCAGCAGGATCCGGCCGCTCTCGGCGGCCCCGGCCCCGTCGAGCTCGGCCCGCAGGGCCTCGGCGGCCTCCCGGGACTCCTCGGCCGAGGGGACCTCGTGGACGGGCTGGGCGGCGGGGCCCGCTGTGGAACCCGCGGCGTCGACCCAGTAGCGGGTGCGCTGGAAGGCATAGGTGGGCAGGTCGACGAGCTGAGCACCGGTGCCGGCGTAGTACGCCTCCCAGTCGACGCGTACGCCGTCCACGTGCAGCTGGGCGAGGGCGGTGACCAGGGCCTCGGGCTCGGGGCGGTTCCTGCGCAGGGCCGGTACGAGAACGGCGTGGGCGCTCTCGTCTCCGTCGAGGCTCTGACTGGCGAGACCGGTGAGGATCCCGTCCGGGCCGATCTCCAGGAAGCGGGTGACGCCCTCCTGCTCCAGCGCGCGCACGGCGTCCGCGAAACGGACGGCCTCGCGGACCTGGCCGACCCAGTACTCGGGCGACGTCCAGTCCGCCCCGGCACGGTCGCCCGTCACCGTGGACACCGCCGCGATCCGCGGCTCGCCGTACGTCAACTCCCCCGCCACGGAGCGGAACTCGTCGAGCATCGGATCCATCAGCAAGGAGTGGAAGGCATGCGAGACCACGAGACGACTGGTCTTACGACCGGTCGCCGCGAAGTGCTCACCCAGCGCAAGGACTTCGGCTTCGACACCGGACACGACCACGGATTCCGGACCGTTGACCGCCGCGCTACCCACCCCGTCGGTGAGCAGCGGCAGGACCTCTTCCTCGGTCGCCTGAACGGCCAGCATCGCGCCACCGGCCGGCAACGCCTGCATCAACCTGCCACGTGCGACCACCAGTCGGGCCGCGTCGGCGAGGGACAGCACACCGACGGCGTGGGCGGCTGCGAGCTCGCCGATCGAGTGACCGGCCACCAGGTCGGGCTTCACACCCCAGGCCTCGACCAGCCGGAACAACGCCACTTCCAGCGCGAACAGAGCCGGCTGAGTGATCGCGGTCGCGTTCAACGCCTCCGCATCCTCACCCCACACCACCTCACGCAACGACCGACCGAGATACGGGTCGATCTCCGCACACACGGCATCGAACGCCTCGGCGAACACCGGGAACGCGGCGTACAACTCACGCCCCATCCCCAGCCGCTGCGCACCCTGCCCCGTGAACAGCAGTGCCGTCCGCCCGCCGCGCCGGATCCGTCCGGTCACCACCCCGGGGTGCTCCTCGCCCGCCGCGAGGGCGGCGAGCCCGCTCTCGCGGTCGCCCACCACCACCGCCCGGTGGGCGAAGGCGGTGCGCGACGTGGCCAGGGAGAGCCCGATGTCGCCCGTCCCGGCCTCCTCGAAGTCCGCGCCCCGCAGGCGCCCGGCCTGGGCGGCCAGCGCCTGCGGGGTCTTCGCCGACAGCACCCACGGCTCGACGGGGAGCGCGGCCCGCACAGCCGGCTCCCCGGCGCCTGCGGGCGCCTCCTCGACGATCACGTGGGCGTTCGTCCCGCTGATCCCGAAGGACGAGATCCCCGCCCGCCGCACACCGGCCCCGGCCTCCCACTTCCGGGCCTCGGTGAGCAGTTCCACGCTCCCCGCCGACCAGTCGACCTGGTCCGACGGGGCGTCCACGTGCAGGGTCGGCGGCAGTACGCCGTGCCGCAGGGCCATCACCATCTTGATGACGCCCGCGACACCCGCCGCCGCCTGGCTGTGCCCCATGTTCGACTTGATGGACCCGAGCCACAGCGGCCGGCCCTCGGGGCGGCCCTGCCCGTACGTCTCCAGCAGGGCCTGGGCCTCGATCGGATCGCCCAGGGTCGTACCGGTGCCGTGGGCCTCGACCACGTCCACCTCGGCCGCCGACAGCCCGGCGTCCGCCAGCGCGCGGCGGATCACCCGCTGCTGCGCGGGACCGTTCGGGGCGGTCAGGCCGTTGGACGCGCCGTCCTGGTTCAGCGCCGAGCCCCGGACCACGGCCAGCACCCGGTGCCCGTTGCGACGCGCGTCCGAGAGCCGCTCCAGCAGCAGGACCCCGGCGCCCTCCGAGCAGGCGACGCCGTCCGCCGAGGCCGCGAAGGACTTCGACCGGCCGTCGGCGGCCAGGCCCTGCTGGGTGCTGAAGTAGACGAACATGTCCGGTGTGGACATGACGGTGACCCCGCCGGCCAGGGCGAGATCGCACTCGCCCGACCTCAGCGCCTGGGCCGCCATGTGCAACGCGACCAGGGACGAGGAGCAGGCCGTGTCCACGCTCACCGCCGGGCCTTCGAGGCCCAGCGCGTAGGCGACCCGCCCCGAGACCACGCTGCCCGCGGTGGTGCTGCCGGGTTCCCGGCCCAGGGCGTAGTCGTGGTACATCACGCCGGCGAACACGCCGGTCGAACTGCCCTTGAGGGTGGTGGGGTCGATGCCGGCCCGCTCGATCGCCTCCCAGGACACCTCCAGCAGCAGCCGCTGCTGAGGGTCCATCATCAGCGCCTCGTTCGGGCTGATCCCGAAGAACACCGGGTCGAACTCGGCCGCGTCGTACAGGAATCCGCCTTCACGGGCGTACGTCTTGCCCGGTGCGCCCGGCTCCGGGTCGTAGACCTCGGGATCCCAGCCGCGGTCCTCCGGGAACCCGCCGATGGCGTCGACGCCCCCGGAGACGAGCTGCCACAGCTCCTCCGGAGTGGTGACCCCGCCGGGGTACCGGCAGCCCATCCCCACGATCACGATCGGGTCGCCGTGACGGGAAGGGCGGCGCTCGGCCTCGGCGAGGCGGCGACGGGCGTCTCGCAGGTCGGATGTGGCCCGCTTCAGATACTCGAGAAGCCGCTCCTCGTTGCTCACCGAGATCTACTCCCTCTGGTCGGACATACCGTGGCGACCCACTTGGCGTACCTGGCCGTTCAGTTGATCGGTGGGAACGCTACTGAGCTGCTGGAAGGGCGGCCTACCCTTAACCCACCCCTGCCGCGGGGGCCTGCGGACGAGGGGGAGAACACGTGAAAGGCCGGGGTGCGTGACGGCTGTCGTGCAGCTGTCACGCACCCCGGCCCGGGGTGCCGAATCCGCCGTGGGTCGGGCGGTCAGGGGGTCGCGGGGGTGCCGAGCTCGTTGTCGAGGATGTCGAACAGCTCGTCCGCGGTGACCTCGTTCAGGTCGTCCTGGCCACGGTCCGGGATCTCCGGCGTGGCATACCCCTGGGCGTGCATCTGTGGTCCGTCGAGCCGGCCGGCCAGCTCCCGCAGCCGCTCGGCCAGCCGCGCCCTGTCGGGGCCGGCGGGCGGGGCGGCGGTCATCAGGAGGGACTCCAGCCTCTTGAGGTCGGCGTCCACCCCCGATGCGGGTACGGCGGGCACCAGGCGCTCGGCGATGTAGGCGGCGACCTCCGCCGCGCTCGGGTAGTCGAAGATCAGTGTGGCGGGCAGCCGCAGGCCGCTGGCCGCGTTCAGCTGATTGCGCAACTCCACCGAGCCGAGTGAGTCGAAGCCCAGCTCACCGAAGGCGCGGTCGGGTTCGACGGCGTCGCCGGACGCGTGGCCGAGTACGGCCGCCGCGTGGCCCCGTACGACCTCCAGGATGATCCGGGTCCGCTCCTCCTCGTCCTGCCCCGCGATGCGCTCGACGAGCGGGGCGCCGTGCGAGGACGCGGACCCACCGGCGGTCCGCTTGCGCGTGGTGGGGACCAACCCCCTGAGCAGCGCGGGGAGTTCGTCCGTACGGGTGCGCAGCGCGGCCGGGTCCACCTGGAGCGGGACCGTCACCGGCGCACCCGAGGCCAGCGAGGCGTCGAACAGCGCGAGCGCTTCCGCCTCCGACAGGGCGGGGGTGCCGGCGCGGCGCATGCGCTCCAGGTCCGCGTCGGTGAGGTGGGCGGCCATGCCCGTACCGACGTCCCAGAGGCCGAAGGCCATCGCGGTGGCCGCCAGGCCCTGCGCCCGGCGGTGGGCGGCGAGCGCGTCCAGGAAGACGTTGGCCGCCGCGTAGTTGCCCTGACCGGCCGCCAGTACCAGACCGCCGGCGGAGGAGAACATCACGAACGCCGACAGGTCCAGGTCCTCGGTCAGCTCGTGCAGATGCCAGGCCGCGTCCGCCTTCGGACGCAGGACCGCGTCCATCCGCTCGGGGGTCAGGGCCCCGATGACGCCGTTGTCCGCGACACCGGCCACGTGGACCACGCCCGTCAGGGGGTGCGCCGGATCCACACCGCCCAGCAGGGCGGCGAGCGCCTCCCGGTCCGCGACATCACACGCCGTGACCGAGACCCGCGCCCCCAACCCGGTCAGATCGGCGACGAGTTCGTCGACGCCGGGCGCATCCGCACCCCGCCGGCCGGCCAGCAGCAGATGGCGCACCCCGTGCTCGGCCACGAGGTGGCGGGCCACCAGGGCCCCCAGACCGCCCGTGCCGCCCGTGATCAGAACCGTCCCCGCGCTGTCCCACAGGGGCCCGGAATCATCCGCGTCGACCGCCCACCGCGCCAGCCGCGGAACCGATACCCGACCGGAGCGAACCGCCGACTCCGGCTCACCCAGGGACAGGGCCACGTCGAGACCGGCCGATCCATCGGTGTCCACCAGCACGAACCGGCCGGGGTTCTCCGCCTGCGCCGCGCGCACCAGACCCCACACCGGAGCCTGCCGCACGTCGACGTCCTCATGGTCGCCGACGGCCACCGCACCCCGCGTGAGCACGGCCAGCACCGCCCCGTCGGAACGCTCGTCCGCCAGCCACTCCTGCACCGCCGCCAGGACCCGCTGCGCGTGGGTCCGTACGTCCGCGAGCACGTCGGCGGTGGCGGGCACGTCGGCACAGTCCAGGACCACGGTGTCGGGCGTGGCGGCCGGAGCGGTGGCCGCAGCGGGCTGCCACTCCACGTGGAGCAGCGCGTTTCCGGTCCCCGCGCTCAGTTGTTCGGCCGACACGGGCCGGGAGAGGAGGGACTCGACCGACAGCACGGGCCGGCCGTGCTCGTCGGCGACGGTGAGCGAGAGGCCGTCCTGCTGGGCGACGGGGGTGATCCGCACCCGCAGGGCCTTGGCTCCCGGGGAATGCAGCGCGACTCCGTTCCAGGCGAAGGGCAGCAGGGTCTGCCCGCCGTCTTCGCGGCCCGGAATGCCGAGCAGGCCGACGTGCATGGCCGCGTCGAGCAGGGCGGGGTGGAGCCCGAACCGGGCGGCGTCCTCGTGGGCCCGCTCCGGCAGGGACACCTCGGCGTAGAGGGCGTCGCCGAGCCGCCAGGCCGCCTTGAGGCCCTGGAAGACGGGCCCGTAGTGATAGCCGACGGCGGCGAGGTCCGGGTAGGCGGCGGAGACGGGAAGCTCTTCGGCTCCCGTCGGCGGCCAGTGGGTGAGCGCCTCCCCGGCGTCCGCGGGAAGCGGGGACAGCACGCCCTCGGCGTGGCGGGTCCACGGCAGGTCCGGCTGATCGTCGGCGCGCGAGTGGACCGCCACCGTCCGGCGCCCCGTCCCGTCGGCCGGGCCGACGACGACCTGGACGGCGATGCCGCCCCGGTCGGGCAGGATCAGCGGGGCCTGCAGGGTGAGTTCTTCGAGCAGCCCGCAGCCCACCTGCCTGCCGGCACGTACCGCCAGCTCCACGAAGCCGGTGCCGGGCAGCAGGACGCTTCCCAGGACGTCGTGGTCGGTGATCCAGGCATGGGTGCTCGCGGACAAACGGCCGGTGAGCACGGCTCCCCCGTCGTCGGGCAGCTCGACGGCCGCCCGCAGCACCGGGTGGTCGATCCCGACCTGCCCGGTCTCGGCCGTTCCACCGGTCGCGGCAGGGGCCGTCATCCAGTAGCGGGTGCGCTGGAAGGCGTAGGTGGGGAGGTCGACGCTGCGCGGGCCGGTTGCGGCGTAGTACGTCTCCCAGCCGACGGAGGCGCCGTGGACGTGGAGCTGCGCGAGGGCCGTGACCAGCGCCTCGGGCTCGGGGCGGTTCCTGCGCAGGGAAGCGACGAGAACGGCGTCGTCGTCCAGGCTCTGCGCGGCGAGACCGGTGAGGATCCCGTCCGGGCCGATCTCCAGGAAGCGGGTGACGCCCTGCTGCTCCAGCGTGCGGACGGCATCGGCGAAGCGGACGGCCTCGCGGACCTGGCCGACCCAGTACTCCGGGGACTGCCACGCGTCGGACAGCTCACCCGTCACCGTGGAGACCACCGGGACACGGGGCTCGTTGAAGCTCAACTCGGCTGCCATGGCACGGAATTCGTCCAGCATCGGATCCATCAGCGCCGAGTGGAACGCGTGCGACACGGACAGACGGCTGGTCTTGCGACCGGTGGCCGCGAAGTGCTCACCCACGGCCAGCACCGCGGCCTCGACACCCGAGACCACCACGGACCGAGGACCGTTGACCGCCGCGATACCGACTCCGTCGGTGAGCAGCGGGACGACTTCCTCCTCCGTGGCCTGGATGGCGAGCATCGCGCCACCGGCCGGCAACGCCTGCATCAACCTGCCACGTGCGACCACCAGTCGGGCCGCGTCGGCGAGGGACAGCACACCGACGGCGTGGGCAGCGGCCAGCTCACCGATCGAATGACCGGCAACCAGGTCAGGCTTCACACCCCACGCCTCGACCAGCCGGAACAACGCCACCTCAAGCGCGAACAGAGCCGGCTGAGTGATCGCCGTCGCGTTCAGCGCCTCCGCGTCCTCACCCCACACCACCTCACGCAACGACCGACCCAGAAGCGGATCGACCTCCGCGCACACCGCATCGAACGCCTCGGCGAACACCGGGAACGCGGCGTACAACTCCCTGCCCATCCCCAGCCGCTGCGCCCCCTGCCCCGTGAACAGAAACGCCGTCGAGCCCTTCGCCACCGCGCCGCTGACCACACCGGGGTGCTGGTGCCCCGCGGCCAGCGCCGCGAGACCACCCGAGCGGTCGTCGCCCACGAGCACCGCCCGGTGCTCCATCACACCGCGCGACGTGGCGAGGGCGTGCCCGATGTCCTCAGGGCCGTACGCGTCCGCCACCGCGAGCAGCCGCTCGGCCTGGCCGGCCAGCGCCTTCGCGGACTTCGCCGACACCACCCACGGCAGGACGGGCAGTCCGGCCGCCGGCTCCGCCGCGGCTTCGGCCACGGCTTCCTGCGGCGCCTCCTCCACGATCACGTGCGCGTTGGTGCCGCTCAGTCCGAACGAGGAGACGGCGGCCCGGCGCGGCCGGTCCGTCACGTCCCACTTGCGCGCCTCTGTCAGCAGTTCCACGTCACCCGCCGACCAGTCGATCTGGTCCGAGCGCTCCTCCGCGTGCAAGGTCGGCGGCAGCATCCCGTGCCGCATCGCCATCACCATCTTGATGATGCCCGCGACACCGGCCGCGGCCTGCGTGTGACCGAAGTTGGACTTGATGGACCCCAACCACAACGACTGCCCCTGGGACCGCCCCTGCCCGTACGTCGCCAGCAGCGCCTGCGCCTCGATCGGGTCGCCCAGCCGGGTGCCCGTGCCGTGCGCCTCGACGGCGTCCACCTCGGCCGCCGTCAGCCCGGCGTCCGCCAGGGCCTGGCGGATGACCCGCTGCTGCGCCGGACCGTTCGGCGCGGTCAGACCGTTCGACGCGCCGTCCTGGTTCAGCGCCGAGCCCCGCACGGTCGCCAGCACCGGGTGGCCGTTGCGCCGCGCGTCCGAGAGCCGCTCCAGCAGCAGCATCCCCGCGCCCTCGCCCCAGCCCGTACCGTCCGCGCCCGCACCGAAGGACTTGCACCGGCCGTCCGTGGACAGGCCGCGCTGCTCGCTGAAGTAGACCAGCATGTCGGGGGTGGACATCACGGTCACACCACCCGCCAGTGCCAGGGAGCACTCCCCCGACCTCAGCGCCTGCGCCGCCATGTGCAGCGCGACCAGCGAGGACGAGCACGCGGTGTCGACCGTCACCGCGGGCCCTTCCAGACCCAGGGTGTAGGCGACCCGGCCGGAGACGAGACTGCCCGCCGTGCCGCCGGCGTAGTCGTGGTACATCACACCGGCGTACACACCCGTCCGGCTGCCCTTCAGTACGCCCGGGTCGACCCCCGCCCGCTCGATGGCCTCCCAGGAGATCTCCAGCAGCAGCCGCTGCTGGGGATCCATGGTCAGCGCCTCGCGCGGACTGATCCCGAAGAACGCCGGATCGAACTCGGCCGCGTCGTAGAGGAAGCCGCCGTCACGGGCGTACGACTTGCCCGGCACCCCGGGCTCCGGGTCGTAGACCCCCGGATCCCAGCCCCGGTCGTCGGGCAGCGGGGCGATCGCGTCCACCCCGTCGGCGACCAGCCGCCACAGGCCGTCCGGCGTGGTCACCCCGCCCGGGTAGCGGCAGGCCATGCCCACGATGACGATCGGGTCGTCGTCCGTGGCGCGGACGGCGACGGCCGCCCCCGGCGCGGAGCTCGCGTCCGGGGTGCCGTCGAGGAGTTCCCGGACGTACGCCGCGGCCGCTTCGGCCGTCGGGTAGTCGAAGATCAGCGTGGCCGGAAGCCGCAGTCCGGTGGCCGCGTCGAGCCGGTTGCGCAGTTCGACGGCGGTCAGTGAGTCGAAGCCCAGCTCGTCGAAGGCGCGCCCGGGTTCGACGGCGTCGCCCGAGGCGTGCCCCAGGACCGTCGCGACCGTCGTACGGACCAGGTCGAGCACGGCGGCGGCGCGGTCGGCTCCGGTCAGTCCGGCGAGCCTGCCGCGCAGCGCCGGGGAGCCGGACCCGGTACGGGTCGTCCGGCGGCCGGGGGTGCGTACGAGGCCGAGCAGCAGGGCGGGAGTCTCGTCGGCGTGGGCGCGCAGCACGCTGAGGTCCAGGCGGACCGGCACGGTGGCCGCGACACCCGAGCGCAGCGCGGCGTCGAAGAGGGCGAGGCCGCGGTCGGCGGGGAGGGCGGGGGTGCCCGCCTGCCGCATCCGCTCCAGTTCGGCGGCGCCGAGCCGGGTGCCCATGCCGCCCGCCGTGTCCCACAGGCCGAAGGCCATGGAGACGGCGGCCAGTCCGCCGACGCGGCGGTGGGCGGCGAGGGCGTCGAGGAACGCGTTGGCGGCGGCGTAGTTGCCCTGTCCCGTCGAGCCGAGCGTGCCGGCGATGGACGAGAACAGGACGAACGCGGTGAGGCCGAGGCCTTCGGTCAGCTCGTGCAGGTGCCAGGCGGCATCCGCCTTGGGAGCGAGGACGCCGCTGACGCGCTCGGCGGTGAGCGAGGTGATCACGGCGTCGTCGAGTACGCCCGCCGCGTGGACGACCCCGCGCAGCGGGTGCGCGGGATCCACCCCGGCCAGGAGCGCAGCGAGGGCGTCCCGGTCGGACACGTCGCACGCGGCGACCGAGGCCTCGGCACCCAACTCGGCGAGGTCGCCCAGCAGTTCGGTGACACCGGGCGCGTCCGCGCCCCGCCGGCCGACCAGCAGCAGACGGCGGACCCCCTGCTCGGCCGCCAGGTGCCGGGCCACGAGGGCGCCCAGGCCGCCGGTACCGCCGGTGATGAGGACCGTCCCGTCCGCGTCCCACACGGTCTCGGGTCCGGCGGCGGTGGCGGCCCGGACCAGCCGGGGCACCAGTACCCGGCCTTCGCGTACGGCCGACTCCGGTTCGCCCTGGGCCCGTACGAGGCCGAAGCCCCCGGTCCCGTCCGCATCCGTGTCGGTGTCGATGTCGGTGTCCATGGCCATGTCCATGTCCAGGAGCACGAACCGGCCCGGGTTCTCCGCCTGCGCCGCCCGCACCAGGCCCCACACCGGGGCCTGCCGCACGTCGACCGGCTCGCCGTCACCGACCGCGACCGCACCGCGCGTGACGACGACGAGGGTCGACGTGGCGAACCTCTGGTCGGCCAGCCACGTCTGCAGCACCCCCAGGACCCGGTCGGCCACGGCGTGGACGGCGGACGGCACGTCCTCGCCGGCCTCCGCGCACTCCAGGACGACCGTGCCGTCGACGGGGCCCGCGGCGGGTACGTCCTCCCACCGCGTCCACTCCCCCGACGAGACGGAGTCCGCCGGCTGCCATACGACCCGGTAGAGCGGGTCCGCGGCCGGGCCACCGGTCCCGGACTCCTCCACCGCGCGGCCGACGACACCGCCGACCGCCGCGACCGGCGCGCCGCCGGCGTCCGCGATCTGCAGCGCGAGGCTCTGCGGGGTGGGCCGGGAGATCCGTACGCGGGCCGCCGACGTGCCGACCGCGAACAGCCGGACGTCCTTCCACACGAACGGCAGGACCGTGGCGGCGTCGTCGTCATCGGCGCCGTCCACCAGCGCGGCGTGCATCGAGGCGTCCAGCAGCGCCGGGTGCAGCCCGTACGCGTCCGCCTCCACGTCCCGGTCCAGCGCGACCTCGGCATAGACGGCTCCGTCGAGCCGCCAGGCGGCGGTCAGGCCCTGGAAGGCCGGCCCGTAGGCGAGTCCCCGCTCGCGCAGGGCCTCGTACGCGCCGTCGAGAGGGAGCGGGACGGCGCCCGGCGGGGGCCAGGCGGCCAGGTCGAAGGCGGGCGCGTCCACGCCCTCGGCGAGGACGCCTTCCGCGTGCAGGGTCCAGTCGGAGTCCGGGAGGCTTTCGTCCCGCGCGTACACCCCGACCGTGCGCCGCCCGGTCCCGTCGGCCGCTCCGACGACGACCTGTACGGCGACGGCGCCGTCCCCGGGGAGAACGAGGGGCGCGTGCAGAGCGAGCTCGTCCAGTACGTCACAGCCGGCGTGGTCGCCCGCACGGATCGCCAGTTCGACGAATCCCGAGCCGGGGAAGAGGATCACGTCCCGCACCACGTGGTCGGCGAGCCACGGCTGCGCGGCGACGGCGAGCCGTCCGGTGAGGACGGCGCCGCCCGAGTCGGCCAGGGTCACCACCGCGCCGAGCAGCGGGTGCGCGTGGGCCGCTGCCGACCGCACCGCGTCGATCCAGAACCGGGTGCGCTGGAAGGGGTAGGTGGGGAGGTCGACGCGGCGGGCGCCGGTGCCGGCGTAGTACGCCCGCCAGTCGACGCGTACGCCGTCCACGTGCAGCCTGGCGAGGGCGGCGACCAGCGCTTCGGGCTCGGGGCGGTTGCGGCGCAGGGCCGGTACGAGGACCGCCTGCTCGGAGTCGGCGCTCTGCTGGGCGAGTCCGGTGAGGATCCCGTCGGGCCCGATCTCCAGGAAGCGGGTCACGCCCTGCTGTTCCAGGGCGCGGACGGCGTCGGCGAAGCGGACCGCCTCGCGGACCTGGGAGACCCAGTACTCCGGCGACTGCCACGCCTGACTCGGCTCGCCCGACACCGTGGACACGACCGCGATCCGCGGTTCGGAGTACGTCAACTCACGGGCCAGAGCCCGGAATTCGTCCAGCATCGGATCCATCAGCGCCGAGTGGAACGCGTGCGACACCGACAGACGGCTCGTCTTGCGACCGGTGGCCGCGAAGTGCTCACCGAGCGCGAGAACGGCGGCCTCGACACCGGACACGACCACGGATTCCGGGCCGTTGACCGCCGCGATGCCCACCCCGTCGGTGAGCAGCGGCAGGACCTCTTCCTCGGTCGCCTGCACGGCCAGCATCGCGCCACCGGCGGGCAGCGCCTGCATCAGACGCCCACGCGCCACCACCAGCCGGGCCGCGTCCGCCAGCGACAGCACACCCACAGCATGAGCGGCGGCCAGCTCACCGATCGAATGCCCGGCCACCACATCGGGCGTGACACCCCAGGCCTCCACCAGCCGGAACAACGCCACCTCGAGCGCGAACAGAGCAGGCTGGGTGATCGCCGTCGCGTTCAGCGTCTCCGCGTCCTCACCCCACACCACCTCACGCAACGACCGACCCAGATGAGGGTCGATCTCCGCACACACGGCGTCGAACGCCTCGGCGAACACCGGGAAGGAGCCGTACAACTCCCGGCCCATCCCCAGCCGCTGGGCACCCTGCCCCGTGAACAGGAACGCCGTCCGCCCGCCGGTCCGTGCCTGGCCGGTCACCACCCCGGGGTGTTCCCCGCCCGCCGCGAGGGCGGCGAGCCCGCTCTCGCGGCCGCCCACCACCACCGCCCGGTGTTCGAACAGGGAGCGGCAGCCCGCCAGGGAGTACCCGACGTCCACCGGCCGGAGCCCGTGTTCGCCCTCGCCCTCGCCCACCCTCGCGAGGAGTCCCGCCGCCTGGTCCGCCAGGGCCTGCGCGGTCTTCGCCGACACCGGCCACGGCACCACCGGCGGCGGCGACCCGGCCGTCGCCCCGTCGGACACCGGCGCCTCCGCCGGTGCCTGCTCCACGATCACGTGCGCGTTGGTCCCGCTCAGCCCGAACGAGGAGATCCCCGCCCGCCGCGGCCGGCCCTCGGCCCGCCACTCCCGGGCCTCGGTGAGCAGTTCCACGCTCCCCGCCGACCAGTCGACCTGGTCCGAGGGCGCGTCCACGTGCAGGGTCCGCGGCAGCACGCCGTGCCGCATCGCCATCACCATCTTGATGATGCCCGCGACACCGGCCGCGGCCTGCGTGTGACCGAAGTTGGATTTGACGGAGCCCAGCCACAGCGGCCGCTCCGGGGGCCGCTTGCGCCCGTACGTGGCCAGCAGCGCCTGCGCCTCGATCGGGTCGCCCAGCCGCGTGCCCGTACCGTGGGCCTCGACCGCGTCGACCTCGGACGCCGAGATCCCGGCGTCCGCCAGGGCCTGGCGGATGACCCGCTGCTGCGCCGGACCGTTGGGGACGGTCATGGCACTGGACGCGCCGTCCTGGTTGACGGCCGAGCCGCTGACCAGCGCGAGCACCGGGTGCCCGTTGCGCCGGGCGTCGGAGAGCCGCTCCAGGAGCAGGACGCCCGCGCCCTCGCCCCAGCCGGTGCCGTCCGCGGCCGCCGCGAACGGCTTGCAGCGGCCGTCGGGCGCGAGCCCGCGCTGCTCGCTGAAGTAGACGAGCATGTCGGGCGTGGACATCACGGTCACCCCGCCGGCCAGGGCGAGGGAGCACTCCCCCGACCTCAGCGCCTGCGCCGCCATGTGCAGCGCGACCAGCGAGGACGAGCACGCCGTGTCCACGGTGACCGCAGGGCCTTCGAGGCCGAGCGTGTACGCGGTGCGGCCCGAGACGAAACTGCCCGCGCTGCCGTCCGCGTAGTCGTGGTACATCACACCGGCGTACACACCGGTCCGGCTGCCCTTCAGCCTGGCCGGGTCGACCCCCGCCCGCTCGATGGCCTCCCAGGAGATCTCCAGCAGCAGCCGCTGCTGGGGATCCATGGTCAGCGCCTCGCGCGGACTGATCCCGAAGAACGCCGGATCGAACTCGGCCGCGTCGTAGAGGAACGCGCCGTCACGGGCGTACGACTTGCCCGGCACCCCGGGCTCCGGGTCGTAGACCCCCGGATCCCAGCCCCGGTCGGCCGGGAAGCCGGACACCGCGTCCGTTCCGTCGGCGACGAGCCGCCACAGGTCCTCGGGCGTGCCGGCCCCGCCCGGGTAGCGGCACGCCATGGCCACGATCGCGATCGGGTCGTTGCTCGCGGCGGTGAGCCGGGCGTTCTCCTCGCGCAGCCGCTCGTTGTCCGTGAGTGACTTGCGCAGCGCTGCTACGACCTGTTCCACCGATGTGCTCACGTCATCCTCATCATCCAGGTCGGGGTCAGCTGAGTTCGCCGCCGGCGAGGGCGGCTCGTACGAGGTCGTCCACGTCCATCTCCTCGATGGCCGCGCCCTGGTCGGCCGGGGAGGCGTCCGGCTCGGCCGGACCGCCCTCCGCCGCCAGGCCGAGCAGCGCGTCGAGGAGGCCGGATGCGCGCAGCCGCGCGGCCGGGATCGACAGCAGGGCCCGCCTGATGCCGTCCTCGTCCAGGGCCCCTCCGGCCGCTACGGCGGCTACGCCGGCCGGCTCGGGCTCCAGTTCCTCCAGCAGGAACCCGGCCAGGGCCGCCGAGTTGGGGTAGTCGAACATCAGCGTGGCGGGCAGCCGCAGCCCGGTCGCCTTCTGGAGCCGGTTGCGCAGTTCGATCGCCCCGAGGGAGTCCAGTCCGAGCTCGGTGAAGCCCCGGTCGGCCGCGACTCCCGAGGGGTCGCCGTGGCCGAGTACGGCGGCCGCGTGGCCCCGTACCAGTTCCTCCAGGTAGCGGACCTGCTCCGGCCCCGCGGCCAGCCCGGCCAGCTTGCCCCGCACCAGGGAGCCGCCGGTGTCTCCGGAGCCCGCTGACGGGACGGCGGCGGGCTTGGGCCCCTTGCGGGCGGGCGGACCGGCCAGTTCCCGCAGCAGGGCCGGGATCTCGTCGGCCCTCTCGCGCAGTGCGGCACGGTCGAGCCGGACCGGTGCGAGCAGGGCCTCGTCCAGACCCAGCGCCGCGTCGAACAGGGCGAGTCCGTCGCCGAAGGACAGTTCGAGCACTCCGGAGCGGCCCATCCGGCGCAGGTCTGCCTCGGTGAGCTCCGGGCCCTCGCCGACGGTGCCCTCCCACAGGCCCCAGGCGAGCGAGGTGGCGGCGAGTCCGGCGGCCCGCCGGTCGGCGGCGAGCGCGTCGAGGAAGACGTTCGCCGCCGCGTAGGTGGCCTGTCCGGCGGACAGGATCTGGCCGCCGGCCGAGGAGTACAGGACGAAGGCGGCCAGGCCCAGGTCCTTGGTCAGCTCGTGCAGGTGCCAGGCGGCGTCCACCTTGGGCCGCAGCACCTTGCTCACCTGCTCCTTGGTGACCGCGCCGACCAGGGCGTTGTCCATCACCCCGGCCGCGTGCACGACGCCGGTCAGCGGGTGCTCGGCGGGGATCTCGTCGAGCAGCGCCGCCAGCGCGTACCGGTCGGCCGCGTCGACCGCGACGATCCGTACGGTGGCTCCCGACTCCACCAGTTCCTGCCGGAGTTCGGCGGCTCCCGGGGCGTCCGTACCGCGCCGGCTGGTCAGGACGAGGTGGCGTACTCCGCGCTCGGCGACGAGGTGTCTGGCGAGCAGCCCGCCCAGCAGCCCGGTGCCTCCGGTGATCAGCACGGTGCCGTCCGGATCCCACGCCAGGGGCTCGGGACCACCGGTGGTGGCGACGTAGCGCGGTACGAGGACCTTGCCGCGGCGGACGGCGATCTCGGTCTCGTCCGAGGCGACGGCGGCGGGCAGGGCCCGTACCGATTCCGGCGCCCCGTCGAGGTCCACGACGGTGAAGCGGCCCGGGTTCTCGGCCTGCGCCGCGCGCAGCACGCCCCACAGCGGGGCCTGCACGCAGTCGACGCCGTCGTCGTCCGCGGCCACCACCGCGTTCCGGGTGACGAGCACCAGCCGGGAGTCGGCGAACCGCTCGTCGGCCAGCCACTGCCCGAGCCCGTCGAGGAGCCGGCCCACGGACGTACGGACCTGCTCGGGCACCCCGCCGGTCGTGCCGAAGACATCGGAGACGTCCGGTGCGGTCAGCACGACCGTGCCCGGAACCCGCCGCTCCGCCGCGAGGTCGGAGAGCGAGGACACCGACCGGAGACCGGCGAGACCCGACCCGACCACCACCCAGTCGTCCACGGCCGCCGGGGCCGAGGCCGGTGTCGCGGCCGGGGCGCCGGGCGGCTGGTGGGCCTGCCAGTCGACACGGAACAGCTGCGCGCCGCGGCCGTCGCCGTCGCCCGCCAGCTGCTCGGCGGACACCTCGCGCACCACCAGGGACTCCACCGTGGCCACGGGTTCGCCGGTCGGCGCGGTGATCCGCAGGGCGACGGCGTCGGGGCCCGGCTTGGTCAGCCGCACGCGCAGGGCGACTGCTCCGGTGGCGTGCAGGGTGACGCCGTTCCAGACGAAGGGCAGGGCGGCCCGGACCGGACCCTCGTGATCCGCGTCGAAGATCCGCTCCGCGTGCAGGGCGGCGTCGAGCAGGGCGGGGTGCAGGGCGAACGCGGCGGCGTCGGTGCGGGCGTGGTCGGGCAGCGTGATCTCGGCGAAGAGCTCGTCGCCGCGCCGCCACGCCGCCGTCAGGCCCTGGAAGACCGGGCCGTACCCGTATCCGAGGCCGGCGAGGTCCTCGTACATCCCGCTCACGTCCACCGGCCGGGCGCCGGCCGGGGGCCACGTCTCCGGGTCGGCGGCGGGGACCGCCGGCTCCGGAGCGAGGACGCCACGGGCGTTGCGGGTCCACGCGGCGTCCGCGGTCAGGTTCTCGGCGCGCGAGTACACGGTGACGTCCCGCCGCCCGGACGCGTCGGCCTCGCCCACGACGACCTGCACGGCCACTCCGGTGTTGCCGGGCAGCAGCAGCGGGGTCTCCTGGGTCAGCTCCTCCAGCTGGGCGCAGCCCGCCTCGTGTCCGGCGCGCAGCGCCATCTCCACGTACGCGGTGCCCGGCAGCAGGACGCTTCCGTGTACGGCGTGATCGGCGAGCCAGGGGTGCGTGGGGACGGAGATCCGGCCGGTGAGGACCGGGGCTCCGGTCTCGGGCGAGACGACGACCGCGCTGAGCAGGGGGTGCCCGGCGGGGAGTTGCCCCAGGCCGGCCGCGTCACCGACGGCGGCGGGGGCGTCGAGCCAGTAGCGGGTGCGCTGGAAGGCATAGGTCGGGAGGTCGACGCGGCGGGCGCCGGAGCCGGCGTGGAAGGCCTCCCAGTCGACGGTGACACCGGTGGTGTGCAACTGGGCCACGGCGGCGACCAGAGCCTCGGGCTCGGGGCGGTTCTTGCGCACGGCGGCGACGAGAACGGCGTCGTCGTCCAGGCTCTGCGCGGCGAGACCGGTGAGGATCCCGTCCGGGCCGATCTCCAGGAAGCGGGTGACGCCCTGCTGCTCCAGCGTGCGGACGGCATCGGCGAAGCGGACGGCCTCGCGGACCTGGCCGACCCAGTACTCCGGGGACTGCCACGCGTCGGACAGCTCACCCGTCACCGTGGAGACCACCGGGACACGGGGCTCGCTGAAGCTCAACTCGGCTGCCATGGCACGGAATTCGTCCAGCATCGGATCCATCAGCGCCGAGTGGAACGCATGCGACACCGACAGACGGCTGGTCTTGCGACCGGCCGCGGTGAAGTGCTCGCCCACGGCCAGCACCGCGGCCTCGACACCCGAAACCACCACCGACCGAGGACCGTTGACCGCCGCGATACCCACCCCGTCGGTGAGCAGCGGGACGACTTCCTCCTCCATGGCCTGGATGGCGAGCATCGCACCACCGGCCGGCAACGCCTGCATCAACCTGCCACGCGCCACCACCAGTCGGGCCGCGTCGGCGAGGGACAGCACACCGACGGCGTGGGCAGCGGCCAGCTCACCAATCGAATGACCGGCCACCAGGTCAGGCTTCACACCCCACGCCTCCACCAGCCGGAACAACGCCACCTCAAGCGCGAACAACGCAGGCTGAGTGATCGCCGTCGCGTTCAGCGCCTCCGCGTCCTCACCCCACACCACCTCACGCAACGACCGACCCAGAAGCGGATCGACCTCCGCACACACCGCATCGAACGCCTCGGCGAACACCGGGAACGCGGCGTACAACTCCCTGCCCATCCCCAGCCGCTGCGCCCCCTGCCCCGTGAACAGGAACGCCGTCCGCCCGGCCGCCCGCGCGGATCCGCGTACGCCGTCCCCGTCGAGGAAGGCGTCGAGCTCCCGCAGTGCGCTCCGGGTGTCCGCGGCCAGGACCGCCCCGCGGTGTTCCAGCGCCGCCCGGCCGGTGGCCAGGGTGTAGGCGACGTCGCCGAGGTGCAGGTCCGGATCGGCGAGCAGCCGGGCGCGCAGGGCTTGTGCCTGGCGGGCCGGGCCGTCCTCGTCGGAGCCGGACAGCAGCAGCGGCCACACGGCGGGGGTGCCGGCCGGCGCCGAGGGAGCGGGCGCCGCGGCCGGCTCCGGTGCCTCCTCGACGATCAGGTGGGCGTTGGTGCCGCTGAGCCCGAACGAGGAGACGGTGGCGCGGCGCGGCCGGTCGGCCCGCCGGGGCCACGGGCGGGCCTCGGTGAGCAGCCGTACGTTCCCGGCCTCCCAGTCGACCTCGGGCGAGGGCTCGTCCACGTGGAGGGTCTTGGGCATGAGGCCGTTGCGGAGGGCCATGACGGACTTGATGACACCGCTGACGCCGGCCGCGGCCTGGGCGTGTCCGATGTTGGACTTGATGGATCCCAGCCACACCGGGTCGTCGGCGGGCCGCCCCCGGCCGTACGTCGCGAGCAGCGCCTGCGCTTCGATCGGGTCGCCCAGCCGGGTGCCGGTGCCGTGGCCCTCGACGAGGTCCACGTCGGCGGTGGTGAGGCCGCAGGTGGCGAGCGCGCGCTGGATGACCCGCTGCTGCGAGGGACCGTTGGGAGCGGTCAGGCCGTTGCTGGCGCCGTCCTGGTTGATCGCCGAGCCGCGGATCACGGCGAGGACGTCGTGGCCCAGGCGCTGTGCGTCGGAGAGCCGCTCGACGAGCAGCAGGCCGACTCCCTCCGCCCAGCCCGTGCCGTCCGCCCCGCCCGCGAAGGCCTTGCACCGGCCGTCGGCGGACAGTCCGCGCTGCTGGGCGAACTCGACGTAGATCTCCGGCGTCGACATCACCGTGACACCGCCGGCGAGGGCCATCCCGACCTCGCCGCGGCGCAGTGCCTGGCAGGCCATGTGGAGGGCGACGAGGGAGGAGGAGCAGGCCGTGTCCACGCTGACCGCCGGGCCTTCGAGGCCGAGGGTGTAGGCGACGCGTCCGGTGAGGATGGAGGCCGCGGTGCCGTTGCCGAGGTAGCCGGCGACGTCGTCGGGGATGTGCTGGAGGCGCGAGCCGTAGTCGTGGTACATGACGCCGGCGTAGACACCGGTCTGGCTGCCGCGCATGGTCGTGGGGTCGATGCCGGCGCGTTCGAACGCCTCCCAGGCCGCCTGGAGCAGGAGCCGCTGCTGCGGGTCCATGGCGATGGCCTCGCGCGGGCTGATCCCGAAGAACGCCGGGTCGAACTCGGCGGCGTCGTAGAGGAATCCGCCTTCCCGGGCGTACGTCTTGCCGTGCAGGCCGGGTTCCGGGTCGTAGATGCCGTCGGTGTCCCAGCCGCGGTCGGCGGGGAAGCCGGCGATGGCGTCGCGGCCCTCGGCGACGAGGTCCCACAGGTCCTCGGCGGAGCGTACGCCGCCGGGGAAGCGGCAGCTGATGCCGACGATCGCGATGGGTTCGTCGTCCGAGAGCCCCACCGGGGTGGTCTGCGCGGGTGCGGCTTCCGGTTCCGTGCCCCCGAGTTCGGTGTCGAGGTACTCGGCGACGGCGCGGGTGGTCGGGTAGTCGAAGACGAGGGTGACGGGCAGGCGCAGTCCGGTGGCCGTGTTCAGCGCGTTGCGCAGTTCGACGGCCGCCAGGGAGTCGAAGCCCAGTTCCTTGAAGGCCCGGTCCGCTCCGACGGTGTCCGCGGACTCGTGGCCGAGGACGGCGGCGACCTGCGCGGCGACCAGGTCGAGGAGGGCCCGGCGGCGTTCGGCGGCGCCGAGGGCGGCCAGCGTGCGGGCGAGGCCGTCGCCGACGGGTGCGGCGTTCGCCGCGCTGCGGCGGGTCGTGGGCCGGCCGGCGGCCGCGGCGGTGCGCAGCAGCGGCGGGACGTCGGCGCCGCGGGCGTGCAGGGCGGCCGGGTCGACGATGAGCGGGGCGAGCAGGGCGTGCCGGGTGCGCAGGGCCTCGTCGAAGAGTTCGATGCCGCGGGCGGCGGGCAGGGCGGGGAGGCCGAGCCGGTTCATCTTCTCGACGTCGGCGTCGGTGAGTTCGCCGCCGAGGCCGGTGTTGACCGCCCACAGTCCGTACGCGAGCGAGGTCGCGGGGAGGCCGGCCGCCCGCCGGTGCGCTGCCAGTGCGTCCAGGAAGACGTTGGCGGCGGCGTAGTTGCCCTGTCCGGCCGGGAGGACGAGTCCGCCGGCCGAGGAGAACATCACGAACGCCGTCAGGCCGAGGTCCGCGGTGAGCTCGTGCAGGTGCCAGGCGGCGTCCGCCTTGGGGCGCAGGACGGTGTCCAGGCGTTCCGGGCTGAGGGTGCCGATCAGGCCGGGGTCCACCACTCCTGCCGCGTGGACGACGCCGGTGAGCGGGTGCTCGTGCGGGATGTCGGCGAGGGTGTCGGCCAGCGCGGCACGGTCGGCCGCGTCGCAGGCGGCGATCCGGACGTCCAGGGCGCCGGCCTCGATGAGGCGGTCGCGCAGGCCGGCGGCGCCGGGGGCGTCCGGGCCGCGGCGGCTGGTGAGCAGCAGGTGGCGTACGCCGTGCCGGCTGACGAGGTGGTGGGCGACGCGTGCGCCCAGGCCTCCGGTGCCGCCGGTGACGAGGACGGTCCCGTCGCCGTTCCAGGGAGCGTCCGCCTCGGGCACGGGGGTCGGTACGAGCCGCGGGGTGAGGAACCGGCCGTCGCGCAGGGCGAGTTCGGGCTCGCCGTGGGCCAGCGCCGCGGCCGCGATGGCCGGGTACTCCGCGGGGTCGGTGTCCGGGTCGGTGTCGAGGAGGACGATCCTGCCCGGGTTCTCGGCCTGGGCCGCCCGGACGATGCCCCACACGGGGGCCTGGATCAGATCGGGCGCGGTGTCCCCGGTGGTGGCGACCGCGCCGCGGGTGACGACGAGCAGGGTGGTGAACTCGAACCGCTCGTCCGTCAGCCAGGACTGCAGCAGGCCGAGGACGTACGAGGTGACCGTGCGGGTGGCTTCGAGCACGGGCCGGCGCACCGGGGTGGGGCAGCAGGCCAGTACGACGGCCGACGGGTCGCCGAGGATGGCCAGCCCGTACTCGTCGAGCACGACGGTGGAGGAGGGGCGGACGGGTTCGGCCGGCTCGGGGAGCGCGGTCCACTCGATGTGCTGCAGGGCGTCGGAGAGGGTGCCGTCCACCGGCTCCAGCTGTTCGGCGGAGACGGGCCGGCAGATCAGCGAGGCCACGGTCATCACGGGGCTGCCGGTCTCGTCGGCGACGACCATCGCCGACTCCTCCGCGCCGCGGATGCGGCGTACGTACACGCGCAGGGCCGCGGCTCCGGTGGCGTGCAGGGCGACCCCGCTCCAGGCGAACGGCAGCAGTGCTTCGGTGCCGCCCTCGCCCTGGTCGACGAGGACGTCCACGTGCATGGCGGTGTCCAGGAGCGCCGGGTGCAGACCGTAGTCGGCGGCCTCGCCGCGTACGGCGTCGGGCAGGGCGACCTCGGCGAACAGTTCGTCGCCGCGCCGCCAGGCCGCCTTCAGGCCCTGGAAGGCGGGCCCGTAGCCGTATCCGCGTTCGCGCAGGCTCTCGTACGCCCCCGTCACGTCGACGGCGGTGGCGCCGCGCGGCGGCCACTGGGTGAGGTCCGCCTCGACCCGCGGGGGTTCGCCGGTGGTGAGGAAACCGGTGGCGTGGCGGGTCCAGGCTCCCTCGGGGGCACCGTCGAGGCGGGAGTGGATGTGCACGGGACGGCGGCCGGTCTCGTCGGGGGCGCCGGCGGCGACGCGCAGGGCGGCGCCACCGGTCGCGGGCAGGACGAGCGGGGCCTCCAGGGTCAGTTCCTCCAGGAGGTCGCAGCCGACCTGGTCGCCGAGGCGTACGGCGAGCTCGACGAAGCCGGTGCCGGGGAGCAGGACGGCTCCGTGCACGCCGTGGTCGGCGACCCAGGGCTGTCCGGCCGCGGAGAGCCGGCCGGTCAGGACGACGGAACCGGACTCGGGCGACAGGACGGCCGCGCCGAGGAGGGGGTGGTCGACGGCGTCGAGGCCGGCCGAGCCGACGTCTCCGGTCCTGGCCGGTACGTCGAGCCAGTAGCGCTTGCGCTGGAAGGCGTAGGTGGGCAGGTCGACGAGGGTGCCGGGGCGGCGGGCCGGGGCGCCGGGCACGGCGGTCCAGTCGACGGCGCTGCCGCGCGCCCAGGCCGAGCCGAGGCCGGTGAGCACTTCGCGGGCTTCGTCGCGGTCGCGGCGCAGCAGGGGGACGAAGGCGGTGTCCTCGCGGGTGGCCGAGCCCGCGCCGAGTGCGGTGAGGACCGCGTCGGGGCCGATCTCGACGAAGGTACGGGCGCCCAGTTCCTCGGCGCGGCGGACCGCGTCGGCGAAGCGGACGGGCTCGCGGACCTGGGCGGCCCAGTAGGCCGGTGACTGCCACTGCGTGGAGGTCTCGCCGGTGACGGTGGAGACGACCGGGATGCGCGGTTCGTGGAACGTCAACCGCTCGGCGACGGCCCGCAGTTCGGCGAGCATCGGTTCCATGAGCGCCGAGTGGAAGGCGTGCGAGACCGACAGCCGGCTGGTCTTGCGGCCCGCGGCGGCGAAGTGCTCGCCCACGGCCAGCGCGGCGGCCTCGACGCCCGAGACGACGACGGACCGCGGGCCGTTGACCGCCGCGATGCCCACCTCGTCGGTGAGCAGCGGCCGGACCTCTTCCTCGGTGGCCTGGACGGCGACCATCGCGCCGCCGGCGGGCAGTTCCTGCATCAGGCGGCCGCGCGCCACGACCAGTTCGGCCGCGTCGGCGAGGGACAGCACTCCGGCCGTGTGCGCGGCGGCCAGCTCGCCGATCGAATGCCCGGCCACGAGGTCGGGGGTGAGGCCCCAGGCCTCCACCAGCCGGAACAGCGCCACTTCGAGGGCGAACAGGACGGGCTGGGCGAGGGCGGTCGCGTTCAGCGCCTCCGCGTCCTCGCCCCACACCACCTCGCGGAGCGACCGCCCCAGGTGCGGGTCGATCTCCGCGCACGCGGCGTCGAAGGCTTCGGCGAACGCCGGGAAGGACGCGTACAGCTCCCGGCCCATGCCGAGGCGCTGGGCACCCTGTCCCGTGAACAGGAAGGCCGTCTTGCCGTCCTGGGCCGCGGCGGCGCCCACGAGCAGCTCCAGCGAGCGGGAGAGCTCGGCGCGGTCGGCGCCGAGGACGACGGCGCGGTGCTCCAGCGCCGCGCGTCCGGTGGCCAGTACGTGGGCGGCGGGGGCCAGTTCCTCGTCGGCGAGGTCCGCCAGGCGCTCGCGCAGGCGGTCGGCCTGGGCCCGCAGGGCCTCGGGCGTGGCGCCGGAAACCAGCCAGGGAAGGGCGGGGAGCGCGGTGCCCGGCGCGCTTTCGGCAGCGGCGACCCGCTCTTCCTCCGGAGCCTGCTCGATGATCACGTGGGCGTTGGTGCCGCTGATCCCGAAGGAGGACACACCGGCCCTGCGCACCCCGCCGGACACCACCCATTCACGGGCCTCGGTGAGCAGCTCGACGTCTCCGGCCGACCAGTCCACCTGGTCGGACGCGGTGTCGGCGTACAGGGTCCGCGGCAGCAGACCGTGGTCCATCGCCTTGACCATCTTGATGATGCCCGCGACACCGGCCGCGGCCTGCGTGTGCCCCATGTTCGACTTGATGGAGCCCAGCCACAGCGGCCGCCCCTCGGGGCGTTCCTGGCCGTACGTCTCCAGCAGCGCCTGCGCCTCGATCGGGTCGCCCAGCCGGGTGCCCGTGCCGTGCGCCTCGACCACGTCGACCTCGGCCGCCGTGAGGCCTGCGTCCGCCAGGGCCTGCCGGATGACCCGCTGCTGCGCCGGACCGTTCGGCGCGGTCAGACCGTTCGACGCGCCGTCCTGGTTCAGTGCGGAGCCGCGCACGACGGCCAGCACCCGGTGTCCGTTGCGCCGGGCGTCCGAGAGCCGCTCCAGCAGCAGGACGCCCGCGCCCTCGCCCCAGCCCGTACCGTCCGCGCCCTCACCGAAGGACTTGCAGCGGCCGTCGGCGGCGAGACCGCGCTGGCGGCTCATGTCGAGGAAGGTGTCCGGGGTGGACATGATCGTGACACCGCCGGCGAGGGCCAGCGAGCACTCCCCCGCGCGCAGCGAGCGCGCGGCCATGTGCAGGGCGACCAGCGAGGAGGAGCAGGCCGTGTCCACGCTGACCGCCGGGCCTTCGAGGCCCAGGGCGTAGGAGACACGCCCGGAGACCACGCTCGCCAGGCTGCCGTTGCCGTGGTAGCCGGCCACGTCCTCGGGGAGCGGGCCGAGCCGCAGCCCCCAGTCGTGGTACATCACACCGGCGAACACGCCGGTGCTGCTGCCCTTGACGGACCGGGGGTCGATCCCGGCGCGTTCGAAGGTCTCCCAGGCGACCTCCAGCAGCAGCCGCTGCTGCGGGTCCATGGCCTGCGCCTCGCGCGGGCTGATCCCGAAGAACGCCGGGTCGAACTGGGCGGCGTCGTAGAGGAATCCGCCCTCGGTGGAGTAGGTCTTGCCGGGCTTGCCGATCTCCGGGTCGTAGAGGTCGTCCGCCCAGCCCCGGTCGGTGGGGAAGGGGCCGATGGCGTCCGCGCCGTCCGCGACCAGCTGCCACAGCTCCTCGGGCGAGGTCACTCCGCCCGGGTACCGGCAGGCCATGCCGACGATCACGATCGGGTCGGTGTCGGTGGCGGCCTCCCCGCCGGGCGCGGCCGGAACGACGGCAGCCGGGGCGGCCGCGCCGACGAGCTTGGTGACCAGGTGTTCGGCCAGGGCGGTCGCGGTGGGGTAGTCGAAGGTCAGGGTGGCGCTCAGCCGCAGGCCGGTGGCCGCGCCGAGCCGGTTGCGCAGTTCCACGGCGGCCAGCGAGTCGAAGCCGGTCTCGGTGAACGCCCGGTTCGCGGTGACCTCTTCGGCGCTCTGGTAGCCGAGTACGGCCGCGGCCTCGGTGCGGACCAGCCGCAGCACCGTCGCGAGGCGGTCGCCCGCGCCGAGCTCCGCGAGCCTGGCGCCGAGCGGCGCCTGGGCGTTCGGTACGGAGGCTGCCGGCGCCCCGGCGGCCGGGCGGCGTACGGCGGTCCGGACGAGGGCCCGCAGCAGGGTGGGCGTGCCGTCGGAACGGCCCCGTACGGCACGGTGGTTCACGCGTACGGGGACCACGGCGGGCTCGTCGCCGGACAGGGCCTTGTCCAGCTGGGCCAGGTTCTCCTCGAAGGTCAGCGAGTCGAGGCCGAGGCGCTCGATGCGGGTGAGGGCGGCCGCGTCGAGGGTGGCGCCCATACCGCCGCCGCCGGCCCACAGGCCCCAGGCGAGGGAGGTGACGACCTGGCCGGCCGCCGCGCGGCGGGCGGCCAGCGCGTCGAGGAAGAGGTTGGCGGCGGCGTAGTTGCCCTGGCCCGCGCCATCGAGGACGGTCGAGGCGGAGGAGAAGAGGACGAAGGCGGTGAGGCCGAGGTCCGCGGTCAGTTCGTGGAGGTTCCAGGCGGCGTCCACCTTGGGGCGCATCACGGTGTCGAGCCGCTGCGCGGTGAGGGAGCCGGTCAGGCCGTCGTCGATGACGCCGGCCGCGTGCACGACGGCGCGCAGCGGGTGCGCGGCGGGGATCGCGGCGAGCAGGGCGGCGAGCGCGTCCCGGTCGGCGACGTCGGTGGCGGTGACGGTGGCCTCGGCGCCCAGGGCGGCGAGGTCGGCGACGAGTTCGCGCGCTCCGGGGGCGTCCGGGCCGCGGCGGCTGGTGAGCAGGAGGTGGCGTACGCCGTGCCGCCGGACCAGGTGGCGGGCGAGTTCGGCGCCGACGCCGCCGGTGCCGCCGGTGATCAGTACGGTGCCGGAGTCGTCCCAGGGGGCTGGGCGCTCCTCGGCGGGAGCGGGTACGGCCGCCAGCCTCGGTATGTACGACTCGGCTCCGCGCAGGGCCAGTTCGGGTTCGCTGACGGCGGCGAGCGCGCGGCCGAGCGAGGCGAGTCCGGCGTCGTCGGTGTCGAGGAGGGTGAAGCGGCCGGGGTTCTCGGCCTCGGCCGACCGTACGAGGCCCCAGACGGGTGCCTGGGCGAGGTCGACGTCGGTGCCGGGTACGGCCGCGCCGTCGCGGGTGACGACGACCAGGCGGGACTCGGCGTAGCGGTCGTTCTCCAGCCAGGTCCGCAGGGCGGCCAGCGCGTCGGCGGCCACCGTGCGGACCGCGGCGGGCAGGTCGCCTGCCGGGGTGGGGAGGGTGCGGTACACGACGACGGGCGGCACCGGGCCGTCCGCCAGGTCGGCGAGATCGGCGAACTCGGCGAACTCCAAGGTGCCCGAGGGCAGTTCGAGGGGGTTCCACTGCACGCGCAGCAGCGGGTCGGGCCGGTCTCCGGCGAGCTGCGCCCCGGTGACGGCGCGCAGCAGCAGCGAGTCGACGCGGGCGACGGGGGAGCCGTCGGCGGCGGCGACGGTCACCGCCAGCTCCTCGCTGCCGCGCGCGGTGATCCGTACGCGCACGGCGGAGGCCCCGGACGTGTACAGCGTGACCCCGTTCCAGGAGAAGGGGATCCAGGTGCCCTCGGGCCGGCTGCCGCGGGCCGCGAGGGCGTGGTCGGCGGGGTGCAGTGCGGCGTCCAGCAGCGCGGGGTGCAGTCCGTAGGCGGCGGCGTCCGCTCGCGCCGGCTGCGGGGGCTCGACCTCGGCGAAGACTTCGCCGTCGCGTAGCCAGGCGGCCCGTACGCCGTGGAAGGCGGGACCGTAGCCGTAGCCCTCGTCCGCCATGTCGCCGTACAGGGTGCTGACGTCCAGCGGGACGGCGCCTGCCGGGGGCCACGGGCCGGAGAGTGCGGCCGTGTCCGCTTCCGGGGCGGCGGGTGCCAGGACGCCGGTGGCGTGGCGGACCCAGCCGTCCTCGGCCTCGTCGGCGCCGTCGGGGCGGGAGTAGCACTCGACGGCGCGGCGGCCGGCCTCGTCGGGGGCGGCGACGACCACCTGGAGCGCCACTCCGCCCGACGCGGGCAGGACCAGCGGCGACTGGAGCGTCAGCTCCTCGACCAGCGCGCAGCCGGTCTCCGCCGCGGCCCGCAGGGCGAGTTCCACGAACGCGGTGCCGGGCAGCAGGGTGACCCCGGCGATGGTGTGGTCGGCGATCCACGGGTGGGTACGCAGCGACAGGCGGCCGGTCAGGACGGTGCCGCCGGCGCCGGCGAGGTCGACGACGGATCCCAGCAACGGGTGCCGGGCGGCGAGCTGACCCAGCCCGGAGGGGTCGCCTCCGGCCCGCTCGGGGGCGAGCCAGTAGCGCCGGGTGCGGAAGGCGTAGGTGGGCAGGTCGACACGGCGGGTGTCGCGTCCCGCGTACACGGCGGGCCAGTCGAGGAGGGCGCCGCGGGTGTGGGCGAGGGCGGCGGCGCCGAGCGCCTCGCGGACCTCGTCCTTGCCGGCGCGCAGCATGGGCGCGAAGACCGTGTCGGCCTCGCGCTCCTCGGGCAGGCTGTTCTGGCCCAGCGCGCTGAGGACCCCGTCGGGGCCGAGCTCCAGGAAGGTGCGTACGCCGCCCTGCGCGGCGAGCCAGTCGACGGCGTCGGCGAAGCGGACGGCCTCGCGGACGTGGTTGGTCCAGTAGTCGGGCGAGCGGAGTTCCTCGGTGGTCGCGAGCCGTCCGGTGACGGTGGAGACGACCGGGATGCGCGGCGCGGCGTAGGTGAGGATGCCCGCGATCCGCCGGAACTCGGCCAGCATCGGTTCCATGAGCGGCGAGTGGAAGGCGTGGCTGACCTGGAGCCGCTTGGTCTTGCGGCCCTGGTCGGCGAACCGGTCGGCGAGCGCCCGTACGGCGCTCTCCTCGCCCGAGAGGACCACGGAGTCGGGGCCGTTGACGGCTGCGACGGCGACGGCGGCCTGCTCGGCGAGGTACGGCAGGACCTCCTCCTCGGTGGCCTGTACGGCGACCATGGCGCCGCCCGGGGGCAGCTCCTGCATCAGGCGGCCGCGGGCGGCGACGAGGGTGGCCGCGTCCTCCAGGTTGAGGACGCCCGCGGCGTGGGCGGCCGCGATCTCGCCGATCGAGTGGCCGGCGAGGAAGTCGGGGCGGATGCCCCAGGACTCGATGAGCCGGAACAGGGCGGTCTCGACCGCGAACAGCGCGGTCTGCGCGTAACGCGTCTCGTCGAGGAGGGCCGCGGCCTCGGAGCCGGGCTCGGCGAAGAGGACGTCCCACAGGGAGGTGTCGAGCTGGAGGTCGAGCCAGCCGATGGCGTCGGCGAGGGCGTCCGCGAACACGGGCTGGGCGTCGTACAGCTGCCGGCCCATGGCCAGGCGCTGGCTGCCCTGGCCGGTGAAGAGGAACGCGAGGCGCCCTGCGGGGACGGCCCCGCTCCGGGTGCCGGGGGTGCTCCGCCCGTCGGCGAGGGCGCGCAGCCCGTCCAGGAGCTCCTCCCGGTCGGCGGCGAGGACGGTGGCGCGGTGTTCGAGGGCGGCCCGGCCGGTGCCGAGCGAGTGACCGAAATCCGCGGGGGTCAGCTCGGGCCGTTCGGCCAGGAACTCCGCGAGCCGCGCGGCCTGGGCCCGCAGGCCTTCGTCGGAGCGCGCCCCGACGGGCACGAGGGCGGGCGCGGCCCGCAGGCCGGCGCCCCCGCCGAGGGATGCGGCCGCGTCCCCGTCGCGGGACGTGGCGGCCTCGCCACCGGGCTCGCGCGGCGGCTCCTCCACGATGACGTGCGCGTTGGTGCCGCTGATGCCGAAGCCGGAGACGCCCGCCCGGCGCGGCCGGTCCTCGTCCGCCGGCCACGGCACGGGCTCGGTGAGCAGCCGTACGGTCCCGGCCGACCAGTCGACGTTCCCGCTGGGGGCGTCGACGTGCAGGGTCCGCGGGAGCACGCCGTGCCGCATCGCCATGATCATCTTCATCAGGCCGGCGACGCCGGCCGCTGCCTGGGTGTGGCCCAGGTTGGACTTCACCGAGCCGAGCCACAGCGGCCGGTCCTCGGGCCGGTCCTTGCCGTAGGTGGCGATCAGCGCGCGGGCCTCGATCGGGTCGCCGAGCGTGGTGCCGGTGCCGTGCGCCTCGACCGCGTCGACCTCGTCGCCGGACAGCCCGGCGTCGGCGAGGGCCTGCAGGATGACGCGCTGCTGCGCGGTGCCGCTGGGGGCGGTGAGGCCGTTGCTGGCGCCGTCCTGGTTGACGGCCGATCCGCGGATGACCGCGAGCACCTGGTGTCCGTTGCGGCGGGCGTCGTCGAGCCGTTCCACGACGAGCAGGCCGACGCCCTCGGCGAAGGAGGTGCCGTCGGCGCCCGCCGCGAAGGCCTTGATCTGCCCGTCGGGGGCGAGCCCGCGCTGCCTGCTGAACTCGGTGAACAGGCCGGGCGTGCTCAGGACGGTGACACCGCCGGCCAGGGCCATGGAGCACTCGCCGCGACGCAGCGACTGCACGGCCAGGTGCAGCGAGACCAGCGATCCGGAGCACGCGGTGTCGACGGTGAGCGCCGGACCCTCCAGGCCCAGCGCGTAGGCGACGCGCCCCGAGGTGACGCTGAGCGCGCCGCCGGTGACGAGGTAGCCGGTCAGGCTCTCGGGGGCGTCCTGCACCCGCGGCCCGTACTCGGAGGGCCCGGCGCCGATGAAGACGCCGGTGCGGGTGCCGCGCAGCGAGGTCGGGTCGATGCCGGTGCGCTCCAGCGCCTCCCAGGCCGTCTCCAGCAGCAGCCGCTGCTGCGGGTCCATGGCCAGCGCCTCGCGCGGGCTGATGCCGAAGAACTCGGCGTCGAACTCGGCGGCGTCGTGCAGGAATCCGCCGGTACGGGTGTAGCAGGTGCCGGGGGTGGCCGGGTCGTCGTCGAACAGCGCGTCGAGGTCCCAGCCGCGGTTGTCGGGGAACGGCCCGACGGCGGTGCCGCCCCGGGCGACCAGGTCCCACAGCTCCTCGGCGGAGCGCACGCCGCCGGGGAAGCGGCCGCCGATGCCGACGACGGCGATGGGCTCGCCGTCGAAGGCCTCGGGGGCGGCCGCCGCGGGGGCGGGCTGCGCGGCAACCGGCTCGGCGGGTCCGCCCAGGAGTTCCGTACGGACGTACGCGGCGAGCAGTTCGGGGCTGGGGTGGTCGAACGCGGCGGTCACCGGCAGGCCCAGCCCGGTGGCGGCGTTGATCCGGGCGTGCAGGTCGACCAGGGCGATCGAGTCCAGTCCCAGTTCCTTGAAGGAGGTTCCCGTCGCGACCACCGGTTCGGTGTCGGGCCGGGCCTTGCGGAGGATGTCGGCGGCCTGCGCGCAGACCAGGTCGAGGAGAAGCCTGGACTGCTCGCTCCCGGGAAGTCCGGTCAGCCGGGCGGCCAGTTGGGCCCCCGGGCGGACCTCCGCGCCGGACAAGTCATCAGCGACAGGATCGAAGCCCGCGGACATCTGCACGCTCCCAGCTCGGTATCGATTGCCCCGGGTCAGTTCCGGCCACGGGGTGATCGCACGCTAGGTCGGCCCCGAAGGGGCGCGACACCCCTATCCCCCCAGGTGTTGACCCTGCCCGGCGCCCGCCCGCACCCCGCGCCGCACGCCCCGTGCCCGCGCCGCCCGTGGCGACGTGCCTGCTGGGCGGGGGTGCGGGCGGGTCCCGGTGCGGTCAGGGGGGTGGTCGGTGTTCTCCGCGCGCGCCCCGGACGCCTTCAATGGCACGCACTGCCCAGGGGGCCGCCGCCCGTTTCGGTGGCTCCGATGGCCGAAGAGACGGGTGGAGCATGTCAGTTGCCGATGTCAGTGTCCGAGTGGCCGAACTAGGAGCGATCAAGGAGTCCGTCGAGCTGGGGCCGTCCGCGAGCGCCTCCGAGGCGCAGCACGCCCGCGGCAAGCTGACCGTGCGCGAGCGGCTGGACCTGCTGTTCGATCCGGGCACGTTCCGCGAGATCGAGCAGTTGCGCCGGCACCGGGCCACGGGTTTCGGCCTGGAGGACCGCAGGCCGCACACCGACGGCGTGGTGACCGGCTGGGGCAAGGTCGACGGCCGGCGGGTGTTCGTGTACGCGCACGACTTCCGGATATTCGGCGGCTCGCTCGGCGAGGCGCACGCCCAGAAGATCCACAAGGTGATGGACCTCGCCGTGGCGGCCGGCGCCCCGCTGGTGTCGCTCAGCGACGGCGCGGGGGCCCGTATCCAGGAGGGCGTCACCGCGCTCGCCGGGTACGGGGGCATCTTCCGCCGCAACGTGGCCGCGTCCGGGGTGATCCCGCAGATCAGCGTGATGCTCGGGCCGTGCGCCGGCGGGGCGACGTACTCCCCCGCCCTGACGGACTACGTGTTCATGGTGCGCGACATCGCGCAGATGTACATCACCGGCCCGGACGTGGTGCAGGCGGTGACCGGCGAGAAGATCAGCCACAACGACCTCGGCGGCGCGCAGGTCCACTCCTCGGTCTCCGGCGCGAGCGCGTTCCTGTACGACACCGAGGAGGAGTGCCTCGAAGAGGTACGGCACCTGCTGTCGCTGCTGCCGTCCAACAACCGTGAGATGCCGCCCTCCGTGGCCGCCACGGACCCGGCCGACCGCCTGGGCGAGGCGCTGTCGGACCTCGTCCCGGCCGATCCGAACCGCTCGTACGACATGCGTGCCGTGATCGAGGAGATCGTCGACGACGGTGATCTGTTCGAGGTCCACGCCAACTGGGCGACCAACATCATCTGCGGTCTGGCCCGGCTCGACGGGCACGTGGTGGGCATCGTCGCCAACCAGCCCGCCTCGCTCGCCGGGGTGCTGGACATCCACGCCGCGGAGAAGGCGGCCCGGTTCGTGCAGACCTGCGACGCGTTCAGCGTTCCGCTGGTGACCCTGGTGGACGTGCCGGGCTTCCTGCCGGGCAGCGACCAGGAGCACGGCGGAGTCATCCGGCACGGCGCGAAGCTGCTGTACGCGTACTGCGCGGCCACGGTGCCCCGGGTGCAGGTGATCCTGCGCAAGGCGTACGGCGGCGCGTACATCGTCATGGACTCCCGGTCGATCGGCGCGGACCTGTCGTTCGCGTGGCCCACCAACGAGATCGCGGTGATGGGCGCGGAGGGCGCCGCCAATGTCGTCTTCCGCCGGGAGATCGCAGCCGCGGACGACCCGGAGGCGGCACGCGCGCAGCGCGTCAAGCAGTACCGCCAGGAACTCATGCACCCCTACTACGCCGCCGAGCGGGGACTCGTCGACGACGTCATCGACCCGGCCACGACCCGGCGGGTGCTGGTGGACGCGCTGGACGCGCTGCGGGCCAAGCACGTGCCGCTGCCCGAGCGCAAGCACGGCAACCCGCCGTTCTGACCGACTTCCCCTACGACCGAGGAGCACGCCCGATGAGCGAGCGGGCCGAACCACACATGACGATCGTGCGCGGTGCCCCGGACAGCACGGAACTCGCCGCGGTCCTCCTCGTCCTGCTCTCCGCCGCCCGGCGGCGGGACGGGGCCGGGGAGGAGGCCGCGGCCCGGCCCCGGGCAGCCGCCTGGGGCCCCGCGCGCGGCTGGCGCCCGCCGGGCACCTGGACCGCCCTGTGAGCGGGCCCGGTCCCCACCGAAAGGACACCCACCGAGGATGAACCGCCACACCACGACGACCGCGACGACCGCCACCGCCGTGACCGCGACCCCGACCGCGCCCAGCGCCTGGCTGCGCCGTTTCCACCCCGCCGAGGAGGCCCCCGTACGGCTGTTCTGCCTCCCGCACGCGGGCGGCTCGGCCAGCTACTACTTCCCCGTGTCCCGGGCCCTGTCCCCGCGGGCCGACGTGGTGGCCGTGCAGTACCCGGGGCGACAGGACCGCCGCCACGAGCCCTGCGTGGACGACGTACGGGAGCTCGCGGACCGCGTCTTCGCACAGCTGCGGCCGTGGTGCGACCGGCCGGTCGCGCTGTTCGGGCACAGCCTGGGCGCGACCCTGGGCTTCGAGGTGGCGCTGCGGCTGGAGGCGGCCGGCGTCCGGCCGGTGGCCCTGTTCGCCTCGGGGCGGCGGGCCCCCTCGCGCCACCGCGAGAACGAGCGGGTCCACCTCGCCCCCGACGAACAGCTGCTGGCCACGATCAAGCGGATGAGCGGGACGGACCCGGCGGTACTGGCCGACGACGAGCTGCTGCGGTCGGTGCTCCCGGCGATCCGCGGCGACTACAAGGCCGCGGAGACCTACCGCTACCGTCCCGGCCCCGCCCTGACCTGCCCGATGGTGGTCCTCAACGGCGACAGCGACCCCGAGGTCACCGCCGAGGAGGCCCAGGGCTGGTCGGCCCACACCGACGGCCCGACCGCCTACCACTGGTTCACCGGCGGCCACTTCTACCTCAACCAGCACGCCACCCAGGTGATCGACCTGGTACGGCAGCAGCTCGTCTGAGACAACGGCGAAGGGTCCGGAAGCCTTGATGGCTGCCGGACCCTTCGTCGTCGACCTCAGAGCTCGACGCGCGTTCCGTCGGCCGGGATCTCCGCCCCCGCCGCGCGCACCTCGTGGTGGGCCTCGGAGCGCGGGTCCGCCATCGGGTTGGTGTTGTTGAGATGGGTGTACGCCCACCTGGTGCCCGGCCGCGCGGCCCGCAGCCGCCGGATGTGGGCCAGGCTCCCGCCCTCCCCGGTGACCGGCAGGTGCCCCATCGCCGCCTGTGCTCCGGTCGCCCCGGCCGAGCCCGTGGCCCCGCCGAACTCCCGCGCCGAGTGGAACGTACCGTCGAGCAGGACGTAGCCGGCCCCGGCGGTGAACTCGTCGAAGCCGGGCGGCCAGGAGGCCAGGCACGGCGCGTACACGAGGGCCCCGCCCGTGGCCGGGTCCTCGAAGCGGTACGCGACCACCCAGGGGCCGTCCCCCGGCCCGTCCGCGGGCAGCGAGCGCGCGTACTTGGGGCGTTTGGCGCCGACCGCGAAGGCGCCGACCCGCAGCCCGCCGACGTCCTGCTCCTTGTCGACGGCCGTCTCGGACCACTCCCAGCCGCTGTAGCCGCCGAGGATCCCCCGCACCGGGAAGGCCTCGTCCAGCGCGCCGAGCACCGCCCGCGGCGCCCACACCCGCAGCCCGGCCCCTTCGCGGAGCATCATCAGGCCCAGCGTGTGGTCGATCTCGGCGTCCGTGAGCAGCACCCCCCGCACCGGCGTCTCGCGCGGACCGGGGCCCGCCGAGAGCTCGGGCGTGGCGAGGATCTGCGCGCGGATGTCGGGCGAGGCGTTGACCAGGTACCACCGCACCCCGTCGGCGCTGATCGCGAGCCCGTCCTGGCACCGCGCGGGCGCACCCGACGTACAGACCGGGCAGGCGCAGTTCCACTGCGGGCAGCCGCCCCCGGCCGCGGTGCCGAGCAGGACGGCCCTCATCGGCGTCCCGCCACCGGTCCGCGCATCACGAGCTCGGGCGGATTCGGCGAGATGCCCGCCAACAGCAGGTCCACGGTGCCGCGTTGACCGGAGCGCGAGCAGACCGGGTCGGTGGCCGCGGCGTCCCCGGTGAGCAGGAAGGCCTGGCAGCGGCAGCCCCCGTGGTCGACGGAGCGCCGGTCGCAGCCGCGGCAGAGGTCGGGCATCCACTCCTCGCCGCGGTAGGCGTTGAAGGAGCCGGACGCGTACCAGATCTCGAACAGCGGCTTCTCGATGACGTTGTCGAGCTCCAGGGTGGTGATCGCGCCGGCCGCGGGGCAGGGCAGCACGGTGCCGTCGGGGGCGACCGTGAGCTGGATCGCGCCCCACCCGTGCATGCACGGCTTGGGGTACGGCTCGTAGTAGTCGGCGAGCACGTACACGATCTCCATCGTGCCCTTCAGCCGCTCCATGGCCGCCCGCACAACCGGTTCGGCAGCCGCCAGCTGCTCGCGGGTGGGCATCAGGGCCTCGCGGTTGCGCAGCGCCCAGCCGTAGTACTGGGTGTTGGCGAGCTCGAGGCGGTCCGCGCCCATGCTCTCGGCCAGGTCGATGAAGCCGGCCAGCTGGTCGTGGTTGGCGCGGTGCAGTACGGCGTTGACGGTGAGCGGAAGACCGTGCTTCCGGACCAGCGCGGCGGCGGCGATCTTGTGGTGGTGGGCCTTGGCTCCCGCGAGCCGGTCGGCGCGGGCCGCGTCGGCGCCCTGTACCGACAGCTGTACGTTGTCCAGCCCGCGCTCGACCAGGTCCGCGAGCCGCGCCTCGCTGAGGCCGAGGCCGCTGGTGACGAGGTTGACGTAGCAGCCGAGGCCGCTGACGTGCGAGACGATCTCGGGCAGGTCGGGGCGGGCCAGCGGCTCGCCGCCGGACAGGTGCACCTGCAGTACGCCGATCTCGCGCGCCTGGGTGAACACCTCCAGCCACTGCTCGGTGGTCAACTCCCGCTCACGCTCGATGAGTTCCAGCGGGTTGGAGCAGTACGCGCAGTGCAGCGGGCAGCGGTGCGTGAGCTCCGCGAGCAGCCCGAGCGGCGGGGCCGCGCTCGCGGGGTGGCCGGCGGTCAGATCCATCGCACGACGCCCTTCTCGGCGAGCCGCTCCAGGACGGTGCCGACCTCCGTCTCGCGGACGCCGGCGTACCTGGCGCCCAGCGCCGCGGTGATCTGCGGCACGGTCGTGGCGCCGTCGCAGAGTTCGAGTACCGAGACGGCCGTCCCGTTGGGCACGAGCACCCCTTCCGGGTGGAGCACGACATGGGTCTGCCGTGTCTTGTCGTAGATGAGCCGCACTCCGCGGCCGAGCACGGGCCGGTCCACGGCCACTCCTTCTGCAGATTCGGTGGCTATGCGCGTGTGGCGGCGGCGCGTTCGACGGCGTCCAGCATCTGCCACAGCACGTCGCACTTGAACGCGAGCGCGGCGACGGCCGCGTCCTGCTGCTCCCGTGTCACGCAGTGCCGGACGACGATGTCCAGGGTGCCCTTGCCCTCACCCGACACGGCCTCGATGCGGTCCGTGAAGTAGGCCAGGTCCCCCGGGCGGATCCAGTCGTAGTGCGCGAGCATGTCCGCGACCCTGCGGGTCATCAGGTGCCCGGCGAACATCTCGGTGAGCCCGGAGGCGATGGCCTCGGCCCACGGCCGGGTCCGGGCGAAGGTCACGTACGCGTCGACCGCGAAGCGCACCCCGGGGACCACGTACCGCTCGTCCAGGACCTCCTCGCGGGACAGGCCCACGGCCTCGCACAGCCGCAGCCAGCGCGCGATGCCGCCCTCGTCGTCCGGGGTCCCGTCGTGGTAGGCCAGCCGGTCCACCCAGGCGCGCCGGATCTCGGGGAGCGGGCAGTTGCTGATGATCGCCGCGTCCTTCTGCGGCAGCATCCGCTGGTAGTACCAGCGGTTGGCGGCCCACAGCCGCAGGGCCCGCCGGTCGAGCTCGCCGGCGTGCAGCCGCCGGTGGAAGGGGTGGCTGCCCCAGTAGGAGGAGGACAGCGCGCGCAGCGCGCCGATGAACTCGGACTCGTCCAGCATTGCCGTCATGTGTTCTCCCGCCACGGCGGGAGCCGGTCGCCCGGACTCCCGCCCGCCGACAGTCGGTTCACTTGTCCAGACGTGCGGCGTACGCGGTGACCTCGAAGGCCGTCTCGTACGCGACGAAGTCCGGGGTGGTCCACGCCTCGGGGGTCTCCTTGACCTCGGCCATGGGGGTGCTCCTTCGCTCGGTGCCCATCGGTTTCCGCCAGGAACCTACGGCCTGGCCCGGCGGCCGCAGATCCCCTAGCCGCCCCTAACCCCGGACACTCACCCCTGCGGCCCCGCTCGCCCGGCGGCTCGCGGGTGTAGACGTGCGCGCCGGAGTGAAACCCGATCGGGTGTGGGGCGTTAGAAGGGGCGACCGCCACTCCCCCGGGTGTGGCCTGCGGTGATACGAGTACGAGGAGCGAGATGACAGTCCCGATGGCGGCCGGGCGCGGCCGCGTGAAGCTGGCGGCCAGATGCCGGGTGGCCACGGAGGCTCCCGCCTTCGGGCTGGGCGTCTTCTGCGTGATCCTGCTCAACGCGGCGCTGATGGGGGTGGAGACCTACAGCGGGCTGGCCGCTGAGTACCGGCAGGTGCTGCGGGCCGCGGAGGAGGGCTGCCTCGTCCTGTTCACGCTGGAGATGCTGCTGCGCATGGGCGCGCACGCGGACAAGCCGAAAGCATTCTTCCGCGACCCGTGGAACCTCTTCGACCTGGCGATCGTGGCCTCCGCCTTCGTCCCCATGGTCCGCGAGAACACCACCCTCCTGCGGATGCTGCGGCTGGCCCGCGTCCTGCGCACCGCGCGTTTCCTGCCGCACCTGCGCATCCTGCTGATCGCCGTCGGCCGCAGCCTGCCGGGCACCGCCAGCTTCCTGTTCGTCGGCGCGCTGGTGCTGTACGTGTACGCCATGGTCGGCTGGGTCTGCTTCGCCGAATCCGACCCCGGGCACTACGGCTCGGTGGGCCGGGCCGCCCTCACGCTGTTCCTGCTGACCACGCTCGACGGGCTCACCGACGCCGTCCGCGCGGGGCTGCAGATCTCCCGCCTCAGCATCATCTACTACGCCTCGTACGCCCTGCTGGCCTCCTTCGTGCTGGTGAACGTCCTCATCGGTGTCGTCCTCAACTCGCTCGACGAGGCACGTGAGATCGAGGAGGAGGCCGGCCGGGTCCCGGCGCCGGCCGAGGACCCCGACGCGGGCGGGCAGGACCTCAAGGAGCGGATCGCCACCGCCCGCCGCGCGCTGGACGAGATCGAGGCGAGCCTCGCCGCGGCGGAACCCCACCCGGCCCGGCAGCTGGAGACCTCGCACACCGGTTCCTGAGCCGTTCGCGGACGCGGCTCAGCCGCGGGGGACGACCGTCCCGAGGACCTGGGGCAGCGGGTACCAGTCGGCGGAGACGACGGACGCGTGGTGTCCGGCGAGGAGCGCGAGCCGGTCGCGGGCCTGCGCCTCGGTCGGGCGGGTGGAGTCGATGGCCGGGGCGACGTTGTGGGCGTCGGTGGCGATCAGCAGGTAGTGGTTGCGGTCGTACCAGCCGGTGTCGACGGCACCCGACGCGTACGCGCTCGCGTCCCCGTCGAAGACCACGAACCAGGGACGCAGGGAGGCGTCGGCGTAGCGGACCCGGGGGTCGCCCGCCTCGGCCCGGTGCACCGCCGGGAACGCGGCGGCCTGGCCGAGCCGGCCCTGGGCCGCGAGGGAGCGCAGGTGGGTGGCGTACTCGCGGTCGGTCCACAGGGTGTCGGAGCTGTTGCCCTCCTCCAAGGTCCCGGGGATCAGCTCCACGATGAACTTCCCGGCGAGCGCGGCGCGGCTGGGCCAGGCCCCGGCGCGGGCGGCGGTGTCGAGGTCGGGGTGACCGGCGGCCAGCTGGCCGGGACGGTAGACGGCGTCGCCGAGCTTGCCGGTCAGCAGCGCGTCCAGCTCGGCCGGGCCGCGCCCGAGGTTGGCGGCGAAACCGTCCTTGAGTTCCAGCTTGAGGACGACCGGCCGGTGGCCGGGGTGGGCGTCGTGCCAGCTGCGGATGTCGGAGAGGCAGCCCGCCAGGTTCTGGTTGCGGGACTTGGTGCGCAGCTGGGCGGGCGACGTGGCGTTCTCACAGTTGCTGTCGTTGCCGACAGGGTTGTCGTGGGAGACCCGCCACGAACTGCCGAAGAAGTTGGTCCACACGTCGAGTTCGAGCATGGCGGCGCCCGAGTCCAGCGCGTCGGCGAAGTACGGGTACTTGGCCTTCTCGTAGGCATTGTGCACGCCGACTCCGGTCGATCCCGCGTAGGGGAGGCTGTCGGAGGTACCGGTACCCGCCGCGCCGGCCGGGGCCGTTCCCAGCACGAGGGCCACGGCCGCCAGTCCCGCGGTCACCGCGCCCGCCATCCGGTTGCGTAGTCTCATGCTTTCGGCTCCTGTCGGTCTGTCGGTCCGCTGTGGCTCAAGTCGCGTGGAGCGTAGGTGAGTTGAATGACACGCGGAAGACAGGGGAGTGACGCGGGGGCGGCCGGGGGCCGCTGTGAGAACGGACACGTCCGGATTTCGGAACCCATCCCGCCGATCTCCCCATCGAACGGAGAGTCGGACGCGTCTGCGGGGCGGGGAGTGCCACATGTTCAGCAAGGTTCACGGGCGGGCCGTACGGGCCTCCGTGCTCGTCGGCGTCCTCTGCGCGCTGGTCATCGTGGGCGCGGGGTACCTGTGGGAGCTGCGCGGCTTCGCCGCCCACCGCGCGGACGGGGATGCCGCGCAGGGCGTCTACCAGCAGGATCCCGAGCGCGCCGACCGGACGGCGGCCGCCGTGCTGGACGGGTTGGCCCACGAGGTCCCGGACCCGCCGACGGACGGCAACGCCTTCGCCGACAGCGGCACCTCGGTGCACTGGAGGTCGGCCGGGTGGCAGCCCTCCGACCCGTTGGAGGCCCGGCCGGCGCCCGCCGAGCCCGCCGTAGGAACGCTCTTCTCCCCCGGCGCCGACGGCGACCCCGACCACCACTGCTCGGCCGTGGTGGTCCACTCCCCCGGCGGCGACCTCATCGCCACCGCCGCCCACTGCGTGTACACGGGCGGCTTCCGCACCAACCTCGCCTTCGCCCCCGGCTATCTGGACGGCGCGGCTCCGTACGGGGTCTGGGTGCCCACCCGGATCGACGTGGACCCCCGCTGGACCGAGGACCAGGACCCCGACCACGACGTCGCCTTCGTCCGGCTGCGCCGGCCCGGCTACCCCGGCCAGCGGTTGGAGGACGTCACCGGCGCCGAGGAGATCGCCTTCCGGCCCGAACTGCCCGCGCCCGCACGGCTCGTGGGCTACCCCAACACCTCCGAGCAGCCGCTGGACTGCCGCAACACCGCCCGCGCCGCGGGGCCGACGCAGCTGCGCCTCGACTGCGCGGACGTGCCCAACGGCACGAGCGGCGGCCCGGTGCTGACCGATGGGCACACGCTGATCGGGGTGATCGGCGGCCGCGACGGCGGCGGCGACGACGAGACCTCGTACAGCAGCTATTTCGGCGACGGGCTCCGGGCCCTGTACGAACGCGCCACGAAGTCCGCGTAGCGCTTCCGGCGACGGTGGCCTAGCGGGCGTACGAGCCGAGGCCGACCAGGCAGTACACGTACTCGTTGATCACCCTGCCGTTGATGGTGTACCGGTGGGAGAACGCGTACTGGGTCTTGGGGTTGTCGTTGCAGCGGTCCATGTCGGAGGTCATCGGGATGCTCTCGATCACCCGGTAGTGCGCGTCGGACGCCGAGCAGGAGACCTCCTCGACGTCGTCCACCCGCTGGGCGGTCGTCGAGTCCGGCAGGCTCCCGTTGAGGCAGGTGCCGCGGTCGTACGGGGTGGGCTCCGGGCTGGGCTCCGGGCTGGGTTCGAGGCTGGGCTCCGGGAGGGTCGCCCGGCTGGACGGGGCGACGGTCTCGGTCCTCCAGGCACTGGGCGACGGGGTGGGCGTCGGGCTCGGCGACTCCGTGGGCGTCGAGCTCGCGGAGACCTTGCCGTCGCTGTCGTCCCCGCCGTTCAGCACGACGGCGATGCCGATGCCCAGCACCACTAAGACCGCGAGCGCCACCAGGCAGCCGCGGCCGCCCGCCCCGGGGGCCGGACCGGACCGCGGCGTGCCCCCGGCCCCGGCCGCAGCCCCTGCCCCTGCCCCTGCCCCTGCCCCTGCCACCCGGATGCGCAGCAGCACCTCGGCGTCTCCGACGCGGGCCCGGACGAGGTCCCCGTCCCGGGAGTGGGGGATGCGGACGCGCGCCGGGCCGGTCGGCAGCTCGACGGTGAGGATCACACCGTGGGCCGCCTGCTGCGGGGTGAGCTGGAGGGGGATTTCCTGCGACGACACCGGCTGCTCCAAGGGATGAGGGGGGCGGGTGCACACGGGTCCGATTGCCTGCCCAGTGTGGCGCGCCGGGCGGCTTCACGGAGGGTCTTTCTAGAAAAATCTTCTAGTTCCAGGTCTTGCTAGGCTCTCTCTCCGCCCAACAGATCACGGAAACACCGCGACGGACACCGACGGGACCCGACATGTCTCCTAAGCAACAACGCGGTGAGGCCACCGTCGACTTGCTCCTGACCGCCGCTCTGCGCGTGTTCGCCGAGTCCGGCCAGCAGGGGTTCACGGTGAACGCGGTCGTCGCGGCCAGCGGTGTGAGCCTCGGCAGCCTCTACCACCACTTCGGCAACTTCGACGGCCTGGCCGCCGCCCTCTACATCCGGTGCATGGACCAGCTGTGCGACGAGATGGCCGCCGCCCTGACCCGGTGCCGGACCGCGCGCACCGGCGTCCAGGCGTGGGTGGCGTCCTACCTGCGCTTCACCCAGGAGCACCGGGACGTCGCGCTGTTCCTGCACGCCTCGGCCTACTCCGGCTACCTCGTGGCCCACGCCGAGGAGATCGGCGCGGCCAAGGCGGAGAAGTTCGGGACCATCATGCAGTGGATGGGGGCGCGCATGGAGCGCGGCGAGATCGCCCCCCTCCCGGCCCCCGTGATCGAGGTCATGGTCATGGGGCCCCTCACCGAGGCCGCGCGCCGCTGGCTGTCCAGCACCTACGAGATCGACCTGGCGGAGGCCGCGCGCTACCTCCCGGACCGCATCTGGCGCTCCCTGCGCCCCGACTGAAGTGGGTGGTTGTCCGGAGTGTCGTCCATGCCACCGATTGTCCGGCGGCCGGGGGCGTCGCGGTCAGGTACCGTCCGGGGCGCCCGGAGGCGTCCGGGGGGCGGACGGGGGCGCTCAAGGACCGCTCCGCGCGCCCGGCGGTCGGCTCGCCGGGCGGGTCAGCGGGGCAGGGATCCGTACGAGACTCCCGTGAGCTTCTCGGAGGCGGCCCAGAGCAGTTCGCCGGACGTGTCGTCGAAGGTCCGCTTCGCCCGCCAGGACCGGACCGGCGCTCCGCGCCAGCCGAACCGCGGCCCGATGAAATCGTCCTGCCGCACCCCGGGCGCGGTGGCCGCGTAGAGCGTGGGCAGCGCGCCCGAGGACGCGGGCTGCGCGACGAACGCGTTGCCGAACGCCGCCACGCGCGAGTTGAGGGTGGGGCCCTCCAGCTTCGACGCTCCGGCGTGGAGGTTGGAGGAGGCGTAGCCGGGGTGCGCGGCGGCGGCGACGATGGTCGAGCCGGCGGCGGCGAACCGCCGGGACAGTTCGTGGGTGAAGAGCAGGTTGGCGGTCTTGGAGCGGCCGTAGGCGATCCAGCGCCGGTAGCCGTGCTCGCCGTCCAGGTCGTCGAGGTCGATGTCGGCGAGCGCGTGGAAGCCGCTGGAGACGTTGACGATCCGCGCGCCCGGCGCCGCGGCCCGCAGCCTCGGCAGCAGCAGCCCGGTGAGCGCGAAGTGCCCGAGGTGGTTGACCCCGAACTGCGTCTCGAACCCGTCGGCGGTCCGCCCGTACGGCAGTGCCATCACGCCCGCGTTGTTGACCAGCAGGTCCAGCGACTCCCGGCGCTGCCCGTAGGCCTTGGCGAACTCCCGGACGGAGGCCAGGTCGGCCAGGTCGAGCGGGGCGAACTCCACCTCCGCGCCCGGAACTTCGGAGCGTATCCGGACCTCGGCGGCCCGCCCGCGCGCGGCGCTGCGACAGGCCAGCACGACCGAGGCGCCGCGCCGGGCGAGCTCGCGGGCGGTGACGTAGCCGATCCCGCTGTTGGCCCCCGTCACGACCGCGGTCCGGCCGCTCTGGTCGGGGATGTTCGTGGCGTTCCAGCCGGGCATGGCGGGCTCCCTCGCGATCGGTGGGTTACCGAGAGTAGACCGGCGCGGGCCGGGGGCCGGAGCGGGGGTCGTACGGGCACGCGTACGCGCAGGCCAGTAGGCTGCGGTCCGCCCCTTCCGCTTTCCCCTTCCAGTCCCGAGGTACCGCGCAGTGAGCTCCGCACCGCCCCCCATACCCGTGACGGTCGTCGGCCTCGGCGCCGACGGCTGGGCCGGGCTCACCGCCGCCGCGCGGTCCGCGCTGTCCCGTGCCGAGGTGCTGATCGGCGGGCCGCGCCAGCTGGACCTGCTGCCGGCCGCCGACTGCCCCGGGGCGCGGGTGGCGTGGCCGAGCCCGCTGCGGCCGGCCGTGCCGAAGCTGATGGCCGAGCACGCGGGCCGCCGGATCGCGGTGCTGGCCAGCGGCGACCCCATGTTCTACGGGATCGGCCGGGCCCTCGCTCAGGAGCTGGGGCCGCAGGCCCTGCGGGTGCACCCGCACCCCTCCTCCGTCTCCTACGCCTGCGCCCGCCTGGGCTGGCCGGTCGAGGACACCGAGGTGGTCACGGTCGTCGGCCGCCCGGTGGCCCGGCTCGCGGCGGCGCTGTACGAGGGGCGGCGGGTGCTGGTGCTCAGCGCCGGAGCGGCGTCCCCGGACGAGATCGCCGCTCTGCTCCGGGATCGGGGCTTCGGCCCGAGCCGCATCCGGGTGCTGGAGCAGCTCGGCTCCGAGCGCGAGGACGCGTACGAGGGCCTCGCCGACGGCTGGGACCACCCGCCGGGCGATCCCCTGAACGTGGTGGCCGTGGACTGCCGCCGGGATCCCTCCCACCCGGCGCCCCGGATCGGCGCGACCCCCGGCCTGCCGGACGCCGCGTACGAGCACGACGGACAGCTCACCAAGCGCCGGGTCCGGGCCGCGACCCTGTGCGCGCTGGCCCCCGCCCCCGGCGAGCTGCTGTGGGACATCGGCGGCGGCTCCGGCTCCATCGGCATCGAGTGGATGCGCACGCACCCCTCCTGCCGGGCGGTGGCCGTGGAGCGCGTCCCGGAGCGGGCCGCGCGGATCGCCCGTAACGCGGCGGCGCTCGGCGTGCCCGGCCTGCACGTGGTCGTCGGCGCCGCGCCGGAGGCCCTCGCCGGCCTTCCCTCCCCCGACGCGGTGTTCATCGGCGGCGGCCTGACCGCGCCGGGGCTGCTCGACGCGGCCTGGGCGGCGCTCGCCCCCGGTGGCCGGCTGGTGGTCAACACCGTCACCCTGGAGTCGGAGGCGGTCCTCACCGACCGCTACCGGCGCCACGGCGGCGAACTGGTGAAGCTCTCGGTCGCCCACGCGGTGCCGGTCGGCGGCTTCACGGGCTGGCGGCAGGCCATGCCGGTCACCCAGTGGTCAGTGACGAAGTCGACGAACGAGAAGGATCTCTGACATGACCGTGTACTTCATCGGTGCGGGCCCCGGCGCCGCCGACCTGATCACGGTGCGCGGTGCCCGGACCCTGGCCGCCGCCCCGGTCTGCCTGTACGCGGGCAGCCTCGTCCCCCGCGAACTGCTCGCCGAATGCCCGGCGGACGCGCGGCTGGTGGACACCTCCCGGCTGAACCTGGACGAGATCGTCGCCGAGTGCGTACGGGCGCACGCGGCGGGCCAGGACGTGGCGCGGCTGCACTCCGGCGACCCCTCCGTCTTCAGCGCGGTCGCGGAGCAGATGCGGCGGCTCGACGCGGCCGGCATCCCGTACGAAGTGGTCCCGGGCGTGCCGGCCTTCGCCGCGGCGGCCGCGGCGCTGAAGCGGGAGCTGACCGTTCCCACGGTCGGCCAGACGGTGATCCTGACCCGGATCGCCCAGCAGGCCACCCCGATGCCGCCCGGCGAGGACCTGGCCACCCTGGGCCGCAGCGGCGCGCTGATGGTGCTGCACCTGGCCACCCGCTACGTGGACCGGGTCGTCGACGAGCTGCTGCCGCACTACGGGGCCGAGTGCCCGGTCGCCGTGGTGGCGATGGCCAGCCGCCCCGACGAGCTGATCCTGCGGGGCACGCTGGCCGACATCGCGGCCCAGGTGAAGGAGCACGGGCTGGTCCGCACGGCCGTCATCATCGTGGGCCGCACGCTGGGGGCGGAGCAGTTCCGCGACAGCCACCTGTACTCCCCCGAACGTGACCGGCATGTCTGCTGAACCGGGTCCCGGGCGGCACGTCCTGATCCTGGGCGGCACGACGGAGGCCAGACGCCTGGCGGCGGCGTTGACGGGGGCCCGGGGCGTGGGGGAGGCCGCCCACCCGGACGCCCACCCGGCCCGGGACACGGCCCCGCGCGCGGTCCGGCCCGCCCCGCCCGGAGCGACCAGGGTGACGACCTCCCTCGCCGGGCGGGTCGCCGCGCCCGTCCTGCCGCCGGGTGAGACCCGGATCGGCGGCTTCGGCGGCCCCGCCGGGCTCGCCGCGTGGATCCTTGCCCACCGGGTCACCCACCTGGTCGACGCCACCCACCCCTTCGCGGAGCGCATGAGCTTCAACGCGGCCGAGGCTGCGGCGCTTTCGGGCGTCCCGCTGCTGGCGCTGCGCCGGCCCGGCTGGACGCCGGAGCCGGGCGACGAGTGGACCTTCGCGGACTCCCTCGCCGGGGCGGCCGGCCTGCTGCCCGCGCTCGGCAGCCGTGCGTTCCTGACCACCGGCCGGATGGGCCTGCACACCTTCGCGCACCTCACCGACACCTGGTTCCTGGTGCGTTCGGTGGACCCCCCGGCCGCGCCCACGCCGCCGCGCCTCGAAGTCCTGCTGGCCCGGGGCCCGTTCACCCTCGACGACGAACGGGATCTGCTCGCTCGCCACCGGATCGACGTCCTGGTCACCAAGGACAGCGGCGGCTCCGCGACCGCCCCGAAGCTCACCGCCGCCCGCGAGACGGGCATCCCGGTGCTGGTCGTACGCCGCCCTCCCGTCCCGGAGGGCGTGGCGGAGGCCCGTTCGATGGCGGCGGCCCTGCGATGGCTCGACTGCGCGGAGCCCGCGTAGGGCCCGGGCCGCGCCCGCGCCGCGGCCTTCCGGCCGGCCGGAAGACGCGAAAGCCCGGGGCCCGGGGCGGTCGACCGCCCCGGGCCCCGGGTCCTGCGACGCCTCACCCGGTCACGGGTAGCGGCGCGGGGTCCACGTGATCCGCGAGCCGTCGGCGCGCTCGGTGACCTGGGTCTGCGAGGACCCGATCAGCAGCAGCGTGCGCATGTCCACCTCGGACGGCTCCAGTTCGGCGAGCGTGACGATCCGCACGGACTGCTCCGGGCCGCCGACGTCGCGCGCCACGACCACCGGGGTCTCGGGCGAGCGCAGCTCCAGCAGCAGTTCGCGGGCCTGCGCGACCTGCCACGTGCGGCTGCGCGAGCCGGGGTTGTACAGGGCGAGCACCAGGTCCGCCGAGGCGGCCGCGCGCAGCCGCTCCGCGATGACCTCCCACGGCTTGAGCCGGTCGGAGAGCGAGATGGTGGCGTAGTCGTGGCCGAGCGGGGCCCCGGCCGCGGCGGCCGCCGCGTTGGCCGCGGTCACCCCCGGCAGGACCCGTACGGGCACGTCCTTGTACTCCGCCTGCCCGGCGACCTCCAGGACCGCCGTGGCCATGGCGAAGACGCCGGGGTCGCCGCCGGAGACCACGGCCACCCGCTGTCCGCGCCGGGCCAGGTCGAGGGCGAACTCGGCGCGCTCGGACTCCACCTTGTTGTCGGAGCCGTGCCGGATCTGGCCCGGCCTGACCGGGACCCGGTCCAGGTAGGTGGTGTAGCCGACCAGCACCTCGGCGTCGGCCAGCGCCCGCCGTGTCTCGGGGGTCAGCCACAGCGGGCCCGCCGGGCCGGTGCCGACGACCACGACCTCGCCGGGGCCGGACGGCACGCTGCCCGGGTTGCCGATCCGGCTGGGGACGACGGCGAGGGCGAAGTACGGGACGGACTCGGGGTCGGTGTCCGCGAGGACTCCGGTGCGCTCCCCGGCCATGGTGGCGCGCTCGACGTAGCGGGCCTCGGCGAGCCGGCCGCTCCGCTCCATCGCCCCGCGCACGGCGGGGAAGGTCCGGCCGAGCTTCATCACGACGGCCGAGTCGGTGGCGGCCAGCCGGGCGGTGAGCTCCTCCTCGGACAGGGTGCCGGGGAGGATGGTCAGGACCTCCTCGCCCTCCACGAGCGGGGTGCCGAGCCGGGCGGCGGCGGCGCTCACCGAGGTGACACCGGGGATCACCTCGGTCTCGTACCGGTCCGCGAGCCGCTTGTGCATGTGCATGTACGAGCTGTAGAAGAGCGGATCGCCCTCCGCGAGCACGGCGACGGTCCGACCGGCGTCCAGGTGTACGGCGAGGCGGGCGGCGGCGGACTCGTAGAACTCCTCCATCGCACCCTGGTAGCCGCCGGGGTGGTCGGTGGTCTCGGTGGTGACCGGGTAGACCAGCGGCTCCTCGATGTGGTCGGCGCGCAGGTGCTTCGCGGCGATCGCGCGGGCGATGGACCGGCCGTGACGGGCGCTGTGGTACGCGACGACGTCCGCCTCGGCGATCACCTCGACCGCGCGCAGCGTCATCAGGGACGGATCGCCGGGCCCGAGCCCCACCCCGTACAGACGTCCGGCGCTCATTCGGCCACGCTCGCAATGGCGTTGACGGCCGCGGCGGCGATCGCGCTGCCGCCGCGGCGGCCGCGCACGATCAGGTGGTCGAGCCCCGACGGGTGGGCGGCGAGGGCGTCCTTGGACTCGGCGGCGCCGATGAAGCCGACGGGCACGCCGATGACGGCGGCCGGGCGCGGGGCGCCCTCCTCGATCATCTCCAGCAGCCGGAAGAGCGCGGTCGGCGCGTTGCCGACGGCGATCACCGAGCCTTCCAACAGGCCCCGGTCACGCCAGACTTCGAGGGCGGCGGCGCTGCGCGTGGTGCCCATCTTCGCGGCGAGCTCCGGCACGGCCGGGTCGGAAAGCGTGCAGATCACCTCGTTCTCGGCGGGCAGCCGCTTGCGGGTGACCCCGCTGGCGACCATCTGCACGTCGCACAGGATCGGCGCGCCCGCCTCCAGCGCGGCGCGGGCCCGCAGCACGACCTCGGGCGTGTACCCCAGGTCCTGCGGGAGGTCGGTCATCCCGCAGGCGTGAATCATGCGCACCGCGACCTGGGCGACCGAGGCGGGCAGCCCGGAGAGGTCCGCCTCGGCGCGGATCGTGGCAAAGGACTGGCGGTAGATCGCGGCGCCGTCCTTCTCGTACTCGAACACGGTGTACTCGCTCATTTCTTCACTGCGGCTTCGGACACTCGGGGTTGGTTGCGGGCGGCGGCGAGGGCCGCGGCGAGTTCTTCGGGTGCCACCGGGTCCGCGGCGCCGAGCCGGTACCCGTCGGGCGTGGCCACCAGGTCCACCCAGGCGGTGCCGCGCGGGTGCCCGCAGCGGCGTTCGCACCCGGACCAGTGCACGGGCAGCGGCCCCCGTGCCCGCTCGGCGACGGCCCGCGCGTCGGCGCGCACGTCGGCCAGGGACTTGGCGCAGCCGGGCCGGCCGGTGCAGGCGGTGACGGCCTCCCAGGGACTGTCGGGGGCGAGGACCAGGCCGGCGGTCTCGATCAGGGCCGCGCCGTGGACGGGCCTGCTGGTACCGGCCGAGGGCAGGATGACGCTGCGCCAAGGGGTGACGCGCAGTTCGCGGCCGCCCCGGTCGGCGACCCGTACCAGGACCCGCCACTGCTCGGTGCTCAGCCGCCCCAGCGGCGGCAGTACGCACAGGTGCGTCCGGTCGCCGGTCCCCGCGCCCCACGGCCGGGGCGGCGGCGCGTACGGCCAGGCCACCTCGGTGACGACGGCCGCCTCGATCCCGGCGGCCGTGAGCCGACGGGTGAACTCGGCCTCGTCCAGAGGGTGTTCGGGGGGCAGCTCGGACACCCGCCAGGCCCGGGTCCCGGCCGCGTCGGCCGTGTCGAGGAAGTACTCGGCGGCGAGCAGCGCCGCCCGGGCCGCGTGCGGCGCGGCCAGTTCCACGGCGTCGGCGGCCACGCCGAGCCGGATCAGCGCCCGGCCGTCGGGCCCGCCGAGCACGGTCACGTCGGGGTTCAGCGCGGCGACGTCCCCGCGCCCGTCGTCGAAGGCGAACAGGAACCGCCCGGACAGCGCCGCCGCCCGGGCGCTCGCGCACAGCAGCCCGTCGAACGCGCGGGCCCAGGCCAGCACGTCGGGCCGGGCCGGACCCTCCAGCCCGGACATCGGCGTCGCCACGATGTTCCGGACCCGTTCGTGACTCGGCGCCGGCAGCAGCCCGGCCCCGTCCAGCAGTTTCGCGAGCCCGGCGCCGCATCCGTCGTCGAGCCCGCGCAGCTGGACGTTGCCCCGGGAGGTCAGTTCGAGGTGCCCGTCCCCGAACCGGTCCGCGGCGAGCCCGAGCACGGAGGCCTGGCGGGGCGTGAGCAGCCCGCCGGGTATCCGGACCCGCGCCAGGAACCCGTCGTCCGCCGCGTGCAGCCGCAACGCGCCGGGGCAGGCGTCACCGCGCTCCCGTATGACGGGTTCGTCCCGCGATGCGGCGGAAGGGGGCTGGGGCATGGCGGCGAGCATACCCACGATTCCCCTCCCCCGACCTGTGTCCGTCACCACCCCACACCTCCCCACCAGCCAAATCCAGCCCCGCCGACCCACAACCAGCCCCGCCCGACCAATCCAGCCTCACCAGCCCACAACCAGCCCCGCCGGCGTTTGAGGCGCGGGGTCCGGGGCAGAGCCCCGGCAACGGCGCCGCACCCCCCCCCCCCCCCCCCCCCCCCCCCCCCGCACCCCCCAGCCCCCGCCACAGCGCCCCCCCCCCACCACCCCCCCCCCCCCCCCGCCCCCCCACCGCCCCCCCCCCCCCCCCCC
>NZ_JBICZH010000014.1:192897-203795 GCF_043201995.1 Streptomyces sp. NPDC048258
TTTTTTTTGGTGTGCTGTCCCTTTGGGGGGGGGGGGGGGGGGGGGGGGGGGGGGGCCCCCCCCCCCGCAACGGCGCCGCACCCGACCACCCGCCCCCAGCCAGCGCAGCGTCACCGCAGAGCCCCGGCAACTGCGCCGCACCCGAACCACCCCGCCCAAGCCAGCGCAGCGCAACGGCCGCACCCGACCACCCCCGCTCCCGGCCAGGGCAAAGGCCCTCTAGGATGACCCCCGGCGGAGCCACACGGCCCCGCCATCGCCGAGGACGGCGACATGGGAGGAAGCCCGGTGAGATTCCGGCGCGGTCCCGCCACTGTGAACCCCGCGGAGCGACACGGCCGAAGGGTGAGTCAGGAACTCCCGCCGTCCTCACTGCCCGGGGCGCGGAAACCCCGAGGAAGGCCTGCCGCCGCATGATCCTGCTGCTGTCGACGTCCGACACCGATCTGCTCAGCGCCCGCGCCGCGGACGGCCCCGTCCCGTACCGGTTCGCGAACCCCTCCCGCCTTCCCCTCGACGACCTCCCGGGCCTCCTCGACGGCGTCGAACTGGTCGTCGTGCGCCTCCTCGGCGGCCTCCGCGCCTGGCAGGACGGCCTCGACCTCCTCCTGGCCCCCGGCCAGACCCGCCCGGTCGTGGTCCTGACCGGCGAACAGGCCCCGGACGCCCAGCTGATGGAGGCCTCCACGGTCCCGATCGGCATCGCGGCCGAGGCCCACGGCTACCTCGCGCACGGCGGCCCCGCCAACCTCGACCAGCTGGCCCGCTTCCTCTCGGACACGGTCCTCCTCACCGGCCACGGCTTCGAGCCGCCCGCCGCCTCCCCCACGTGGGGCCCCCTGGAGCGCACCGCCCGGCAGACCACCGGCCCCCGCGTCGCCGTGCTCTACTACCGCGCCCACCAGATGAGCGGCAACACCGCCTTCGTGCACACCCTGTGCGAGGCCATCGAGGCCAAGGACGCGCAGGCGCTCCCGCTCTACGTCTCCTCCCTCCGCACCCCGGAGCCGGAGCTGCTGGCCGAGCTGGAGGGGGTCGACGCCGTCGTCACCACCGTCCTCGCGGCCGGCGGCACCCGCCCCGCCACCGCCTCGGCGGGCGGGGACGACGAGTCCTGGGATGCGGGCGCGCTCGCGGCGCTCGGCGTGCCGATCCTCCAGGCGCTGTGCCTGACGGGTTCGCGCAGCAACTGGGAGGAGAACGACGAGGGCCTGTCCCCCCTCGACGCCGCCACCCAGGTCGCCGTGCCCGAGTTCGACGGCCGACTGATCACCGTCCCGTTCTCCTTCAAGGAGCTCGACGAGGACGGCCTGCCCGCCTACGTGGCCGACCCCGAGCGCGCCGCCCGGGTCGCGGGGATCGCCGTACGCCACGCCCGTCTCCGCCACATCGAGCGCCGCGACAAGAAGATCGCCCTCGTCCTCTCCGCGTACCCCACCAAGCACTCCCGCATCGGCAACGCGGTCGGCCTGGACACCCCGGCCAGCGCCGTGGAGCTGCTGCGCACCCTGATCGCGGGCGGCTACGACTTCGGTCCCGCCGACGGCATCCCCGGCCTGGTCTCGGGTGACGGCGACGAGCTGATCCGGGCCCTGATCGAGGCCGGCGGCCACGACCAGGACTGGCTCACCGAGGAGCAGTTGGCCCGTAACCCGGTCCGCATCCCGGCCGCCGACTACAAGCGCTGGTTCGCCGAACTCCCGGCCGAGCTGCGGGGCAGCGTCGAGGAACACTGGGGCGAGGCCCCGGGCAACATGTTCGTCGACAAGTCCGCCAACCCCGAGGGCGACATCGTCCTGGCGGCCCTGCGCCGCGGGAACCTCCTCATCCTCATCCAGCCGCCGCGCGGCTTCGGCGAGAACCCGATCGCGATCTACCACGACCCGGACCTGCCGCCGTCGCACCATTACCTGGCCGCGTACCGCTGGATCCAGGCGCGTGCGGAGGACGGCGGGTTCGGCGCCGACGCGATGATCCACCTGGGCAAGCACGGCAACCTGGAGTGGCTGCCGGGCAAGAACGCCGGCCTGTCGGCGGCCTGCGCCCCGGACGCCGCCCTCGGCGACCTGCCGCTCGTCTACCCGTTCCTGGTCAACGACCCGGGCGAGGGCACCCAGGCCAAGCGCCGCGTGCACGCCACCCTGGTCGACCACCTGGTGCCGCCGATGGCGCGCGCTGAGTCGTACGGGGACATCGCGCGCCTGGAGCAGCACCTGGACGAGTACGCCCAGATCTCGGCGATGGACCCGGCGAAGCTCCCGGCCATCCGCGCGCAGATCTGGACCCTGATCCAGGCCGCGAAGCTCGACCACGACCTCGGCCTCGAGGAGCGCCCGGACGACGACGGCTTCGACGACTTCCTGCTGCACGTCGACGGCTGGCTGTGCGAGGTCAAGGACGCCCAGATCCGTGACGGTCTGCACGTGCTGGGCGGTGCCCCGACGGGCGCGGCCCGGGTGAACCTGGTCCTCGCGATCCTGCGGGCCCGGCAGATCTGGGGCGGTACGACGGCCCTTCCGGGCCTGCGCGAGGCGCTGGGCCTGGACGAGTCGGCGGCCACCCGCACCTCGGCGGACGCCGTGGAGGAGCAGGCCCGCGCGCTGGTCCAGGCGATGGAGGACGCGGACTGGGACCCGTCGGCGGTGGCTGCGGTCGCGTCGGCGCATTCCGCGGACGTCACGGCGGTACTGGACTTCGCCGCCCGGGAGGTCGTCCCGCGGCTGGCCGGCACCACGGACGAGATCTCCCACGTGGTCGCCGCCCTGGACGGCCGGTTCGTCCCGGCCGGCCCGTCCGGCTCTCCGCTCCGCGGCCTGGTCAACGTCCTCCCGACGGGCCGCAACTTCTATTCGGTGGACCCGAAGGCCGTCCCCTCCCGCCTCGCGTGGGAGACGGGCCAGGCCCTCGCCGAGTCCCTGCTGACCCGCTACCGCACGGACAACGGCGAGTGGCCCGCCTCCGTCGGCCTGTCCCTGTGGGGCACCAGCGCGATGCGCACCTCGGGCGACGACGTGGCGGAAGCCCTGTCCCTGCTGGGCGTCCGCCCGGTCTGGGACGAGGCCTCCCGTCGCGTGACGGGCCTGGAGGCGATCCCGCTCGCGGAACTGGGCCGCCCCCGCATCGACGTGACGCTGCGCATCTCGGGCTTCTTCCGCGACGCGTTCCCGCACGTCATCGGCCTCCTCGACGACGCGGTCCGGCTGGCGGCCTCGCTCGACGAGCCGGCGGACCAGAACTTCGTCCGGGCCCACGCCCAGGCGGACCTGGCCGAGCACGGTGACGAACGCCGGGCCACGACCCGTATCTTCGGCTCGCGCCCGGGCACGTACGGCGCGGGCATCCTCCAGCTGATCGACTCGCGCGACTGGCGTACGGACGCCGACCTCGCGGAGGTCTACACGGTGTGGGGCGGGTACGCGTACGGCCGCGGTCTGGAAGGCCGGCCCGCCCGCGCCGAGATGGAGACCGCCTACAAGCGGATCACCGTCGCCGCCAAGAACACGGACACCCGCGAGCACGACATCGCGGACTCGGACGACTACTTCCAGTACCACGGCGGCATGGTGGCCACCGTCCGCGCGCTGCGCGGCACGGCCCCCGAGGCGTACATCGGCGACTCCACCCGCCCGGAGACGGTCAAGACCCGCACCCTGGTCGAGGAGACCTCGCGCGTCTTCCGCGCCCGCGTGGTCAACCCCAAGTGGATCGAGGCGATGCGCCGCCACGGCTACAAGGGCGCCTTCGAACTCGCGGCGACGGTGGACTACCTCTTCGGCTACGACGCCACGACGGGCGTGGTCGCGGACTGGATGTACGACAAGCTCACCGAGACGTACGTCCTGGACCCGGAGAACCGCGCCTTCCTGGAGGAGGCCAACCCCTGGGCCCTGCACGGCATCGCGGAACGCCTCCTGGAGGCCGAGTCCCGCGGCATGTGGGAGAAGCCGGACCCGCAGATCCTCGAATCCCTCCGCCAGGTCTACCTGGACACGGAGGGCAACCTGGAGGGCGAAGCGGAGTAGTCGGTCCGCACCCCGGTATCCACGCACAAGGCCGTCCTCCTCCCCCTTCCAGCGGGTGAGGAGGACGGCCTTTCCCGGCCCGCCCGGACCGCGGGCCGCAGGCCGTCGGCCGGCTACGCCTTGACGGTCTGGTTCAACGCGACGAGCGCCTGCGCCCACCGCACGTACTTCAGCTGCCCGAAGTCGGCGACGGTCTTGACCCCGAACGCCTCGTGCAACAGCTCGCCGTCCTTGTCGGTGACGCCCTTGAGCGCCGCCACGGGCGCCGCGAGCACCTCGGAAAGGGGCTTGTCGGCCCACGCCTTGTCGAGCACCTTGTCCAGATCGATCGCCATGAGTGTCCCTCCCGGAACGCCGGAATCGCATACACGGGCAAACTTAACCTAATCAGACAATCATCCCGCCCATCGACACTCCAGGGCACTCCAGGGCACACCTCGGCACTCCACGGCATTCGACCGACGCAATCCCTCGAAGGGGGTCATCCCCACCTCCGAGTGGTTCGAACGCCGCGTCACGACCCAGCCCCCGGCCGCCCCTTGGGATCCCCGGCCACACCGGAACTCTGTACGAACCTTCGCTCCCCGCGCCCCGTGACGCCGCTCTGAACAGCCACGTTCTTCCGGCTGTCAGTACGCAGCCGCGGCACCTCGGGAGGAATCTTGCGATCCGTGCACGTTCATGTGGCGTTCGACCCGGCACCGGGCGGGGGTGGCCGCGCATGAGGCTCCTCAAGCGGCCCGCGCCCGCCGAGCCCGCCGTCTCCGAGAGTGAGCGCCGGCTCTTCGGCGGCCCCCTGCGCTACGACGCCGGCTGGGCCAACCACGACTACGCCCGGCTGGAGAGCCGGCTCCTGACCACCCTGCGCTCCATGCCCCGGATGGCCGGCGGGACGCTCCGGCTCGCCTGGGAGACCGACCGGCGCGCCCTGCTCACCGTCGCCTTCGCCGAGGCCGGGCAGGGGATCACCTCCGCCGTCGGGCTGCTCGTCCTCAGCGTGGTGCTCCGTACGCTGCTCGGCGCGGGCAGTGCCGCCGACCGGCTGCACGCCGCCTTGCCCGCCCTGGCCGCGGGCGCGCTGGTCGCCGTACTGGGCGCCGTACTGGCCTCGCGGTCGACGGCGGCCGCCGGGCGGCTGGAGCCCAAGGTGGAGCGGGCCGCGCACGTGCAGTACCTGCGGGCCGCCGTCGAGGTGGAGCTCGAAGCCATCGAGGACGGGGAGTTCCGGCGGCTGCTCGACAGCGCCCAGTGGGGGCCGCCCTCGGCCCGCCGGACCGTGGGAGCCTGCGTGGCCACCCTCGGCGGGCTGATCTCCCTGATCGCCACCGCCGGGGTGCTCACCGTGCTGCACCCGCTGCTGCTGCCCATGCTGCTGCTGATCGCCGCCCCGCGCGGCTGGGGCGCGATGCGGGTGGCCCAGCGCCGCTACCTCTCCGTGATCACCTGGGTGGAGCACGCCCGCGCCGCGCGGCTCATCGGCCAGCTGCTGATCTCCCGTACGTCGGCCCCCGAGGTACGGGTGCACGGAGTCGGGCACTACCTCCTCGGCCACTACCGCAACATGGCCGAGCACGCCGAGGGCGAGGCCACCCGCCTCGCCCGGGACAAGGCGGCCACCGAACTGCTCGCCGCCGCGCTCTCCGGTGTCGCGGCCCTCGTCACCTACGCGGCGATGGGCGTGCTCATCGTCTCCGGCCGGATGGACCTCGCGGTCGCCGGCACCGCCGTGATCGCGGTGCGCACCGGCTCGGCGAGCCTGGGCGCGCTCGTCGCCACCACCAACACCCTGCACGAGGAATCCCTGTACGTACGGGACATGGAGCGGTTCGTCGCCGAGGCGGGCCGCCGCGCGATCCCGCCCGGCGGGCTCCCGCTGGCGGAGCGGCTCGGGACGCTCCGGCTCGTCGACGTGGGCTTCAGCTACCCGGACCGGGACGAGCCCGCCCTGACCGGCGTCTCCCTCACCATCGAGGCGGGCAGGGTCGCCGCCCTGGTCGGCGAGAACGGCTCCGGCAAGAGCACCCTCGTCAAACTCCTCGCCGGCCTGCACCTGCCCGACTCCGGATCTCTGACCTGGGACGGGGTGGAGGTGCGGGACGCCGACCGGGAGCAGGTCTTCGACCGGGTCGCCCTGCTCACCCAGGACTTCGAGCGCTGGCCGGTGACCGCCCGTACCAACATCGCCATCGGCAGGCCGGCCGCCGAGGGCCCGGACGGGTCCGTGGACCAGGCGGCGGAGGTGGTCGCCGCCGCCCGGTACACGGGCGCCGACCGGGTCGTGGAGAAGCTTCCGCACGGCTACGAGACCCTGCTCGCCCGGGTGTTCAGGGGGGCTTCGGAGCTGTCCGGCGGGCAGTGGCAGAAATTCGGCCTGGCCCGTACCCGCTTCCGCGACGCCCGCGTCCTCGTCGTGGACGAGCCCACCTCCGCGCTCGACCCGGAGGCGGAGATCGCCGCCTTCGACAGCATCCGCGGCCTGGCCGGTCCACAGCGGGCCGTCGTCCTCGTCTCGCACCGGATGTCGGGTGTCCGGTTCGCCGACGTCATCTACGTCCTGCACGAGGGCCGGCTCGTCGAACAGGGCAGCCACGACGAGCTGTTGGCGCTGGGCGGCCGCTACGCCACCATGTTCCGGATCCAGGCCGCCCAGTACGGCGACCAGCCCGCGCAGGGCGTCTCTATCCCGTGCCAGGCGTCGGCGGCGCAGAACGACGCGTCCGTCACCTGAAGCGGTGAACTCCCCCTTATCCCACGGGCACCAGGGGTAGGGCACTGCTGATGTCGTGCGGGGGCCGGGCCCACCGGCCCCCGCACTCATGGACGAAAGGCCGGCCCCGCCGTGACGCAGCCGTTCCGACTGCCGGATTTCTATGTGCCTTATCCGGCGCGACTGAACCCCCACCTGGAGGACGCGAGGGTCCACACCAAGCAATGGGCGCGCGCGTTCGGGATGCTGGAAGGTTCCGGCGTCTGGGAGGAGAGCGACCTCGACTCCCACGACTACGCGCTGCTCTGCTCGTACACGCACCCCGACTGCGACAGCGGGGCGCTGTCCCTGGTCACCGACTGGTACGTCTGGGTCTTCTTCTTCGACGACCACTTCCTGGAGACGTACAAGCGCTCGCAGGACCGCGACGGCGCCAAGGAGTACCTCGACAAGCTCGCCGCCTTCATGCCGATGGACCTGGCCGACGGCTTCCCCGAGCCCACCAACCCGGTGGAGGCGGGGCTCGCGGACCTGTGGAAGCGGACCGTACCGGCCATGTCCGCGGACTGGCGGGAACGATTCGCCGAATCCACGAGGAACCTCCTCAACGAGTCGATGTGGGAACTCGCCAACATCAACCTCGGGCGCGTGGCGAACCCCCTCGAATACATCGAGATGCGCCGCAAGGTGGGCGGCGCCCCCTGGTCGGCCGGTCTGATCGAGTACGTCTCCGCCGAGGTCCCGGCGCGCGTGGCGCACGCGCGCGCACTCGGCGTGCTGCGCGACGCCTTCTCCGACGCCGTGCACATCAGGAACGACATCTTCTCCTACGAACGCGAGGTCGCCGACGAGGGCGAACTGTCCAACGCCGTCCTGGTGTTGGAGACCTTCCTCGGCTGCACCACCCAGGAGGCCGCCGAGGCCTCCAACGACCTGCTCACCTCCCGCCTCCAGCAGTTCGAGCAGACCGCGCTGGCCGAGCTCCCCCAGCTCTTCGCCGACCACGCCATGGACCCGGCGGAGATCGCGGCCGTCCTCGCCTACGCCAAGGGCCTCCAGGACTGGCAGTCCGGCGGCCACGAATGGCACATGGTCTCCAGCCGCTACATGAACAAGGGGGCCCGGGCCACCGCCCCGCTCACCCTGCCCTTCCTCCCGTCCGGGCTCGGCACCACGGCGCTCGACCTCCGGTCCGTGTTCACGCAGCGCTCGCTGGAGATGCGCCGGCGGTCCTTCACCCACGTCCCGTTCGAGCGCACCGGCCCGTCCGTGATCCCGGACGTCTACATGCCGTTCGCCCTCTCCCTCAGCCCGCACCTGGACCACGCGCGCGAGGGATCCGTCGCCTGGGCCCGGCGGATGGGCCTGCTGGACCCGCAGCCGGGCGACCCCGGATCCGCCATCTGGAACGAACAGAAGCTGCGCGGCTACGACTTCGCGCTCTGCTCGGCCGGCATCGACCCCGACGCCACGCCCGAGGCACTGCTGCTCAACGCCTGCTGGCTGACCTGGGGGACGTACGGGGACGACTACTACCCGGTGGTGTTCGCCCAGGCCAAGAACCTGGCCGCCGCCAAGGCGACCACGGCCCGGCTGGTGTCGATGATCCCGGTCGACCACGCCGATCAGCCCGTGCCCGGCACGGCGATGGAACGTTCCCTCGCCGACCTGTGGGTGCGCACCAGCCGGGACATGACCCCGGCCGTCCGCACCGAGTTCCGGGCCACGCTCGTCAGCATGCTGGAGAGCTGGGTGTGGGAGGCGGAGAACCAGATCCTGAACCGCGTCCCCGACCCGGTGGACTACGCGGAGATGCGCCGGCACACCTTCGGCTCGCACCTCACGATGTACCTGTGTCGGCTCGGCCAGGCGGGGCGGGGCATTCCCGACGAGATCTATGCCTCCGGGACCATCCGGTCCCTGGAGAACGCGGCCGCCGACACCGCCTGCATGCTCAACGACATCTTCTCGTACCAGAAGGAGGTGGAGGTCGAGGGCGAGGTGCACAACTACGTGCTCGTCACCCGGAACTTCTTCGACATCGGATACCCGGAGGCCCTGCACATCTGCCATGCGCTGATGACGCAGCGCACCGAGGAGTTCGAGCACATCGTCGCCGACCAGCTGCCGCTGCTCTACGACGACTGGAAGCTGGACGCCGACGCCCGGGCCGGGCTCGACGCGTACGTCGGCGAGCTCCAGGACTGGCTCGCGGGGATCCTCAACTGGCACCAGAAGTGCCGCCGTTACCGTGAGGAGGACCTCCACGGGCTGCCCGACACACTGTCCGCCCAGGTCTGGGGCCCGGGCTTCGGGATGGCAGCGGCCCGCATCTCGCTGCCCTCCTGACCTCTGTACCTCTGCCTCTGCCCGACGGCCTGGGCGGTCCGCTCGCCCGCCCCGGCCGCCCCAGCCGGCCCGTCGTCGCGGCTACCGGGCGGCGGGCCCGGTCCAGCCCGCCGGGACGTGCCCGAGCCTGACCCGCTGCGGGTGGTCGCCGACGGGGACGGAGACCCGCTTGGCTCCGGTGGCGAAGTCGATGGCCGTGACCCGGTCGGAGCCGCTCTCGGAGATCACGCAGGCCGTGCCGTCGCCGTCGACGGTGGCCCAGTACGGCTTGTCGGCGGGTACGAGCGGACCCTCGGCGAGGGTGGCCCGGTCCACGACGGTCGCGTAGTCGTCCATGGTGCCCGCGATGCAGAGCTTGGACCCGTCCGGGCTCATGGACATGCCGTGGTGGCGGGAGTCGTTGACCCACTTGGTGCGGTCGGTGGGGGTGGCGGGGTTCTCGGGGAGGGTCTTGAGGCGGGTGATCCGGTCGGTGGCCACGTCGTACTCCAGGAAGCCGTTGAAGAACGACACCTGGAAGTAGAGCTTCGACTCGTCGGGGCTGAAGGAGACGGGGCGTACCGCGTCGGACAGGTCCGGGCGGCCGAAGGCGTCCAGCCGCTCCCGCATGTCGATCACGCGGACGGTGCGGAAGGTCTGCGCATCGACCACGGTGATCTTCCGGTCACCCTTCGTCCAGTCCAGCCAGGACGCGTCGAGGGCGGAGGTCACGTCCCCGATGGAGCTGTTCCACAGGAAGCGGCCGTCTCCGGTGAAGGTGTTCTCGTGGGGCTTGTCGCCGGTGCTGAAGGAGCCGACCTGCCGGCCGGTGGCGATGTCGAGGACGTGCACGGTGTTGGCGGTGGAGGCCGATACCGCGACCCGGGTGCCGTCCGGCGAGACGGCCATGTGGTCGGCGCGGTAACCGGACACGGGGAACCGCCAGTTGATCCGCCCCGTCCGTACGTCGACCGAGACGACGTCGGCGAAGCTGGGCCGGGAGGCGACGACGGCCGAGCCGTCGGGAGTGGTGTACAAGTCGTCCACGAACTGGTCGTGACCCTCCCCCGCCGTGGCGCGGATCCCCAGGAAGAAGCCGAGCTTCACGGGGTTGAGGTAGATCTCCCGGAGCCGTTCCTCCTTGTCAGGGATCACGTTGATCCGGCCGACCTTGGCGAGATCGCCGGTGGAGGCGAGGACGTCGGCGGTCCCCTCCCAGTTGTTCCCGACGAAGAGCACCTCGCGCAGGCCGTCCCCGGGCGCGGCCGCCGCCGGCGCGAAGGAGGTCAGCAGGGTGGCCGCGGCCAGCGCGGCCAGGGTGTGGAGGGTACGTGACATCCGTTCAACTCCGGTGTGGGGAAGGGATGGAAAGAGAGTGCCTCCTGTTACCGGTCGGTAAAATAGACGGAACGAGAAAAGGGCGCAACCGTTCCTAGCCAGTGTGCGTGATTGGGTCTTGGACCCACCGGTGCGTACTGGGCGCATCCCGAACGGTTTTGGATGCACTGGGTCCCCACGTTCTCTTCCCGCTCGGCGGCACGTCTCCAGGGGCATGGTCCGTTGCGGGTGGGCGGTTTCCGTCACACCTACGGGTGTCTCGTCCGGCCTGGGCGGTCCGATGCCCGTAACGATCGCTCTGGTCGTTACCGGGCGGTGCCGTCCGTCGCCGGATCGGGTGTCCGAGGGCGCGTCGCCCGATCGCGATACCGGCGGCATCATGTCGGGACATCTTTCGGCGGGGGGGGGGGGGGGGGGGGGGGCCCGGGGGGGGGGGGGGGGGGGGCCCCCCCCCCGGCCCTGGGTGGGAGGAAACCCCCGCCACGAGCCCACAACGGTGTTGG
>NZ_JBICZH010000014.1:203804-248556 GCF_043201995.1 Streptomyces sp. NPDC048258
GCGCCCCGCCCCCCCCCCCCCGCCCCCCGCCCCCCCCCCCCCCCCCCCCCCCCCCCCGCCCCCCCCCCCCCCCGCGCCCCCCCCCCCCCCCGCCCCCCACCAGCGGTTTCTGCCAGTGCTGGCCTCCCCACTGGGAGGTGTAGGCCGGATCGACCGCGACGATGGCAAGACCGTGTTCGGCGGCCATCGACACGAGTCGGGCTTTGATCTTGCCGGTCGGGATACCGGAGATGACCTGCCGGAACCGTTTCCTGCGGCCGTGCTTCTCCCGTGTCTTCTCGGCGGTGAAATCGAGGTCTTCGATCGCGATGGCCTTCCCGCTTGCGGCTCGCCCAGGTGTCGGTGCTGTGATCGGGACCGTCCGCGCAACGCTGCCTGAGGTCACGGGATGCGAGCCTGCCCTGATGCTCGCCAACAGCCCGGAGGACCTCCTGATCCTCTGGGGTGAGGTGCTTGAGGCGGTCGCGTATCGCCACACCAGAGGGACCGAGCGCCACAAACGAAGGGGCGATGGCGCGTAACTTCCCGGTCGGCTCAGCCATCGTTGGCCGCTGCCTCCAACGCCCTGCGCGCCCGGTTCTTCGCGGAGCGGTGTCCGTACACGCGGGCACAGAACGCGGTCAGCACCTCGACCATGTCAGCGGCCAGGTCGTCTTCGGCCCCGCCGTCATCCAGAACGACCAGGCGGCGGCCCGTCGCGAAGAGGGCCGCCTCGATGAGTTCGACGTTCACCAGCCCGAGCCGGTCCTTGTGCTCCACCACCACGGTCGTGACATCCGGATCGGCCAACAGGCGACGCGCCTTGGCACGGGAGCCGTTCATCCCGGAGGCAACCTCGGATTCGATCCGCACCACCCGATGCCCGGCCTTCTCCGCCCACGCCGACAACCGGGCCGTCTGACGCTCCAGATCCGGCTCCTGACCGGGAGAGGAAACACGGGCATACAGGCCGACACCACCGACCACGCCTGGGACGGTGTCGGCCTCCACGTTCACCAGAATCGTGCGCGGCCCGACACGCTCAGCCGGAACCGGCAAATTGCCCTCACGGAACCAGCGATACGCGGTCTGCGGATGCACACCCTGCGCCTTCGCCCACTCCTTGAGGTTCATACACCTGACTAACAACACGCACCAAAGCGCACTATCACTCACAAGGGTGAACCAAGGAACCAGTAGCCCCCAACTCCTCAGAAGAAGCGCCCTTGCTCACGTTCGGCCGGCCCTCCTTCAAGCGACGGAGCCGATCCGGCCGATCACCGTGGTCGAGGTGGCCTGGAGGTCGGGGTGGATCGGGATGTGCGCCCCGGTCAGGGCGGCGCCGGTGCCGCCGCGGCGGTTGGCGACGATCTCGGCGGCGATGGACAGCGCGGTCTCCTCCGGGGAGCGGGCGCCGAGGTCCAGGCCGATCGGGGAGCGCAGCCGGGCCAGTTCGAGCTCGGTCACGCCGACCGCGCGGAGCCGCTCGTTGCGGTCCTCGTGGGTGCGGCGGGAGCCCATGGCGCCGACGTAGGCGACGGGGAGCCGGAGGGCCAGTTCGAGGAGCGGCACGTCGAACTTGGCGTCGTGCGTGAGCACGCACAGGACGGTCCGGCCGTCGACGGCGGTGGTCTCCAGGTAGCGGTGCGGCCAGTCGACGACGATCTCGTCCGCCTCGGGGAAACGGGTCTTCGTCGCGAATATCGGCCGCGCGTCGCACACCGTGACCCGGTAGCCGAGGAACTTGCCGATGCGCACGAGGGCGGAGGCGAAGTCGATGGCACCGAAGACGATCATGCGCGGGGGCGGGACGCTGGACTCGACCAGCACCTTGAGCGGCTCTCCGCAGAGCCGGCCGTCGGCGCCCATCTCCAGCACGCCGGTCCGGCCGGCGTCGAGCATGGCGCGGGCCTCTTCGGCGATGGTGCGGTCCAGCTCGGGGTGGCCTCCGAAGCCGCCCTCGAAGGGGCCTTCGGCGCGGACGAGCACCGCGCGGCCCATCAGCTCGGCCGGTCCCTCGGCGATCCGGGCGACCGCCGCCGCCTCCCCACGAGCGGCGGCGGCCAGGCCGGCCGCGAACACCTCCCGTACGGGAGAGCCCACGGGGACCGGGGTCACGAGGACGTCGATGATGCCGCCGCAGGTCAGGCCCACGGAGAAGGCATCGTCGTCGCTGTAGCCGAAGCGCTCCTGGACGGTCTCGCCGTCTTCCAGCGCCTGCCGGCACAGCTCGTACACCGCGCCCTCCACGCATCCGCCGGACACCGAGCCGATGGCCGTGCCCTCGCCGTCGACGGCGAGTGCGGCCCCGGGCTGCCTGGGCGCGCTCCCGCCGACCGCCACGACCGTGGCGACGGCGAAGTCACGTCCCTGCTCGACCCACCGGTTCAGTTCTTCGGCGATGTCCAGCATGTGCGGCCTCCTCGGAGAGGTTCGGGTTCCAGTATCGGATACGTGGAGTGCGCGGTTCTTCGTACGGATCAGGCGCTACGGATCAGGTAGGACCTGACCTGTGCGGCCGGGGTCAGCCGACCCCGAGCCAGCCCTCGATCGGGTGGAGCGAGAAGAAGACCAGGAAGATTCCGGTCAGCGCCCACATGAAGCCGCCGATCTCGCGGGCCTTGCCCTGAGCGATCTTGATGGCGACGTAGGAGATGACACCCGCGGCGACACCGGCGGTGATCGAGTAGGTGAACGGCATGATCACGACGGTCAGGAAGACCGGGATCGAGGTCGAGCTGTCGGCCCAGTCCACGTGGCGCGCGTTCTGCATCATCATCGCGCCGATGACGACCAGGGCCGCGGAGGCGACCTCACCCGGGACGATCTGGGTGATCGGGGTGAAGAAGAGGCAGGCGGCGAAGAACAGGCCGGTGACGACGGAGGCGAGGCCTGTGCGGGCTCCCTCACCGACGCCGGTCGCGGACTCGACGAACACGGTCTGGCCGGAGCCGCCCGCGACGCCACCGATGGCGCCACCGGCGCCGTCGATGAACAGGGCCTTGGACAGGCCCGGCATGCGGCCCTTGTCGTCGGCCAGCTTGGCCTCGGTGCCGACGCCGATGATGGTGGCCATGGCGTCGAAGAAGCCGGCGAGCACCAGGGTGAAGACGATCATGCCGACCGTCATGTAGCCGACGTCGCCCCAGCCGCCGAAGGAGACGTCGCCGAAGAGCGAGAAGTCCGGCATCGAGACCGCGGAGCCGCTGAGCTCCGGCGGACCGTTCTTCCAGGCCTTCGGGTCGATGTCCACGATGAGGTTGATGATCGCGGCGAGGACGGTGCCACCGACGATGCCGATCAGGATCGCGCCGCGGACCTTGCGGGCCTGGAGCATGAAGATGGTGATCAGGGTGACGGCGAAGAGCAGCACGGGCCAGCCGGACAGCTCACCGGTCGCACCGAGCTGGACGGGGGGCATGAACTCCCCGCCGTTGCCGACGAACCCGGCCTTCACGAAGCCGATCAGGGCGACGAACAGGCCGATGCCCATGGTGATGGCGTGCTTCAGCGCGAGGGGGATGGCGTTCATGATCATCTCGCGGAGGCCGGTGACGACCAGGAGGCAGATCACGACGCCGTAGACCACGCACATGCCCATGGCCTGCGGCCAGGTCATCTGCGGGGCCACCTGCGAGGCGAGCACGCCGGACACGGAGAGGCCGGCGGCGAGGGCCAGCGGCACCTTGCCGACGAAGCCCATGAGGAGCGTGGTGACGGCCGCGGCGAAGGCGGTGGCGGTGATGATCGCCGACCCGTCCATCACGGTGCCCGCGACGTCCTTGCCCGAGAGGAGCAGGGGGTTGAGCAGGAGGATGTACGCCATGGCCATGAAGGTCGTGATACCGCCACGGACCTCGTTGCCGACGTTGGATCCTCTGTGCGTTATGTGAAAGTACCGATCGAGCCAAGAACGCCCGGCGGGGGTGCGAGAGCCGTCGCCGGCCTCTTCCGCGGTGGTCTTGGGCTCCACAGACGACTGGGTCATGGTGCCTAACTCCCAAGGTTCAAAGGGGCACCCGCATAAAGATTGGAGACGCGGGATTTGGGAAACTCCGTTGGCTGCACGACCCGGGGTGACGGCCCGAGGCGACGCGAAAGTTCTGCGTGTACTGCGGGTACTGCGGGGGTTACCGCTGGTATTCCGGTACTGCTGGGGGTGTTGCTGGGTGCAGGGGTACTGCCGGGTGAAGCGGACCGCGAGCGGTGCGGTACTTCGTACTCCGGGCGGTGCGATGTGAAGTGTGACGTTCCCATGTCGCACCACCCGGAGAGTCTGAGGGGGTCCGGGGGCCTCGCGGCCCCCGGACCACGCCGTCCTAGAGGGTGCCCGTGAGGGCTTCCGGACGGATCGGCGTCTTGTTGAGCTCCAGACCGGTCGCCTGCCGGATCGCCGCGAGGACGGCCGGGGTGGACGAGAGGGTCGGGGCCTCGCCCATACCGCGAAGGCCGTACGGCGCGTTCGGGTCGGCGAGCTCCAGGACGTCGACCGGGATGGTCGGGGTGTCCAGGATGGTCGGGATCAGGTAGTCCGTGAAGGAGGGGTTGCGCACCTTCGCGGTCTTCGGGTCCACGATGATCTCTTCCATGATCGCCACGCCGAGGCCCTGGGTGGTGCCACCCTGGATCTGGCCGACCACGGAGAGCATGTTGAGCGCCTTGCCGACGTCCTGGGCGGTCGCCAGCTCGACGACCTTGACCAGGCCGAGCTCGGTGTCCACCTCGACGACCGCGCGGTGCGCGGCGAAGGTGTACTGGACGTGCCCGTCGCCCTGGCCGGTCTCCAGGTCGAAGGCGACGGTCGGCCGGTGCCGGAACTCCAGCTCCAGGTCGATCGCGTCCTCGCCCTCCAGGATGTCGGCGATGTCCGCGAGGACCTCGCCGCCGTCGGTGACGACCTTGCCGCCTTCGAGCAGCAGCTCGGCCGTGGCCCACGCCGGGTGGTAGGAGCCGTTCTTGCGGCGCCCGATCTCCAGGACGGCCTCGCGCACGGCCTCACAGGTGTTCTTCACGGCGCCACCGGTCATGTACGTCTGCCGCGAGGCGGACGTGGAACCGGCGGAGCCGACCTGCGTGTCGGCCGGGTGGATGGTCACCTGCGTGACACCCAGCTCGGTACGGGCGATCTGGGTGTGAACGGTGACGCCGCCCTGGCCGACCTCCGCCATGGCCGTGTGGACCATCGCGACGGGCTCGCCGTTGATGACCTCCAGGCGCACGCGGGCGGTGGAGTAGTCGTCGAAGCCCTCGGAGAAGCCGACGTTCTTGATGCCGACCGCGTAGCCGACGCCGCGGACGACGCCCTCGCCGTGGGTGGTGTTGGAGAGGCCACCCGGCAGCGCGCGGACGTCCGCGCCCTCGCCGGCGGTCTCCCACTGGCGCTCCGGCGGCAGCGGGCGGGACTTGACCCGGCGCAGCAGCTCGGCGACCGGGGCCGGGGAGTCCACGACCTGGCCGGTGGGCATGATCGTGCCCATCTCCATGGCGTTCAGCTGGCGGAACTCGACCGGGTCCATGCCCAGCTTCGCCGCGAGCTTGTCCATCTGGGCCTCGTACGCGAAGCAGGCCTGGACGGCGCCGAAGCCGCGCATCGCGCCACAGGGCGGGTTGTTCGTGTAGAGCGCGATCGCCTCGATGTCGACGTCCTCCAGGACGTACGGACCCACCGAGAGGGACGACGCGTTGCCGACGACGGCCGGGGAGGCCGAGGCGTAGGCGCCACCGTCGAGGACGATCTTGCACTTCATGTGCGTGAGCTTGCCGTCCTTGGTGGCGCCGTGCTCGTAGTAGAGCTTCGCCGGGTGACGGTGCACGTGACCGAAGAAGGACTCGAACCGGTTGTAGACGATCTTGACCGGCTTGTTCGTGGCCAGCGCCAGGAGGCACGCGTGGATCTGCATCGAGATGTCCTCGCGGCCACCGAAGGCACCGCCGACGCCCGAGAGCGTCATGCGGACCTTCTCCGGCGGGAGGCCGAGGACCGGGGCGATCTGCTGGAGGTCCGAGTGCAGCCACTGGGTGGCTACGTACAGGTCGACGCCGCCGTCCTCGGACGGCACGGCCAGACCGGACTCCGGGCCGAGGAAGGCCTGGTCCTGCATGCCGAAGGTGTACTCGCCCTCGACGATGACGTCGGCGCGCTTGCGGGCCTCCTCCACGTTGCCGCGGATGATCGGCTGACGGTGCACGATGTTCGGGTGCGGGACGTGACCGATGTGGTGGTCGTCGCGGCCCTCGTGGATCAGCGGCGCGTCGGGGGCGAGGGCGGAGGCCTCGTCCGTGACGAGCGGCAGCTCGCGGTAGTCGATCTTGATCTTGGCGGCCGCGCGGCGGGCGGTCTCCGGGTGGTCGGCGGCCACGAGGGCGACCGGCTCACCGTGGTGACGTACCCGGCCGTTGGCGAGAACCGGGGTGTCCTGGATCTCGAGGCCGTAGTTCTTCATCTCGGCCGGCAGGTCGTCGTAGGTCAGCACCGAGTAGACGCCGGGCATCGCGAGCGCCTCGGAGATGTCGATGGAGACGATCTCGGCGTGGGCGACGGTGCTGCGCAGGGTCTGGCCCCACAGCATGTCCTCGTGCCACATGTCCGAGGAGTACGCGAACTCGCCGGTGACCTTGAGGGTGCCGTCCGGGCGGAGGATGGACTCTCCGATGCCGCCCTTGGTGTGCTTCTGCGTGACGTTGGTCGGCGTACCCGCCGGAACCGTGCGCGTGTTCTGAGCCATGGTCAGACCGCCTCTGCCTGACGGGCGGCCGCGAGGCGGACCGCGTCGAGGATCTTCTCGTAGCCCGTGCAGCGGCAGAGGTTGCCGGACAGGGCCTCGCGGATGTCCTGGTCGGACGGGGAGGAGTTCTCCTCCAGCAGCGCGTCGGCCTGGACCAGGAGGCCCGGGGTGCAGAAACCGCACTGGACGGCGCCGGCGTCGATGAACGCCTGCTGGATGTTGGAGAGCTCGACGCCCTCGCCGGTCTGCGAGTCGCCCGGCTTGGCCTGCCACTGCTTGGCCGCGTCCAGGGAGACGCCGCCCTTGCTGCCGCAGCCGCCGCCGGTGCCGCAGGCACCACCGTGGCCGTGCTCCTCGCGCTGCTTGGCGAACTCCGCCAGGCCCTCGACGGTCACGACGTCGCGACCCTCGACCTGGCCGGCGGCCACCAGACACGAACAGACCGGCACGCCGTCGAGACGGACGGTGCAGGAACCGCACTCGCCCTGCTCACAGGCGTTCTTCGAACCCGGCAGGCCCAGGCGCTCGCGCAGGACGTAGAGAAGGGACTCGCCCTCCCACACGTCGTCGGCTTCCTGCTGACGGCCGTTGACAGTGAAATTGACGCGCATGATTACGCAGCCCCTTCAAGCGAGCGGCCGTTGCCGGTACCGCGGTACTGCTCCCAGGTCCAGACGAGCTGGCGGCGAGCCATGATGCCAACCGCGTGACGGCGGTACTTCGCCGTGCCGCGGACGTCGTCGATCGGGTTGGCCGCGCCGGAGGCGAGGTCACCGAACTGCTTGGCGATCGACGGGGTGATGACCTTGCCGGACTCCCAGAAGCCGCCCTCTTCGAGCGCGGCGTTCAGGAACTCCTCGGCGGCCTTCGCACGGATCGGGGTCGGCGCCGCCGAACCGATGCCGGTGCGGACCGTGCGGGTCTCCGGGTGCAGTGCCAGACCGAACGCGCAGACCGCGATGACCATCGCGTTGCGGGAGCCGACCTTGGAGTACTGCTGGGGGCCGTCCGCCTTCTTGATGTGGACGGTCTTGATGAGCTCGTCGGCGGCGAGCGCGTTGCGCTTGACGCCGGTGTAGAACTCGTCGATCGGGATCAGGCGAGAGCCGCGTACGGACTCCACCTCGACCTCGGCTCCCGCCGCGAGGAGCGCGGGGTGGGAGTCGCCGGCCGGCGAGGCGCAACCGAGGTTGCCGCCGACGCCGCCGCGGTTGCGGATCTGCGGGGACGCGACCGTGTGCGAGGCGAGCGCGAGACCCGGAAGCTCCGTACGGAGGTTTTCCATGATCTGCGTGTACGGGACGGAGGCGCCCAGACGAACCACGTCCTCGCCGACCTCCCACTCCCGCAGCAGACCGATGCGGTTCAGGTCCAGAAGGTACTCCGGCCGACGGTGGTCGAAGTTGATCTCGACCATCACGTCGGTGCCACCCGCAATCGGCACAGCTGTGGGGAACTCGGCCTTAGCGGCGAGCGCCTCCTCCCAGCTGGCGGGGCGAAGGAAGTCCATGAGCGGCTCTCTTCTTCTTCATCGTGTCGTTCACTTCAAGCCAGGAGGCCGTGGGGCCCTCGACTGGTCGTTCACGTGCTGTTAACGCGGTGTGGAGTCAGTACACAAGCCGCGCGTCCCCCGGGTGCAGTCACCGAAACCATGAAGGAGTTGGCTGGCGGCCTCCCTCGTCTTGTAGATTCGTATGAAAGGCAGGATGCAACGACCTGCCCGATTTCCAACGGCAACATTCGAGACAGATCGGCGGCGACATCATGCGGCTGCGCGCACTGCTGGAAACCGAGGCGCTGGGGCTGCGGCTGCTGGGCGGCGAGGACGAACTCGACCGGACGGTGCGCGGGGTCATGACGACCGACCTGCGCGATCCCAGCCGATACCTCTCCGGGGGCGAACTCGTCCTCACTGGCCTGGCCTGGCGAAGGAATTCAGCCGACTCAGAGCCGTTCGTACGAATCCTCGCGAGCGCCGGCGTCGCCGGGCTCGCCGCGGGCGAGGCGGAGCTGGGAGACATCCCGGATGATCTGGTATCAGCCTGTCGGCGCAACCGGCTGCCGCTGTTCGCTGTGAACGAAGACATTGCATTCGCCACGATCACCGAGTACGTGGTGCGCCAGGTTTCCGGCGAGCGCGCGGGGGATCTCGCGGCCGTCGTCGACCGCCATCGCCGTCTGATGACCTCGGGCCCGGCGGGCGGTGGACCCGATGTGGTGCTGGATCTGCTCACCACCGACCTCGATCTCCGGGCCTGGGTGCTCTCGCCCACGGGCCGGCAGATCGCCGGGGCCGGCGAGCCGCTGGCACCGGGCATCTGCTCGGCGCTGGCGAGTGAGCACCTCGCGGCGGTCCGGACGGGCCGCAGGGGGCCGCACCGGATCTCCATTCAGGGTATTACCTACTCCCTTTTCCCGATCAGGGGACACGGCCGCGGAGCCGCTGGTCCGGCCTCCCGGGACGTGCGCGAGAGCGTGCTGTCGGACTGGCTGCTGGCCGTCGAGGCGGACGCCGGTGACTGGCCCGCCGAGCGCCTGGACCTGCTCCAGGGCGTGACCCAGCTGATCGCCGTCGAGCGGGACCGGCGCGACGCGGCCCGCACGGTGCGCCGCCGCCTCGCACAGGAGGTCCTCGAACTGGTCCAGACGGGTGCCCCGCCCGCCGAGATCGCCGCCCGCCTGCGGGTGGCGGCCCCCGTGCTGCTGCCCGGACTGGGCGCCGCGCCGCACTGGCAGGTCGTCGTGGCCCGGGTCGACTGGGACGGCGGGGACATCCCCGGCGGCCCGGTGGCCCAGTCGCTGCTGGAGGAGATCCTCGTCGACCCGTCCGTCTCGGGGCCGGAGCCCTCGGACCGGATCGCCGTCGCCCACGCCGGGGACGAGGCCATCGCCCTCGTGCCGCTGCCATCGCTGTCCGGGGAGGGCGGGGAGGAGAAGGGCCCCGACTCGGCCCTGCACGCCGACGAGCTGCTCACGGCCGTACGGGACCCCCTGCAGGCCGGTCTGGCGGACGACGGGCGCCTCACGCTCGGCGTCAGCGCGGCCGTGCACTCCGCCGAGGGGCTGCGCGGGGCGCTGGAGGAGGCCCGGCACGCCCGCCGGGTCGCCGCGGCCCGCCCGGGCCGCGTCTGCGCGGCGGGCCACCACGAGCTGGCCTCGCACGTGCTGCTGCTGCCGTTCGTGCCGGACGACGTGCGCCGCGCCTTCACGGCCCGGCTGCTGGACCCTCTGCGGGACTACGACCGGCGCCACCGCGCGGAGCTCATCCCGACGCTGGAGGCCTTCCTCGACTGCGACGGTTCCTGGACCCGCTGCGCGACGCGGCTGCACCTGCACGTCAACACCCTGCGCTACCGGGTAGGGCGAATCGAGCAGTTGACGGGACGTGACCTGTCCCGGCTGGAGGACAAGCTCGACTTCTTCCTGGCACTGCGCATGAGCTGAGAAGATCCACCCCCGCGGCCGCCGGGTCCGGCCCGGGGGTGGCTGATGATCCGTCCGGACTTTGTGAAAAGGTTCACCCGACCCCTTGGCCGGAGCCGCCGATCCGTGCTCTCATTTCGCCCCAGGGCTCAACGATGTGCTGCTTGATTGCTTTGGGGAGGGCAATGTGGCGGATACCGCCATGTCGGGTGCCGGATCTACCGGGGGAGACGACCCCCTCCAGCGGGCGATATGGCGGCTGCGCTCGCGCGGCTGTTGGACCGACGCGGCGGCGCTGCTGACGCCACACGTCGGCAAACCCGCCCATGCCGGAGCCGCTGTGCAGCGGACCGCGCTGCTGGTCGAGCGGTGCCTGTTCACGGGGCAGGGCTGGGCCGAGGCCGAGGACGCGCTGCGGATCGCCGAGGCGGTGGCGCGGGACGACGACGACCGGGGCGCGGCCGCGTGCGAACGGGGTCACCTGGCCTACGCGGCCACCGTGCTCGGCGTCCGCGACCGGGCCGACGAGGCCCGTTCGGCGCTGGGCCGGGCGGCGGCCCTGCTGTCTCCCGGCTCCCGGACCCGCCCGCTGCTGGACTTCCGTCGCGGCCTGGTGGCCGAGCACCTGGCGGACGCCCCGCAGTCGGCCCGTCCGGCCTACCACCGGGCCCACGCCGGAGCGGTGGTCCACGGGGACACGCTGCTGCTGTCCTTCACCTGGCGGCACCTGGCGGCGCTGGCCCTGCGGGACGGCGAGGTCGCGGAGGCGCGCAAGGGGTTCCTGGAGTCCCTGCGGATCCGGGAGGAACTGGGCTTCCTGATCGGCACGGCCCCGGCGCTGGCCGCCCTGGCCGAGGCCGAGCCGGAACCCGAGGCGGCCCGCCTCCGCGCGGAGGCCCGCCGCCTCTTCCACCTCCTGGGCGGCATCCCCACCTGGCTGGCGGACCAACTCCAACCGTCCCCCTCCCCCGCCACCTCGCCTGCGGCGTAGCCCCGCACCAAGCGGGACTCAACGACCTGGGGCTCCGCCCCAGACCCCGCGCCTCAAACGCCGGCGAGGCTGAAATTGCCCTGCGGGCAACCCAGCCCGCGCCAGGCAGGCAGCACCAGCCGAAATCCAGCCCCGCCGGCGTTTGAGGCGCTGGGGGTCCCCCCGGACGGAGTCTGGGGGAGGGTCCGGGGGCGAAGCCGCCCGGCAACGGCGCCGCACGCTTCGAACCCCGCCGGCTATTGAGGCATGGGGGTCGGAGAGTAGAGCTCCCGGCAGCCAACCAGCCCCGCCGGCGTTTGAGGCGCGGGGGTCCGGGGCGGAGCTCCCGGCAGCGGCGCCGCACCGGGCCACGGCGGACGGGCCGGAGGGTCAGAGGGCGGAGCCCGCGAAGTGTTCGCGCACGAGGGACTCCACCACCGGGAGGTCACCGGCGATCAGGGCCTCCAGCAGCGCCGCGTGCTCCGCCGCATCGGCGACGAGATCCGCCCGCCGCACCCGCGGAGCACCCGGCAGGGGCCACTGCGCCCGCCGATGGAGCTCCTCGGCCACCTGGACCAGCTGCTCGTTGCCGGCCAGCGCGAGCACCTCGCGGTGGAAGGCCCGGTCCGCCTCCGCGTAACCCGGCACGTCGCCCGCCGCCGCCGCCTCCGCCGTCGCGGCGGCCGCCGGCCGCAGCGCCTCCCACGTCTCCGCGGGCACCCCACGGGCCAGCCGCAGCATCACGGGGACCTCGAGCAGGGCCCGTACCTCGGCCAGCTCGGCCAGCTCGCGCGGAGTGTGCGACAGGACGCGGAAGCCGCGGTTCGGGAGGCATTCCACCGCCCCCTCCAGCGCCAGCTGCTGCATCGCCTCGCGTACAGGGGTCGCGGAGACCCCGAAGCGCTCCCCCAGCGCCGGCCCGGAGTAGATCTCGCCCGGCACCAGCTCGCCCTCGACCAGCGCCGCGCGCAGGGCGTCGAGGATCTGCCCGCGCACCGAATGGCGTAGCACCTTCCGGGCGGTTTTCTGCGCCGGAATCGACGGCACGCGGTCCTCCTACAGGTCTCGACCTGTTCTGAGGATACGACCTGATCGCGATCGGGTAAGGTAAGGCTAACCTGTTAACGATCGCGCGATTCGGTGGTCCGTCATGACCGTCACGGCCGTACCCCCCACCCCGGACGTCACGTCCGCCCCGCCCGGCTCCGCGGTGGCGGACGCGTACGCCCGTCTGGCGGAGGCGTTCGCCGGGCTGAGGGTCGCCGAACGGGCCGCGCACGAGGACCCGCCCAGCGGTGTGGGCTGGGTCGGCGCGGACGAGCTCGCGGCGGGCGGACCGGCCCTGGACACCTTCCTCGCCTGGGACGAAGCCCAGGTGCTGCGGGACTACGGGCGCCAGGCCCGGCCCGATGTGGTCGCGAGCTTCGGGCTGCACCGGTACGCGTGGCCGGCCTGCCTGCTGATCACCGTCCCCTGGTTCCTGCACCGGCGGGTGCCCCGGCTCCCGGCCTCCGAGGTGGCCTTCCACCGGACGCTGGGCCGGATGACCGTGCGGGTCGAAAGCTTCGCCTGCCTGCCGGACGACCCGGCGGCCGCTCTCCCGGGGGCCCGTGTCGTGCCCGGCGAGGAGGCGCTGCGCGATGAGGTGCGGGCTGCGGTGGCCCAGCACCTCGGCCCCGTGCTGGAAGGTTTCGGCCCGCGCATGCGGCGCGGCCGCCGCGCCCTGTGGGGCATGGTGACCGACGAGGTCGTCGAGAGCCTCTGGTACGTCGGCCACCTGCTCGGCGAGGAGCAGCGGGCCATGGCCGAGCTGGAGGCCCTCCTGCCCGGCTCGACCGCCCCGTACACCGGGGGCGCGGGATTCCGTACCCTCACCGGCCCGGACGGCACGGAGCTGCCCACGCGGGACCGGGCCAGCTGCTGCCTCTTCTACACGATCCGGCCGGACGACACCTGCGTCACCTGCCCCCGTACCTGCGACGCGGACCGCGTCGCCCTCACCGCGGCCGCCACTGCCTGAACCCACCCGCAGGGGTGACCATAATCGAACTCAACTCGGCTCGTACGGGCGTCAGTTCGAAGAACAACACCCTATCCGGCGGGCCCCGCCCCCCGATGGCGTCCACTTGCCCCGAATCCCGCGTGCACGGCCGGCCGGCTGCGCCACTATGGCGCCCGGAAGCCGCACAGCCGCAGACGCGAGGCAAGGAAATCCGCATGAGACTGACCGACATATCGCTGGACTGGCTGCTGCCCGGCAGCCTGCTGATCCTGGGCGTACTTGCGGCAGTTGCGGTACTGGCCCGGGGCAAGCGCGAGAGCGAGAAGGCCCCGGCCGAGGACAGCTGGGAGCGCAGCGAGGAGCGCCGCAGGCGCAAGGAAGCCGTCTACGGGACCGCCTCGTACGTCCTGCTCTTCTGCTGCGCGGCGGTCGCCGCCGCGCTCTCGTTCCACGGGCTGGTCGGCTTCGGCCGGCAGAACCTCAACCTCTCCGGAGGGTGGGAGTACCTGGTCCCCTTCGGGCTCGACGGCGCGGCCATGTTCTGCTCGGTGCTCGCCGTCCGCGAGGCCAGCCACGGCGACGCGGCCCTCGGCTCGCGCATGCTGGTCTGGCTGTTCGCGGGCGCGGCAGCCTGGTTCAACTGGGTGCACGCGCCGCGCGGGATGGGCCACGACGGGGCCCCGCAGTTCTTCGCCGGCATGTCGCTCTCGGCGGCCGTCCTCTTCGACCGGGCCCTCAAGCAGACCCGCCGGGCGGCGCTGCGCGAACAGGGTCTGATCCCCCGGCCGCTGCCGCAGATCCGCATGGTCCGCTGGCTGCGGGCGCCCCGGGAGACCTTCGGCGCGTGGTCGCTCATGCTGCTGGAGGGGGTGCGCACCCTCGACGAGGCCGTGGACGAGGTGCGCGAGGACAAGAAGGAGAAGGAGAACGACCGGCACCGCCGGCGGGAGCAGCACCGCCTGGACCGCGCGCACATCAGGGCGCTGGGCCGGCAGAACAGGGCGTTCGGGCGGGCACGCGCCCGCGAGGGCGACATGCCGGGGCTCGCCCCCGGAACGGGCTCCGCGCCGGTCGGCGCGGAGCCGGCCATACCGGAACGGGACCAACTGCCATCACTGCGCCGAAGGCCCTCCCTGCAGGCCGTCAACGCAACCGAGTCCCTTGAGGTGACCGGTCCCCGGACGGTGGACCTCACCGCCGAGGACGACACCCAGACGATCCCCCGGCTCGACTCACTGGAGCGCAAACTGAAGGACCTGGAGCAGCAGTTCGGCTGATGGGTCCTGCACCGGAACATCCGGTGGGAACCCCGGAGGGCTCGCCTTTTCTCAGGCGAGCCCTCCGTCCAGTTCGAACCAGACCACCTTGCCGCGGCCCGGTTCCACCACGTCCACGCCCCACGCGTCGGCGAGCGCCTGCACCAGCATCAGCCCCCGGCCGTGCGTACCGTCGTCGGCGGTCGGTACGTACGGCAGGGGCCGGCGGGAGGCGTAGTCCCGGACCTCCACCCGTAACCGGGTGGCGGCGAGGCTCGCGGACACCTCCGCGCCCTGCTCGGTGTGGACGAGGGCGTTGGTGACGAGTTCGGTGACCAGGAGTTCGGCCACCTCCGCGCTGTCGGTCCGGTACCGGTGGCGCATCAACTCCCGGAGCGCCCGCCGGATTTCCCCCACGGCCTTCAGATCCGCCCGGCGCACGCTCCGGGTGATCTCCACCCCCTCCACCGCTCCCCCGTCCTCGACCGACGGTTCGCGCGGTACGGGCCGGCCCCTCCTCCACGGCTTCCCTGTCTTCGCCCCCACCCGCACGGCGATGTCCCTCCCGTGTCCACTGCTCTCGAACAGGTCTACGGGATGCATGCCCCCCGGGCGGTTCCGCACTCCTGCGGGCTTATGGGCGCGGTACGTTGCGGAGGTTGGATCGAGCCATCTGGATCATCCGGCCCACCCCGCCGTCCAGCACGATCTTGCTGGCGGAAAGTGCGAATCCGGTCACCATCTCGGCGCTGATCCTCGGCGGAATCGACAGGGCGTTGGGGTCGGTCACCACGTCCACCAGAGCAGGTCCCCGGTGCTTGAACGCGTCCTTCAAAGCCCCTGTGAGCTGCTTGGGCTTCTCCACGCGGACCCCGTAGGCGCCCGCCGCGCGGGCGATGGCGGCGAAGTCGGGGTTCTTGTTCGTCGTCCCGTAGGAGGGCAGGCCGGAAACCAGCATCTCCAACTCGACCATACCGAGGGATGAGTTGTTGAAGAGGACCACTTTGACGGGTAGGTCGTACTGCACCAGGGTGAGGAAATCTCCCATCAGCATCGAGAAACCGCCGTCGCCCGACAGCGACACCACTTGACGGTTCCGGTCGGTGAACTGTGCGCCGATGGCCTGCGGGAGGGCGTTGGCCATGGAGCCGTGACTGAAGGAGCCGATGATGCGCCGCTTGCCGTTCGGGGAAAGATAGCGCGCGGCCCACACATTGCACATGCCGGTGTCGACGGTGAACACGGCGTCCTCGTCGGCAAGTTCGTCGAGCACCGAGGCCACGTACTCGGGATGGATGGGCGTGTGCTTCTCCACCTTGCGCGTGTAGGCCTTGACCACGCCCTCCAGCGCGTCCGCGTGCTTCTTCAGCATCCGGTCCAGGAAGCGGCGGTCCGTCTTGACCTTCACCCGGGCGTTCAGGGCGCGCAGGGTCTCCCGTACGTCCCCCCAGACCGCGAGGTCCAACTGGGAGCGGCGGCCGAGGTGTTCGGGCCGGATGTCCACCTGGACGATCTTCACGTCGTCGGGGAGGAAGGCGTTGTACGGGAAGTCCGTGCCGAGCAGGATCAGCAGGTCGCACTCGTGGGTCGCCTCGTAGGCCGCGCCGTAGCCGAGGAGCCCGCTCATACCGACGTCGTACGGATTGTCGTACTGGATCCACTCCTTGCCGCGCAGGGCGTGCCCGATGGGCGCCTTGACCCGGCCGGCGAACTCCATCACCTCCGCGTGCGCCCCGGCGGTGCCGCTGCCGCAGAAGAGCGTGACCTTGTCGGCCTCGTCGACGAGGCGGACCAGCTTCTCGATCTCGCCGTCGCCGGGGCGTACGGAGGGCCGGGCGGTGACGAGGGCGTGCTCCACCGTCTTCTCCGGAGCGGGCTCGGCGGCGATGTCTCCGGGCAGCGCGACCACGCCGACGCCGCTGCGGCCGATGGCGTGCTGGATGGCGGTCTGGAGCACGCGGGGCATCTGCCGGGGGTTGGAGATCAGCTCGCTGTAGTGGCTGCACTCGGTGAACAGCCGGTCGGGGTGGGTCTCCTGGAAGTAGCCGAGGCCGATCTCCGAGGAGGGGATGTGGGAGGCGAGCGCGAGGACCGGGGCCATCGAGCGGTGGGCGTCGTACAGGCCGTTGATCAGGTGCAGGTTGCCCGGGCCGCAGGAGCCCGCGCAGGCGGCGAGACGGCCGGTGATCTGGGCCTCGGCGCCGGCCGCGAAGGCGGCCGCCTCCTCGTGGCGGACCTGGATCCAGTCGATGTCACCTGTCCGGCGGATCGCGTCCACCACGGGGTTGAGGCTGTCGCCGACGACCCCGTACATCCTGCGGACGCCGGCGCGCACGAGGATGTCGACGAGCTGCTCTGCCACGTTCTGCTTGGCCATGGGGGAGGCACCCTTCGCGGTCTCCGGTCCGGTCCCGTCCGGTTCTCCGTTGCGTGTGCCTCCCATCCAGCCATGTGTGCGCCGGTTACGCCTCCCAGACTGCGGCGGCCGTGCGGTCGTCGGCGTAGCCCTTGAGGCGGAGCTGGGTGTCGGCGAGGAACGCGGCGAGCCCGGGCGGTTCCGGGTCGGCCCAGCGCGCGGCGAGCTCGGCCGCGAGGACCGCCTCCTCCCGCATCGGCTCGGCCAGACCGCCGGAGCACAGCAGCAGGGTGTCGCCCGGGCGGGCCACGGACGCGCGGAACCGGAAGCCGCCGTCGGCGGGCTCGGCGGCTTCGGCGGTCTCGGGCGGCCGGACGGTCCCGGCCGCCGGTTCCAGGTCCTGCCACGCCCCGGCCCGGAGCCGGAACAGCCCGCCCGCGCCCGCGCCGAAGCACACCCGGGTCCGGCATTCGGGGTCCACCGGGAGCAGCAGCCCGCGCACTCCGGCGGTGTACGCCTCCTCGGCGAGCCCCAGCTCGGCGGCGCGGGCCCGCAGCCGCCCGTACCCCCGGTCGGTGAGGCGCTGGAGGCCGGAGCGCAGGGCGTCGCGGCGCCCGGCCCGGATGTCGTCGCCCAGCCGCTCCTGGCTGCGCCCGACGGCCGCCGCGATGGTCCGGCAGAGCTCGGCGGCGGCCTCGGCGGCTCCGGGGGCGGACCGGTCGCCGCCCGCGAGGGCCACCAGGACCAGGGCGTCGTCGCCGCCGCCGAAGCGGGCGGTGAGCAGGAAGTCCCGGCGGGCCTCGCCGCGGAAGCGGGCGGAGTCGCCGCGCAGGGAGGCGGCGCGCAGGGTGTACGTGCCGTAGCGGGCGCCCTCCAGGACGGTGTCGGCGGTCAGCCCGTCGAGTGCGGCCGGGTCGGCGGGCGGAAGCGCGCCGGGCTCGGCGGCGTACGTGGGCGCGCGGTCGCCGAGGTGACGCACCTCGGCCCGCCGGTCCGGCTCCGCCGGCTCAGCTGCGGGTGCGGGTCCGGGCTGCGGCACGTCCCGGCGCCGGGCGGGCAGCCCGGGCGGCTGCACCGGCGGTACGTCCACGTCCCCGAGGACGTACCCGGTGACACCCCCGGCCCGCGGATCCCGCGGGGGCACGGGCGGGAGGACCGCTTGCTGCTCCGCGGCCGACCGCGGCCCGGGAAGCAGCCCCGGCCCCGGCCGGTCGGCTCCGGGGTCCGGGGCCGGCCCCGGACCCTGAGGTGCGGCCTGCGGCGGACCGGCCTCCGGGACCGTGCGCGGGGGCGGAACCTGAAGCGGGGCCTGCGCCGGCCCCTCCGGGGGCGGCAGCGGGGCCTCCGCCGGCTCCGCCGGGGCGAACTCCCCCGGCGGCGGCACGGCCGGGGACGGCCCGGCCGCGGACCAGGCCCCCACGGGCGGAGCCGCGTGCGACGGTCGCACCGGCAGTCCCGCGTCCTGGCCCGGTGCCTGGTCCGTGCCCGGAAGCGGGGGCTGCGGCGGCGCCGGTACGCCGGACTCGACCGGCGGAACCGTGCTCTGCGACGGCGCCGAATCCCACGGCGGAGCCAGGGACGGCGGCGGAGCCGGGGACTTCGGCGGAGCCGCATGGGCGGGCCCGGCCGGAAGCGGGGGCTGCTGCGGCGCCGGTACGCCGGACTCCCCCGGCGGAACCGTGCTCTGCGACGGCGCCTGCGCCTGCGCCGAATCCCACGGCGGAGCCGGGGACGGCGGCGGAGCCGCATGGGCGGGCCCGGCCGGAAGTGGGGGCTGCTGCGGCGCCGGTACGCCGGACTCCCCCGGCGGAGCCGTGCTCTGCGACGGCGCCTGCGCTGGGGCAGAATCCCACGGCGGAGCCGGGGACGGCGGAGCCGCGTGGGCGGGTCCGTCCGGAAGCGAGGGCTGCGGCGGCGGTGGTGCGGCGGACTCCAGTGGCGGAGCCGGGGGTGGGGCGGGCGGCCAGCCCGGCGGGGGTGGGGGCGGCGAACGGCGGGGGCCCGGGAGCAGCGGCTCCCCGGCGGGCGGGGCGGGCGCGGCGGGCGGTGGCGCCGGCGGGCGCTCGGGCACCGGCTCGCGGCCCGGCGGCGCCGGAACCGATCCCGGTCCCGGGTCCGTCGTCAGGACCGACGCCGAGCGGAAGCGGTTGTCCAGGGTGTCCCCCGGGTCGGCTTCCGGGACCGCGTCCGGGTCCTCGTAGAGCTTCTGCCACCAGTCGTCCGCGCCCGCGCCCTGCTGACTCATGCCCTCATTCTCGGCCTCCCGCACGGGCGGAAAACGCCGAATGCGCGAAAAGGGTCCACCGGGCCGCCCCCCGGTGAACCCCTTCCGCATAACCCGTACGGACTAGCGGACGTCGTACGCCCGCGCGACCGTCTGGGTCACGGACGCGCCGTTCGCGTCGGTCAGTTCGACCTTCAGCGAAACCGGCTTGCCCGCGGCTCCGGCGTGGTCCACGACCGCCGTCCACCGGCCGCCGCGCTCGCTCACCTTCGCCTCGGTCCAGTTCTCACCGTCGTAGGAGTACGACAGCTTCGCCGACTTCAGCGCGCCGGGCGCGTAGCCCGCGTGCCCGGTGACGCTCAGCCCGATGCTCTGGCCGTTCGCCGCCGCGACCGTCTTCATCCCGTCCAGCGGGGCTGCGTAGCGCGGGAAGAGGATCGGCAGTCCCTGCGAGTAGGCCGACGGGTCGAGCTTCGAGGTGAAGCCCCAGCTCGTCCGGACCGAGGTGGACCGCTGCCAGACGCGCGACGGCGGGCCGATCTTCTCGATGGCCTGGGTCAGTTCGTACCGGCCCTCCTCGGCCGGGATCTCGAAGACCCCGAACGGGTACCAGCTGTCGCCGATGACCTCCCCGTTGCGCTTGAGCTGGAGGTTGCCGATGTCACCGAAGCTGCCCGGCTGCGCGGAGTGGCTGCTGTCCCCCCACATGGCGGAGGCGAAGCCGATCAGGTTCCCCTGCCGCTCGGCGGCCAGGACCTCCTTGCCCGCGCTGTCGCGCGGCGCGACCGGGCCGGTCACCCCGTCGTACCAACTCGCCTCGGCCTTCTGCCCCTTGGCGTAGGTGTGCTGCTCGCCGACCATGAACTCGCCCCAGGGGAAGCTGCTGGAGAGCACCTGGTCCCAGGCCGTGTCCCCGGCGGAGTAGTACTCGGTCCGCCGGCCCGGCGCCGCCACGTTCTCGAACCCGCCGAAGTACACGGCGCTGCCGATCGGCCGGTAGGCGCCGGCCAGATCGATGAAGTCGGCGGCCACGCCCATGGAGTGGTAGGTGGAATCGACCTGGCCGAGGTCGCGGTCGCGCACCCGGTAGGTGTGGCCCGCCTTGACCTCTCCCGTCTCGGGGAAGGCGAGCGAGTAGACGTACGGGCTCTTCGCCGTGGCCTTCCAGGACAGCGTGACCCGGCCCGCCGCCAGCTTGTCCAGCAGTGCCTTGCCCTCGGCCGCCTCGATGGCCAGGGAGGGCAGTGCGCCGCCCGCGTAGCCGGTGAAGCCGACCCAGCGGCCGGGGGCCTCCCGGTAGGCGAGCAGTGCCCTGGCTCCGGCGGCCTGCGCGTTCCGCGCGACCTCGTACAGCGCCCCGTCCGTGGCCTTGACCAGGACGATCGCGTCCTTGGCGGCGACCGCGGCGAGCTCCTCGGGGGTGCCGGTGCCCGCGTTCACGAGCGGCGCGCTGCCGTTTCCGTCGAGGTTGTCACTGCCGGTGGACGCGGTGATCGGGTGCAGGACCGGACCGCCGACGGCCTTCAGCTCGGAGACGAGCGGCGCGGCCGCCCGCCAGTAGCTGCCGAACTCGAAGTCTCCGTCCTTCGCGCGGCCTTCGACGGAGGCGTAGAAGCCGCGGATGGTCCGGCCGCCCGCGGCGGTGCCGGCGTGCAGCCAGGCGTCGTCCCAGCTGCGGGCGAACCCGAGGGTGGTGTTGCGGGCCTCGACCGGCTTGTCGGCCTCGACGGCCAGGCGCCCGGCCTTGCGGGCGTCGAGCACGACGGTCGTGTCCTTCTTCACCTCGGCCTGCGGGCGGCCGAGGTAGGTGAGGGAGTCGATCAGCCGGCCGTCTCCCTCACCCGCGTCGGGGGTGCCCACGAAGGCGGAGAGGAAGTACGCGCCCGGACGGACCCGGTAGACCTGGTCGACGGAGCCGTCGTTGAAGCGGCGCTCGCCGGTGGCGTCGTCGGTGCCGATCACGTCCAGGGAGGACGGTCCGGCGGCCGGCTTGCCCGAGCGGTCGATCAGCTTGACCCGCAGGGTCACCGTCTCCGGCTCCACGTACAGCGAGAAGGGGGTGGAGACGCGCACGCCGTTCGCCGTGGCGACGACGCGGCCGGTGACGTCCCCGTACTGGGAGCGCTCCAGCTTCGCGGCCGGGTCGAGCGCGAGCGGCACCTTGACGGTGACGCCGGCCGGGACGGTCACCGTACGCCGTTCGAGTCGGGCGACCTGGCTGCGGACGGCGGAGCCGTCGTTGCCGGTGACCTTCTCGACGGCGAGGTCCAGCGTGACCGGGCTCTTGCCCGTATTGGTGTACGGGACTTCGACGGTCGTGCGGTCGCTGCGGTCCTGCGGCCAGTTGTACGTGCCGCCCTGCACGGCGGGCGCGCCGGTGACGGTGGTGCCGATGGCGGCCCGCACATCGAGGCGGCCGCCGCCGGTCTCCCGTACGTCCCCGGGGACGCCGGTGTCGGCCGAGCCCACGAGGGCGGCCTTGACCTGCTGGGACGTCCAGTCGGGGTGGCGCTGCTTCACGATCGCGGCGGCGCCCGCCACGTGCGGGGTGGCCATCGACGTGCCGGACATGGACTGGTACGCGTACACCCCGCGCCCGCCCGCCGCGGCGGCCGAGATCCCGACGCCGGGGGCGGCGATCTCGGGCTTGAGGATGTGCTGGAGTCCGGCCGGGCCGCGGCTGGAGAAGGAAGCCGTCCTGTCGTCGCGGTCGACGGCACCGACGGTCAGCACACTGGCCGCGCAGCCGGGCGAGGAGACCGTGTTGTTGCCGGGGCCGGAGTTGCCGGCGGCGATGACGAACAGCGGGCCCTGCTGGGAGAGCCGTTCGGCGGCCGCGGCGAGCGGGTCGTCGCAGGAGGTCTGCGAGGGGTCGCCCAGGCTCATGGAGACCACGTCGGCCTTGGACGCGACGGCCCACTCCATGCCGGCGATGATCCACGAGTCCAGGCCGTAGCCCGCGTCGTTGAGGACCTTGCCGCTGAGCAGTTCGGCGCCGGGGGCCACGCCCTTCTTGGCGCCGCCGCTCTCGGCTCCGGAGCCGCCGACGGTGGAGATGGTGTGGGTGCCGTGGCCCTGCCGGTCGGCGTCGGTGTCCGAGTCGGTGAAGTTCTTCGACCCGGAGACGCGGCCCTTGAGGTCGGGGTGCTCCAGGTCGGTGCCGGTGTCGAGGACGGCGACCTTGGTGCCCTTGCCGTCGTATCCGGCGGCCCAGGCTGCGGTGGCGTTCACCTGCCGGGTGGAGCGCTCCAGGTTCGCCTGGACCTTGCCGTCCAGCCACAGCTTCTTCAGCCCGCCGGAGGCGGAGCGCGCGCGGGCGTCCGTACCGGTGACGTCGGCGGTGACATCGGCCCAGAAGGCGGCGGCCTGCGCCTTGTCGGCGGCGAGGGCGACACCGCCGATGGAGCCGAGGACAAGGGAGCGGTCGGCGCCGCGGGGCGCGGGCGGGGCGCTGCGCGCCACGTTCACGGAACCGTCGTAGACCGCGATGAGCGGGAGCTTCTTGGCGTGCGCGTCGTCGTAGCCCTGCCGGATGAGGCCGGTGACGTTGAAGAGTTCGTGGTCGGCCTTGCCCGCGGCGAGCGCCTTGACCGCGCTCTCGGGATAGACGTACAGGTCCTTGCCGGACTGGCGGGTCTGTACGACCGGCTGCGAGCCGTCCTCCCGCGGCATGGCGGTGGCGGCGGTCCGGCCGGCCGCGTCGGTGGAGACCGCGATCCGGTCTCCGGTGACGAGGGTCACCGTGACGGGGGCGGTGGGCTGCCTTCCGGCCGCCTCGCTCCCCACGAGTGGTCGCTTTCCCGCTTCGGACGCTCCATCGCTCGGCTGTGCCGTCGACGGGCCGACGGCGGTGACAGCCAGGACGGCCGCTGTGGCCGCCCCGAGTGCCGTACGCGATATCGGGCGCATCGCTCTCCCCAGGTGAATTCCGGCCAACTACTGCATTGCACGGCAAAGCTGCCGCGTAAATGGCTTCTGGCCAGCGGATGTTGGTGCTGCGGTGGCGTCACCTTGGCAGAGTGGCGGGGGGTGCGGCGATGATGTCCGCGGCGGGTTTGCGCCGTGGCCGCTTCCCGCCAGGCGGCGTGTTCTGAGAGGTGGGTGGACGGGTTGCTGGGTGCGATAGGCCTGGACGAGGGCCAGGAGTCGGCGTACCGCGCGCTGGTGGCGCTGGGGGCGGCGGAGGTGCCCGACCTCGCGCACCGGCTGACCCTGCCGGTGCCGCAGACCGAACGGGCGCTGCGGCACCTGGAACGCCAGGGCCTGGCCGCCCAGTCCTCGGCGCGCCCGGGGCGTTGGGTGGCGGCGCCGCCCGGGGTCGCGCTGGGGGCGCTGCTGACCCAGCAGCGGCACGAGCTGGAGCAGGCTGAGCTGGCGGCCGCACTGCTGGCGGAGGAGTACCGGGCGGAGGCGGCCGAGCCCGCCGTGCACGACCTCGTGGAGGTGGTGCAGGGCGCGAGCGCGGTGGCGCACCGCTTCCACCAGCTCCAGCTGGGCGCGGAGAAGGAGGTGTGCGCGCTGGTCACCGGCCGCCCGCAGGTGGTGACGGGCACCGACAACGAGGCGGAGGACCGGGCCTCCGTACGCGGTGTCGACTACCGGGTGGTCATCGAGCGGGAGGTGCTGAACTCGCCGAGCGGTATCCGGGAGGCGTCGACTGCGCTGGCCCGGGGCGAACGGGTCCGGGTGACGGGCGAGGTCCCGACGAAGCTGGTGATCGCGGACCGGACCCTCGCCATGGTCCCGTTGACGGCGCGCGGGGCGGAGCCGGCGGCGCTGGTGGTGCACGCGTCGGGGCTGCTGGAGTCCCTGATGGGCCTGTTCGAGGCGGTGTGGCGGGAGTCGCTGCCGCTGCGGCTGGGCGCGTCGGGCTCGCCCGAGGAGTCCGACGGCGGCCCGGACGCCACGGACCTGGAGATCCTGACCCTGCTGCTGGCGGGGATGACGGACGCGAGCGTGGCGAAGCACCTGGAGCTGGGCCTGCGGACGGTGCAGCGGCGGGTGAAGGGCCTGATGGAGCTGTCGGGGGTCACGACACGGCTCCAGCTGGGCTGGCACGCGTACGAGCGGGGCTGGGTGGCCCGATAGCCCCTGATCGGTCACGCTGAGCAGATGGATCCGCCTCAGCTGCTCCTGGTGGGGCTGGTGCTGCTGCTCGGGGTGCTCGGGGTGCTGGTCCCCGGCGTGCCGGGCACCTGGCTGGTATGGGCGGGTCTGATGTGGTGGGCGCTGCACGTACGGTCGGCGCCGGCCTGGTCCCTGCTGGTCGCGGCGACGGCCCTGCTGCTGGTGGTGCAGGTGGTGAAGTGGCTGCTCCCGCCCCGGCGGCTGCGGGGTGTCGGGGTGAGCCGCAGGATGGTGGTGTACGCGGGCGCCGGCGCGGTACTGGGCTTCGTGCTCATCCCGGTGCTGGGGGCGATCCCGGGCTTCGTGGGCGGCATCTACCTCTGCGAGCGGCTCCGCCTCGGCACGCACGGCGAGGCGTTGGCGTCGGTCCGGGCGGTGATGCGGGCGGTGGGCACGAGCGTGCTGGTGGAGCTGTTCGCGTGCCTGATGGTGGTCGGGGCGTGGCTGGGCGCGGTGGCGGCGGGGGTCTGACGACGTAGGACCGGAGCCCGATGTGGGTGGCCACGGATTTTGCGAGGCTTTCGGGCATGACGGACTTCAAGGGTTTCAGCGAGGCGGAACTGGCGTACCTCCGGTCCCAGCGCCTGGGCCGCCTGGCCACGGTGGACACGGCCGGGCAGCCGCAGGCGAACCCGGTGGGGTTCTTCCCCCAGGAGGACGGGACGGTCCTGGTGGGCGGGATGGCGATGGGCACGACGAAGAAGTGGCGCAACCTTCAGCGGAATCCGCGGCTGGCGTTGGTCGTGGACGACCTGGTGAGCACTCGCCCGTGGCGTGTCCGGGGCATCGAGATCCGCGGCCACGCCACGCTCGAGGTCGGGCCGCACAGCCTGGGCCCCCACTTCAGCCCGGAGGTCATCCGCATCCACCCGGACCACGTCCACGCGTGGGGGCTCTGACCGCTGGGAGGGGCACCCTCTGCCTCACATCCCGGCGGGGCTGGGACTTCCAGCCCCGCCGGGATGTGAGGCGTTCACAACGTCAGCCGTGTCAGGAGATGGGTTCGTCGTTGTACTTGCCGTCGACGCAGATCCACCGGCCGGTATCGGAGTCGTACTCCACCGTTCCGCCCCCGGACATACACGTCTGCCCGTCGACACCGGGTACGGCAGCTTGTGCAACAGAGCCCATGGCGCCGAGAGCGGTCAATATCACGGCAGCGGTGAACCCGAGAAGTCGTCTACGCATGGGGAGCTCCTGTCAGGACGAGTGATTCGTCCTGACCAGGCTCACCCCGCACTGCGTCAAGACGCCCACCTGGTTACTCCATTCGAGTGAAGGCGCTCTCCCGGTACGACAGGGACGCGCACCCGAGGCGCGCCCCTCAAGGAGCGTTCACCCCACATCAGCGGCAGGCTGGTGTCATGGCGAACACGCCCGCGGTATCCGTAGGTGCACCGGATGACCTCGGCTTGCGGAAAGTCATCATCGACGGTAAGACCGCAGGCAAGGTCTGGTCCCCCAGAGAATTCCGAAGGCTCCTGCGTCGCGCTGGTCCGGCGTACGGCCCCGACGACATCCATTGGCTGGGCGGAGACAGCGCTGTCTGGCCGGACCGCGCGTGGCGGCGGCGCATCGTCGGCACCCTCATGGCGGCCGGGCTCCTCACGACGGCAAGCGTGCTCGCCAGGATCGGCATGGCGGACACTTTTGATGCCCTCACTTACGGCGGACGGATCGCGGGAGTTACTTTCCTCGTGTTGGCCCTCGTCGAGGTATTGGCCGCACTGACCACTCTCGACTATTGGCGCAAACGGCGATCCACCTACTCGGGAGTCATCATCCTTTTCGGATCCCTGGTCGCCTTCGGAATCAGCTCGCTGCTCCTCACGGTGCAGCTATGCGGCCGGGTGTACAGCGGCTACCTGCTGCTGTGGACGACCCTCACGCTCTGGTCCTCATGGGCTCTGTGCACACTTTTCCGCGACCGGGCATGGAAGGGTGTGCACAATCCCAGGCGCATCGCGATCGGGGCGTTCATCCCCACCCTCCTCGCAGGCGCCAACCTGACGTATTCACAATTCTACGTCCCCTATGTGACATCTCCGCTGGTGCAGACGGCGGCTGAATTCAGAACGCCAAGTCTGAACAAGGACGGGACGACGATGTACCTGCCGATCCATGTCTACGTGAAGAACGCAGGCCAGGTGCCGGTGTACATCCTCGGCAGCATCTTCTGGATCCGCGGTCGGCCTGATGGCACTGAACGCTCCAAGCTGATCAAGGCTGACGAGTTCATCACACCACCGGGCGGGGCGTTGAATCCGGGAGAACAATTCTCACTGGATTCGGTCATCGAGATCAAAAATCCTGAGAAGTCCGCCATTGAAACAGTCAGCGCGCAGACCGAGCTTTACACGATCCGTAAAGACAGAATGACCATGAATGCCGATTACGAGTTCTCCAAAAAATTTGTCGGGAAGCTCAGGAAAGAGGGTAAGGAAAGAGATCCTCAGGGACCCGCCGGCGAATACTACAGATATCAATCCGAAATCTCGAACAGCAGCGAGATTCTCAATGTCACACGAGGCCGACAACGCGTGACGATGTGGTGGGCGCTGCGCAGGGAGCGGCCATACATCCATGTGGATGTGGCACCACCGGGCGTGCGGAGGGACTTCGACCTCAATAACCCCGACGCGAACAAGGACAGTATTGATCGGTACGGTCTCGCGAAGGTGCGTGGCCCACTGGCACAGATGCCGTTCGTGGAACTCCTGGAGAAGGCCGAGCGCTCCACCCGGTGATCCCGGCGCACAGGAACTCCCGCAGCACGGCCGCGTGGTGACCGTGGGCGGGCGGCCGGCGGACCGCACCGCGCACGGCGACCTCATCGCATCGAGCAGTTCGGCGGCCAGGGGCAGGGGTCAGGCCCCCGCCCCTGGCCGGCAGGGGCTACGCCCGGCCGCCGCGCTTGGCCGCGTAATTGGCCCGGCCCTGCGCCGACTTGAGGCGCCAGTCACGGCGGATCTCCGAGCGGAGCCTGGCGTCCGTCTTCGCCACGATCCGCTGGTTCTCCCTCAGCAGCTTGCGGTAGCTCTCCAGGCGGCGCTCCGGGAGCTCACCCGAGGCAACCGCGGCCAGCACCGCGCACCCCGGCTCCGCCTCGTGCCCGCAGTCGTGGAAGCGGCACCGCTGCGCGTACTCCTCGATCTCCGAGAAGACCTGGCCGACCCCGGCCTCGGCGTCCCAGAGCCCGACGCCGCGCAGCCCCGGCGTGTCGATCAGGACGCCGCCGCCCGGCAGAGCGAGCAGATTGCGCGTCGTCGTGGTGTGGCGGCCCTTGCCGTCGACCTCGCGGGCCTCCTGGACCTCCATGACATCGGAGCCGAGCAGCGTGTTGGCCAGCGTGGACTTGCCGGCCCCCGAGACGCCGAGCAGCACACTGGTGCCGTCCGCGACGACGGCGGCGAGGACGTCCGTGCCCTCCCCGGTGAGGGAGGAGACGGTGAGGACCTGGACCCCCGGCGCGGTGGTCTCCACGTCCTGGACCAGGTGCGCGAGCGTCGCCGGGTCCGGGACCAGGTCCGTCTTGGTGAGGACGACCAGCGGCTGGGCCCCCGACTCCCACGCCAGGGCCAGGAAGCGCTCGATGCGCCCGAGGTCCAGTTCCACGGCGAGGGAGACGGCGATGATCGCGTGGTCGACGTTGGCGGCGAGGATCTGCCCCTCGGACCGCTGCGAGGAGGTGGACCGTACGAAGGCGGTCCGGCGCGGCAGGTACGCCTTCACGTAGCGCGGGTTGCCGGCCGCCTCCACCGCCGCCCAGTCCCCGGTGCAGATGACCCGGAGCGGGTCGTGCGGGGTGACGAAGGCGGTGTCGGCGCGGACGATGCCGGCCTCGGTCATGACGTCGCACTGACCGCGGTCGACGCGTACGACCCGGCCGGGTACGAGGCCCTGCTCGGCGTACGGGGTGAACTCGGCCGCCCAGGCGTCGTCCCAGCCGAAGGGGCTGAGCGCGTGCGAGAGCGAAGAGGCCTGCGGGAAAGACGGGAAAGAAGAGAAAGACAAGGGGAACCCTTCACAGGGTGGCCCCGGCAGTCCGCGCCCGCTCGGTGGCGGCGCGCGAAGAGGTGTGTGAGGTCAGCCGGAGACCACGGAAGTGACATTGACGGTCTTCTGAGTGCGGGCAGCGCCCTGCGCGACGACGACAGTCATCAATGAACTCACCTCCGGGTCATGCACGTGCTGTGCTGACGGTTCCGCACCGGTCGGCGGGAACGGATGCACCGTAACAAGTCCCCTCCCACGCGCGCCATTTATTTTTCGGCGGCCCGCGCGCAGCATCAGAGGCCGTCCGGGTACGAGGCCTCGGCGTGGCCCGAAGCCGCCTCGATGTCCAGCGTGCGGGGCGAGCCCGCGTCGCGCAGGGCGTCCGGGACCCCGCAGTGGCCGGCTCCGGCCTCGCAGCGGACCCGGAAGCGGGTGGCCGCGGGCGCGGTGAGGACGAGGTGGCCGGAGCCGACGCGGGCGGTCACGTGGTCCGGCGGCGCGATGAAGGCCGTGTCGGCGCGGCCGGAGCCGACCCGGATCTCGGCCTGGGCGGAGGTGAGGTCGGCGGCCCGCAGGCGCCCGGAGCCGATCTCCGCGCGCAGGGCGCCCCGCAGCCCGGTGATGTCGACCTGGCCCGAGTCGACCCGCGCGTCGACGTTGCCGCCCAGGCCGCTGAGCGAGACCCGGCCGCCGCCTGCCGTCACCTTCACCGGGATGCCCACGGGTACGGTCACCCGCAGCCGCACCGAGCAGCCTGCTCCGGCGGTCACCCAGGAGTCCGCGCCGGGGCAGTGCGGGGTCAGCCGCAGGGTGTCGCCGACCCAGCTCTGCTCGATGGTGGGCGCCCTGAGGGACCAGCTGACCTCGGCGCGGTAGCCGACCTCGTGGTCCCCGCGGGGGGTGACGGCGACATCGGAGTCGCCGCCCACGATCTCCAGGGCGGTCACCGGGCGGCCGCCGCTGCCGCCCTGCAGGACGCGGCTCTGCGCGGTCCCGTACGACCATGCCTGCCAGGTGACCGGCGCGATGACGAGCAGCGCGCCGAGGACCGCGGCGACGGTCCACGCGAGCCGCCGCCTGGGACGGTCGGGGGACTGGGCCGCAGCCGGGGCCGCAGCCGGGGTCGGGCCCGGGGCCGCAGCCGGGGCCGGGCCCGGGGCCGGGCCCGGGGCCGGAGCCGCCGTCACGGCGTACCGTCCAGGAAGCGCAGGACCGCGAGGACCCGGCGGTGGTCGCCGTCGGCCGGGGGCAGGTCGAGCTTGGCGAAGATGTTGTTGATGTGCTTGGCCACCGCGCTCTCGCTCACGACGAGTTCGGCCGCGATCCCGGCGTTGGAGCGGCCCTCCGCCATCAGGGCCAGCACCTCGCGCTCGCGCGGGGTGAGCCGCTCCAGAGGGTCCGGTCCGCCGCCGCGGCGCAGCAGGAGCTGGGCGACGACCTGCGGGTCGAGCGCCGTGCCGCCGGAGGCCACGCGCCGCAGCGCGTCGATGAACTCCTCGACGTCGGCGACCCGTTGCTTGAGCAGGTAACCGATGCCGGAGCCGCTCGGGGCGCCCAGCAGGTCGGCGGCGTACCGTTCCTCCACGTACTGCGACAGCAGCAGCACGGCCGTACCGGGGCTCTGCTGTCGGATCATCAGGGCCGCCCGGACGCCCTCGTCGGTGAAGCCGGGTGGCATCCGTACGTCGACGAGCGCGAGCTCGGGGCGGTGTTCCTCGACGGCGGCGAGCAGGCCCTCGGCGTCGCCGGTCTCGGCGGCCACCTCGAATCCGGCCATTTCGAGGACTTTGACGAGTCCTATGCGCAGCAGGACGGAGTCCTCGGCGATCACAGCCCGCACGGCAGCTCCACGGTGATGGCGGTCGGGCCCCCGAGGGGGCTGTCGATCATGATGGTTCCGTCGACCGACCCTATGCGTTTGCGCAGGCCGACCAGGCCGGTGCCGCCCGCCGGGTCGGCCCCGCCCACCCCGTCATCGGTGACGGTGACGCGCAGCAGGTCCCCCCGGCGGCCGGCCCCGCCCGGCGCGGGACCGCGTACGACCCGTACCGAACACCGGTCGGCGCGGGCGTGTTTGGCCACGTTGGCCAGGGTCTCGGAGACCACGAAGTAGGCGACGGCCTCGACGGTGGCCCCCGGCCTGGTCCCGATGTCCACGGTCAGCTCGACGGGGAAAGGGGCGCGGGCGGCGATCCCGGAGAGCGCCGCGTCGAGCCCGCGGTCCTCCAGTACGGCCGGATGCAGGCCCCGTACCAGGCTGTTGAGCTCCTCGATGGCCTCCTTCGCCTCCCGGTGGGCCTCGTCGATGACGGCCTTGGCCTCGGGCGGCAGGTCGGGGAGGGTGGCGCGGGCGATGCCCAGGTTCATGGCGAGGGCGACGAGCCGCTGCTGGGCGCCGTCGTGCAAGTCCCGCTCGATGCGGCGGCGTTCGAGGTCGGCGGCGTCCAGGACGCCGGCCCGGCTCTCCGCGAGGTCCTCGACCCGCCGCTCCAGTTCCCGGGACCGGTTCGGGCCGAGGAGGGCGGCCGCGGCGAAGGCGTCCAGGCGGGTCACGAGGGCGGCCGCCCAGGGCGCGGCGAGCAGCAGCAGGGCGCCGGCGCCGGTGATGAGGTCGTATTCGCCGGTCCAGCCGGGGGTGCGGGTGTCCGCGGGCAGGAACCAGCACCAGGCGTAGACGCTCGCGCCGGCGGCGCCGCAGACCCAGGTGAGGACCACCAGCGCCCCGGCGGCGGCGGCGAGCGGGCTGACGAGGAGGTGGTAGCCGTACTGCCGCCAGGTGGACTCCGAGCGCAGCCGCTCGGCCAGCCCGCGCGGGCTCCACCAGCGCCGCTCCCGCACGAGCTCCGGCACGTCGAGGCCGAGCAGCGCCCAGAAGCGGCTGCGCTGGAGCCGGGTGAGCAGCGGGGAGAGGGCCAGGACCAGGAGCAGCGGGACCGGGCTCCGGCCGGGTACGAGGGCCATGTACGTGAGGCCGAGGAGGGCGGGCAGGGCCGGTGGTATCGCGGCCGCCGTGAAGGCCGTGTTGCGCCGGGCCCACGCCGACCACGGTGCGCGCGCCGCGATCCAGGTGTACATACGCGTCGGCGCGCCGGGAGTTGCCATGCCAGTACGGTAATCGCACTGGTCAGGGGCGTGCCATCACCCTGGTACCCGCCCGGGGGTGTACCTGGCACCACCCTGGCTCCGGACCGTGGTGTGAGTGACCGCGGCGGCCCGGCGGACCAGGGTGGTGGTGTGCCCGGGGGACGGACCGCCGGGCCGGAAGGAGACCCACGGCCATGGCACTTGTCGCCCCGCAGGCCCGCGTCCGGCACACCCGCCGTACGGCGACGGCAACGGCCGCCCTGTTCACCGGAGCGGGGGTGGCGCTGGTGCCGTGGATGCTGGTTCTGGCGAAGACCATGCCGCGGACGGCCGAGGTGTCGAACTGGGCCACCGCGTGGATCGGCCTGGACCTGATGCTGGCCGCCGGGCTGACCGGCACCGGGCTGCTGCTGCGCAAGGGGGACCCCCGGGCGTCGGCGGTGGCGGCGGCGACCGCCGCGCTGCTGGCGATGGACGCCTGGTTCGACGTCACCACCTCGCTGGGGACCGGCCAGCAGGGCATGGCGCTGCTGCTGGCGGCGGGCGCCGAGCTGCCCCTCGCCCTGGCGTGCGCGGCGGTGGCCGTACGGCCGCGGGGCTGAGGTCCGCGCCCCCGGGCCGGAGCGTGTCCGTTTCGTTCAAGACGGCCCGGCCGGGGCGTGCCTAGCCTGCCCGTATGACTCCTCGACTCGACATGATCGGCCTGGTCGTCTCCGACATGGCCGCCTCACTCGCCTTCTACCGGCGCCTCGGGCTGGACGTCCCGGCCGACGCCGATGACCAGCCGCACGTGGAGGCGGCCCTGCCCGGGGGCCTGCGGATCGGGTGGGACACGGAGGAGACCATCCGCTCCATCGACCCGTCCTGGACCCGGCCCACCGGTGACGGCCGCCGGGAGCTGGCCTTCCTGTGCGACTCCCCCGCCGAGGTGGACGCGCTGTACGCCGAGCTGACCGGCGCCGGACACCCCGGGCACCTCAAGCCCTGGGACGCCTTCTGGGGCCAGCGCTACGCCGTGGTCCTCGACCCGGACGGCTGCGGGGTCTCGCTGTTCGCCCCCTCGGAGCCCGCGACGTAGGCGCTCAGCGTCGTCCCGGCCAGGGCGCGCACCTCGCGGGCCAGATGCGCCTGGTCGGCGTACCCGGCGACGCAGGCGACCTCCGCGTACGCCATGCCCGCGCGGGCCAGGGCGAGGGCGCGGCGCAGCCGGAGCACCCGGCCCAACGTCCTGGGCCCGTACCCGAAGGCGTCGAGCGAGCGCCGGTGCAGCTGCCGCTCGCCGAGGCCGACCGCGGCGGCGATCCGGGCCACGCCCTCCCCGGCCCGGAGCCGGGCCGTGACCTCGGCGGCGAGGGGGTCCGGCGGGCCGGTATCGGCGGCGCGGCGGGCGGCCAGCGCCTCCAGCCCGGCGCGCGGGTCCCCGTACGCCGCCACCTGCCCGGCCAGGCGGCCCACCTCCCGGGCGGGCCACAGGTCGGCGAGCTCGACGCGCCGGTCCCGCAGCAGGTGCGCCGGTACGCCGAGCAGCGCGGGCGCGGTCCCGGGCGCGAGCCGGATCCCGGCGAAGGCCCCGCCCGGCACCTCCCCGGCGGGATGCGGCCCGGTGTCGGGCCCGGCCACCAGCAGCCGCCCGTCGGCCCACAGCAGGTCCATGCACCCGTCGGGGAGCACCACCCCGCCGCCTCCGGCGCGCCACAGCACGGCCCCGGGCACGGCTTGCGACCGCTGTTCCTCGTACACCCCTCCAGGCTAGGAGGGACGCCCGTGCCCGCGCAGCTGTCAGTGCTTGCGCAGCCGCGACGAGTAGTCCTCCGGCGGCAGGAACTTCGACCAGCGCTCCGGGAACTCGGACGGCATCCCCTCGTCCTCGTCGTCCTCCGACTCACCCTCTGCCATCGCCCGCCAGGCCGCGGCCCGCGCGATCAGCTGCGCGGCCTCCGCCTCGCGGGCCCGCTCGTTCGCCTCGCGCGCGGCCGCCGTGGCCACCGAGGGCCAGACCCGGTCGATCGCCGCGTTGACGGCCGCGCCGACGAGGACCGCGAAGGCCGAGATGCCGATCCACAGCAGCACCGCCACCGGCGCGGCCAGCGAGCCGTAGATCGTCGGCCCCTCCACGGTGTTGGTCAGGTAGATCCGCAGCAGGAACGAGCCCAGCACCCACATGGCCAGGGCCACCAGCGCGCCCGGCACGTCCTCGATCCAGGGCGAGCGCACCGGGACCGACACGTGGTAGAGCGTCGTCAGGAAGGCGATCGACAGCAGGGTCACGGTCGGCCAGTACAGGACCGCGATCACCTCGGTGCCCCAGGGCACCAGCCGGACCACCGCGTCGGGTCCGACCACCATCAGCGGCAGCACGATCGCGCCGATCAGCAGCGCGATGACGTACAGCAGGAAGGCCAGCAGCCTGGTCTTGACGATGCCGCGCTGTCCGTCGAGCCCGTACATCACGGTGATGGTGTCGATGAAGACGTTGACGGCGCGCGAGCCGGACCACAGGGCGAAGGCGAAGCCGAGCGAGATCAGGTCCGGGCGGCCGCGCCCGGTGACGTCGTCGAGCAGCGGTCTGGCGATGTCGTTGACGCCCCGGTCGGACAGGACGGTGCCGACCGCCCCCAGGATGTTCTCCTCGATGCTCTCGACGGTGCGGGTGTCCGTCCAGCCGTCCACGTAGCCGAGGAGGCCGAGCAGGCCGAGGAAGAGCGGGGGCAGCGAGAGCAGGGTGAAGAAGGCCGCCTCTGCCGCGAGGCCGAGGATCCGGTACTCGATGCACGAGTTGACGGTGTCCTTCAGGAGCAGCCAGCCCATCTTCCGCTTCGAGACGTTGCGGTAGAGGGCGCGGGCCCGGTGGAGCCGTCCATGGCGTCCGAGGATCCGCTCGGGTGTTTCTTTTGCTGGCTGCACGTCCTTACGGTATCGGCATGGCAGCCACCACCCACACAGTCACCAATCAGGCCCCGCCCCTCGTGGGCCACGACGTCTACGGGGGCGACCGGGCCCTCACCGAGGGCGTGGAGCGTCATCTCGCCTCCGCGGACCCCGAACTCCTCGGCGAGGTACAGGAGGAGCTCACCCTCCTCGGGCGCTCGGCGGGCTCCGCGCAGGCCCAGGAATGGGGTGCGCAGGCGAACGAGAATCCGCCGAAGCTGCGGACGCACGACCGGTACGGGAACCGGATCGACGAGGTGGAGTTCCACCCGGCCTGGCACCGCCTGCTCGGGAAGGCGGTGACCTCCGGGCTGACCGACGCCTGGGGGCGCCCGGCCGGGCATCTGCGCCGCGCCGCCGGGTTCTTCGTGTGGTCCCAGGCCGAGGCGGGGCACGGTTGCCCCGTCTCGATGACGCACGCGGCCGTGCCGGCGCTGCGGGCCGATCCGGAGCTGGCCGCCGAGTGGGAGCCCCGGCTGACCTCGCACGTGTACGAGGAGGGGCTGCGGCCGGCCGCCGAGAAGGCCGGCGTGCTCTTCGGCATGGGGATGACGGAGAAGCAGGGCGGCAGCGACGTACGGGCGAACACGACGGCGGCGGTGCCGCTGGACGCGTCGGGCGAGTACCTGCTGACCGGGCACAAGTGGTTCTGCTCGGCGCCGATGTGCGACGGGTTCCTGGTGCTGGCGCAGGCTCCGGGAGGACTGACCTGCTTCCTGGTGCCGAGGGTGCTTCCGGACGGCACGCGCAACGTCTTCGCGATCCAGCGGCTGAAGGACAAGCTGGGGAACCGGTCGAACGCGTCGAGCGAGGTGGAGTTCGACGGGACCTGGGCGCGGCGGGTGGGCGAGGAGGGCCGGGGCGTGCGGACCATCATCGAGATGGTCGCGGCGACCCGGCTGGACTGTGTCATCGGCTCGGCCTCGCTGATGCGGCAGGCGCTGACGCAGGCCGTGCACCATGCGGAGCACCGCTCCGCTTTCGGAGCACCGCTCATCGACCAGCCGCTGATGCGCAACGTCCTCGCCGACCTCGCGCTGGAGTCGGAGGCGGCCACCACCCTGACCCTGCGGCTCGCGGCCGCCTACGACGCCGGGACCGACCAGGAGAAGGCCTTCCTGCGCCTCGCGGTCCCCGCCGCCAAGTACTGGGTGACCAAACGCTGCACGCCGATGGTGGCAGAGGCCCTGGAGTGTCTGGGCGGCAACGGCTACGTCGAGGAGTCCGGGCTGCCGAGACTGCTGCGCGAATCCCCGCTGAACTCCATCTGGGAGGGCTCGGGCAACGTCCAGGCCCTGGACGTGCTCCGCGCCCTCCAGCGGGAGCCGCAGGCGCTGAACGCCTTCCTCCAGGAGGTCGGCCTGGCCCGGGGCGCGGACCACCGGCTCGATTCGGCCATCAAGGACCTGCTGACGGACCTCGCCGACCTGGACGGCATCGAGGCCCGGGCCCGCCGCGTGGTGGAGCGCATGGCCCTGGTGCTGCAGGGGTCACTGCTGGTCCGGTGGGCCCCGCCGGAGGTGGCGGACGCGTTCTGCGCCTCGCGGCTGGGTGGCGACTGGGGCGCGGCCTTCGGCACGCTCCCGCACAGCCTCGACCTGCGGACGGTCGTGGAACGAGCGCGGATCGCGGGCTAGGGAGACGGGGGCCGCCGGGCACCCCTGCGGTCCCCCGACCGCTCCCAGCCGGGATCCGGGCCCGTGACCGGGAACAGGGATGGCGCCGCGCCGACTCGGCACCACCCCTGATCCGAGAAGCCCCGAGGAGGAGCTGTCACGCCGCTCAGCGGCGTCCGGACAGTTTCGGTCGGGCGACCGGGACTTGGCGAGAGTTGCATACCGTTGCAACCTTTGAATCGGCAGCCGCCCCGGCGGCTTCCGTCGTACGTCCTGTTCGCACGGGGAGGTTCCGATGGCCGACACCACCGGCCGTACGGTCGATGCGGCCCGCATCTCGGCCATGGACGCGCGGGACGCCGCGCGTCTGCTCAAGGGCGTACGGGCGGCCGCGCTGGCCGGGGACCGACCGCCGGCGGCGCCGCGGCCGGAGATCGCCGAGTCCTGGCGCCGGATGCTGGCGGGCGGGGTGCACCCGGACCGGGACGCGCGCTCGCGGATGCTGTCGGCCGCCGAGACCGAGGAGCGGCGGCACGTGTCGCCGCTGCGGGAGATCCTCCCGGTGCTGCGGGAGGGACTGCTGCCGGCGCTGGACGAGGCCCTGCACATCATGGTCGTGGCCGACGCGGAGGGGCGGCTGCTGTGGCGGGAGGGCCACGCCTCCATCCTGCGCAAGGCGGACCGGCTGGGCTTCGGGGTGGGGGCCGACTGGGACGAGGCCGTGGTCGGCACGAACGGGGTGGGCACCGCGCTGGTGGCCCGGCGGCCGGTCCAGGTGTTCTCCGCGGAGCACTTCGTCTCCAGCCACCACGACTGGACCTGCGCGGGGGCGCCCGTACGGGACCCGCGGGACGGCCGGCTGCTCGGTGTGGTCGACGTGAGCGGGCCGCTGGCCACCATGCACCCGGCGACCCTGGCGTGGGTGAGCTCGGTGGCCCGGCTCGCGGAGCGGGAGCTGCGCGTACGGCACCTGGAGTCGCTGGAGCGACTGCGGGCGGTGGCGGCCCCCCTGCTGGCCCGGCTGCCGGGACGGGCGCTCGCCGTGGATCCCAACGGCTGGACGGCGGCCGTGACGGGGCTGGCCCCCGTGGACCGCGTCCCGCTGCCGAAGTCCTTCGGGCCGGGGCGGGTGTGGGTGCCGCAGCTCGGCCACTGCGCGGTGGAGCCGCTCCCCGGCGGCTGGCTGCTGCGGATCGCGCAGGAGCGTGCGAGCACGGGCGTGACCCGGGTGGTGCTCGACCTCAGCCGGTCCGGGTCCTGGTCGGTGACGGTGTACGGGGCCGCCGGGAGCTGGTCGCAGGAGCTGAGCCCGCGCCACGCGGAGCTGCTGTTCCTGCTGGCGGAGAGCCCGCGGGGACGCTCGGCGGCCGATCTGTCCGGGGAGCTGTTCGGGGACCCGACGCGCACGGTGACGGTCCGCGCGGAGATGTCCCGCGTACGCCGCAACCTGGCGGGGGTGCTGACCCACCGGCCGTACCGCTTCGCGGACGACGTGGAGGTGGAGCTGATCCGCCCGGAGGACCCGGCCGCGCTGCTCTCCCACTCCACCGCCCCGGCGGTGATCCGGGCCCGCCTGGGCCGTTCCGGGCCCGGCGTGATTCCCTGACGTGCATGAACACCATCACCCTCACCACCTGGTCCCTGGAGATGACCTCCCCGGAGGACCTGATACCCGCGACCGCGCCGGGCCCGGAGATCACCATCGCCCGGGCGGAGGTGCCCTCCCCCGAGTTCAGCCGCTTCCTGTACGCCTCGGTGGGCGGTGACATCCACTGGACGGACCGGCTGTCCCTGACGCGGGCGCAGTGGGTGGAGCAGCTGGGCCGGCCGGGCGTGGAGACGTGGGTGGCGTACGACCGGGGCACGCCGGCGGGCTACGTCGAGTTCGACCCGCAGGCCGACGGTGTGGTGGAGATCGTCTACTTCGGTCTGCTGCCGGACTTCCGCGGCCGCCGCATCGGCGGGCACCTGCTGTCGGTGGGCATCGCCCGCGCGTGGGACCTCGCGGAGCGCTGGCCGGACCGCGAGCCGACCCGCCGGGTCTGGCTCCACACCTGCAGCCAGGACGGCCCGACGGCGATGGACAACTACCTCCGCCGCGGCTTCAAGCTCTTCAGGACCGAGACGGAGACCAAGGAGGACACCCCGACGCCCGGCCCCTGGCCGGGGGCCTGAGGCCCACGGCTCGGCGTGGCTCCGAGCCGGCGGCTCATCTCACGGAACGGGGACGAGCCGCCCCCTCCACCCCTGCCCCCGCTGCCCCCGCCACCTCCCCGTCGGCCGCCGCCCTTGAGAGACTCGGGGCGGAGGGCCCCGAGGCGGCCGGCATCGAGACCTCGACCCCCTTCCGGCCCGTCACGCTCGCTCCTCCGGCGTCGGCGACGCGCTGACCGGAAAGCGCACACCGGCGGTTCTCCGGCGCCTTCCGGGCCGTGACCCGCGTCACGCCGTCCCACCATTCGGGACGACTTCGTCCGCATCATGGACAGTAGTGGACTCCTCCAATCGGCACATGACACGCTTCCGCCATGAATGGAGCTGGAATTGCCTTGGTGAGTCGGCGGCACGTCGACCTCGGCCGCATGTCCAGCGCCATCTGTCCGGCGCGCTGACGGAACCAGCCACGCCGCACGTCGTCGCCGTCCCCGCCGCCGCGGACGCGCCGATCACCCGATAGCCCCCTGAGGCCGATGTACCGCCCTGCCCGCCGGCAACCCCGGCAAGGGGGCGGGAATCTGCCACACCCGCTCAGAGTCCAGGGGTCACGCTACGCCGCCGCCTCCCCCTGCCCTTGCCTTGAGCCGCCGAAGAAGGACGTACCGCCATGGCCGCCACCCCCGAAACGCCCGCAGCCGCAGCTCCCGCAGCCGCCGCGCGCCGCAAGACCGGCCGTCACCGCGGTGAGGGCCAGTGGGCCGTCGGACACCACACGCCCCTCAACGGCAACGAGCAGTTCAAGAAGGACGACGACGGTCTCAACGTGCGGACACGCATTGAGACGATCTACTCCAAGACGGGCTTCGACTCGATCGACCCCAACGACCTGCGCGGCCGCATGCGCTGGTGGGGTCTCTACACCCAGCGCAAGCCCGGGATCGACGGCGGCAAGACCGCGATCCTGGAGCCGGAGGAGCTGGACGACAAGTACTTCATGCTGCGCGTCCGCATCGACGGCGGCCGGCTGACCACCGAGCAGCTCCGCGTCATCGGCGAGATCTCGCAGGAGTTCGCGCGCGGCACCGCCGACCTCACCGACCGGCAGAACGTGCAGTACCACTGGATCCGGATAGAGGACGTCCCGGAGATCTGGCGCCGTCTGGAGGCCGTCGGCCTCTCGACCACCGAGGCCTGCGGTGACACGCCCCGCGTCATCCTCGGTTCGCCCGTCGCCGGCATCGCCCAGGACGAGATCATCGACGGCACGCCCGCCATCGACGAGATCTACCGCCGCATCGTGGGCAACCCCGCCTTCTCCAACCTGCCCCGCAAGTTCAAGTCCGCGATCTCCGGCTCGCCGCTGCTCGACGTGGCGCACGAGATCAACGACGTGGCGTTCGTGGGCGTCAACCACCCCGAGCACGGCCCCGGCTTCGACGTCTGGGTCGGCGGCGGCCTCTCCACCAACCCCAAGCTCGGTGTGCGCCTGGGCACCTGGGTCTCGCTCGACGAGGTCCCGGACGTCTACGAGGGCGTCATCTCGATCTTCCGCGACTACGGCTACCGCCGGCTGCGCACCCGCGCCCGCCTGAAGTTCCTCGTCGCCGACTGGGGCCCGGCCAAGTTCCGCCAGGTCCTGGAGGACGAGTACCTGAAGCGCGAGCTGACCGACGGCCCCGCGCCGGAGCAGCCCAGCGGCCAGTGGCGCGACCACGTCGGCGTCCACCAGCAGCAGGACGGCCGCTTCTACGTCGGCTTCGCGCCCCGCGTGGGCCGCGTGGACGGCGCCACCCTCACCAAGATCGCGGACGTCGCCGCGCAGCACGGCTCCGGCCGCCTGCGCACCACCGCCGAGCAGAAGATGATCGTCCTCGACATCGAGGCCGACCAGGTCGACTCGCTGGTCGCGGCCCTGGAGGCGCTCGACCTGCGGGTCAACCCGTCCCCGTTCCGCCGCGGCACGATGGCCTGCACCGGCATCGAGTTCTGCAAGCTGGCCATCGTCGAGACCAAGGCGCGCGGTGCCTCGCTGATCGACGAGCTGGAGCGCCGCCTGCCGGACTTCGCCGAGCCGCTCACCATCAACATCAACGGCTGCCCGAACGCCTGCGCCCGTATCCAGGTGGCGGACATCGGTCTCAAGGGTCAGCTGGTCCTGGACGACGACGGCAACCAGGTGGAGGGCTACCAGGTCCACCTGGGCGGCGCCCTCGGCCTGGAGGCCGGCTTCGGCCGCAAGGTCCGCGGCCTCAAGGTCACCTCCGCCGGTCTGCCCGACTACGTCGAGCGGGTCGTCAAGCAGTACGAGGAGCAGCGCGAGGACGGCGAACGCTTCGCGGCGTGGGTCTCCCGCGCGGACGAGAAGAGCCTCTCGTGAGCGAGCGCGCCGCACCGTTCTACTGCCCGTATTGCGGCGACGAGGACCTGTTTCCCCACGAGACGAGCCACGGAGCCTGGGAATGCAGGGCCTGCAACCGAGCCTTCCAGCTGAAGTACCTCGGGCTGCTGGCCCGGGGCATTCAGTCCAAGACCGCTGGAGGGGACGAGATATGACCACCACTCAAGACGCGGGTCTCAAAGCTGCGACGCTCCGAGAACTGGCCGAGCAGGCGGGCCGCGACCTGGAGGACGCCTCCGCGCTGGAGATCCTCACCTGGGCGGCCGAGACCTTCGGCAAGAAGTTCGCCGTGACCTCCTCCATGGAGGACGCGGTCGTCGCCCACCTGGCGTCGCGCGCCTTCCCCGGCGTGGACGTGGTCTTCCTCGACACGGGCTACCACTTCGAGGAGACCATCGGCACCCGCGACGCGGTCGAGGCGGTGATGGACGTCAACGTCATCACCCTCACGCCGCGCCAGACGGTCGCCGAGCAGGACGCGGAGTACGGCCCGAAGCTGCACGACCGCGACCCCGACCTGTGCTGCGCGCTGCGCAAGGTCAAGCCGCTCGAAGAGGGACTGACCGCGTACGACGCGTGGGCGACGGGCCTGCGCCGCGACGAGTCCCCGACCCGGGCGAACACCCCGGTGGTCGGCTGGGACGAGAAGCGGCAGAAGGTCAAGATCTCGCCGATCGCCCGCTGGACCCAGGACGACGTGGACGCGTACGTGGCCGAGCACGGCGTGCTCACCAACCCGCTGCTGATGGACGGCTACGCCTCCGTCGGCTGCGCCCCGTGCACGCGCCGCGTGGCGGAGGGCGAGGACGCGCGGGCCGGCCGGTGGGCCGGGCGCGGCAAGACCGAGTGCGGACTGCACGGCTGATGACGACCAGCGAAGAACTTACGGAGACAGAGCAGATGAGCGTGAGCGACCAGGGCGCCACCGTGTGGCTGACCGGGCTGCCGAGCGCGGGCAAGACCACCATCGCCTACGCGCTGGCCGAGCGGCTGCGCGCCGAAGGCCACCGCGTGGAGGTGCTCGACGGGGACGAGATCCGCGAGTTCCTCTCCGCCGGCCTCGGTTTCAGCCGCGAGGACCGGCACACCAACGTGCAGCGGATCGGCTTCGTCGCCGAGCTCCTCGCGAGCAACGGTGTCAAGGCGCTGGTGCCGGTGATCGCGCCGTTCGCGGACAGCCGTGAGGCCGTCCGCAAGCGGCACGCGGCCGCCGAGACGAACTTCCTCGAAGTGCACGTGGCCACCCCGGTCGAGGTGTGCTCCGAGCGTGACGTGAAGGGCCTGTACGCCAAGCAGGCGGCGGGCGAGATCTCCGGTCTGACCGGGGTCGACGACCCGTACGAGGCACCGGAGTCCCCGGACCTCCGTATCGAGTCGCACACGCAGTCCGTGCAGGAGTCGGCTTCGGTCCTGCACGCGCTGCTCACCGAGAGGGGTCTGGCATGACGACGACCGTCGCACACGTCCACGACGAGACGGACGCTCCCTACGCGCTGTCGCACCTCGACGCCCTCGAGTCCGAGGCCGTGCACATCTTCCGTGAGGTGGCGGGTGAGTTCGAGAAGCCGGTGATCCTGTTCTCCGGCGGCAAGGACTCGATCGTCATGCTGCATCTGGCGTTGAAGGCGTTCGCGCCGGCGCCGGTGCCGTTCACCCTTTTGCACGTCGACACGGGGCACAACTTCCCCGAGGTGCTGGAGTACCGCGACCGCACGGTCGAGAAGCACGGGCTGCGTCTGCACGTGGCGTCCGTGCAGGAGTACATCGACGCGGGCAAGCTGCGCGAGCGCCCGGACGGGACCCGCAATCCGCTGCAGACCGTCCCGCTGACCGAGGCGATCCAGCAGCTCAAGTTCGACGCCGTGTTCGGCGGCGGACGCCGCGACGAGGAGAAGGCCCGCGCCAAGGAGCGGGTGTTCTCGCTGCGTGACGAGTTCTCCCAGTGGGACCCGCGCCGCCAGCGCCCCGAGCTGTGGCAGCTCTACAACGGCCGCCACGCGCCCGGCGAGCACGTGCGGGTCTTCCCGCTCTCCAACTGGACCGAGCTGGACGTGTGGCAGTACATCGCCCGCGAGGGCATCGAGCTGCCGGAGATCTACTTCGCTCACGAGCGCGAGGTCTTCCAGCGCAACGGCATGTGGCTGACGGCCGGCGAGTGGGGCGGCGCCAAGGAGGGCGAGACGCCCGAGACGCGTCTCATCCGCTACCGCACCGTCGGTGACATGTCCTGCACCGGCGCCGTCGACTCCGACGCCGCCACGCTGGACGCCGTGATCGCCGAGATCGCCGTCTCCCGCCTCACCGAGCGGGGCGCCACCCGCGCCGACGACAAGATGTCCGAGGCCGCGATGGAAGACCGCAAGCGCGAAGGGTACTTCTAGACATGACCTCCACCACCGAGCAGTTCGCCGATCTGTCGGCGACCACCCTGCTGCGCTTCGCGACCGCCGGCTCCGTCGACGACGGCAAGTCCACCCTCGTCGGCCGGCTGCTGCACGACTCCAAGTCGGTCCTGACCGACCAGATGGAAGCCGTCGAGGCCGTCTCCCAGGCCCGCGGCCAGGACGCCCCCGACCTCGCGCTGCTCACCGACGGCCTGCGGGCCGAACGCGAGCAGGGCATCACCATCGACGTCGCCTACCGCTACTTCGCCACCGCCCGCCGCCGGTTCATCCTCGCCGACACCCCCGGGCACGTGCAGTACACCCGCAACATGGTCACCGGCGCCTCCACCGCCGACCTGGCCGTGGTCCTGGTCGACGCCCGCAACGGCGTGATCGAACAGACCCGCCGCCACGCCGCCGTCGCCGCCCTGCTGCGCGTCCCGCACGTGGTCCTGGCCGTCAACAAGATGGACCTCGTCGGCTACCAGGAGACCGTCTTCGCGGAGATCGCCGAGGAGTTCACCGCCTACGCCTCCGACCTCGGCGTTCCGGAGATCACGGCGATCCCGATCTCCGCGCTGGCCGGGGACAACGTGGTCGAGCCGTCCGCGAACATGGACTGGTACGGCGGCCCGACGGTGCTGGAGCACCTGGAAACCGTCCCGGTCAGCCACGACCTCACCGCCTGCCCGGCCCGTTTCCCCGTGCAGTACGTGATCCGCCCGCAGACCGCCGAACACCCCGACTACCGCGGCTACGCCGGCCAGATCGCCTCCGGCGTCCTGCGCGTCGGTGAGGCCGTCACCGTCCTGCCCTCCGGCCGCACCTCCGTCATCGAGGGCATCGACGCGCTCGGCGAGTCCGTCGACATCGCCTGGGCCCCGCAGTCGGTGACCGTGCGGCTCAAGGACGACATCGACATCTCCCGCGGCGACCTGATCGCACCGTCCGCGAGCGCCCCGGCCACCACCCAGGACGTCGAGGCGACCGTCTGCCACGTCGCCGACCAGCCCCTCGCCGTCGGCGCCCGCGTCCTGATCAAGCACACCACGCGGACGGTCAAGGCGATCGTCAAGGAGATCCCCTCGCGGCTGACCCTCGACGACCTGTCCCAGCACCCGAACCCCGGACAGCTCGTGGCCAACGACATCGGCCGCGTGGTCGTCCGCACCGCCGAACCCCTCGCACTCGACGCGTACGCCGACTCCCGCCGCACCGGATCCTTCCTCCTCATCGACCCGGCCGACGGAACCACCCTGGCGGCAGGCATGGCAGGCGAATCCTTCGCCTCCACGGCCGAGACCACCGTGCAGGCCGACGAAGAAGGGTGGGACTTCTAGCCCATGCCTTCCGACATCTACTCGACCTTCGCGAAGGAGGGCGGCCGCGTAGGCAGCGGCGCCCTCGGCAGCGGCCAGGGAGGGGTGGCGCGATGTGCGCGATGACGTACGCGCACCGCATGCGCGCCCACACCCCCCACGAGCTCTACCTGCCCTTGCTCCACAGACGAAGACGTGCGTCATGAGATGACCACGTCACGAGAGGAAGCCCTCCCGTGCCTGCCATCCGCACCACCCGGACCACCCTGCGCCGCAGCGTCGTCGCCGCTGCCGCCCTGCCGCTGCTGATCGGCGCGCTCGCCTCCTGCGGCTACGGCTCCCAGGCGGACAAGTCCGCCGGCAAGGACGCCGACAAGGCCAACGTCGCCGCCACCGACGGCAAGAAGCTGTCGGCCTCCGAGGTCCGTATCGGGTACTTCCCGAACCTGACGCACGCCACCGCTCTGGTCGGTCTCCAGGAGGGCCTGATCGAGAAGGAACTGGGCGGCACCACGATCAAGCCGCAGTCCTTCAACGCCGGCCCGTCCGAGATCGAAGCCCTCAACGGCGGCTCTCTCGACATCGGCTTCATCGGCCCCTCGCCGTCGATCAACGCCTACGTCAAGTCCAAGGGCTCCAACCTGCGGATCGTCTCCGGCTCCGCCTCCGGCGGCGTGAAGCTGGTCGTGAACCCGGACAAGATCAAGACCCTCGACGACCTCAAGGGCAAGAAGATCGCCACCCCGCAGAAGGGGAACACCCAGGACGTCGCGTTCCTCAACTGGATCGCCGAGAAGGGCTGGTCGGT
>NZ_JBICZH010000015.1:0-214998 GCF_043201995.1 Streptomyces sp. NPDC048258
GGCTCTTTCCGTGGCGCTGGGCTCGGCCCCGGGCCCCGGGGGGGGGGGGGGGGGGTGGGGGGGGGGGGGCCGGGGCCCCCCCCGCCGCCCCCCCCGCGCCCACCCCGAGGAGGCTTGCCCTTGCGGGCGCAAGCGTTTCGTCAGTGGTTGACGCAGGCGTTGCCGAACGCGGGGTTCAGCAGCGCGATGATGTTCACGGTGTTGCCGCAGACGTTGATCGGGATGTTCACCGGGACCTGGAGCAGGTTGCCGGACAGGACGCCGGGGGAGCCCACGGCCTTGCCCTCGGCGACCGAGTCGGCCATGGCGGGGGAGGCGGCACCGGCGGCCATGAGAACGCCGGCGGCCAGCACCACTGCCTTCTTGTACTTCATTTGATTTCGATCCTTCCCGCAGGGGCGTATCCACTGCAGAAATAACAACGAGTGGTCCAGGGAAAAGAAACCGGGCATTTTCGGTGCCCGGCCGGGAATTCACCCCGATGATCCCGGGTGAATTCGCGGGGTCCGGAGGATTTGCGTCGCTATTCGCGGAGCCGGAGTCGGAGCGTCGGGTCATTCACGCGGCGAGGCCGCCGCGACCCGAAGGTGCGACGGCCTCGCCGGGGTTCCTCGGTCAGCTGCCGTTGGAGACGTTGCCGGAGAGGATCGGGATGTTGTCCAGGATGTGGGAGAGGGCCTCGTCGCCCTTCGCCTGCGTCGAGTTCTCGGTGCACTGCTGGTTCTGCGGGCTGGACAGGACCGGGATGTCCTGGATGCCGACGTTGAGCACGGCGAACAGGGACTGCACGTTGGCCTTGGCGGGCAGGGCGATGCAGGGCTTGTTGAAGGAGCCCTGGATCAGCGCCATTTGCGGGCTCATGGTGCCGTACGTGGCCTGGTTGCCGTAGATCTGCGAGGCACCGTTGCCGTTGACGGTGTTGACGCCGTTGTCGTTCCCGATGGCCATCGCCTGCGGCGCCATGGCGGCACCCATGCCCACAGCCGAGGCCGCAACCGCTGCCGTGGCCATCATCTTCTTGATCATTGTCGTCCCTTTTTTGCAGGATTGCCCGGTGCTGGAGCATCCAGAACAACGGCCGGGCCCCCGCTCGGGTTGCGTGGCTTCACCCGGATGCCGCCGTTTCGGACATCGCGGTTGACGCTCAGGCGTTCACGCAGGTGTTGCCGAACGCGGGGTTCAGCAGGGCGATCACGTTGACGGTGTTGCCACACAGGTTCACCGGGACGTCGACGGGGACCTGGAGCAGGTTGCCGCTCAGGACGCCGGGGGACCCGGCCGCGACGCCGTTCGCCGTCGCGCCGTCGCCACCGTGCGCGGAGGCGAGGCCCGCGCCGCCCATCAGCAGGGCGGCGCCCGCGACGGCCAGGGTGGTGCCGCGCACCAGCCTCTTCTTCATCTCCGTTTTCCCTTTCGGTTCGAACAATGGTGCAACCCATAACGACCCGCCCGCTTCGGGGGTGCGTGCTATCGCCCAAAAGGCCGTACGAGCGAGTCCGACGTGATTTCCAGCCCGGTTTCTGACAAAGTTCACTCCTGTTTTGTCCCCTTGATCGAAAATGGAGACAGGGTCATGGGTTCCTCCCGCAGAATCCTCGGCACCATCGGTCTGCTGTCCTGCCTCATCCTTTCCGCTAACGTCCCGGTGGCGGGGGCGACGGCCCCCTCACGTAAAGCCCCCGCGCCCAAGGAGCTGCCCCGGGTCCCGTTCGCTCAGCGTTACCAGGCCGTGCAGCACGGCGGGCTGGTACGGGCCTCCAACTCCGGCATCAGCTGCCGTCGGGAGGAGTCCCCGCAGGCCGAGCCGTGCGCCGACGTGAAGCGCGGCGCGGCCGGGGTCAACAGCGACTTCGAGATGTTCTACAGCGAGGTCGACAAGGACCCGGACACCTACAACTCCACCCGGGCCGAGCTCAAGGTCCCGCAGGGCGCGAAGGTCTCGTACGCCCGCCTCTACTGGGGCGGGAACCTCCGGGTGGGCGAGCAGAAACCGCCGGAGGACAACGGCCGGGTGCTGGTCGCCGAGCCGGGCGGCGCGTACAAGGAGGTCATCGCCGACACGGTGATGGGCCACCGCTCGGACGCGGGCAGCGACGCCTACCAGGCCTCCGCCGACGTGACCCCGCTGGTCCGCAAGGGCGGCGCCGGCATGTGGACGGTGGCGCAGCTCAACATCGCCATGGGCCACTCCGAGGTGGGGGCCTGGGGCGGATGGACGCTGGTCGTCGCCTACGAGCACCCGCAGGAGCCGGTCCGCCGGATCTCGCTGTGGGACGGCTTCGAGGGGCTGGCCGCCCGGGCCGGCGAGGGGCTGGTCGAGCTCGACGGCCTGGACGCGGCCGCCGGGTCCGCCGGGAAGGTCGGGCTGGTCGCGTACGACGGGGACCGGGGCACCCTCGAAGACTCACTCACCGTGACGGCCGACAGTGGCCGCCGGGTCGCCCTCAGCGATGCAGAAAATCCTTTCAATGATGTTATGAATTCCACCATCACGGAATTCGGACAACAAGCGTTCGTGCGACAGCCTGATTATGTGAACAATCTCGGCTACGACGCGGACGTGTTCGACCTGAGTCCCGTCCTCTCCGGCGGGGCCCGCAGCCTGAGTTTCAAGTTCACGGGTGAAAGCCAGGGTCATTTCCTCGGCGTGCTCTTCGTTCAGACAGACGCGCGCCGCTGAACGTAGGAGACCACTCCACCGTGCCCGCACAGCCTTGGGCAGCACAGCCCACGACCGTCCTCCATCTCACCCAGCCCGTAGACGGCGGTGTCGCCCGGGTCGTCACCGACCTCGTGCGCGCCCAGTCCGCCGCGGGCCTGCGCACCGTCGTCGGCTGCCCGCCCGGCGGCACGCTCGCCGACGCCGCCCGGGACGCCGGCGCCAGGGTGCTCGTCTGGCGCGCCGGACGGGCCCCCGGGCCCGGGCTGCCCGCCGAGGTGCTCGGCGCCCGGCGGCTGCTCCGCCAGGTCCGGCCCGACCTCCTGCACGCCCACAGCGCCAAGGCCGGGCTCGCCGGGCGGCTCGCCGCCCGCGGGTCCCTGCCCACCGTCTTCCAGCCCCACGCCTGGTCCTTCGACGCCGTCGCCGGGGCCACCGGCGCACTCGCGCTGCGCTGGGAGAGGTACGGGGCCCGCTGGGCCGACCGGGTGCTCTGCGTCAGCGAGGCCGAGCGCCGCGCCGGCGAGGCCGAGGGGATCACCGCCCGCTGGTCGGTGATCCGCAACGGCGTGGACCTGGACCACTTCCGCCCCGGCGGACCGGACCCCGACCAGGACAAGGCCCGGGCACGCGCCGGGCTTCCGCTGCCCGCCGACCTCCGCGGCGACGGACCGCTCGCCGTCTGCGCGGGCCGGCTCTGCCTCCAGAAGGGGCAGGACATCCTGCTGCGGGCCTGGCCGGAGCTGCTGGGAACCGTCCCCGGAGCCCGCCTCGCCCTCGTCGGCGACGGCCCCGACACCGAACGGCTGCGCCGCACCGCCCCTCCCGGCGTGCACTTCGCGGGCGCCGCCACCGACATCCGACCGTGGCTTCGGGCCGCCGATCTCGTTGTACTGCCGTCGCGGTGGGAAGGCATGGCGCTCGCCCCGCTCGAAGCCATGGCCTGCGGCCGCCCGGTCCTGGTCTCCGACGTCAGCGGTGCCCGGGAGAGTCTGCCGCCCGGCCAGGGACGCCTGTGCCTGGTGCCGCCGGAGGACCCGACGGCGCTGGCCAAGGCCCTGGGACGGCTCCTCGCCGAACCGCGGCTCCTCGCCGAACTCGGGGAGCAGGCCCGGCAGCACGCCCGGACCGACTTCGACGTGCGGCGGACCACGGACGCGGTCACCGGTCTGTACCACGAACTGCTGGGCAGGCCCCGGCCCTTGAACCAGGAGCGCATCAGCCGATGACGATGGACAGCGCACCCGCCCGACACGCCGGGCAGGGCGGCACGGGGCCCGCCGGCGGCGCCGGCGTCACTGCCGTTCGCCGTTCCGCGACCGCCATCCACCCCCCGCGCGGGCCCAGGGCCGGACAGGCCCGGCCCGCCGTACGCCCGCACCGCCGCCACGGGAGTACGACGGGGGTGCTCCCGCTGCTCACAGCGGACGCGCTGGCCGCCGTACTCACCGCGGCGGCGCTGCCCGGAACGGCCCTGCCGGCGCCGGCGGCCGCGGCGATCGCCGTCCTGCTCGCCGTACTGCACGCGCAGGCCGGGCTGTACCGGCCGCGGCTCGCCCCCTCGGCCTTCCTCGAACTGCCCGCGCTGGCCGGGCGGTCCGCCGTCCTGTGGTGCACCGCCGCCACGGTCGTGGCCGCCGTGGACCCGGGCCGGGCCCTGGGCTGGAGCGTGCTGCTCACCGCCGTGTGCCTCCAGGCCGTACTGGCGTGCGCGGGACGCGGGTTCGTCAACCAGCTCCGCCGCCGCACCCGCGTCCGCCGGCCCGCTTCGGTCCTCGTCGTCGGACCCGGCGCCGGGGCGGGCGCGGTGGCCGCCGCCCTGCACGGCCGGCCCGAGTACGGGCTGCGACCCGTCGGGCTCGCCGACACCGGCGCCGCCGAGGGGGACACCGGAGCCGGAGCCCTGCCGGTGCTCACCACCCATGAGGACATCCGGCGCGCTGTCATCCAGAACTCCGTGCGGCACGCGGTGTTCACCCGCCCGCCCGAGGCCGACGAGCGCACCGCCTCCCTGGTCCGCCTGTTCGACGACCACGGCTGCCGGCTCTGGCTCGCCGACCCGGCCGGCACCGCCAAGGTCACCGGCATGCGGGTGGCGCACCCCACCGACCAGCTGTGGGGGTACGCCGTTCAGCCGCTGCTGCCCCGGCCCGCGCGGCCGCTGGAGCGCTGGGCCAAGCGCGGCCTCGACGCAGCGCTCGCGCTGGTCGCGCTGGTCGCGGCCGCGCCCGTGATGGCCGCCTGCGCGCTGGCCGTACGGGTCTGGGACGGGCCGGGGGTGATCTTCCGGCAGGAGCGGGTCGGCCTGTACGGGCGCCCCTTCACCCTGCTGAAGTTCCGTACGCTGCGCGCCGACGAGCACGAGTCCGCCACCCGCTGGACGGTCGCGGGCGACCGCGGGATGAGCCCGGTCGGCTCCTTCCTGCGCAAGTCCTCGCTGGACGAGCTGCCGCAGCTGTGGAACGTCGTACGGGGTGACATGAGCCTGGTCGGCCCGCGGCCCGAACGGCCGTTCTTCGTCGCCAAGTTCTCCACCGTGCACCCCGGCTACGAGGCCCGGCACCGGATGCCCGTCGGCATCACCGGCCTGGCCCAGATCAACGGCCTGCGCGGGGACACCTCCATCGAGGACCGGGCCCGCTTCGACAACCACTACATCGACACCTGGTCGCTGTGGCAGGACCTGTGGATCCTCGCCCGCACGGCGGCCTCCTTCTTCCGCTTCCGGCTGGGGGGCAGCTGATGAGCCTTGCCGTCACTGGGAATTGGGCCCGGCCCGATCTGCCCGGGCTGTTGCGCCGGCACTGGCCGCTGCTGCCGCTCGCCGCGACCGTGCTCTTCCTGCTCGCCCCGCTCCCGGCGGGGGACGCGACCACCTCCGGGAAGGTCGGCCCGGCCGACGCGGCCTCGCTGATGCTCGTGTTCGTCTGCGCGGTGCAGGCGCTGCGCGGCCGGGTGCGGGCGCTGACCCCGCTGGGCGTGCTCGTGCTCGGGATGCCCGCCGTGGGGCTCGCGGTCGCGACGATGACCGCGGGGGATCCGTACGCCGCCCTGCCGGGCTTCGTCCGCTACCTCCAGGTCTTCGTGCTGGTCCCGGCGGCCGTGGTGCTGCTGGTGCGCGACGCCGGGGAGTTCCGGATCGCCGCCGGGTGCTTCGTGGTCCTGGCGCTGGTGCAGGGCGCGGTGGGGGTCGTGCAGTACGCGACCCACACCGGGGCCTCGTACCAGGGCGAGACCATCCGGGCCGTGGGCACCTTCGGCCCCGGTGACGTCATGGGCATGGCCACGGTGGTGGCGTACGGGCTGGTCGTGGCGACCGCCGTCGCGCTGGCGCCGGGGCTGCCGCGGCGGGTCCGGCGGATCGCCGGGGGCTGTGCCCTGGCCCTGGTACTGCCGCTGGTGCTGTCCTTCAGCCGGGGCGCGTGGATCGCGACCTTCGGCGCGGCGGTGCTGGTGATGGCGCTGGCCGGGATCCGGCGGGCCCTGAAGGTGCTGGTCGCGCTGTCGGCCGTCGGGTTCGTCCTGGTGGGCGGGCTCGGGGTCGGCTCCGAGATGGTCGCGGAGCGGCTGACCTCCATCACGCAGGTCTCCAGCGCCCCCGACCAGTCGGTGACCGACCGCTACACGATGTGGGCCGCCGCTGAGTCGATGTGGCGGGAGCGGCCGGCGGTGGGGGTGGGTCTGAAGGGCTTCCCGGCCAACCGCGACGGGCACGCCTCGCTGGGGCTGTCCTCCGGCAGTGACACCGAGGGCGCGGGGCAGGCGTACATCCGCCAGCCGCTGCTCTCCCCGCACAACATGTACCTGCTGATCCTGAGCGAGCAGGGGCTGATCGGGCTGGTCGCGCTGGCGGGCGGCTGGGCGGCGCTGCTGGTGGCGGGGTTGCGCCGGGTCGCCTCCGGCGGGGGGATGCGGGACTGCGGGCTGGTCGCCACGGGGCTGTTCGTGTGGCAGCTGACCGACTTCCTCTACGCGGACATCGGCGGACCGTCGACCGTCCTGACCGGAGTGATCATCGGACTCGCCGCCTGGTGGGCCCTTCCCTCCCGGGAGGACGCCGGTCCACCGCGCGGGGCCTCCTCGGCCGCCGGGTCCGCCTCCGGCGCGGTGTCGCGGGGTAGGGCCCCCGGGGTTGCGGCCCGCCCGTGACGGACACCACGCCTTGGCGGCCCGCCTCCGGCCCCCCGGCCGGGGCGGGCTCCGCCCGCGTCCCGGGCGCCCCCGGCAGCACGCCGGACCCGTCCCCGGGCCCGCTCCGGAACCCGGTCCTGCCCGGCCGCCCGCCGGCCCCCGGCTCCGTCGCAGGCCCCCCGCCGGCCCGCCCCTTCGCGGGCCACGGCCCGGTCCCGCCCGCCGGCTCGCCCGGCCTGCCCCCGGCCCCGCCGGACCCCGGCTTCGTCGCCGGGGCCGTACCGGGCCGTACCGGCGGCGCGGCGCTGCCGGGCTCGGCCGGTCACCCGGGGGCCGTGCAGGCGTCCGGCGGGTTCGTCACGGCCGGGGATCCCGGCGGGCGACCGGGGCGGAGCCTGCGGGTCGGCGCCCGTGCCGGTGTGCCGGGCGGGTCGGAGGCCGCGTACGGTCACGCCCTGGCCCGGCGTACGGGCGGAGGGCCCGGGGCGGGCGACCTCCCGAGTGGGAGCGGGCCGGCGCCGCTGGGCCGGTTCCTGGCCAAGGCTGCCGCCGTCACCGCCGGGCTGACCGCCGCCGGGGCCGTGTTCGGGCTGGTGCGGGACCAGACCATCGCGCACCTCTTCGGGGCCGGGCACGACAGCGACGCCTTCCTGATCGCCTGGACCGTGCCCGAGATGGCCTCGACGCTGCTCATCGAGGACGCCATGGCGCTGCTGATGGTGCCCGCCTTCAGCCAGGCCCTGTCCCGGCGGGCGGCCAGCCGGGCGGGGCTCACCCGCAAGGAGGCCCGCGCGCAGGACCCCGTACGGCTGCTGGTGGGGGCGACCCTGCCGCGGCTCGCCGTGTTCCTGGCCGCCGTGGCCTCCGTACTGATCGTGGCCGCGCCGCTCGTCGTCGCCGTACTGGCACCCGGTCTGCCCGATCCCGAACTGGCCGTCCAGTGCACCCGGATGACGGCCCTGACCGTGGTCTCCTTCGGCCTCGCCGGATACTTCAGCGCGGCGCTGCGGGCGCACAGGTCCTTCGTGCCGCCCGCCGCGATCTACGTCTCGTACAACATCGGCATCATCGGCACCATGGTCACCCTGCACCCCCTGTGGGGGGTGCGGGCGGCCGCCGCCGGGGTCGCCGCCGGCGGACTGCTGATGGCTCTCGTCCAACTGCCCGCCTTCATCCGCAACGTGGGCTTCGGCCCGCCCCGGGCCAAGGGCGCCCCGCGCAGCCAGCGCGACCGCGACCGCCCCACCCTCCTCGCCTTCGGCCTCATCGCCCCCGTGATCTTCTTCGCCGTCTTCCGGCAGTCGCAGGTGCTCGTCGAGAGGTTCCTCGCCGCCTCCCTGCCGCCCGGGGCGATCTCGCACCTCAACTACGCGCAGAAGGTGGCGCAGATGCCGATGGTGCTCTCCCTGATGATCTGCACCGTCACCTTCCCCGTCGTCGCCCAGGCGATGGCCGGCGGGGAGCGCGAGAAGGCCCGGCGCCGGGTCGAGCAGGACCTCGCCCTCGCCGCCCTCGCCGTCCTCGTGGGCAGCGCACTCGTCATCGGCTACGCGCCCCAGATCATCCAGGTCCTGTTCGAACGCGGCGCGTTCACCCACCAGGACACCCTCGCCACCGCCTCCGTCATGCGGGTCTACGCAGTCGGACTGCTCGGCCACTGCCTCGTCGGGGCGCTGTCCCGGCCCTTCTTCTCGACCGCCCGGCCCACCTGGTTCCCGGCGCTCGCGATGGGCGCCGGTCTGCTCGTCAACATCGTGGCCGGAGCCTTCGCCGTCGGCTGGTGGGGCACCTACGGCATCGCCGCCGCCAACGCGGCCGGCATCACCACGACCGCCGTCCTGCTGCTCACCGGGCTCGGCTCGCGGATCATCGCCATCCACGTCCGCCGGGTCGCCGTCAGCATCGGCCGGCTCGTGGTGTCCGCGGCCGCCGCCTGCGCCACGGGCTGGATCGCCGGGCCCATGGTCCCCGACCCGATGCTCAGCGCCGCGCTCGGCTGCCTGCTGGTCCCCGCCATGTTCGGAGCCACCGGCACGGCCATACGCGCTATCGAAGTCACCGCCCTGCCCGGTCAGATCGCCCAGTACTCCTCCCACTTCACGCAGAGGTTCCGCAATGTCCGCTGACACCGACACGGCGCCCGGCGCCGTGGTGGTCCCCACCCGCCGGACCGCTTCGCCGTGGGTCCTGATGTACCACTCGGTCGCCGAGTTCACCGATCCCGCCGAGGACCCGTACGGGATCACCGTCACGCCCCGCGCCCTGGAGGACCAGCTGCTGTGGCTGCGCTCCCGCGGCCTGCGCGGCGTGTCGGTCGGCGAGCTGCTCCGGGCCCGGGCGGCCGGGAGCGCGGCCGGGCTGGTCGGGCTGACCTTCGACGACGGCTACACCGACTTCCTGACCCACGCGCTCCCGCTGCTGCACCGCTACGACTGCACCTCCACCCTGTTCGTGCTGCCCGGGCGGCTCGGCGTGGACAACGTGTGGGACCCGCTGGGGCCGCGCAAGTCCCTGCTGACGGCCGAGGGCATCCGCGAAGTCGCCGACGCCGGGCAGGAGATCGGCTCCCACGGGCTGCTCCACCAGGACCTCACCGCGGCCGCCGACGACGTGCTCCAGCAGGAGCTGCGGGGCAGCCGCGACCTGCTGCGCGAGCTGACGGGGTCCCTGCCCGAGGGGTTCTGCTACCCGTACGGGCACCTCGACGCCCGGGTGGTCGCCGCCACGCGGGACGCCGGGTACGGGTACGCCTGCGCCATCGACCCCGGGCGGCTCGAAGGCCCGTACGCCCTGCCCCGTACGCACGTCAGCCAGGCCGACGGAGGCGCGCGGCTGCGGATCAAGCAGCTGCGCCACCAGGTGCGCGGGATGCGGCGGGCGGTGCTGCGGTGAAGGACGTCAAGGCCCTCCACGTCATCACCGGCCTCGGGGTCGGCGGCGCCGAGCAGCAACTGCGGCTGCTGCTGAGGCACATGCCGATGCGCTGCGACGTGCTGACGCTGACCAACCCCGGGGCGGTGGCCGAGGGGCTGCGCGCCGACGGGGTCCGGGTCGTGCACCTGGGGATGCGGGGCAACCGGGACCTGGGGGCGCTGCCGAGGCTGGTGAAGTTCATCCGGCGCGGCCGGTACGACCTCGTGCACACGCACCTGTACCGGGCCTGCGTGTACGGGCGCCTCGCGGCACGGCTCGCGGGCGCCGGGGCGATCGTGGCCACCGAACACTCCCTCGGCGAGGGAGAGATCGAGGGCCGGCCGCTGTCGGGCGGGGTGCGCGCCCTGTACCTGGCCGGTGAGCGGCTGGGAGCCGCGACCGTGGCCGTCTCGGACACCGTGGCCGCCCGGCTGGAGGCGTGGGGGGTGCCGGCCGAGCGGGTGCATGTCGTGCCGAACGGGATCGAGGCCGTCCGCTTCCGCTTCGACGAAGGCGTACGCCGGGCCACCCGGGCCCGGACCGGGCTGCCCGAGCGGGCCTTCGTGGTCGGCGGGGTCGGCCGGCTGGTGCCGGGCAAGCGGTTCGACGTCCTGGTGCGTGCCGTGGCCGCGCTGCCGGGGGCGCACCTGCTGCTGGCCGGGGACGGGCCCGAGCGCGCGGCCCTGCGCCTGCTCGCCGCCGAGCTCGGCGCGCAGAGCCGGATCCACCTGCTGGGGGAGCGCGATCCGCTGGGCGACAGCGCGGACGGCCGCACCCCGGGGATCCCGGCGCTGCTGGCCGCCATGGACGTCTTCGTCTCGCCGTCGCGGGAGGAGGCGTTCGGGCTGGCGGTGGTGGAGGCGCTGGCCGCCGGGCTGCCGGTGCTGCACGTGACCTGCCCCGCCATCGACGACCTGCCCGCCGCGCAGGCGCCCGGGGCGCGGCGGATCGGCACCGGCACGGAGGAGCTGGTCGCGGCGTTGCGCGGGCACATGGAGGCGGGTGCGCGTCGGCTGCCGCCGCCGCCGGTGGTTCGGCGCTACGACATCGCGCGCAGCGCGCGGCAGCTGCTGGACGTGTACGACCTGGCCCTGTCGGCCGCGCCGGGGCCGGGCTCCGCCCGGGGGTTCCGGGGCTCCGCCCCTGACCCCGCGCCTCAAACGCCGGCGGGGCTCAAAGATCGGGGCTCCGCCCCGGACCCCGCGCCTCAAACGCCGGCGGGGCTGGATGTGCCCCGGCGCCCGGCGCCTCAAGGGTCGGCGGGGCTGGAAATGCCCCGGGGCCCCGCGTCGCAAGCGTCGGCGGGGCTGGAAATGCCGAGCCCGCCGGGTGGCGCCGGCGCCCGTTGATACGTACCCCCGCCCGAAGGAATCCGTACTTCATTCAGGAAGCGAGCACGAGCATGGCCGACACCGCCGAGCAGAAGAAGACCGAGAAGAAGGCCGAGAAGAAGGCCGAGAAGAAGGCCGACCACCGCTCCGAGAAGAGCCCGCGGCGCCGGTTCACGCGGCCCCCCGTGTGGTGGCCGCTGCCCGCGTGCGCCCTGCTCGGGCTGGCCGCGGGCGGGGCGTACGGGGTGCTCAAGGCGCCCGAGTACGCCGCCACCAGCTATGTCGTCGCCGTCCCGGACGACACCACCGAGCCGGCCACCGCCCTCGGCTTCGCCCAGGCCTACGCCCGTATCGCCACCAGCAGCTCCACCCTCGCCTACGCCCAGCCCCGGGCCGGCATCGGTGCCCAGAGGCTGCGGACCCAGGTGCGGGCCGAGACCTCCCCCGAGTCGCCGATGATCGCCATCACCGGTACGTCGACGAGCCCCGCCGAGGCCGCCGACATCGCCAACGCGGTCGCCGACGCCCTGACACTGAGCAGCAATCAGGCCGCCAAGAACACCGGCGTGCAGCTGCTCCTCTTCAACCAGGCGGTCGCGCCGAGCGCCCCGGCCTCCCCGTCCGCCGCCATCAGCGGCGCCGTCGGGATGTGTGCCGGCGGTCTGCTCGGCGGGCTGTGGCTGCTCGCCCGGCCCGGCCGTCGCAAGGAGGAGAAGGAGGAGCAGGAGGGGGGCCGGCCGGTCGTCGAGGAGTACCCCTCGCTCCCCGCGCAGGGTGAGCACACCGAGACCAAGGAGAAGGAGTCCGTGCGATGAGTTCGGGCTCCGCCGGGGCCCTGTCGGTGACGCTGTGCCGCGACCCCCGGCAGTTCGCCGCGCTGGAGGAGCCGTGGAACCGGCTCTTCCGCGCCTGTCCCACCGCCACGCCCTTCCAGAGCCACGCCTGGCTGCACTCCTGGTGGCTGTCGTACGGGAAGGACGGCCGGCTCCGGATCGTCCTCGTGCGGCGCGGCGAGGAGCTGGTCGGCGCGGCCGCGCTGATGCTCGTACACCGGCCGCTGCCGCTGCTGGTGCCGCTCGGCGGCCCCATCACCGACTACTTCGACGTGCTCGTGGCCGCCGAGCACGCCGACCAGGTCGTCCCGGCGCTGGCCCGCGGGCTGCACCGGGCAGCCCGGGGCGCCGTCGTCGACCTGCGCGAGGTGCGCCCCGGGGCCGCCGCCGAAGCGGTGTACGAGGCCTGGACCGGTGCGCGCAGCAAGCTCACCGACTCCACCTGCATGGAGCTGCCCACGCTGCCGTTCGACGAGCTGGTCAAGCGGATGCCGGCCTCCGGGGCCCAGCGGGTGCGGGCCAAGCTCCGCAAGACCGACGCGGCCGGGATCGAGGAGCACGAGGTCACCGAGCCGGAAGTGCCGCGTGCCGTACGGACCCTGCTGCGGCTGCACGAGAAGCAGTGGCGCGGCCGCGGGGTGACCCCCGAGCACCTCAGGCCCCGCTTCGCCGAGCACCTGACCCGGGCCACCCGGCGGATGGTGCGGGCGGGGGAGGGCCGGCTGACGGAGTTCCGGCTGGACGGGAAGGTGGTGGCGGCCAACGTCACGCTGCTGTCGGCGGGGCTGAGCGGCGGCTACCTGTACGGCGCCGATCCGGACCTGCGTGCGCGCAAGGTGGACGTGGCGACGCTGCTGCTGCGCTACGAGGCGGGGCGGGCGCTCGCCGACGGCCGCCCGGTGGTGAGCTTCCTGCGCGGCAACGAGCCGTACAAGAACCACTGGCGGCCCGAGACGGTGGTCAACCAGCGGTTCCTGCTGGCCACGAGCGCGCTCGCGCCCCTGCTGCGGCTGCACGAGTCGCAGGTGACGGGGCGCGAGCGGGCGGTGGACGCGTTGCGGGAGGCGCTGCCGGCCGCCCGGGACTGGCGGGCGCGGCTCAACGAACTGCGGGTGCGATGACCCGTCTAGAAGGGCCAGAAGTCCGAGCTCTCGCCCCAGTCGAGCTTGATGCAGACCGACTGCTTGCCGACCAGCTTGGAGAGCCACTCCCCGAAGTTGAGCGGGATGCACCACTGCGTGCTGTTGACCGGAGGCCCCTCCGGTTCCGGCAGCGGCTGGGGCGTGGGGGTCGGGACCGGCGTCGGCGTCACGGGCGCGGGCTCGGGCTTCGGCACGACCGGGCTCGGGACGACGGGGGACGGCTCCGGGGTCGGAGTCGGTGTCGGGACCTCGGGTGTGGGGACTTCGGGGGCCGGGACCTCGGGTGTGGGGACCACCGGCGTCGGAACCACCGGCGAGGGCACGGGCGTCGGCGTCGGCTCGGGGACCTCGGGCGTGGGCTCGGGGACCTCGGGCGTCGGGACGAGCGGGCTGGGGGTCACGGGGAGCTGGGTCGCCGGGAGCGTGACCTCGGGCGTGGGTTCGGGCACCTCGGGTGTCGGAACGGCCGGTGTGGGCACCACGGGCGTGGGCACCACGGGGGTCGGGACGACCGGGGTCGGGACCACGGGCGTGGGCACCACCGGGGTCGGGATCACCGGGCCGGGCATCTCCGGCCTCAGCGCGTCGCGGAAGACCTTCGCGGACTGCGGGTTCTGCTTGCACTGCCACACGCCGTGCGGGCAGTAGTCGGTGATGGTGTGGTAGAGCGGCTTGTGCTGCTCGATCCACTTCAGCATGCGCCGGACGTACTCCGCGTTGTCCCCGCGCCGGAACAGCCCCCACTCCGGGTAGGAGATCTCCTTGCCGTGTGCTTTCGCGAAGTCGACGTGCTGCTGGAGTCCGTACGGCTGGGTGATCTGCTCGTCGAAGTCGCGGCCGGGACCCTGGTCGTACGAATCCATTCCGATGACGTCGACCACGTCGTCGCCGGGGTAGCAGTTGGTCCAGCCGATCGCGTCCGTACCCCTGTTCGGGGCGAAGTCGAACTTGAACTTCTGGCCGGGTACCGACCGCATCGCGTTGACGACGCGCCTCCAGTACGCCTTCCAGTTCTCCGGGTCCGGCCCGCAGCGGTGGGAGTAGGTGCTGCCGTTCATCTCCCAGCCGAGCACGATCACCGTGTCCGGGACGCCCAGGTCCACGAGCCGCTCGGCGAGCCGCTCGAAGTGCACGTCGTACCGGCCCGACGCGCCCGCCCTGATCAGCCAGGCCACCTGGCGGTCGGACAGACCGTCCTCGTTCCGCTCCTGCATGGGCACGTTGAGGACGAACATCCGGTCGTCCTCCGCCAGGCGCCACTGCGCCCAGCTCTCCAGGAAGGAGACGTTGCCCTCGATCCCCGCCCACCGGTCGCCGGGCAGGTAGGTGTGTCCGACCCGGATCTGCTTGTCGCCCAGCCAGCGCGACAGGTAGGGGATCCGGGCCACGCCGGGCTGCCCGTAGTGGAGGTAGGCGCCCATGGCGATGTCCGAGCCCTGGGCGCGGTCGTTCTCGGGTTCCGCGAGCGCGGCCCCGGTGGCGAGCAGTCCGGCCGTGACCGTACCGATGCAGGTGCTCGCCAGTCGGCGGCGTGGTGTGGGCATGGCGTCTCCCGAGCTTTCCTGAATCGGTGTGCTTACCAAAGACGTTAGACATCACATCTGACGAATGGCCTGTCCGGTGACTGCCGCATAGGCCATTCGCAGCTGCGCACCATCCCCGCTTGGTCCGACTAGGTGAAAGACGCCGTTGCCATGCACGCGTATCTCAACCATGTGCCCGCAGTTCTGCTCAGACTCGATCGGAATCCGTTCCACCACGGAACCCTTGGCGCCGTCAGATCCCTTGGCCGCAAGGGCGTGGAGGTGCATGCCGTCGTCGAGGCCGGGGGAGGACCCATGGTGCGGTCGAGGTATCTGCGCACCGTGCATCCGGGGCCGCCCGGCGGGCTGGACCCCGAGGCGCCCGAGGCGTTGCTGGAGTGCCTGACCGGGGTGTCGGAGCGGATCGGCCGGCCGGCCGTGCTCGTCGCCATGGACGATCTGAGCGCCATCGCGGTGTCCCGGGTGGCACCGATGCTGACGGACCGTTTCCGGATTCCCCATCAGCCCGACAACCTGCCCGCCCGGGTGGCCGACAAGGCCGAGCTGGCGCGGCTCTGCGCGCGGTGGGACGTCCCGCACCCGGAGACCGTCGTCCCGGCGAGTGGCGCCGAGGCGGCGGATGCCGCCTGGCGGCTCGGCCTGCCGGTGGTCGCCAAGTGGAGCCGGCCCTGGCTGTTGCCGACCGGGTCCGACGGACTGCGGAGCACCACACTGGTGCACACCGCCGGGGAGGCGCGGCGGCTGTACGAGCGCTCCGCCGAGGCCGGGAGCCGGCTGCTGCTCCAGCGGTTCCTGCCGGCCGGACCGGACACCGACTGGTTCTTCCACGGCGCCTTCGGCCGCGGCGGGCAACCGCTGCTCGTGGGATCGGGGCGCAAGGAGCTGTCCTGGCCGGTGCGGACGGGGCTGACGGCGGTGGGGCGCTGGCTGCCGGATCCGGCGGTGGAGGAGGCGGGGCTGCGGCTGGCCGAACGCCTCGGCTACCAGGGGATCCTGGACATGGACTTCCGCCGGGACGAGCGGGGCATCTTCCGGCTGGTGGACTTCAACCCGCGCCCGGGCGCGCAGTTCCGGCTGTTCACGGACGCCGCCGGGCTGGACGTCGTACAGGCGATGTACCTGGATCTGACGGGCCAGCGGGTCCCGGCGTCCTCGGGCGGGCCGGGCCGGGTGTTCGTCGCCGAGAACTACGCACTGCTGTCTGCGGTGCGCGGCCGCTCGCCGCTTCGCCTGGCGGCCGGCCCTGCCGATCCGGTGATGCCCGGTCAGGTCCCTGCCGCCGGAGTGCCTGCGGCTGCGCCGGGCAGGGGGGCGAGCCCCGACGATCCGGCGTTGCCGGTCACGGAGACCGGGGCGCCGGGCCGGCGCACGGACCCGGCCGGGCCGGTCGTGGCCGGTGCGGCGTGCCCGACGTCGGCGGGCCGCGCGGGCGCTTCCGTGCGGATTCTGCCGAAGAGGGAGCGCGGACGCGTCGAGGCGGCCTGGTTCGCCGCCGACGACCTGCTGCCCTTCCTGGCGATGCTCGGCGCCTTCCTCGGGCGCGGTTTCGCGAAGGGCGTCCGCGCCCTGTGGGGCATCCCCGCGAGGCAGGGGCGGCGCACGGCCCGCACGGCCCGCACCGCCCGCGCGGTGTTCCGGGCGCCCCGTCAGCGCGCGCCGGAGCAGCCGCCCACCACGGGCGGAGGCGCCTCTCGTCCGGCTCCGCCGGAGGCACCGGCGGAGCCGGACGAGCTGGTGACCCGTTGACCCCGCCCGGGCCGGGTTGATGACCATGGAGCTGGAGGAACGGCCGTGAGGCGGATGGACGATCTCGTGGTGGTCGGCGCGGGCCCGTACGGGCTGTCGATCGCCGCGCACGCGGCGGGTGCGGGGCTGGACGTACGGCTGCTGGGGCGGCCCATGGCCTCCTGGCGCGACCACATGCCCGAGGGCATGTACCTGAAGTCGGAGCCCTGGTCGTCCAACCTGTCCGCGCCGGACGGGCGGTTCACGCTGGCCGACTACTGCGCCACGCGCGGACTGCCCGCGGAACACGGCACTCCGCTGCCCATCGGCGCGTTCAGTTCGTACGGGATGTGGTTCGCCCGCCATGCCACGCCCGAGGTGGAGGAGGTGACCGTCACGGAGGTGACCCCGCAGGGCGACGGTTTCCGCGTCCGCATCGCCGAGGGACCGCCGCTGCTGGCCCGTACGGTCGCCCTCGCGGTCGGGGTGATGCCGTTCGTCCACCATCCCCCGGCGCTGCGCGACTTGCCGCCGGGCCACTACTCGCACAGCAGCGGCCACCGGGACCTGTCCGGCTTCGCCGGCCGCGAGGTCGCCGTGCTCGGCGCCGGGCAGGCGGCCCTGGAGACCGCCGCCCTGCTGGCCGAGCAGGGCGCCCGGCCGTGCCTGGTCGCCCGGCGCTCCCGGCTGAACTGGAACACCGTGCCGCAGCCCCTGGTCAGGCCCCGGCTGCGGGCCCTGCGCGATCCGCACAGCGGGCTCGGCACGGGCTGGCGCAGCTGGGTGTGGTCGGAGCTGCCGTGGGCGGTGCGGCGGCTGCCCCCGGCCACCCGGGAGCGGATCGCGGCGACCGCGCTGGGCCCGGCCGGCGCCTGGTGGCTGCGGGACCGGTTCGAGCGGCGTGTCCCCGTCCTGCTCGGGCACCACCTGCACCGGGCTGTGGCGGTGGGCGAGCGGACCCGGCTCGGGCTGACCACCAGGGCCGGGGAGTCCGTGGTCCTGGACACCGCGCACGTCATCGCGGCCACCGGGTTCACCCCGGACCTGGGCCGGCTGGAACTGCTCGACGCGGGGCTGCGGGCCGCGCTGGCGACCGTGGGGGAGAGCCGGACTCCGGAGCTGAGCCCCGGCTTCGAGTCCTCGTGGCCGGGACTGTTCTTCGCGGGGCTGCTGACGGCTCCCTCATTCGGCCCTTCCATGCGATTCGTCCACGGCGCGGGGTTCACGGCGGGGAGACTGGTGGGAGGAGTCCGAAAGCGCCTCGGCGCCCGGGGCCCGCTGCCGGGCTCCACCGGTGACGTCCGGTACTCCCCCGGGCTGCGCCCGGGGGGACCCCCAGGGGCCGCAGCCGGGCATCCGAAGACGTATCCGCGGTGAGATCCGCGGTGAGACGCGGTGAGAGGGGTCCGCGATGAGCGCGGAGCGAGCAGAGGGCCGCGGCTGGGTACGCATTCCCGCCAGCCGCGGGGAACAGCCCGCCGCGGCGAGGCCCGCCACGGCCAGGACCGGCGGGTACGACCGCGGCCCGTACGCGACGGGTTCCCACGCCGCCCAGCCCCCGATCTACCTCTCCCTCGTCAAGCGCTGGCGGGAGGCCGGGCGCACCCTTCCGGGGCATCCTGACGAGGAGTGGGACCGGCTGATCTCCCAGCCGTGCTGGCCCGGCCGTTAGGTGGTGTGAGTCTCGTGGCAGCGGCGGAGCGCGACAGCCCCGAGCAGGGCCGGCAGGCCCCCGTGACCGGGGCCGGGGAACGGCTCGCGCTCAACGGCATGGGCAGTTTCGAGTGGGACCTGGGCGCCGACACGCTGGCCCTGGACGAGGCCGGCTCGGCCGTGTTCGACCTGGAGCCGGAGGAGTTCGACGGCACCCCGCAGGCCCTGGGCCTGCGGATCCGGCCCGAGGACGCCGCCCGGCTGCGCGACACCATCGCGGGGGTCCTGGACAGCGGCGAGGAGTCGTACGGCGCCTACTTCACGGTGCAGCGGCGCGACGGCCGCGACCAGTGGACCCACACCCAGGGCCGGGTGATCCGGGACGAGGACGGGCAGCCGCGGCGGGTCGTGGGGATCGTCCGGGACGCGACGGCGGAGCTGGCGCAGGCCACGCTGCTGCGCAAACTGGAGACGGCCCGGGCCCAGCAGACGACGATCGTCCAGCGGACCACGGAGGCCCTCTCGCGGGCGGTGACGGTCGACGACGTCACGGCCGCGCTGACCGGTGCGGGCGCGCTGGAGCGGCTCGGCGCGGACGGGCTGGCCCTGGGGCTGGTCGAGGGCGGCACGATCAAGATGATCGCGATGAGCGGGGAGACGCTGGAGATCCTCAGCGAGCGCAACCTCACGCGGCTGGACGGATCGCTTCCGCTGTCGCACGCGGTGATCACCCGGCAGGCACGTTTCGTCACCTCGCTCTCGGCGCTCGGCGAGGAGTTCCCGCTCCTCAGGGACTACCTGAACCGGATCCAGTACGACGCGGCCGCCTATCTGCCGCTGATCGCGCAGGCCAAGGCCATCGGCGGGCTGGTCCTCTTCTACCGGCGGCGCACCGAGTTCAGCCCGGAGGAGAAGAACCTCTGCCTGGGTCTGGCGGGCATCGTGGCCCAGTCGCTCCAGCGGGCTCTCCTCTTCGACCAGGAGCGGGAGTTCGCGACGGGCCTCCAGGCCGCCATGCTGCCGCGCCGGATCCCCGAGATCACGGGCGGGGAGATCGCGGTCCGCTACCACTCCGCCTGGAGCGGGCGGGAGGTCGGCGGGGACTGGTACGACGTGATCGCGCTGCCCCGCGACCGGGTCGGGATCGTGGTGGGCGACGTACAGGGCCACGACACGCACGCGGCGGCCATCATGGGCCAGTTGCGGATCGCGCTGCGGGCGTACGCGGGGGAGGGCCATCCCCCGTCCACCGTGCTGGCGCGGGCCTCGCGCTTCCTCGCCGAGCTGGACACCGAGCGCTTCGCGACCTGCATGTACGCCCAGGTGGACCTGGAGACCGGCGGCGTACGGGCCGTGCGCGCGGGCCACCTCGGCCCGCTGATCCGGCACACGGACGGCCGTACGGGCTGGCCCAACGTGCGCGGCGGCCTGCCGCTCGGGCTGGCCTCGGTCTTCGAGCAGGAGGAGTTCCCCGAGACCCGACTCGACCTGGTGCCGGGGGAGACGCTGGTGCTGTGCACGGACGGCCTGGTGGAGGAGCCGGGCACGGCCATCACCCAGGGCATGGAGGCCCTCGCCCACGCGGTGCGCAGCGGCCCGCAGGAGGCCGGGGCGCTCGCCGACCACCTCCTGGACCGGCTCTGGGAGCGCTGGGGCTCCGGGGACGACGTGGCCCTGCTGGTGCTGCGCCGGGCCCCCGACCCGGGCACCCACCGGGCCCCTCGCATCCACCAGTACATCCACCAGGCCGACCCGGAAGGGCTCTCGGAGGCCCGCTACGCGCTGCGTCAGGCCCTGCGCGACTGGGGCATGCCGGACCTCGCCGACGACGTGGAACTGGCGGCCGGGGAACTGCTGGTCAACGCCCTGCTGCACACCGACGGCGGGGCGGTGCTGACCATGGAGGTGCTGCCCGAGCCGGTCCGGCGGATCCGGCTGTGGGTCAAGGACCGGTCCAGCGTGTGGCCGCGCCGGCGCACCCCGGGCGAGGCAGCCACCACGGGGCGCGGGCTGCTGCTCGTGGACGCGCTGGCCACGCACTGGGGCGTGGAGTCCCGGGGCGACGGCAAGGCCGTGTGGTGCGAGTTCGACGCGGCGGGCAGCCCCCGGAGCGCGGGGTGAGCGGGCTCTCACGCCGAGTTGTGGGGTGCCGGGGGCGGGGTGATGATGCGGACCATGGAACGGAACGTGCTGTGCGCAGGCTGAGCAAGGGCGCCGTGACGGGCATCCTGGCCCTGCTCCTGCTGGCCGCCGGAGTACCGACGGTCGTGGACTGGACGACGGGGCGGCCGCACGCGGACCCCGGGTGCCAGTCGGTGGCGTTCATGTCGATGACGGACGTCGCGCCCGAGTGCCGGTAGCGGCGGCTACCGGCCGGGCGTCCGCCCGGCCGGAGCGGCCGGTGCGGGCTTAGTGGTGGGTGGTCAGCTCGATCTCCTGGCGGTCCTCCGCGACCGTGTCGACGGAGCGCGGCAGCAGGCCCGAGAAGTGGATCTCGTTGAGCTGGGCCTCGGCGAGCGCCGGGCCGGGGTGGACCTTCGGCGTGTACTTGAGCGAGCCGGTGGCCTGCCACTCGTGCTCCTGCCCGTCGCAGTGCGCCTCGCCGCCGCCGAAGGCGAGCCGGGTGCCGTCCTGGATGACGGCCGCCGCGATCTGCAGCTTCGCCCCCTTGGGTGACGCGGCCTCGCAGTGGTAGGTGCCGGAAAGGATGACCGTTCCGTCCTCGGAAATGTGACCGTACGGATGTACGGAAATTCCCTGGTCGAAAACGGTGGCCTGGGCCGAGCCGGTGAATACCGTGGCGGCGGTCAGTGCGGAGAAGGCGGTCAGAGCCAGTCGGCGGCCGATGGTGCGCATTTGTTCCTCCAGGTGGGAGCGGGGGGCGGTAATCCGCCGGAACGCATTGTGCTGGCATATGGGCGGCAACTCTCTTCCCACACTCGTGTCGGTGTGTGCAATTGCCCGCTCGGGCGCGTGAGACTGGCCGAAATACATCCCCGAAGGGATCCTGCATGCGCCAGTCCGCTGTCCCCGCCCGTTTCCCCGTCCTCGCCGCCGCTCTCCTCCCGGTCCGCCGCCCCGTCCTCGCCGCCGCCCTCCTCCCCGTCCTCCTGCTGGGCGCCACGGCCTGCCAGAGCGCGCCCGAGGGGGCCGCGCTCGCCCCCGCCGCCGCCCCCGCCGTCCCGGTGGACGGCGGTGCGGTGGACGACGGGGCGCCCGGCGCGGAGGAAGCCCCCGCCCGGACCGGGGCGAAGGATGCCCATGTGGGTGAGGCCGTACGGGTGCACGGCGACCAGATCGGCCGGCACCTGCAGGCCGTGCTGGGCGCGTACGTGGACCCCGCGGTCAGCGTGGAGAAGAACTTCGCCCCGCCGGCCGGCAAGCGCTGGGTGGCCGCCTCGATGTCGTTCGTCAACGTGGGCGGGGCCTCGTACGGGGCGCTCGGACGCATGTGGGCGCACGACAGCGCGGGGCAGCGCCACCCGGTGGTGCCCACCGGCGAGCTGACGACCGGCAAACCGCTCGTCTTCGATTCCCTCGCGGTCGGTGAGCGGGCCGAGGGATGGGTCGTGTTCGAAATCCCGGAAAACGCTCGCATTGTGCGCATCCAGTACCAGGACGCGAACATGCAGGCGAATTCCGGAACGGGATTCTGGGCCGTCTAGCCCGCCTGGGTGAAAGGCCGTGAAAGGGCCGGGCGGGAGACCACTAGGGTGCGGCGCATGACTTCTACTCAAGCCGAAATCGACCGGTCCGTGCTCGGCACCCTTTCGGTGCTCGCCTGGATCGGCGACCCCTCCGAAGGCCACGACATCCCGTACCTCCTCGCCTACACCCTCGGCGACGGCCCGCAGGGCGAGAAGGCCAGCGAGGAGGCCGCTCGCGGGCTGCTGGAGGAGATCGGCCTGCCCATCGGCGACGTGGTCATGGACGGCACCCGCAGCCCGCGCACCTTCGCGGTGCAGATCCTGCTCGCGGGCAACCAGATCGCGTTGACCCTGCCCGGGCTGAACGCGACCTGCACCGCCCCGGACGAGTGGGTCGCCGCGGCCAACGAGAGCGGCCAGGCGTACTTCCTCTTCGCCACGCGTCCGTGGGCCGAGGCAGTCCCGGGCCGGCCGGTGTCCGCCGAGGTCCTCCAGGCGTTCGCGGGTGACGAGGAAGTGCTGACGAGCAGCGCCCACTGCGTCATCACGGTGCAGAGCCTGCAGCAGTAGCCGCGTACGGGTCTGCCACCACGTGCTCCGGCCGCCGGGCTCCCAGCCTGCCCGGTGGCCGGTTCCGCTTGTGCGGGCTCACGGGTTCCGTGCTCACGGGCTCCCGTGCTCAGGTCGCCGTGTTCAGGGCCGCTCGAAGGCGAACTTGAGCGAGCGGACCCGGTTGTCGAAGTTCGACCCGGCCAGATCCGGCAGCCCCACCGCGCGCAGGCCCACCGGGCGGGTCAGCAGCTCGCGGAAGAGGGCCTTCATCTCCACCCGGGCCAGGTGCGCGCCCAGGCAGAAATGCGGCCCGCCGCCGCCGAACCCGAGGTGCGGGTTGGGCGAGCGGGTGATGTCGAAGGCGTCGGGGTCCGGGAAGACGGCCTCGTCGCGGTTGGCGGAGGCGTAGTACAGGACCACCTTGTCGCCCGGCTGGAACAGGTGCCCGTCCAGGGTGTGTTCGGCGGCGACCGTCCGGCGGAACTGGATGATCGGCGTCGAGTGGCGGATCATCTCGTCCACCGCGCCGTCCGCGTACTTCTCGAAGTCCGAGAGCAGCAGGTCCCGTTGGCCCGGGTTGTCGGTCAACAGGGTCAGCCCGTGCGTGATCGCGTTGCGGGTCGTCTCCACCCCGGCCACCATCAGGAGCGAGAAGAAGGCACCGAGCTGGCGGGCGCCGAGGGCCTGGCCGTCGACGTTCGCGCACACCAGAGCCGAGATCAGGTCGTCCGTGGGGTTCTTGCGCCGCTCCCGCCCGATGCCGGCCACCATCCGCTGCATCCTGGCGAGCGCCCGCAGGCCGCGCCCGGGCATCCGCAGCCGGGCGGCCAGACCGCGCTCCACGCCGATGTGCTCGGAGGCGTGGTTGACGCGGTCGGCGATCTCCGCCCGGTAGCGCTCCGGGATGCCCATCATGTTGCAGATGACCTCCAGGGGCAGCCGGGAAGCCACCGCCGAGACGAACTCGTCGGGCTCTTCCGCGAGTACGTCGTCCACGATGCGGGCCGCCACCGCGTGGATGTCCTCCTCGGCGGCCGCCAGCAGACGGGGCGTGAAGGCCCGCTGCACGATCTTGCGCAGCTGGGCGTGGTCGGGGCCGTCCAGGTTGACCATCGAGTCGCCGAACAGGGCGCGGACCCAGCGGGCGGGCTCGGGGGTGGTGACGCCGGGGGCGCTGGCGAAGACTTTGGGGAGGCGGCTCGCCTCCTGCACCTGGGCGTGGCGTACGAGGGCCCAGTGGCCGGTGCCCTCGGGAACGAAGACGGGGGCTTCGAGGGCGCGCAGGCGGGCGAAGACCGCCAGGCGGTGGGAGGGGGGTTGCTGCCAGAAGCCCGGCTCGGCCAGTTCCCCTCCGGGGTCGGTGCCGTGGCGTTGTGCGGGGAGTGTCATGGCCGTGCCTCTTCCTGTAGCCGTTCCGCTGAGCTGCTGAACGGGTTCGGGGGTGCAGGAGTGACGGTTCGGCGCGGCGCCGTTGCCGGGGCTCCGCCCCGGGCCCCGGGGCCTCAGACGCCGGCGGTGCTGGATCTTGTGGCCAGGGTCAGGCCGATCGCAACCGTGGCCGTTGCGGCCAGGCCCGCGTAGAGGACCGCGTACGAGCCCGTCCAGGTGCAGGCGAGGAGCGCGAGGGCGGAGAGCGGGAGGGTCAGCTGCTGGGCGAGTCCCCGCTTGAAGTGGCGGGAGTGCAGCAGCCAGACCATGAACAGGAAGACCGCGGCCGGGACGGTGACGGCGGCGTTGGCGGCCAGCTGCGAGATGTGCGCCTTGCCGACCGTGTGCTCGACCGCGACCTCGATGCCCGCACCGATCGCCGCGCCCGAGGCGAAGATCAGCAGGTGGCCGTAGCCCCACGGGATGGCCTCGCGGTTGGAGGTCAGGTGCTCGTGCATCGGCACCGCGAAGTAGATCCACCACGCGGCGAAGACGATCAGCAGCCCGCCGGCGGCGATGGGCAGCAGCTGCCCCAGTGCCTCGTGCTCGTCGATCGCCGACTTCACCGCCACCGTGCTCGCGGCGATCGTCTCGCCCAGCACGATGATGGTGAACAGGCCGTACCGCTCCACGATGTGGTGGGCGTGCCAGGGCGTCTGGTGCCCGCGCTCGGCGATCACCGGGACGAGCAGCTCGGCGGCGGCCACGACCAGGAACAGCCAGCGCTTGGCGTCGTCCGGGGCGAACAGCAGCGCCACCCAGCCGGCCTGGCAGATCACCAGCCCGGCCGCGTACTTCAGCGCCGCCGTCCGCGCCTCGCCGTGCTCCCCGGCCGCGGCCCTCAGCCACTGCGCCGTCAGGGCGACGCGCATGATGACGTAGCCGATGACGGCGACCGTCCAGTCGTTCTCGTCGAAGGCCTGGCCCACCCCGGCCGCGTAGACGAGCACGCCGGCGATCTGCACGAGGGTCGCGATCCGGTAGGGCACGTCGTCGACGTCGTAGGCGGAGGCGAACCAGGTGAAGTTCATCCACGCCCACCACACGCCGAAGAAGACGAAGAAGTAGCCGATCACCCCGGTGCCGGGGTGGCCCTCCGCCAGCGCGTGCACCAGCCGGGCGCCGGCCTGAGCGATCGCGACGACGAAGCAGAGGTCGAAGAACAGCTCCAGCGGGGTGGAGGCGCGGTGGTCCTCGTCCCGGCTGCGGGCGGTCATGGGGGTGTAGGCCATACCGGCCAGCAGACCAGAGGACGCGCGCCGCGGCGGGGCGGACGCGCTGACGAACGTCGTGGGGGTGGACAGGACCTTGTCCTGTGGCGCACGCGACGTTCGCCCCTGCCGGGGGGTGCCTCCGCAGGCGGAGTCTGGGTACGTCAGGACCCACCCTCGGCGTGAGCGTGGTCCAGCTGGTCGCCCCGCTGGTGGTCACCGCCGCCGTACTCGGCGCCCCGGCGGGCGGGCCGCAGCACGACGCCGAGGAGAGCACCGACATCTGGCTGCAGAACGGCGCCTTCCTGTGGGTGCCGCTGCTGGTGATCATGGCGCTGCTCGCCTGGTTCCTGATGAACGACCTCAAGGTGGCCGCCGCCCCCTTCAGCTGGCAGACGGTCATCTTCAAGCGCAAGCACAACTGGCTGATGACCTGGCTCTACGTCGGCACCTTCGGGTCCTTCATCGGCTTCGCCGCGGGCCTGCCCCTGCTGATCAAGAACAACTTCGAGACCCAGGGCTACCAGGCGACCACCTGTGCCTGGATCGGCCCCTTCGTCGGCGCGCTCATGCGCTGGGCCGGCGGCTGGCTCTCCGACAAGATGGGCGGCGCCAGGGTCACCCTGCTGCCTTTCGTGGGCATGGCCGCCTCGCTGGTGGTGGTGACCTTCGCGCTGCCGCACGAGGGCGACGCGGGAAGCTTCTGGGCCTTCTTCATCGGCTTCCTGGCGGCCTTCGCCTTCTCCGGCCTCGGCAACGGCTCGACCTTCCGGCAGATCCCGGTGATCTTCCGGGACCAGCACATGCGGGAGGCCGCGGGCCAGGGGCCCGAGGCACGGGGCGCCGCGTTGAAGCAGTCCGAGATGGAGGCGGGCGCGGTCACCGGCTTCTCCTCCGCCATCGCCGCCTACGGCTTCTTCTTTATCCCCGCGATGTTCGCGGCCATGGCGGTCACCAGCGCGCTGTGGATGTTCATCGGCTTCTACGCGACCTGCCTGGCGGTGGTGGTTCTACGCCCGCCCCGGTGCCGAGGCCCCCAGCTGAGCGGGGCCGGAGGTGGGGACGGGCGTGGGGGCGGCCGTACCCTGGACGCATGAGCACCGCCCCCGCCTCCGACCCGCAGCCCGCGCAGCCCGTGCCCGAGGCCGAGAAGTCCCGGCCGAAGCCCAGGCTGGTCTTCGACGACCCGCTGGACCAGCAGTCGTCGGACGACACCGACCGCGGCTGGGGCGAGCGGCCGCCCGCCGGAGGAAGCGCGGCCGACCTGGCCCGCTTCCTCGACGAGAAGCCCCCGCACCACATCTGAGCCGTCGCGCCGGCCGCATGCGCCGCAGCTAGAACGCGTCGCGCGACCCCGGTGCCCCGGTACCCCCGCCGCCGGGGCCGCGCTGCGTGACCAGGACGTCCCGGATGTCCTTGAGGACCTCCAGCTCGGTGATCTCGATGCTCTCCTGGACGCCTTCCCTCGCCTTGCGGCGCGCCTCCACCTTGGCGAGGTACTTCGCCATCGGCAGCACCATCAGGAAGTACACGACGGCGGCGGTGATCAGGAAGGTGAGCGCCGCGTTGAGCACCGAGCCCCAGAGGATCTCGACGCCCGTGGGCTGGCCGCTCGCGTCCAGCCCGCACGGGTCCTTCAGGCACGACTTGTAGACGTCGAGGTTCTTCGTCCCGATGGCCCCCACCAGCGGGCTGATGATCCCCTTGACGATGGAGTTCACGATGTTCGTGAACGCCGCGCCGATGACCACCGCGACCGCCAGGTCGACCACGTTGCCGCGCATCAGGAAGGCTTTGAAGCCCGCCAGGACGCTGTCCTTCTTCTTTTCGCTCACCACTGAGCCTTTCTTCGCATGTGCCGAACACGGAGCCAACGGTTCCGAAAGCTACGGCAGTCCGGGCGCGGCGTGTCCAATCGGCCCCCACTGTGATGTGACTTGACTGTCCGGGTGTGCGAATCAACACAATGTCACCGCCAGCCGGGCCGTCGTGCCCGCCCCCACGAGAGCGCGTGCGGTGTCCCGGGGCACGGACAGGACCACGAGCGCCCCACCGTCCCCAACACCCTGGTCGGGATCGGGCACTTCGGCAACCCGGGCCCCCGCGGCCACCACCCTGGGCGGTCCGGCGCGCTCCGCGGCGACCACGTCGACGTGGTCCCCGGGCCGTAGCAACCGCACCGTCGCCGCGTCCGCGATGCGCACGGGGGCCGACACCATCCGCACCGCTGCGGGCGGCGACGCTCCCGGGGAGGCCCGTACCGCCAGGGGCGCGGCGCCCCGCGAGGCCTGAGCCTCCGTCCCGCCCACGGCCAGCGCCGCAGCCGCGACGGCCAGCCCGGCCGAGACGGCCCGGCGCCGAAGCCGCAGGGCCCTGCGCAGCCGGTCCCCGCCCCGCCCGACCCTCAGCGGAGGAAACGGCGGGACCGGGCGCGCGGGGGGACATGTGGACGAGCACGCGGAAGGGAGGGCGGAAGAGGACACCGATGACGACGCCGAGGAGGACGCCGAGGAGGACGCCGATGAGGACGCAGAAGTGGGCGTAGAAGTGGGCGTAGAAGTGGGCGTAGGCGTACGGGACATGAAGGCCACCACCAGACGGAGTGAGTCGCTGTGCCCGGACCCGGCGCCCGGACACATCTCACGATCCGGCCTCCCGCCGGATCCCGCTCCGGCCTGTGGACGATCCTCAGCTTGTGGACAATCCCGTCACTCCCCGGGGGGACCTCCGGGGCACCGGTTCACGCGAGGTCCAGCCCGAGGGCGGTGAGCAGCCGGTCGGCGAGGTCCTCCGCGAAGGCCTCGGAGCCGGTGAGGGCGGCCCGGACCCCCGCCGGATCGGCGGTCAGCCCCGCGGCCGCCGCCCAGTCGAGCGCGCCCTCCAGGGCCGGCTGGACGGGGAACCGGTCGAGCGGTATCCCGTACCCCTGCGCCGTGTCCCGGTTCAGCAGGCCCTTCCAGTGGCCTCCGGCGAACGTGGCGCCCTCGACGAAGCCGACGTCGCTGTCGAGGTACGCCACCGTGATCACCGGCGCCCCGGTCCGTCGCGCCAGTGCCTCGGCCCCGCCGGCCGGCTGGTCGGCGAAGTGCAACGCCGCCCAGCCACCGCCCAGTTCCGCGGCGTCGTCGCCGCCCCCGACCGTATCGAACCCGGCCCCGGCCGCGAACTCCCGCAGCTCTTCCACCGTGGCGCGGGCCACGGCCGTCCCCGTTGAATTCCCCATGCCGGGAGGCTAGGCCCCGCCACTGACAAAAGGTTTCGGCAGCTACGGGAGCCGCGGCGACCACGCGAACTACGGGAGCTACGGCGGCTACGGCAGCTCGATGCCCAGGTCCCAGCCGTCGTGCGCGTGCGTGCACAGGCAGTCGCGCGATTCCGTCGCCGGCAGGGCCGCCACCGCGTCGAAGAGCACCTCGCGCAGGCGGCCGACGTTCTCGCCGAAGACCTTCAGCACCTCCGTGTGCGACACGCCCTCACCGGTCTCGGCGCCCGCGTCCAGGTCCGTGACCAGGGCCATCGAGGTGTAGCAGAGCCCCAGCTCACGCGCGAGGACCGCCTCCGGGTGCCCCGTCATGCCGACCACCGACCAGCCCGCCGCCGCGTGCCACAGCGACTCGGCGCGCGTGGAGAAGCGAGGCCCCTCGATGACGACCATGGTGCCGCCGTCGACCGGCTCCCAGCTCCGTCCCCGGGCCGCCGCCAGCGCGAACTCGCGCCCCACCGGGCAGTACGGGTCGGCGAAGGTGGTGTGCACGACGTTCGGGACGCTGCCGTCGGGCAGCGTCTCCCCGTCGAAGAAGGTCTGCGCCCGGGACTTCGTACGGTCGACCAGCTGGTCGGGCACGAGCAGCGTGCCCGGACCGTACTCGGCCCGAAGGCCGCCGACCGCGCACGGGCCCAGCACCTGGCGGACCCCGACCGAACGCAGGGCCCACAGGTTGGCCCGATAGTTGATCTTGTGCGGCGGGACGGTGTGGCTACGCCCGTGCCGGGGCAGGAACGCCACCTGGCGGCCGGCCAGTTCGCCCACGTACAGGGAGTCACTCGGGGGCCCGTACGGGGTCTCCACCTGGATCTCGGAGACGTCCTCCAGGAAGGAGTAGAAGCCCGATCCGCCGATCACACCGATCTCTGCATTCACCATGCGGCCACCCTAACCGGGCATGCCGAAGGCCCCGCTGCCCGGGCAGGGCGGGCGGGGCCTCAGGGAGAAGCGGTCAGGCGGCCGAGGTGGAGCTGCTGCCCGTGCTCGACGACGTCGAGGAGGACGCGGCGGCCGGGGCGGCGGCAGCCGTCGTCGTGGACGACGAGGCCGGCTTCGAGGCAGGCGTGCTGCTCGACGAGGCGCCGCGGCTGTCGTTCCGGTAGAAACCGGAGCCCTTGAAGACGATGCCGACCGCGGAGAACACCTTCTTCAGGCGTCCGTCACAGCTCGGGCACACGGTCAGCGCGTCATCCGTGAACTTCTGCACGGCCTCAAGGCCCTCACCGCACTCGGTGCACTGGTACTGGTAGGTCGGCACGAATTTCCTCCTGGCACTCTGACTCAATGAGTGCTAACGACGCTCCATGGTGACGTATTCCGGCGGATCAGTCCACCGTCACCGGCACGCGGTGACCCATCCCACGCTCGTTCACCCGGTTCCGGGCGGCCGGCGAGGCGTTCCGCGCGGTACGCGGCGAGGCGCTCGGCGCGGTGGCCGCGGCGGTGCTCGGCGCCACAGCCGCAGTCGCAGGGGCAGGGGCAGGGGCAGGGGCCGCGGCAGCGCCCGGGGCGGACGCGTTCACGATCCGGCTCGGAGCCTGGGGAGCCTTCGGCGCCAGCTTCGCGCGCAGCGCCAGCAGCGTGGCCAGCGCGAGCACGGTGGCACCCATGGGCACCAGGAAGCCGTACGAGGACCCGTGCGCGTCCGTCAGACGGCCGGCCAGGGTGACCGCGAGGGCCTGCCCGAAGGCGATGGAACCGGTCAGCCAGGTGAACGCCTCGGTCCGGGCATTGGCCGGGACCAGCTGCTCGACCATCGTGTAGCCGGTGATCAGGGCGGGGGCGATGAACAGGCCGACGACCAGGCCGAGCGCGCCCAGCAGGATCATCGAGTGGGCGGCCCACAGCACGGACGCGGCGGCGGTGAGGCCGATGTAGCCGAGGATCAGCCGGCGGCGCGGGCCGATCTTCCAGGCGACGGCGCCCATGGCGATGCCGGCGACCATGTTGCCGGCCGCGAAGACGCCGTAGAGCAGGCCGTTGGCGCCGGGGTTGCCGATCTCGTTGGAGAAGGCGGCCAGCGAGACCTGCATGCCGCCGAAGACGGCGCCGATCCCGAGGAAGGCGAAGATCAGGACGCGCAGGCCCGGGAAGGAGAGCGCGAAGGCGCGCTTCTCACCGGTGGCCGAGGGCGCGTGCGGCTTGGGCTGCGTGGCCCGCCGGGCCGCGAAGAGCAGACCGCCGAGCAGCGTCAGCGTGGCCTCGGTGACCAGGCCCGCGGCGGGGTGGACACCGGTGCACAGCGCGGTCGCCAGGACCGGGCCGACGACGAAGGTGAACTCGTCGGTGACGGACTCGAAGGCGGCGGCCGTCGGCAGCAGGGGCGAGCCCTCCAGCTTGGCGGCCCAGCGCGCCCGGACCATCGGCCCGACCTGCGGCACCGAGGCACCGGCGGGTACGGCGGCCAGCGCCAGCGCCCAGACCGGCGCGCCCAGCAGGGCGAGCGCCGCCAGGCCGCTGACGGCGGCGGCGTGCGTGAGGACGACCGGGATCAGGACGGCGCTCTGGCCGAAGCGGTCGGTGAAGATGCCCATCAGCGGGGCGGACAGCGCCATCGAGACGCCGGTGACGGCCGCGACGATGCCGGCGCTGCCGTAGGAGCCGGTGGTGTGCTGGATGAGCAGCAGGATGCTGATGGTCAGCATGCCGAAGGGGAGCCGGGCGGCGAAGCCGGGGAGTACGAAGCCGAGGGCGCCGGGTGTGCGCAGGAGCTGCCCGTAGCCGGGGCGGGCGGACGTGTCGGTCGTGACCGCGGATGTCACGGCCTTGCCTTTCCGCTGCCTGGTAGAGCGTCCCCGTCTGCGGACGGTGCTTCGCCTTGTGAGCGGCCGCACCCGTACATGTGGGAGCCCCGAGAGCTGTCCTCTTGCGCAGAACCGAGTGATACCTGGGCGCCCACTGCGGGAGGGTGCCACGGCCGCTTTGCGGTCGCGCCAGCTCTGCGTCAGGCAGAGTTGGTTCGATCTGTTGTGCCTTCATCGTACAGGGGAGTGCCCTACCACGCCCTGTGATTACGGTGACAAGCTGTGTCTTCACCTGCGATTAATGGCAGCTTCGCATGTGCGGCCCCATGAAATAGGGGCGAACCCGGTCAGACTCCACCGTAAATGGCCGAATTAGAACGCCGCTCTAAACGGTCCCGCCGCCGGAATTCATGATTCCGGACCTCAGGTCCGGGGTCCCGGAGACCCGTTCCCGCCCGTCCCCAGCCACCCGGCCAGCTTGCCGCCCCGGGCCACCGCACGCAGCCGCGCCTCGGCCGCGTCCCGTACCGGATCCGTGGCCACCACCAGCAGCTCGTCCCCGCGCCGCAGCACGGTCGACGGCAGCGGTACGAAGCTCTTCGCGTCCCGGACCACCAGCGTGACCGAGGCCCCGGGCGGCAGCCGCAGCTCGCTGACCTCCACGCCGTGCATGCGCGAGGCAGGCGGGATCGCGAAGGAGAGCAGGTGTCCGCGCAGTTTCTCCAGCGGCGCCGACTCGATGCCGAGGTCGGAGGCGGTCTCCTCCGACTCCCCGAGCCTGAGCTTGCGCGCCAGCCAGGGCAGGGTCGGCCCCTGCACCAGGGTGTAGACGACGACCAGCACGAAGACGATGTTGAAGACGCGGTCGCTGCCCTCGATACCGGACACCATCGGGATGGTCGCCAGGATGATGGGCACGGCGCCGCGCAGGCCCGCCCACGACATCAGGACCTGCTCCCGCCACGGGATCCGGAAGGGCAGCAGGCTGACGAACACCTCCAGCGGCCGCGCCAGCATCGTGAGGACCAGCCCGATGACCACGGCGGGCCAGAAGTCGTGCACCAGCTCGTGCGGGGTGACCAGCAGGCCGAGCAGGACGAACATGCCGATCTGCGCGATCCAGCCGAGGCCGTCCGCGAATCCCCGGGTGGCCGGCCAGTGCGGGAGCTTCGCGTTCCCGAGCACCATCGCCGCCAGGTACACGGCGAGGAAGCCGGAGCCGTGCGCCAGCGCGCCGGCCGCGTACGCGGTCACGGCGATCGCCATCACGGCGATCGGGTAGAGGCCGGAGGCGGGCAGTGCCACGTGCCGCAGGCCGTACGCGCCCAGGAAGCCCACCGTCAGGCCGATCGCGACGCCGATCGCCAGCTCAAGGGCGATCGTGCCGAGGAGGACGTACCAGTCGTCCACCGGCCCGACGGCCGCGAAGGCCACGACGAGGATGACGACGGGCGCGTCGTTGAAGCCGGACTCCGCTTCCAGCACACCCGTGATCCGGGCGGGGAGCGGGACCTTGCGCAGGACGGAGAAGACGGCAGCCGCGTCGGTCGAGGAGACGACCGCGCCGATCAGCAGGGCCTGGCGCCATTCCAGGCCGACGAGGTAGTGCGCCCCCGCGGCCGTGACGCCGACGCTGACCGCGACGCCCACCAGGGACAGCACGATCGCGGCCGGCAGGGCCGGTTTGATCTCTTTCCACTTGGTGCCCAGACCACCCTCGGCGAGGATCACGACGAGTGCGGCATAACCGATGACCTGGGTCAGCTCGGCGTTGTCGAATACGACGTTGCCGATGCCGTCCTGGCCTATCGCGATGCCTATGCCGAGGTAGATGAGCAGGCTGGGAAGGCCGCTGCGTGAAGAGATGCGTACCGCCGCGACGGCGACGAGCAGCACGAGCGAGCAGACCAGCAGAAGCTCATTGAGCGTGTGGACGGTCAGCGGGCGGCCCTTTCCTCAAAGCGCACCGGCGGATCGTTCCGCTGGCGGCATATTCGGCAAGTACTTCGTTACCTTACCTAATCTTTGACGGAGTCTTTACGCGATACCCACATTGTGAAACGCGTGTTCGGCCCTGTCCTCGGAAGCCGGGCACCCTCGTCCCGGATCGGGCCCTCCACCCTGGCGGATCAACGGGTACGGTCCTGCGCCTATGGTTGCTCCCAGCACTCCCAGGACCACCCTGCCCCTCTAAGGACAGCGATGCCCGCCAACGAAACCGCTCCTCCCGTCAAGAAGAAGGGACGACGCGCCCGTCTGATCGTGCTCGTCCTGGTCCTGGCTCTCTTCGCGGGCCTCGGCTACGGGGCGTACTGGGGCGTGGACAGCGTGCGCGCCTCCTTCCCCCAGACCACCGGCTCCCTCAAGGTGCCGGGCCTCACCGGGACCGTCGACGTCAAACGCGATGCCCACGGCATTCCCCAGCTCTACGCCGACAACGACGACGACCTCTTCCGCGCGCAGGGCTTCGTGCACGCGCAGGACCGGTTCTGGGAGATGGACGTACGCCGTCACATGACCTCGGGGCGGCTCTCGGAGATGTTCGGCTCCGGCCAGGTCGAGACCGACGCCTTCCTGCGCACGCTGGGCTGGCGCCAGGTCGCCCAGACCGAGTACGACAAGAAGCTCTCGGACGAGACGAAGAAGAACCTCCAGGCCTACGCCGACGGGGTCAACGCGTACCTGAAGGGGAAGTCCGGCAAGGACCTCTCCGTCGAGCACGCCGCCCTCAAGCTCAGCGACGACTACCAGCCCGAGCAGTGGTCGCCGGTGGACTCGGTGGCCTGGCTCAAGGCGATGGCCTGGGACCTGCGCGGCAACATGCAGGACGAGATCGACCGCGCGCTGATGTCGACCAAGCTCTCGCAGGCGCAGATCGACGAGCTCTACCCGCCGTACCCCTTCGACCGGAACAAGCCGATCGTCGAGGGCGGCAAGGTCGAGGGCGGCAAGTACGTACCCCAGGCCTCCGGCGGCTCCGGCTCCACGGGCTCCGGCTCCGCCCCCGCCATTGGCTCGCAGGCCTCCACCGGAACGGGCACCGCCACCGGCCTCGCCGACAACGCCACCGCCCAGGGCGCGACCGTGGGCCTGCGCACCCAGCTGACCTCCCTCGCCAAGACCCTGGACGAGATCCCCGCGATCCTCGGCCCCAACGGCAGCGGCATCGGATCGAACTCCTGGGTGATCTCCGGCCGCTACACGACCACCGGCAAGCCGCTGCTCGCGAACGACCCGCACCTGTCCCCGCAGCTGCCCTCGGTCTGGTACCAGATGGGCCTGCACTGCCGCACGGTCTCGCCCCAGTGCCAGTACGACGTGGCCGGCTACACCTTCTCCGGCATGCCGGGCGTGGTCATAGGCCACAACGCCGAGATCGCCTGGGGCATGACCAACCTCGGCGCGGACGTCACCGACCTCTACCTGGAGCAGGTCAAGCCCGAGGGCTACGTCTACGACAACAAGGTGGTCCCCTTCACCACCCGTGACGAGGTCATCAAGGTCGCGGGCGGCGCCAGCAAGAAGATGACCGTCCGCATCACCAACAACGGTCCGCTCGTCTCCGACCGCAGCGACGAGCTCGGCACGGTCGGCTCCCGCGCCCCCGTCGCCGGCTCCGCCCCCGACCGCGGCAATGGCTACGCCGTCGCCCTGCGCTGGACCGCCCTGGAACCGGGCAAGTCGATGGACGCGGTCTTCAAGCTGGACAAGGCCAAGGACTTCAAGTCCTTCCGGGAGGCCGCCGCCGACTTCGAGGTGCCCTCCCAGAACCTGATCTACGCCGACAACAAGAACCTCAACGGCAACATCGGCTACCAGGCCCCGGGCCGGATCCCGGTCCGCGGCGCCGGCGACGGCCGGATGCCCGCGCCGGGCTGGGACTCCAAGTACGCCTGGAAGACCGGCAAGGACGGCAACGTCGAGTACATCCCGCAGAACGAGCTGCCCTTCGACTCCAACCCTTCCCGCGGCTACATCGTCACCGCCAACCAGGCGGTCGTGGAGAGCGGCACCGGCGCCGGCAAGTACCCGTACCTGCTGACCACCGACTGGGGCTACGGCGCCCGAAGCCAGCGGATCAACGACCTCATCGAGGCGAAGATCAAGGACAGCGGCAAGATCTCGACCGACGACATGCGCGCCATGCAGATGGACAACAGCAGCGAGATCGCCGCGCTGCTGACCCCGATGCTGGCCAAGATCGACGTCTCGGACCCGGACGTGCGCTCCGCGCAGAAGCTCCTGGACGGCTGGAACTACACCCAGGAGCCCGACTCGGCCGCCGCCGCCTACTTCAACGCGGTCTGGCGCAACATCCTCAAGCTGGCCTTCGGCGACAAGATGCCCAAGGAGCTGCGGATCGAGGGCAGCTGCATGAACGTGCGCGCCGACAGCCGGGGCCCGGCCGACGAGCTCGCCGAGGTGGTCCGCGAATGCGGCACCCGCGGCCCCGACTCGGCGCAGCCGGACGGCGGCGACCGCTGGTTCGAGGTGGTCCGCCGCCTGGTCAAGGACGAGAAGTCGCCGTGGTGGTCCTCGCCGAAGAAGGGCTTCACCCAGCCGGCCACCGCCACCCGCGACGAGCTGTTCGCCCGGGCCATGCACGACGCCCGCTGGGAGCTGACCGCCAAGCTCGGTAAGGACCAGTCCACCTGGAGCTGGGGCCGGCTGCACCAGCTGACGCTGAAGAACCAGACGATCGGCACCGAGGGCCCCGGCTTCATGCAGTGGCTCCTCAACCGCGGCCCGTGGAACCTGGGCGGCGGCGAGGCCACCGTCAACGCGACCGGCTGGAACGCCTCCAGCGGCTACGGGGTCACCTGGGTGCCGTCGATGCGGATGGTCGTCAACCTCAACGACCTCGACAAGTCCCGCTGGATCAACCTGACGGGCGCCTCGGGTCACGCGTACAACGGCAACTACACGGACCAGACGACGATGTGGGCCAAGGGCGAACTGCTCGACTGGCCCTTCGGCAAGGACGCGGTCGACAAGGCCACGGTCGACACCCTCACGCTGAAGCCGTGAAACGGACCACCCCCGACGGGGTGGCCACCGCCTGAACGGGGTGGTCGTGCGGTTCCTCCGGGACCCGCGCGACCACCTCGTCGTCGTAGAGGAGCACGACCAGCGCGGGGTCCGCCCCGGCGCGCTCCAGCCGCTCCAGCACCCGGTCGTACGAGCCCCCGCCGCGGCCCAGCCGCATCCCGCGCGCGTCCACCGCGAGCCCGGGCAGCAGTACGGCGTCGGCCGCGGTCACCGCGTCCGGCCCGAGCGCCGGCCCGGTCGGCTCCAGCAGCCGCATCTTCCCCGGGTGCGCGGCCTCGGCGAGGCCGCCCGGACCTTCGTACGCCGCCCAGTCGAGGTCGTTGTCGGGCAGCAGCAGGGGGAGCAGCACCCGCTTGCCGGCCGCGCGCAGGGCGTCGAGCAGGGCGCGGGTGCCGGGCTCCGTGCCGACCGAGACGTACGCCGCGACCGTGCGGGCGTCGGCCAGTTCGGGCAGTTCCAGCGCCGTGACGGCGAGCGCGGTGGCCGCCGTGCGGCAGGTTTCGGGGGACAAGGCGCGGCGGGCGGCGAGGAGTTCTCGGCGCAGTTGAGCCTTGGCTGAGGCGGGGCGCGGGTTCTCTGTCACAGGGAATTCAAATCTCGTCATGAAATCGGCACATAAGTGGACCTACCTACTGCGATCTGGGCTGGCGTTCGGCAGGACCCACTATCGTTCGGGGCATGACTATGTTGCACCCCGTGATCAAGAAGGCCGTGATTCCGGCTGCGGGCCTCGGCACTCGCTTCCTTCCGGCGACCAAGGCGACCCCGAAGGAAATGCTCCCCGTAGTGGACAAGCCGGCCATCCAGTACGTGGTCGAGGAGGCCGTGGCGGCCGGGCTCGACGACGTGCTGATGATCACTGGGCGTAACAAGCGCCCGCTGGAAGACCACTTCGACCGGAACTACGAGCTGGAGTCGGCCCTGATCGCCAAGGGCGACGACGACCGGCTGAAGAAGGTCCAGGAATCCAGCGACCTGGCCACCATGCACTACGTCCGCCAGGGCGACCCGCGGGGCCTGGGCCACGCCGTGCTGTGCGCCGAGCCGCACGTCGGCCGCGAGCCCTTCGCCGTCCTGCTCGGCGACGACCTCATCGACCCGCGCGACCCGCTGCTGCGTCAGATGGCCGACATCTACGCCCGCACCGGCGGCACCGTCATCGCCCTCATGGAGGTGGACCCGGCCAGCGTCCACCTCTACGGCTGCGCCGCCGTCGAGGCCACGGACGAGGAGGACGTGGTCCGGATCACCGGCCTCGTCGAGAAGCCCGAGCCCGAGGACGCCCCCAGCAACTACGCGGTCATCGGACGGTACGTCCTGAACCCCGCGATCTTCGACATACTGCGGGAGACCGAGCCGGGCCGCGGTGGGGAGATCCAGCTCACCGACGCCCTGCAGAAGCTGGCCGCCGACGAGACCGTCGGCGGTCCGGTGCACGGCGTGGTCTTCCGGGGCCGCCGCTACGACACCGGCGACCGCGCCGACTACCTGCGGGCCATCGTCCGCCTCGCGTGTGAGCGTGAGGACCTGGGCCCGGAGTTCCGCACCTGGCTTCACCGTTACGTCACGGAGGAGATGTAGCACCTTGACCAGTTCCGCACCGCAGGACACCGGCCACCGTCTGTGGTCCGTGGACGAGCACCTCGCGGACGTCCTCTCCACCGTCCGGCCGCTGGAGCCCATCGAGCTCCAGCTGCTGGACGCCCAGGGCTGTGTCCTGGTCGAGGACGTCACCGTGCCCGTCGCCCTCCCGCCCTTCGACAACAGCTCCATGGACGGCTACGCCGTCCGTACGGCCGACGTCCAGGGCGCGAGCGAGGAGTTCCCCGCGGTGCTGACGGTCATCGGGGACGTCGCGGCGGGCAGCGGCGAGCTGCCCACCGTGGGCCCCGGCGAGGCCGCGCGCATCATGACCGGCGCCCCGCTGCCGCCCGGCGCCGAAGCCGTCGTACCGGTCGAGTGGACCGACGGCGGTACGGGCGCGGGCGCGGCCTCCGGGATGACCCCGGCCAGCGCAGCCCCCGAGGGCGCGGGCGGCGAGGTGCGGGTGCACCGGGCCGCCGAGGCGCGGGCGCACGTCCGCTCGCGGGGCAGTGACGTACAGGCCGGCGACCTGGCCCTGGCGGCCGGCACGGTCCTCGGGCCGCCGCAGATCGCCCTGCTGGCCGCCATCGGGCGCGGCACCGTACGGGTGCGGCCGCGCCCGCGCGTGGTCGTCCTGTCCACCGGCAGCGAGCTGGTCCAGCCGGGCGAGGCGCTGACCGCCGGGACGATCTACGACTCCAACAGCTTCGCGCTGGCCGCGGCCGCGCGGGACGCCGGGGCCATCGCCTACCGGGTCGGCGCCGTCGCGGACGACGCCGACACCCTGCGCGCCACCATCGAGGACCAGCTGATCCGGGCCGACCTGCTGGTGACCACCGGCGGCGTCAGCGTCGGCGCGTACGACGTGGTCAAGGAGGCGCTGACCTCCGTGGCCGGCGGCGACGAGGACGTCGACGGCGGCGGGATCGACTTCCGCAAGCTCGCCATGCAGCCCGGCAAGCCGCAGGGCTTCGGCACCATCGGCCCGGACCACACCCCGCTGCTGGCGCTGCCCGGCAACCCGGTGTCCTCGTACGTCTCCTTCGAGCTGTTCGTGCGCCCCGCGATCCGCGCGCTCATGGGCCTGCCGGAGTCCGAGGTGGGCCGGCCGACCGTACGGGCGGTGCTCAAGGCCGACAAGGCGCTCGGCTCCCCGGCAGGCCGCCGCCAGTTCCTGCGCGGCACGTACGACGCCCAGGCCGGCACGGTCAGCCCGGTCGGCGGATCGGGCTCGCACCTGATCGCCGCGCTGGCGCACGCGGACTCGCTGATGGTCGTACCGGAGGACGTCACCTCGGTGGAGCCCGGGAGCGAGCTGGAAGTGGTCCTGCTCGGCTGAGGCCCGGCGGATGCGGGTAGCGTGTGTCGCACCACACAGGCCCTTCCGGGGCCCAGAGCGGAGCGGCACAGCATGAGTACCGAGAGCAGGCTCACCCACATCGACGAGGCCGGCGCGGCCCGGATGGTCGACGTGTCCGCGAAGGACGTCACCACGCGCACGGCGCGGGCCAGCGGGCGGGTACTCGTCTCCCCCCGGGTGATCGAGCTGCTGCGCGGCGAGGGCGTTCCCAAGGGCGATGCCCTCGCCACCGCGCGGATCGCCGGGATCATGGGTGCGAAGAAGACCCCCGACCTGATCCCGCTGTGCCACCCGCTGGCCGTGTCCGGTGTGAAGGTGGACCTGTCGGTCGCCGACGACGCCGTCGAGATCCTCGCCACCGTGAAGACGACCGACCGCACGGGCGTCGAGATGGAGGCCCTGACTGCTGTGGCCGTGGCCGGGCTCACCGTGATCGACATGGTGAAGGCCGTCGACAAGGGCGCGGTCATCACGGACGTCCGGGTGGAGGAGAAGACCGGCGGCAAGTCCGGCGACTGGGCGCGCTCGTGAACGCCCCGCGCGGCGGCGAGGTGCACAGCCACGTGGCGCCGGAGGTGGCTCCGGCGCCGGCCACGGCGGCCGCGTCGGCGGGCCGGGCCCTCGTCGTCACGGCCTCGAACCGGGCCTCGCAGGGCGTGTACGCGGACAAGGGCGGGCCGCTGCTGGCCGAGGCGCTGGAGAAGCTCGGCTTCGCGGTGGACGGCCCCCGGGTCGTCCCCGACGGCGATCCCGTCGGGCAGGCGCTGCGCGAGGGCGTGGCCGCCGGGTACGACGTCATCCTGACCACGGGCGGGACCGGCATCTCGCCGACCGACCGGACCCCGGAGGCCACCGCCGAGGTGCTGGACTACGAGGTCCCGGGCATCCCGCAGGCCATCCGCGCCGAAGGGCTGGCCAAGGTGCCCACCGCGGCCCTGTCCCGGGGCCTGGCGGGCGTGGCGGGACGCACGCTGATCGTCAACCTGCCGGGTTCGACGGGCGGGGTGCGCGACGGGCTCGCCGTCCTGTCCCGCCTCCTCCCGCACGCCGTGGACCAGATCCGCGGCGGCGACCACCCCAGACCGGCGGACGCTTCCGGGAGCACGAGCTGAACGGCCCCTCCTGGCCGGTGGTCCTGAGGGACGGCGACGTCACGCTCCGGCCGATAAAGCTGCGGGACCAGAAGGCCTGGCGCGAGGTCAACCGGCGCAACCGCGACTGGCTCCGGCCGTGGGAGGCGACGATTCCGCCGCCCGCGCCGTGGGGGCCGGTGATCCAGCGGCCGACGTACCGCCAGATGGTCCGCCACCTGCGGGCGGAGGCGAACGCGGGCCGGATGCTGCCCTTCGTCATCGAGTACCAGGGCCGTCTCGTCGGACAGCTGACGGTCGCCGGGATCACCTGGGGATCGATGTGCGCGGGCCACGTCGGGTACTGGGTGGACCGCGACGTGGCGGGCCGCGGCGTGATGCCGACGGCGGTCGCGCTCGCGATCGACCACTGCTTCGGGAAGGTCGGGCTGCACCGGATCGAGGTGTGCATCCGCCCGGAGAACACGCCGAGCCGACGGGTCGTGGAGAAGCTGGGCCTGCGCGAGGAGGGCCTGAGGCCGCGTTACCTGCACATCGACGGGGCCTGGCGCGACCACCTCGTGTACGCGGTCACGGTGGAGGAGGTGCCGGAGGGGCTGCTGCGCCGCTGGTACCGGACACGGCTGGAATGACGGTGTCCCGCCGAAGCGATAAAGCGAATATCTGTTCGAATTGCGAGCCTCACGGAACCGATTCGCCCATAACCTGATCCGAAGAATCACAAAAAAAGTCCGTGATATCAGCGAGATCGCGCGACACACCGGCCCAATTGGCCGATCCCCTCGCCCGCGCCCCTCTACGGTGTGAGGTGTGAGCAGCAGCGGCCTCATCTACGCAGTCATTGTCGGGGCCTGGGCCGCCTACTTGGTGCCCATGTGGCTCCGGAGGCAGGACGAGCTGAACGAAGCCCGTCCGACGGAACGCTTCTCCACTGCCATTCGGCTGCTTTCCGGCCGGGCGGGAATGGAGCGCCGTTACGCCAAGGGGCTGCGTGAGCGCGGTGACGAGCAGGCGGGGCCCCAGCCCCACGCGGACCCGGACGCCGCGACGGAAACGGTGAATTCCGTGGACGCCGACGCCCGGGCCGTTGTCGTGCCCCCGACCAGGGCGGAGCCGAGACCGGCCACCGCCGAGCGGGAGCAGCGCGCGGAGCGGGCCCGGCGCGAACAGCGCCTCCAGGTCCTCGCGCGCCGCCGGCGCACGACCGCGCTCCTCTTCCTCGTCTTCACCCTCGGCGCGATCGTCGCCGCGGTGGGCGGGCTGCGCTTCCTGTGGGCCCCCGCCGTGCCCGCCCTGCTGCTGAGCACGTACATCGTGCACCTGCGGGTGCAGGAGCGGCGCCGCTACGAGTTCACGATGGACCGGCGGCGCGCCGAGGCGGCCGCGCGGCACCTGCGGGAGAACCGCCCGCGCCGCCGGCACCCCGAGGACACCTCCGCCGCGGGCACCGAACCGGACCCTGCGCCACCGGTCTCCCCGCAGGAAGCCGGACGGCGCGCGCTGGTCGAGCAGACCGACCACGCCGAGTGGGTGGACCAGCAGCGCGAACGCGAACGCGGCCCCGCCCGCGGTGACAGCTGGGAGCCGGTCCCGGTCCCGCTGCCCACGTACGTGACGGCCCCGGTCGCCCCGCGCGCCACGGGCCCGGCGACCCCGGACGCGTGGAGCTCGACCCGTTCCAGCACGGCCGAGCCGACGGAGCCGCGCCTGCGCGCCCAGCCCGCGGCCCCGAAGCCGGAGCCGAAGACCCCGAGTACCCCGCGCCCGCGCGGCCGCGACCGCGGCCGTACCCCGCTGTTCGACCAGTACGAGAGCGACGACCGGCCGCGGGCCGCGAACGAGTGATCGGTGACCTGCGCGGACGCTCCCGGATACCGGTTTTGGAGCACCCGCGCGGGGATGCTAATGTTTCACACGTCGCAAGGGCCTGTGGCGCAGTCTGGTAGCGCACCTCGTTCGCATCGAGGGGGTCTGGGGTTCAAATCCCCACAGGTCCACAGACGATGAAGATCCCGTCCGATCGCAAGATCGGGCGGGATCTTCGTGTTTTCCGGGTCCGTAATCCCCTTGGGCTTCCCACTCAGCCGACGGTTAAACTCCGCCTGCCCGCAACCCGTGTGATGGTCACGAGGGTCGGGCCTGCTTGAACTGGGGGGTTCATGAGTTTGCTGCCGATCGGCAGAAGAGTGCGGGACAGACGGGGGAGAAGCCGCGGGGCGGTCGCCTCCGGTGCGTTGCTGCTCGCCGTCCTGACCGCGTTCACCGGCCAGACCGGATCCGCGTTCGCGGCGGCCGCGCCGCCCGCGGCCACCGCCTCGCCGCAGTCCGAGCCCGCCGCGCCGGCCCCGGCCGGGCCCAAGGCCCCGCCGAAGGCGGACCCGAAGGCCGACCACGAGGCCGCCGTGCGGGCGCTGGCGAAGAGCGACGCGGCCGAGGCCTGCCCGGCGGCCCTCGCGCCGCACACGACCGTCACCTGCACGGTCGACCCGTACAAGACCGCCTCCTTCACGCTCGCACTGCCGCAGCAGAAGGACGTCGTCCTGCTCCAGGTCCTCACGGGGAGCTGGGCCAACTCCAAGCTGGTGGCGCCGGACGGCACCACCGTCGCCTGCGAGAACGTCCTCGGCTCCGGCTACTCCAGTGGGGCGCTGCGCTGCCCCACGGGCGCGGCCGGCACCTACACCGTGCAGGTCAAGGACGGCAGCGGCTCGCCGAACACCGTCTCGGTGTCGTACGTCCCGCTGCTCACCTCCACCGCCTGCAAGGCGGTCGGCGCCGCCGACCGCAAGCTCGGCGCCCCGACCGTGTTCCAGGGTTCGCCGGCCGCCGGCTCGGCGGGCGACTGCTACACGCTGGACCTGTCGGCGAACGACGTGCTGCGCGCGCACGCCTCCACCTACCGGGTGCTGCAGACGGTCTACGACGTCACCGGCAAGGAGATCTGCTCCACGCGGAGCCACGAGGGCGACACCCTCGACTGCAAGCTCACGGGTACCGCGCCGTACCGGATGTCGGTGCTGCAGGCCTCGGGCGCCGAGCAGGCGTACGACGTCACCGTGGCGCGGCTCTCCCAGCCGGAGGGCTGTGCGGTGGTGGAGCCGCAGGCCTTCGGCACCGCTCCGGACCTGAGCTCCACGACGCGCTGCCGCACCCTGCGGGTCCCGCAGGCCGGTGTGTACGCCTTCCAGCCGGTCTCGTCCGGTGCCACCCCGTACGGCGGGCTGTTCGCGGCCGACGGCACTCCGGTTGCCGACTGCGCCCAGGGCACCTGCCAGCTGACCGCTGGTGACCACACCTGGGTCGTCGATCCCCGCAGTGGCGATGTCGGTGCGTTCGGGATGGCCCTCCACTCCGCCAAGGAGACCCGGGGCTGCACCGCGACCCACGACAACGGCCTGGTGGCCGGTCCGGCCGCCGGGACGTTCGGGGGAGCCGGGCAGAAGCTGTGCCTGACGCTTCCGACCGCCACCGGCAAGGGCGTCTACCTGATCAACCGGCCGCCCGCCGAGGGCACGGACGCCACCGTCGTCGTCTACGACGCGGCGGGCGCCGAGCAGTGCAAGAACGACGGCCGCTTCTACGCCGTCTGCAAGCTGACCGGTACCGCGCCGTTCCGCGCCGTGCTGAGCGGCACGCCGGACCTGGCGTACGGCCTGGTTGTCCACCGCACCGGCGAGACCGCGGGCTGCACCGCCTGGCAGCAGACCGGCTTCGACGGCACCTGGGGCGCCGAGGTCTCGCTGACCCCGGCCGACCGGCTGCGCTGCATGAGCGTGCCGGCGGACCGGCACTCCACCGCGGAGATGCTCGACTACGCCAACAACGCGAACACGGTGAACGCCTCGGTCCGGCTGGTCGACCCCGCGGGCAACGAGGCCTGCTCCACGGTCGGTTCCTCCACCACCATCTGCTCGCTCGCGGCAGGTGTGGCGTACACCGCCCCGCTGATCCTCTCCGGCTGGCAGCCGGACACGTACAAGCTGGTCCGGCGTGACGTCTCGGCGACCGCGAAGTGCGCCACGCCCGCCTCGACGGCAGTCGGCGGCCCGTCGCTCCCGTTCGACCTGACGTCCGCGCTCGACGCCCGCTGCGTGCGGGTCACCGGCGCGGCCACGGACAAGATCTGGCTGAGCTCGCGGACCCTCGAGGACCCGCGGTACGCACCGTCGACGCTGCTGATGGCGGTCGATGCCAACGGCAAGTACGTCTGCCGCCAGGGGGGTGCCTCCTGCCGGGTCACCGGCTCGACCTCGTACGTGGCGATCGTGCTGGCCTCCGGTTACAAGGACAAGCCGATCCACACCAACGTGGACACCTGGAAGGTCGGCACGGCGGCCGGCTGGGCGCCGGAGTGCACCGCCAACCCCATCTCGGTCAACGGGTTCCCGGCGCGGAGCGGGGTGCTCTCCGAGTCCTCGACGGGCTACTGCGCCGTGGTCGACGTGAAGCCCAATCAGGCGTTCAAGGTTGTCGGTACCAGCAGCTCGACCACCAGCGAGAACCCGTCGCTGAACCTGCACGGTGCAGCTCAGTGGACGAGTACGAGCGTCGAGTTCCAGTGCAACCAGTCGTGGGGCGTGTTCGGTGCCCGGTGCCTGACCCTCGGGAACGCCGAGGCCGGCCGGGCCGTACTCGTGATGAGTGCCGGTCGCAGTGCCACGCCCGTGGAGTTCAGCATCCAGGGACTGTGCGACTCCGAGTGCGTCTACCCGCAGCCGGGGGCTCTGCCCACGTCGATCAGCCCCGCGACGGGCGCCGCCGGGACGCAGACCCACGCCGTCGTCCGCGGCACCGGGCTCACCCTGGACACCAAGCTCCATCTGGTGCGCAGTGACACGGGGGGCGATCCGAGGCCGGTCATGAAGGTGCTTTCCGTGAACGCCGACGGCACCGCGCTCGACGTGCTGGTCGACACCAACGGCCTGGAGCCGGGCACCTATGACGTGGTGCGCGACGGCTACGTGTCCACTCCCGGAGTGCCCTCCCCGGGCTACCTGCCGAAGGCGTACACGGTGACGGCGGCGGCCACGCTGTCGAAGAGCCGGTTCGTGCCGATCACGCCGTCGCGGTTCCTGGACACCCGTGACGGTGTCGGGGCGACGAAGGCGCGGGTCGGTCCCGGTGGCGTGGTCACGCTCCAGGTCGCGGGCGTCAAGGGCGTCCCGGCGACCGGGGTGACCGCGGTCGTCATGAACGTGACCGCCGTCAACCCGACCGAGGCCGGGCACGTGATGGTCTACCCGAACGGGCAGCCGAAGCCCGCGGTGTCGAACCTCAACTTCTCGGCCGGGCAGATCGTGCCCAACCTGGTGACCGTCCCGGTCGTCAACGGGAAGGTGGACCTGCGCAACAACGCGGGTTCGGTCGACCTGATCGCGGACGTGACGGGGTACTTCACCGACAAGGCGGCGACGGGCTCGGCCTTCACGCCGATCACGCCGTCGCGGTTCCTGGACACCCGTGACGGTGTCGGGGCCAACAAGGCGCGGGTCGGTCCGGGCGGTGTCGTCACGCTTCAGGTCGCGGGTGTGAAGGGCGTCCCGGCGAGCGGGGTGACCGCGGTCGTGATGAACGTGACCGCCGTCAACCCGACGGAGGCCGGGCACGTGACCGTCTACCCGAACGGGCAGGCGGCACCGGGGGTGTCGAACCTCAACTTCACCGCCGGGCAGGTCGTTCCGAACCTGGTGACCGTGCCGGTGGTGAACGGAAAGGTCGACCTGCGCAACAACTCGGGTTCGGTGGACCTGATCGCCGACGTCACGGGCTACTACTCGGCGAACGGGTCGACGTTCTCGGCCGGTTCTCCGGTGCGGTTGCTCGACACCCGCACGGGTACCGGCGCCCGTGCCGGGGCGGTCGGCCAGGGTGGCATCGTCAGCCTGCAGGTCGCCGGGGTCGAGGGCGTGCCGCTGAGCGGGGTGACCGCGGTGGTCCTGAACGTCACCGTCACCAACCCCACCCAGGACGGTCACCTCATCGTCCAGCCGCACGGGGTCGAGCGTCCGAACGTCTCGAACCTCAACTTCAAGGCCGGGCAGACCGTCTCCAACCTGGTCGTGGTTCCGGTCGTGGACGGCCGGGTGACCTTCTACAACAACACCGGATCCGCGGACGTGATCGCCGACCTGAACGGCTGCTTCACCTCCTGAGGGACCGAGTGAACGACGAGGGGCCCGTCCGATCGTGAGATCGGACGGGCCCCTCCGTCGTGGGCCCGCCGGTCAGTTCACCGAGTCGAGCCTGGCGCGCTGCTCGGGCGTCAGGTCGAGTTCCACCGCTCCGAGGTTCTCCTCCAGCTGGGCCACCGAGGAGGCGCCGACCAGCGGGAGCACCGGGATGTCGCCGCCCATCAGCCAGGACAGGACGACCTGGTTCACGGTGGCCCCGGTCTCGGCGGCGACCTCGCGGACCGCGCGCAGGCGGGGCTCGGTGCCCGCGTGCTCGAAGCCGGGACCGAGCGGTTTGTCGTCGCGTACGTAGGCACCGGCGATCAACGGGGAGTAGGAGACCTGCGTGAGGGACGGGTTGTCCCGGAGGTAGCTGAGCAGGTCGCCGCTGACCAGGCCCTGGTTGCCGTCGGGCGAGCGCAGGCTGGGGACGTCGGTGCGCTGGCGCAGGTAGCTGTGGTGGTGCTGGAGCACCTCGTAGCCCGGTACGCCGGCCGCGGCGGCCAGCGTACGGGCGCGCTCCACGCGCCAGGCCCAGTGGTTGCTGGCGCCGAGCAGGCCGGCCGTGCCGTCCGCGACGACATCGGCGAAGCCCTGGACGGTCTCCTCCAGCGGGGTGTTCTCGTCCATGATGTGCGCGTACAGCAGGTGGATGCGCTCGATGCCGAGGCGCTCGCGGCTGCGCTCCGCGGACTCGCGGATGACCTTGGGGGACAGGCCCTCCACATCGAGGCTGAAGCCGCTGGTGGGCTGGTTGGGGCGGGCGCCGAGCTTGGTGGCGACGGTGATCTCGTCGCCGATGCCGCGGCTGCGCAGCCAGCGGCCGACCAGCTCCTCGCTCTCGCCGCCCTGGGTGCCGTTCACCCAGAAGGCGTAGTTGTTGGAGGTGTCGATGAAGGTGCCGCCCGCCTCCACGAAACGGTCGAGGATCGCGTACGAGGTGGCCTCGTCGACGGTCGTGCCGAAGGTCATCGTGCCGAGGCTCAGCACGCTCACTTCGCGACGGGTCTCGGGTGCGGAGCCGATGACGCGGTACTTCACGGTGGTGCCTTTCGGTTCGGTTCGGATCGGGGGTCCGGGACCGGGCATCGCCGCGCAGACCGGGTGGTTCCCCATCACGCGCCGGAGAGCGTTTTCCGTTCAACGTACATGAAGGCCAGGGGGAGGTGAAGTGCCCTTCTCCGCAGCCGCGTTGCATCGGTGACCAGGGCGAATCCGCCCTCGGGCGCGTCCGCCCGGACGTCCCCGAGAATGGCCGCATGACGATCACCGATGAGCGGGACGGCGGAACGGCACAGGCCTGGGCGGCGCTCGGCGGGGCGCCGGAGCTCGCCGGGCGGGTGCGGTACCGAGGGGCGGGCGATCTGGGGGAAGGGCCGCTGCCGGTACGGGAGTTGGCGCGCGCCGCGGTCGGGGCGTGCGCGCTGGCCGCTGCGGAGCTGGCCGCGGTGCGGGCGGGGGACGGGCCGGACGGCCTCGCCCCGCCCGTCGTGGACGAGGGCGCGGTCGCGACGGCCTTCGTCAGCGAGCGGCACCTGCGGGTGCGGGGGCGGAAGCCGGTGAGCTTCGCGCCCCTGTCCGGCTTCTGGCGGGCGGCCGACGGCTGGGTCCGTACGCACGCCAACTATCCGCACCACGAAGCGGCGCTGGTACGGGCGTTGGGAATGCGGTCCGCGACACCGGAGGCGGTGCGGGCCGCGGTGGCCGGGCGCGCGGCCGCCGACGTGCAGGAACTCGTCTACGGGGAGGGCGGGCTGGCCGTCGCCGTGGCGGGCCGGTACGGGGATCCGCGGCCGCTGGTGGAGACCGTACGGGAGACCGGGGAGCCGGGCCGGACGCTCGGACCCGCCCCGGCCGGGCTGCCCGCGGCCGGGGTGCGGGTGCTGGACCTGACCCGGGTCATCGCGGGGCCGGTGGCGACGCGCACGCTCGGACTGCTGGGCGCGGACGTCCTGCGGATCGACTCGCCGGGGCTGCCGGAGGCGGACGACGCCTACGCGGACACCGGATTCGGCAAGCGGTCCGCGCTGCTGGACCTCGCGGCCGCGCGGGACCGGGCGGTGTTCGACGGGCTGCTGGCCGAGGCGGACGTGGTGGTGACCGGGTACCGGCCGGGGGCGCTGGAGCGGTACGGGCTCGGGGCGGCGGACCTGCTGGAGCGGCGGCCGGGGCTGGTGGTGGCCCAGCTGTGCGCGTGGGGATGGGACGGTCCGTGGGCCGGGCGGCGGGGATTCGACTCGCTGGTGCAGGCGGGCTACGGGATCGCCGCGCGGTACGCCGGTCCGGACGGTGTGCCCGGGGTGCTGCCGGCGCAGGCCCTGGACCACGGCACGGGATATCTGGTGGCGGCGGCCGTACTGAGGGCATTGGCCGAGGGGCGGCGCGGGCGCGCCCTGCGGTTCTCCCTGGCGGGAACGGCCTCGTGGCTGGTCCGGGACGTCCCGGCGGCCGCCCCGGCGGCCGCGGGGTACGCGGGGTACGCGGCGGAGCCGTGGCTCCGGGAGACGGACTCGGGATACGGGCAGCTCCGTTACGCCGCCGGCCCCTTCGGGGACTGGAACCGCGGCCCGTCCCGCTGGGGCACGGACGCCGCGGCCTGGCTCCCGCGCCCGGCCGGGGCGTAGGGGTGTCCCGCCGAGGGGTGTCCGAAGATCGCTCATAGTGCGAGGCGCGGGAGGTAGCCTGCCGTCCGACCACCTGGGGGAAGAAGATGCGGGCAGGGATCGGGCCGGGGCAGTCCCTGGCCCAGGGGCGGTACGTGATCGAGGAGTTGATCGGCGAGGGCGGCATGGCCGCCGTCCACCGGGCACGGGACACCGCACTCGACCGCCCGGTCGCCGTGAAGACGATGAACGCCGCCGTCGCCGCCGACGCGGGCAGCCGCGAACGCTTCCGGCGGGAGGCGAAGGCCGTCGCGGCCATCAGCCACGCGGGGGTCGTCGCGGTCCACGACGTCGGCGAGGAGGAGCTGCCCTCCGGCCGGGTGCCGTACATCGTGATGGAGTACGTCCACGGGCGCACCCTCGGGCACTCGGTGCCCGGCCGGCCCGGTGACCTGCCGCTGGCCGACGCCCTGCGACTCGTCTCCGGCATACTCGCCGCGCTCGGCGCCAGCCATGCGCGCGGGATGGTCCACCGGGACATCAAGCCCGCCAACGTGATGGTGGGGCAGGACGGGTCGGTCAAGGTGATGGACTTCGGCATCGCCCGTGCCCTCGACCACCAGGCCACGGCACTCACCGGCACCGGATTCACGGTCGGTACCCCGCACTACATGTCCCCGGAGCAGTTCGAGCCCGGCCGGCCCGTCGACGGCCGGTCCGATCTGTACGCCGTGGGGGTCGTCCTCTTCCAGCTGCTCACCGGAGGGCTGCCGTTCGACGGGGACTCAGGCTTCCGGATCGGCTACCAGCACGTGACGGCGAAGCCGCCCGCCCTCGCCGAGCTGGGTGCGCACGTGCCGCCCGAGACCGAGGCACTGGTCGCGCGAGCCCTGGCGAAGAACCCGGACGACCGGTTCCCCGACGCGGACTCCATGCGGGCCGAGGTCGAGCGGATACGCCTGGCGGCGGTCACCGCCGCCAGGGCTCCGGGCGACGGCCGCGGCGGACACCCGCCCACCCGGGTGGACGGCTTCGCCGACGGCGGCATCCTCGCCGAGGCCCGCACCGACGAGCGCATCCTCGCCCAGGCCCACACCGACGGCGGCGTCCTCGCCGAGGCGTCCACCGCCCGCGCGCCGCGCCCGGTGCCCGTGCCTCCGCACCGGCCGGGCCTGACGGGAGCCGTGCAGGCGCTGCGGCAGCAGCGCTGGCTGCTCGCCGGAGCCTACGGCGAGCTCGTCATCGCCGGCCTGCTCGTCGCCATCGTCCTGTACCGGGACGTCTCGACGCTCCAGCAGTGGGCGAGCCTCGCCGCCTGCCTCCTCGGCTGCCACCTGGCCGTCAAGGCCGGCGCGCCCTGGACCGGCGGGCGACGGGATCCCGGGGCGCTCCTGGCCACCGCCGCCGCGTTCGTCGCGCTGCTGATCAACGCTTCCCTCGGCCTCACGGTGCTCATGAAGATGCTGATGGGCTAGGCCACGTCCGGGGCCAGCGGCTTGGTCATGCAGCGGCTGGAGTCGTGGAAGCGGTAGTGGCCGAACTTGGCGGACAAGGAGTAGCCCGCGGAGAGGTACAGGGCGATCGCCTCCGGCTGCTGGTCGCCCGTTTCCAGGACCATCCGGACCCGGCCCGCCGCGCGGGCGTCCTCCTCCAGTGCCGCCAGGATCCGGCGGGCCAGGCCCAGGCCGCGCGCCTCCGGGATCACGTACATGCGCTTCAGCTCGGCGTCGCCGTCCGAGTAGCCCTCGTCGTTCTGCTCCTGGCCGCGCCAGCCGCCGCTCGCGACCGGGGCGCCCGCGGCGTCGTACGCCAGGAGGTAGAGGCCGTTCGGCCGGGCGAACATCGCCGGGTCGAGGAAGGTGACGTCACCCTCGCCGTCGTACCGCTCCTGGTACTCGAGCTGGACCTGGTCGTTGAGCTTGACCGCGTCCGGGTGGTCGTACGGCACCGCGCGGAGGTTTATACCGTGAGACATTCGAATATCGTACGGAACCATCCCGCTAAGGTGCAGGGATGCTCACCGTGACCTCCGTGAATGTGAATGGGATCCGCGCCGCCGCCAAGAAGGGCTTCGGGGCATGGCTCGAAGGATCCGACGCCGATGTGGTCTGCCTTCAGGAGGTACGGGCCGAGGAGGGGCAGATTCCGGCGGAGGTCCGGACTCCCGAGGGCTGGCACACCGTGTTCGCGCCGGCCGCCGCCAAGGGGCGGGCCGGGGTCGCGCTGTACACGCGGCGCGCGCCCGAGCGGGTGCAGGTCGGATTCGGGAGTGACGAGTTCGACACCAGCGGGCGGTACCTCGAGATCGATCTGCCCGGTGTGACGGTCGCCAGCCTCTACCTGCCCTCCGGTGAGGCCGGGACCGAGAGGCAGGACGAGAAGTACCGGTTCATGGCGGAGTTCCACACCTACCTCCAGACGCTGAGGGCGCGGGCCGCCGCGGACGGGCGCGAGGTCGTGGTCTGCGGCGACTGGAACATCTGCCACCAGGAAGCCGACCTCAAGAACTGGAAGACCAACCGGAAGAACGCGGGCTTCCTCCCCGAGGAGCGGGAGTGGCTCGGGAAGGTCTACGCGGAGGCCGGGTACGTCGACGTCGTGCGGGCCCTGCACCCCGACACCGAGGGCCCGTACTCCTGGTGGTCCTACCGCGGGCGGGCCTTCGACAACGACGCCGGCTGGCGCATCGACCTCCAGGTCGCGACGCCCGGCCTGGCCGCGAAGGCGGTGAAGGCGTTCGTGGAGCGCGCCGAGACGCACCCCGAGCGCTGGTCCGACCACGCGCCCGTGACCGTCGTCTACGAGCTCGGGGTTTGACCGGATCCGGATGCCAGCAGTCGGTCCATCGCCATCGTCAGCTCGGCTTCGACCACACTCTTGGCCAGCGGGCGCAGGCGCGGGAGGGCGTCCTGCGGGAGGTGGGCCGTGATCAGCTCGTTGAACAGGGCCGCCATCGCGTCCGCGTGCTCGCGGACGCGGCGGCCCGTCTCCAGGACGGCCGCCAGCGGGACGCCCTCGCGGACCAGGGCCGAGGAGACGTCCAGCAGACGCCGGCTGACGTGCACGATCTCGTCTCCGTCGGTGGCGAGGTAGCCGAGGTCGAGCGAGGCCGCCAGGTTCTCCGGGGTGACCTCGCCCTCGAAGTAGTCGGCCAGCGCCTCCGGCGTCAGCCGGACCGGGGTCTCCTCCGACCAGCCGATGCCGAGCAGCTCGCCGAGCTGGCTGACGTCGCGGCCGCTCTCGAAGGCGGCGGTCAGCTCCGCGATGCCGCCGAGGGTGTGGCCGCGCTCCAGCAGGGCGGCGATGGTGCGCAGCCGGGCCAGGTGGTGGTCGTCGTACCAGGCGATGCGGCCCTCGCGGCGCGGCGGCGGGAGCAGCTTGCGCTCGCGGTAGAAGCGCAGGGTGCGGACCGGGATGCCGGCCGCCTCGGCCAGTTCCTCCGTGCGGTACTCGCGCACTGTCTTCGCTTCCGTCTCTTCCTTCGCCACAGCCGCAGCCTATGGCGTACCGGCAGTAACTTTCCGGGCTTGACCCCTACCCATGAGTACGGGGCTGCTCTACTCTCCCGATTGTGCCAGTGATTGCTGGCAGCGTTGCAGGTGCGGATGTGGATGCGGATGCGGAAGGTGGCGGGCATGGGCGGCAGCATGGGCGGCGGCAGTGACATCGCACGACGTGAGCATGTACGCGTGGCGGTGATCGGGTCCGGATTCGGCGGGCTCGGCGCTGCCGTGCGGCTGCGGCGCGAGGGGATCACCGACTTCGTCGTACTGGAGCGGGCCGACTCGGTCGGCGGGACCTGGCGCGACAACAGCTACCCCGGGTGCGCGTGCGACGTCCCCTCCCACCTGTACTCCTTCTCCTTCGCGCCCAATCCGGACTGGCCCCGGACCTTCTCGGGGCAGCCGGCCATCCGCGCGTACCTGGAGCACGTCGCCGACACCTTCGGACTGCGCCCGCACATCCGGCTCGACTCCGAGGTCCGGATGATGCGCTGGGACGCGGACGAGCTGCGCTGGGAGATCGAGACCTCCGCCGGTCCGCTCACCGCCGACGTGGTGGTGTCGGCGACCGGGCCGCTGTCCGACCCGAAGATGCCGGAGGTCCCGGGGCTCGCCGAGTTCCCCGGCAAGGTCTTCCACTCGGCCCGCTGGGACCACGACTACGACCTCCGCGGCAAGCGCGTCGCCATGATCGGTACGGGGGCCTCCGCCATCCAGATCGTGCCGGCCATCGCCCCCGAGGTGGAGCGCCTGACGCTCTTCCAGCGGACCCCGCCGTGGGTCATGCCGCGCACCGACCGGGCCATCACCGCCGTCGAGCGGTGGTTGCACCGCCAGCTGCCCTTCACCCGGGCGGCGCGGCGCGGGCTGCTGTGGGGCATCCGGGAACTCCAGGTCAGCGCCTTCACCAAGCGGCCGAACCAGCTCGGGCTCATCGAATCGCTCGCCAAGGCCAACATGGCGCGCTCGATCAAGGACCCGGCGCTGCGCGCCAAGCTGACGCCGTCCTACCGGATCGGCTGCAAGCGGATTCTGCTCTCCAGCGAGTACTACCCGGCCCTGGCCCGCCCGGACGTGGACCTGGTCGCCTCCGGGCTGAAGGAGATCCGCGGCTCGGTCCTGGTGGCCGCCGACGGGACGGAGACCGAGGTCGACGCGATCATCTTCGGCACCGGCTTCCACGTCACGGACATGCCGATCGCCGACCGGGTGGTCGGCGCGGACGGCCAGACCCTCGCGGACGCCTGGAAGGACGGGATGCAGGCGCTGCGCGGGGCCACGGCGGCCGGCTTCCCCAACTGGATGACGATCATCGGCCCGAACACCGGGCTCGGGAACAGCTCGATGATCCTGATGATCGAGTCGCAGCTCAACTACATGGCCGATTACCTGCGGCAGCTGGGCGTGCTGGGCGGGAGGGTCGCGCTGGCGGCGCGGCCGTCGGCGGTGAACAAGTGGAACCGGCACGTGCAGGCTCGGATGGAGCGGACGGTGTGGAACACCGGCGGCTGCACCAGCTGGTACCTGGACGCCCAGGGCCGCAACACCACCGTCTGGCCCGGTACGACCGGCGAGTTCCGCCGGGAGACGCGGAGCGTCGATCTGGCGGAGTACGAGGTCGTACGCGTCCGGGAGCGGGAGCGGGTCCCCGCTGGATTTGCCTCCAGCGGGACTGAAGAGGCGGAGGGTGCGGCATGAGTCGCATAGGGCACGTCACTTCCGGTCCCTACGCCCCGCCGGTCGCGCGGCGCGAGTTCGTCGCCGTTTCCGCCGACGGAGCGCAGCTGCACGTCGAGGTGCACGGGGACGAGGGCGCGCCGGCCGTGGTGCTGGCGCACGGCTGGACCTGCTCCACCGCGTTCTGGGCCGCCCAGATACGGGAGCTGGCGAAGGACCACCGGGTCATCGCCTACGACCAGCGGGGCCACGGACGCAGCCCCGCCGCCTGGGAGCACAGCACCACCGCCCTCGCCGACGACCTGGTCGCCGTACTCGCGGCCGCCCTCGCCCCCGGGGAGCGGGCGGTCGTCGCCGGGCACTCCATGGGCGGCATGACGGTCATGGCGGCCGCCGCCCGCCCGGAGTTCGCCGAGCGCGTCGCGGCCGCGCTGCTGTGCAGCACCGGCAGCGCCCGGCTGGTCGCGGAGGCGCGGGTCCTGCCCCTGCGCGCCGGGCGGGCGAGGACCCGTATCACCGGCGCGGTGCTCGGCTCGCGCGCCCCGCTCGGACCGGTCACGCCCGTCGCGAAGAAGGTCCTCAAGTACGCCACCATGGGCGCCGGTTCCGCGCCCGACAAGGTCGAGGCGTGCGCCCGTATCGTGCACGCCTGCCCCACCGCGGTCCGCCGCGCGTGGTCCCAGGTGCTGGCCGGGCTGGACCTGGACGCCGACGTGGCCCGGCTCACCGTGCCCACCGCCGTCATCGGCGGCAAGGACGACCGGCTCACCCCCGTCGTGCACGCCCGCGGGCTCGCGGCCGCGCTCCCGAACTGCGTGGGCCTCACCGAGCTCACAGGCATGGGGCACATGACCCCGATCGAGGCCCCGGAGGCCGTCACCGACGCCGTGCGCGAGCTGGCGTCCCTGTACCTGCCCGCCGTGAAGAAGGAGAAGACGCCGTGAGCGCTCGCAGGAGTCTGGAAGGCCGGGTCGCCGTCGTCACCGGCGCCGCCCGCGGGGTCGGCGAACTGCTCGCCCGCAAACTCTCCGCGCGCGGCGCGAAGATCGCCCTCGTCGGCCTGGAGCCGGAGGCCCTCAAGGAGGTCTCCGAGCGGCTGCACACCGACAGCGACCACTGGTACGCCGACGTCACCGACCACGAGGCCATGGCCCGGGTCGCGCAGGAGGTCAAGCAGCGCTTCGGCAAGGTAGACATCGTCGTCGCCAACGCGGGCGTGGCCTCCGGCGGGCCCTTCGCCGACTCCGACCCCGACGCCTGGCGCCGGGTGATCGAGGTCAACCTCATCGGCGGGGCCGTCACCGCCCGCGCCTTCCTGCCCGTCCTGACCGAGAGCCGCGGCTACTTCCTCCAGATCGCCTCGCTCGCCGCGATCACCCCGGCGCCGATGATGACCGCCTACTGCGCCTCCAAGTCCGGTGTCGAGGCGTTCGCCCACTGCCTGCGCGCCGAGGTCGGCCACAAGGGCGTCAAGGTCGGCGTCGGCTACCTCTCCTGGACGGACACGGACATGGTGCGCGGCGCCGACCAGGACGAGGTCATGCGGGAGCTGCGCCAGCGGCTGCCGTGGCCCTCGAACCGCACGTACCCGCTGGGCCCGGCCGTCGACCGGATCGTCGCGGGCATCGAGCGGCGCTCGGCACACGTGTACGCGCAGTGGTGGCTGCGCGGGATGCAGGGCGTGCGCGGCTACCTGCCGGGGATCATCGGGGCCGTCGGGCAGCGCGAGATGAAGCGGTTCGAGCCGCGGCTGGCCGGTGTTTCCAAGGGACTTGTGGGGGCCGGCGGGGCCGCGGACGAGCGGGAGCGCACGCAGAGTAACTGATCGAAATGCGAGCTTTGTCCGCCCATGCCAGTCTGGTCGAGGCCCCACCACCAACACCCCTTCTGGAGTGAAAAAGCATGGGTATCAAGGACCAGTTCCAGGACAAGGCGAACGAGCTCAAGGAGCAGGCGCGGAAGGCAACGCAGGGCGCGAAGGGCGAAACGTCCGAACGCGCCAAGCAGACGAAGGGCAAGAAGCCCCAGAGCCCGCAGCAGCCGGACACGGCGCGCCAGTCGCAGCAGCCGGACACGGCGCGCCAGTCGTGGGATGACGTCGACGACAACTTCTAGCGGCTCTGAGCTGCCCCGAGGGGCGCGATCCGGACGGATCGCGCCCCTCGCGCATGCCCCCGCGCTACGGCCTCGGCGGCAGCTTCGGGCGGCGCAGGTTCGGCACGTCCGTGTAGCCGGGCGGCACCGCGGCCGGGTCCTGCTCCAGCAGTTCCAGCGCCAGGTGCACGGCGTCGTCCAGCCCCGCGTGCCGCCCCTCCGCCCAGTCGAGCGGGGTGCGCAGGACCGCGAAGTCCGGTTCCACGCCGTTGTTCTCCACCGACCACCCGTACTCCGGGAACCAGGCGGCATTCATCGGCACCGTGATCACCGTGCCGTCGCCCAGGGTGTGCCGGCCGGTCATGCCGACCACCCCGCCCCAGGTGCGCTGGCCCACCACCGGGCCCAGCCCCAGCAGTTTGAAGGCCGCCGTGATCATGTCGCCGTCCGAGGAGGTCGCCTCGTCGGCGAGCGCCACGATCGGACCGCGGGGCGCGTTGGAGGCGTACGAGACCGGCTGGGCATTGCGCGTCAGGTCCCAGCCGAGGATCGAGCGGGTCAGCTTCTCCACCACCAGCTCGCTGATGTGCCCGCCCGCGTTGCCGCGTACGTCCACGAGCAGCGCGGGCCGGGACATCTCCATCCGCAGGTCGCGGTTGAACTGCGCCCAGCCCGAGCCGCCCATGTCGGGGATGTGCAGGTAGCCGCAGCGGCCGCCGCTGATCTCCCGGACCACGGCCCGCCGCTTGGACACCCAGTCCTGGTAGCGCAGCGGCCGTTCGTCGATCAGCGGCACGATCGCGACCCTGCGGGCCCGGCCCTCGCCCTCGGCGGGCTGGAAGGTGAGCTCCACCGTCGTTCCGCCCGCCGCCGACAGCAGCGGGTACGGGCCGGTCACCGGGTCCACCGGGCGCCCGTCGACATGGGTGAGCACCGCGCCCTCCCGGATGCCGGTGCCGGCCAGCGGAGAGCGGGCCTTGGAGTCCGAGGACTCGCCGGGCAGGATCCGGCTGACCACCCACGCCCCGTCCCGGGGCACGAGGTTGGCGCCGAGCAGCCCGATCGCCCGCTGGTAGTGCGGGGGGCCTTCGTTGCGGCGGGCGGGGGAGACATAGGCGTGCGAGGTGCCCAGCTCGCCGAGGACCTCGCGCAACAGGTCCGCGAACTCGTCGGGGGACGCGACCCGTTCGACCAGGGAGCGGTACTGGCGCAGCACCCCGTCCCAGTCGATGCCGCACATCTTCGGCTCCCAGAAGTACGCGCGGATGATCCGCCCGGCCTCCTCGTAGGCCTGGCGCCACTCGGCCGCCGGGTCCACCTCGTGCAGGATGCGCCGCAGGTCCAGGTAGACGGTCGAGTCGCTGTCGCCCGACTCGGTGGCCGGGACCGCCCGCAGGTCGCCGTCGTCGTTGATCACGAGCCGGGTGCCGTCGCCGCTGACGGCGAACCAGTCCAGTCCGGAGGCCAGTTCCGTCTTGCGGGCCTTGGTGAGGTCGAAGTGCTCCAGCGTCGGCTTGCCGCTGATGTCGGCCGGGTTGGCGAAGGTCTCGCCGAGCGCGCCCGAGATCGGCCAGCGCAGCCACACCAGGCCGCCGCCGTGCACCGGGTACAGGGCCGAGTACTTCGACGCCGACACCGGGAAGGGCGTGACCCGGCTCTCCAGTCCCTCCACCTCCACCATCACCGCGCCGTCGCCGGTGTCGCCCGAGTCCCCTTCCACCGGGTCGAGTCCGCCCGCCGCGGGCCGCCCCTCGGCGGACAGCGCGAAGGGGGAGGGGGTCGCCGAGGACAGCGGGACCAGGTACGGGCGGCAGCCCAGCGGGAAGGACAGGTCGCCGGTGTGCACGTCGTACACCGGGTCGAAACCGCGCCACGACAGGAAGGCGAGGTAGCGCCCGTCCCGTGTGAAGACCGGACTCTCGTCCTCGAAGCGGCCGTTGGTGACGTCGATGACCGTGCGTGCGCCGGGGCCGGAGATCCGGGCCATCTTGATCTGCCGCAGCGACCGGCCGATGCCCGGGTGCGACCAGGTCAGCCAGCACCCGTCGGGTGAGAACGCCAGGTCGGTGACGGGCCCGTTGATGGACCGGATCAGCTCGGTGACCTCACCGGTGGACTCCTCGGTCGCGTCGAGCAGCAGCAGCCGCCCGTCGTTGGAGGCGATGGCGAGCCGCTCCCCGTCCGGGTCGGACAGCAGCTCCAGTACGCGCCCCAGCTCGCCCGAGGCCAGCCGGCGCGGCTCCCGCTCCCCGGACGCCCGCGGCAGGGAGGCGATCTCGATCGCGTCCTCGCCCTCGGCGTCGGTGACGTAGGCGACCTGCCCGCCGCTGCCGAGCATTTCGGGCAGCCGCACCCGTACGCCCGGGGTGTCGGCGATGGTCCGGGCGGGGCCGTCGCGGTGGGTCAGCCAGTACAGGCTGCCGCGCACCACGACCGCGCTGGCCCGCCCGGTGGCGTCCACGGACAGCGAGTCGACGTGGCTGGCGGCCGGCACCTGGTACGTACGCCGGCCGGCCCGCGGGCCGCCGAGCCGGACCTCCAGCTTGCGCGGGACGGCGTCGGGGGCCAGCGAGTCCACCAGCCAGATGTCCCCGGCGCACTGGTAGACGATCCGGGAGCCGTCGCTGGAGGCGTGCCGGGCGTAGAACTCCTCGTGGTCGGTGTGCCGGCGCAGGTCGGTGCCGTCGGGCAGGCAGGAGTAGAGGTTGCCGATGCCCTCGTGGTCCGAGAGGAAGGCGATCCGGCCGTCGACGAACATCGGGGAGTCGAGGTGGCCCTCGACGTCCTCCAGCAGCCGCCGGCCGTGCAGCCACAGCCGGCCGGTGGCGCCGCCGCGGTAGCGCTTCCAGGCGGCGGGCTCGTGCGGGGGCTTGCCGGTCAGCAGCAGGGTGCGCCGCTCGCCCGAGTCGTCGGTGTGGACCTGGATGTCGGAGACCGGCCCCCAGGGCAGGCGCCCGCCGGGGCTGCCGTCGGTGGGCAGGCTGTAGGCCCAGGCGAAGTAGGAGAAGGGCTGGCCGTGCGAGGAGACGGCCAGGATGTCGCTGCGGCCCTCCTCGTCGGGCGGGGTCCAGCCGCACACGCGGGTGTCGGTGGCGCCCCAGTAGCTCAGCTGGCGGGCGGGGCCGCCGTCGACGGGGGCCAGGTGGATCTCCGGGTCGAGGCTCCGCCAGGTGGTGAAGGCGATGTGGCGGCCGTCGGGGGAGAAGCGCGGGTGGCTGACCCTGGTCCGGTCGACGGTGAGCCGCCAGGCCCGGCCGACCGGATCTCCAGGGGGAACCAAGGGCGCCACCCAAAGATCGTCCTCGGTGGCGAAACACAGCAGGTCGTCGTGCAGGTGCGGGAAGCGGAGGTACGCGACGTCGTGACTCACCCCCCAATGCTTTCCGTGCCAGGGGGGCCTGGCAACTCGTACACGTGATCCATGCCACTGCGGGAAGCGAAACGGAACGGTTTCGTTTCGCTGGGAGCGGGGGTATCGTCGTATGCGTACGGAACACTTTCGTTTCGATAAGAGGCGTGTTCGGACGTTCGGACGGAGGCACGGAGATGACCGAGGCGATGGGGCCGCGGCGCAGCCGGATCACCCCCGAACGGGAGGCCGAACTCCACGGGGCGGTCCTCGACCTGCTCCGCGAGGTGGGCTACGAGGCGCTGACCATGGATGCGGTCGCCGCCCGCACCAAGTCCAGCAAGGCCACCCTCTACCGCCAGTGGGGGAGCAAGCCGGAGCTGGTCGCCAAGGCCCTGCGATGTACCCAGCCCGTCTCGCTGGGGGAGATCGACACGGGCAGCCTGCGCACGGACTTCGCGCGCATGGTGGAGCACTCGGACGACGCGCAGATGGCCAAGGACACCGCGCTGATGCGGGGTCTGGCCCATGCGGTCCACGAGAGCCCGGAGCTCCACAAGGCACTGCGGGACCTGCTGGTCGACCCGGAGATCAACGGCCTGCAGGTGATGCTCCAGCGCGCGGTGGACCGGGGGGAGATCCGCCCGGACTGTCCGGCACTGGACTTCGTACCGCACATGCTCATCGGGGCGTTCATCGCGCTCCCGCTGATCGAGGACCGTTCGGTCGACCGGGCCTTCCTCGGTGACTTCATCGACGCCGTGGTCTTCCCCGCCCTCGGCGTCTGAACTCCCCTTCTCCGTCCCGTCCCCGCTGCTTTCCCGCTGTTCCTGACACGCCGCTCTCGTCGTCGGGCCGGCTCTCCATGCCCAGATCCGCCTTCCGGATCCATCCCACGACCCGAACGGGAGAACCACCGACGTGGCCACCTTCCTCTACCGCCTCGGCCGGGGCGCCTTCCGGCGCCGCGGCCTTGTCGCCCTCATCTGGGTGGCGCTGCTGTTCGCCGCCGGATTCGGCGCGGCCTCGGCGTCCGCACCCACCTCAGGCTCGTTCTCGATACCCGGCACGGAGGCCCAGAAGGCCTTCGACGTGCTCGACAAGAAGTTCCCGGGGATGGCCGCCGACGGCGCCACCGCCCGGATCGTCATCAAGGCCCCGGCGGGCGCCAAGGTCACCGACCCGGGCACCAAGACCGAGGTCGAGAAGATCGTCGAAGGCCTGAAGTCCGGTCCGGGCAAGGACCAGATCTCCTCGGTCGCCGACCCTTACCAGAGCCAGGCCGTGAGCCAGGACGGCTCCACCGCCTACATCAGCGCCAAGTACAAGGTCAGCGGTATGGAGCTGACCGACGCGACCCGCGACGCGCTCAAGGAGTCCGGCACGGACGCCCAGGCGCAGGGGCTCACCGTCGAGATCGGCGGTGACGCGCTGATGGCTGCCCCCGAGACCGGCTCCGGCGAGATCATCGGCATCCTGATCGCCGCGATCGTCCTCGTCATCACCTTCGGCTCGCTGATCGCGGCCGGGCTGCCGCTGCTGACCGCGCTGATCGGCGTGGGCATCGGCGTCTCCTCCATCACCGCGCTGGCCAACGTGCTGGACCTCGGCAACACCACGGCCACCCTCGCCACGATGATCGGCCTCGCGGTCGGCATCGACTACGCCCTCTTCATCGTCTCCCGCTACCGCGCCGAGCTCGCCGAGGGCCGCGAGCGCGACGAGGCCGCCGGACGGGCCGCCGGAACCGCCGGCTCCGCCGTCGTCTTCGCCGGTCTGACCGTGGTCATCGCCCTGGTGGGCCTGGCCGTCGTCAACATCCCGATGCTGACCAAGATGGGCTTCGCGGCCGCCGGAACCGTGGTCATCGCGGTGCTGGTCGCCCTCACGCTGGTCCCGGCCATCCTGGGCTTCGCGGGCAAGAAGGTCCTGCCGGCCGGCGAGAAGAGCAAGCTGTTCGGCAAGGGCAAGCCCGCGGGCGCCGGCGCCGAGAAGAAGGCCAACGGCGGCACCCGCTGGGCCCGCTTCGTCCTGCGCCGCCCGGTCATGGTCCTGCTGGCCGGTGTGATCGGCCTCGGCATCATCGCCATCCCGGCGAGCAAGCTGGAGATGGGCCTGCCGGACGACGGCGCCCAGCCGGTCTCCACCACCCAGCGCCAGGCGTATGACCTGCTGTCCGACGGCTTCGGCCCGGGCTTCAACGGCCCGCTGATGGTGGTCGTGGACGGGGACAAGCCCCTCGCCGACTCCACCGTCGACCGGATCAAGGGCCTGGAGGGCGTGGCCGCGGTCATGCCGCCGATGCCCAACGAGGCCGGCGACGCCTCGATGATCACCGTCATCCCGAAGGACCGCCCGTCCTCCACGCAGACCGAGGACCTGGTCCACGAGATCCGCGACGGCAGCGGGGACGACGTCATGGTCACCGGCGCCACCGCGATGAACATCGACTTCTCGCAGAAGATGAACGACGCGCTGCTGCCCTACCTGGCGCTCGTGGTCGGTCTCGCCTTCCTGCTGCTGATGCTGGTGTTCCGCTCGGTGCTGGTCCCGCTCAAGGCGGCCCTCGGCTTCCTGCTCTCGGTCGTCGCCGCCCTCGGCGCCGTCGTCGCGGTCTTCCAGTGGGGCTGGCTCGGCTCGCTCTTCGGCGTGGAGCAGACCGGCCCGATCATGTCGATGATGCCGATCTTCATGGTGGGCGTGGTCTTCGGTCTGGCCATGGACTACGAGGTCTTCCTCGTCACCCGGATGCGCGAGGCGTACGTACACGGCGAGCGCCCGGGCCAGGCCGTGGTGACCGGCTTCCAGTACAGCGCCCGGGTGGTCGTGGCCGCCGCCGTCATCATGATCGCGGTGTTCGCGGGCTTCATCGGCGCCAGTGAGCAGATGGTCAAGATGATCGGCTTCGGTCTGGCCGTCGCCGTCTTCTTCGACGCCTTCGTGGTCCGGATGGCCATCGTCCCGGCGGTGCTCGCACTGCTCGGGCACAAGGCCTGGTGGCTGCCGAAGTGGCTGGACCGCCTGCTGCCGAACGTCGACGTGGAGGGCGAGAGCCTGCGCAAGCACCTCGCCGCCGACTCCTCGGAGGGCCCGGACAAGGACCGCGAGCTGGTCAACGCCTGACCCCGTACGGAAGACGGCCCGGCCCCGTTCCGCCCGAGCACCACGGCGGAACGGGGCCGGGCCCGTTCCGCCTAACGGGTGGCGGTGGGGGCACTCCCCCAGCTACCGCTGGGGGCACCCCCACCCGGCCGGAGGCTGGGGGAGTACGTACGGCGCAGGAAGCGGCGCAGCCCCGCGATGTCGAACTGGACCACGGCCACGCCCTCGGGGGAGTGGAACTCGACGACGGCCTGGACGCGGCCGCAGGGCCAGATGCGTACGTCCCCGGTCCCGGTCGGGGCCTGGAGGCCGGCCTCCAGCAGGGCGCGGGGGAAGACCCACTCGTTGTCGGTGCCCTCGGGGGAGAGGTCCGCCGGGAAGACGATCCGTACGGCCAGCGGTTCCGCGGGGACGAAGCGCAGGATGACCGGGATCGCCCGGTAGAGCGGGTCGTCGGTGATCACGCGGGCCCTGACGCGCTCCTCGACGAGCGGGACGGTCGCCGTGGCGGTCGCGGCGGCGGCGGGTGGATTCTCGGCGGGGGCTGACATCGACAGGACTCCTCGCATCGGAGCGTTGTGCAATCGGCGCATATGCACCTTTTATCCGTCCAGCCTCGCACATTCCGACAGAAGTGCGAGTAGGTATTTGTGACGGAGACGCTGTTGCCAACCATTTGCAAGAGGGCACTATTCTTGAACGGTTAAAGACTGTGTGAGAAGCGGAGCCACTCCATGCATGTGCCCGACGGATTCATCAACGCACCCGTGTCGGTGGCCGCCGGAGTGGCGGCCGCCGCCGCTGTGGCCGTCAGCCTCCGCGGCGCCCGGCGCGAACTTGGGGGCCCCTCCCAGGCCGAAGGCTCTGGGGGAGAGCGGACCGCGCCGCTCGCCGGTCTCGTCGCCGCCTTCATCTTCGCCGTCCAGATGCTGAACTTCCCCGTGGCCGCCGGCACCAGCGGACACCTGCTGGGCGGGGCGCTCGCCGCGATACTCGTCGGCCCGTACACGGGTGTGCTGTGCGTGTCCGTCGTCCTGCTCATGCAGGGCATCCTCTTCGCCGACGGCGGACTGACCGCCCTCGGCGTGAACATCACCGTCATGGGCGTCGTCACCGTCGTCGTCTCCTACGCGGTCTTCCGCGGGCTGCTCAAGGTGCTGCCCCGCACCCGCCGCTCCGTGACCGTCGCCGCCTTCGCCGGCGCCCTGCTCTCGGTGCCCGGCGCGGCCGCCGCCTTCACCGCGATCTACGCGGTCGGCGGCACCACCGACGTGTCCATCGGCAAGGTGTTCACCGCCATGGTCGGCGTGCACGTGCTCATCGGCATCGGCGAGGCCGCCATCACCGCCGCGACCGTCGGCGCCGTGATCGCCGTACGGCCCGACCTCGTGCACGGGGCGCGCGGACTGACCACGCCGCTGAAGCTGCGCGTGGGCGGCGCACTCGTCGACGCCCCGGCCGCCGCCCCCGCCCCCGTCGCGGCGCGCTCCACCACGAAGGTGTGGGCCACCGGCCTGGTCACCGCCCTCGCCCTCGCCGGGTTCGTCTCCTTCTACGCCTCCGCCAGCCCCGACGGCCTGGAGAAGGTCGCCGCCGACAAGGGCATCGACGCCAAGGCCGAGGAGCACGCCGCGAAGGACTCCCCGCTCGCCGACTACGCCGTCAAGGACGTCGCCGACGCCCGCCTCTCCGGCGGCCTCGCGGGCGCCCTCGGTGTCGGGGCGACCGTCGCCGTCGGCTCCGGAGTCTTCTGGGTCGTACGCCGCCGTCGCACCGCCGAGCCGGCCGCCGCCGAGCCGTCGGCGGTCTGAGATGGGCGCGGGCCACGCCCACCGGCTCTACCGGCACGGGCACTCACCGGTGCACGCGCTGCCGCCGCACTGCAAGCTCGCCGCGACCTTCGCGTTCGTGGTCGTCGTCGTGTCCACACCGCGCGAGGCGGTGTGGGCCTTCGGGCTGTACGCCGTCCTGCTCGCCGGGGTCGCGGCCGCGGCCCGGGTACCGGCCGGCTTCCTGCTGCGGCGGCTGCTGATCGAGATCCCGTTCGTGGCGTTCGCGGTGCTGATGCCGTTCGTGGCCGAGGGCGAGCGGGTGGACGTACTGGGCCTGTCGCTCAGCGTCTCCGGACTGTGGGGCGCCTGGAACGTCCTGGCCAAGGGCACGCTCGGGGTGGCCGCGTCCGTACTGCTCGCCTCGACGACGGAGCTGCGGGCGCTGCTGCTGGGACTGCAGCGGCTGAAGCTGCCGCCGCTGCTGGTGCAGATCGCCTCGTTCATGATCCGGTACGGCGACGTGGTCACCGGGGAGCTGCGGCGGATGTCCGTCGCCCGGCGCTCGCGCGGGTTCGAGGCGCGGGGGATCCGGCACTGGGGGGTGCTGGCCAAGACGGCGGGCGCGCTGTTCATCCGCTCCTACGAGCGCGGCGAGCGGGTCTACCTGGCGATGGTCAGCCGCGGCTACGCCGGTTCGATGCCGGTGATCGACGAGGCGGTGGCCACGCGCGCGCAGTGGGCGTACGCGGCCGCGCTCCCGGTGACGGCGCTCGCCGTCTGTCTGATGGGATGGACCCTGTGACCGACCCCGTGACCAGTACCCCCTCGCCCTCGCTGGAAGTGACCGGCCTCGCGTACGCCTACCCCGACGGGCACCAGGCCCTCTTCGGGGTCGACCTGACCGTCGCGCAAGGTGAGCGGGTGGCCCTGCTCGGCCCGAACGGCGCCGGCAAGACCACCCTCGTGCTGCACCTCAACGGCATCCTGAGCGGCGGCGTCGGCACCGTGACCGTGGCCGGGCTGCCGGTGGAGAAGCGCAACCTCGCCGAGATCCGGCGCCGGGTCGGGATCGTCTTCCAGGACCCCGACGACCAGCTGTTCATGCCGACCGTCCGCGAGGACGTGGCCTTCGGCCCGGCCGCGGCCGGCCTGCGCGGCGCCGAGCTGGAGGAGCGGGTCCGGGAGGCGCTGGAGCAGGTCGGGATGGCCGGATTCGCCGACCGGCCCCCGCACCACCTGTCCTTCGGACAGCGCCGCCGGGTCGCGGTGGCGACCGTCCTGGCCATGCGGCCCGAGATCCTGGTCCTGGACGAGCCCTCGTCCAACCTGGACCCGGCCTCGCGGCGCGAGCTCGCCGACATCCTGCGCTCGCTGGACGTCACGGTCCTGATGGTGACGCACGACCTGCCGTACGCGCTGGAGCTGTGCCCGCGCTCGGTCATCCTGAGCGAGGGCGCGATCACGGCCGACGGCCGCACCCAGGACCTCCTGTGCGACGAGCCCCTCATGCGGGCCCACCGCCTTGAGCTGCCCTTCGGCTTCGATCCCCGTTCGGTATCGGTGGCATAAGCACCGGTCGCCGGTTGTTGGACTGCCCGTGGACATCCAGGGTGTGGTGACGGAGGGCTTCGAGCCCGTCAGGGACGCGTTCGTACGCAACTTCGAGGTGCTCGGTGACCGGGGCGCGGCCGTGGCCGTGTACCGGGACGGGCGCAAGGTCGTCGACCTCTGGGGCGGGACCAAGGACGCGAACGGCACGGAGCCGTGGACCGAGGACACCGCGCAGATCGTCCGCTCCGCGACCAAGGGCGTGGCCGCCGCCGTCCCGCTGCTGCTGCACCAGCGCGGACTGCTCGACCTGGACGCGCCCGTGGCCTCGTACTGGCCGGAGTTCAAGGCGGGCGGCAAGGACAGGACCTTGGTCCGTGACCTGCTCGCGCACCGCGCGGGAGTCCCGGCCCTGGACCGCGGACTGACCGTGGCCGAGGCCGCGGACGGGGTCTCCGGACCGCGTGCGGTCGCCGCGCAGCAGGCCTTCTGGGAGCCCGGCACCGAGCACGGCTACCACGCGCAGACCTTCAGCTGGCTGGTGTCCGAGCTGGTGCTGCGGGCGACCGGCCGCACGGTGGGAGGCATCCTGGCCGAGGAGATGGCGGAGCCGCTGGGCCTGGACTTCTGGATCGGCCTGCCGGAGGCGCAGGCCCACCGGGTGGGCCGGGTGGCCCCGGTCGACCCGCCGGAGAGCGCCGGCCTGCTCAGGACCCGGCCGAGGCGAAACGTTTCCGAGGCCTACGCCGACCCGGACTCCCTCACCCGCCGCGCCTTCGCGGCCATCGACCCCGTGCCGGACGAGAACGACCCCGCCTACCAGGCGGCCGAGCTCCCGGGCTCGGCGGGCATCGGCACGGCCCGAGCCCTGGCCCGCTTCTACGGGGCCACCATCGGCGTGGTGGAGGACGGCGCGCGGATCTTCACACCGGCCACCACGGCGCTGGCCGCGCGGGAGTTCTCGGCCGGACCCGACCGGGTGCTGGTCGTGAACACCCGCTTCGGCCCCGGCTACATGCTGCACGGCCCGGCCTCGCCGCTGCTGTCCCCCGCCTCCTTCGGCCACCCGGGCCGCGGTGGCTCACTGGCGTTCGCGGACCCGGATTCGGGCATCGGCTTCGGCTACGTCACCAACGCCCACGCCAAGTCGGTCACGGCCGACCCGCGTGCGCAGGCCCTCGTACGGGCCCTGCGCTCGGCCCTGGCTTCCTGAGGCTCAGCCGGTGACTTCCCGTACGTCGGCGAGTGTGGCGCCGGCGTGTTCTACGAGTTCCTGCGGTCCCATCGGGAACACGGTGTTCGGGGTGCCGGCGGCCGCCCAGACCACGTCGTGGTCGAGCAGCCGCGTGTCGGCCAGCACCCGGGTGCGGTTGCGGTGCCCGAAGGGCGGGACCCCGCCGATGGCGTAACCGGTGGTCTCGCGGACCACGGCCGCGTCCGCCCGGGTGACCTTCCCGGCGCCGAGCTCCCGGCGTACCGCCTCCACGTCGACCCGCGAGGCCCCGTCCATCAGGACCAGCACCGGGACCCCGTCCGCGGCGAAGATCAGCGACTTGACGATCTGGCTCAGCTCACAGCCGATCGCGGCGGCCGCGTCGGCCGCGGTACGGGTCCCCTCGGGGAAGGCCCGGACGGTGAGTTCGAGGCCCAGCCCGGCCAGGGCCTCGGCGAACAGGGGGTGCGGGGTGGTGGTCGTCATGCGGGCACGCTAGCGCTCTGCGGGCCGGCCGGGCGAACGGTTTCCCCTACGCCCCCGCAGGCGGGAGGGGCGCGCCCCGCCCACCGCCGGACGGAGTCCCCCGCCCCCCGCCGCCGGTGGGTTCATCCGGCGTTCAGCACCGCGGCCACGATCGGGCCCGCCGAGTCGCCGCCGTGGCCGCCGGCCTCGACCATCGCCGCCGCGGCCACGTCGCCGCTGAAGCCCGTGAACCAGCTGTCGGGGCTGCCCGCGCCGTCGACCTCCGCGGAGCCGGTCTTCGCGCCCTTGTCCGAGCCGCCGACCGAGGCCATCGCCTCACGGGCGGTGCCGCTGGTCGCCGTCAGCTTCATCATCGAGACCAGCTGCTGCTGCACCGAGGGCTTCATCCGGCGCTGGGCCGTCGCGATCGTACGGCCGTCGAGGTCCGGGGAGACCAGCAGCGGCTGGCGGAACACGCCCGTGCGGGCGGTCGCCGTGATGGAGGCGACGTTCATCGGGTTCATGGTGATCTGGCCCTGCCCGATGTACTCGGCGGCCGCCGCCGCGCCCGTCGCCGGCGGGACCTTGCCGTCGGTGGTCTTGATGCCCGTCTTCCAGTCCAGCCCGATGCCGAAGACCTCCGTGGCCTCCTTCGGCAGCGCGGAGTCGTCGTCGACGGGCTTGATCTGCTTGATGAAGGCGGTGTTGCAGGACCGGGCGAACGAGGTCGCGAAGTTGGTGCCGGCCGGGAGGTCGAAGTTGTTCAGGTTGTGGAACGGACGGCCGCCCCAGGACACCTCCTTCGGGCACTCCGCCGGCTTGTCGGCCGCGACCAGGCCGCGGTCCAGCAGCATCGCCCCCGTCACGATCTTCATCGTGGAGCCGGGCGCCCGGTTGCCCCGCATCGCCGCGTTGTAGCCGTCCTTGCGGTTGTTGGCCACGGCCAGGATGTGCCCGGTGCTCGGCTTGATCGCGACCACGGAGGCCTCGGGGAACCCGGCGACCGCCTTTTCGGCCGCCGCCTGGACCTTCGCGTCCAGATACGTCTTGAGGACGCTCGGCTCTCCCTCGACCAGGGTCAGCAGGGTCCGCTTGGCCGCGTTCTGGTCCGCCGGCTCGATCCAGACCTCGGCGCCCGCCTTGCCGCCCGCCTTGGCTCCGTACGCCTCGCGCAGTTCGTCGAGGACGGGCCGCAGCGAGGGGTACTTCTCCGCCGGCAGCTCCTCGCCGTTGCGGTCGACCGCCTTGACCGGCGGGCTCGCCGGGGCGCCCGCGCGCAGTTTCTCGTCCCGCTGGAGCTGCGGGTGGATCACCGAGGCCTGCCAGTCGACCAGCGGTTTTCCGCTGGTCAGGCCGCGCACCACGGTCAGCTGGGAGTCGTAGGCGAGGGGCTTGGTCGTGCCCTCGTACGTGATCTCCGCGGCGACCGTGAAGGGCACGGTGTCGCCCTTCGGCGTCCCGGGGGTGATCGCGGCCTTGGACACGTACGCCTTGGCCCTGAAGTCCGCCACCGCGGTCCGGGCGGCCTGCTCGTTGTTCGTCAGGGCGGCGGCCGCCTGTTCGTCCCCCGCCGCCCACGCCGCCAGGAAGGCCTTGGCGGTCGCGGCGGTCTCCTTCTCGGTGACGGGCCCGCTGCCCTTCTCCGACCGGGCGGAGGCCTCGGCCTGCCCGCCCCCCTTGCCGTTGCCGTCGCCGGCGTCCCCGACCAGGGCGTACACCCCGTATCCGGCGCCGCCGACCATCGCGAGGAATACCCCGCCGACGATGGCGCCCTTCGCTACCCCGTTCACTTGTGTCCCCTTCAGAGTCCCCGTTCTCTGAACATGTTCAAAGAACCTCTGGTGCGGACCTTACGCTCCGCGAGCAGGCGGGTGCACCCTTGTTACCGGACCGGAACATCGATGGCCGAAAAGCGCCGGTGACACGGCAGGAGGGCCCTCCCGCTACGGGAAGGCCCTCCTGCGGACGCCGTACGAGTCGCCCCGCTACACCCAGGTGTCCAGCCACATGCGGGCCCGCCAGGAGTCCATCGGAAGGGTCTGGCCCGTGAAGATGGGCCAGAAGTAGATGAAGTTCCACACGATCAGCAGGACCAGCACACCCGCCCCGATCGCGCCCAGCGTCCGCCGTCTCTCGGTCGAGCCCGCCGGACCCAGCAGCGCGCCGATCATCATCGCCACCGCCAGGCACAGGTACGGGACGAAGACCACCGCGTAGAAGAAGAAGATGGTCCGCTCCTGGTAGTTGAACCAGGGCAGCAGGCCCGCGCCCAGCGCGCACGCGATCGCGCCGGCCCGCCAGTCGCGGCGGAAGAACCACCGCCACAGCACGTACAGCAGCGCGAAGCAGCCCGCCCACCACAGCAGCGGCGTGCCCAGGGCCAGCACCTCGCGGGCGCACTTGCCCGCCTCCGTCGCCGGGCAGCCGTCGGTGCCCGGCTCGGGGGACTCGTAGAAGTACGACACGGGCCGGCCCAGGACCAGCCAGCTCCACGGGTTCGACTCGTAGGTGTGCCCCGACGTCAGACCGACGTGGAACTTGTACACCTCGGTCTCGTAGTGCCACAGGCTGCGCAGCCACTCCGGCAGGAACGACAGCGCGCTGCCCTGGTCGTTCTTGGCCGCCCAGTCGCGCAGGTAGCCGCCCTTGCCGTTGTCCGGGCTGAGGATCCAGCCCGACCAGGAGGCCAGGTACGTCACGGCCGCGACCGGGACCGTCGACAGGAAGGCGGGCAGCGCGTCGCGGCGCAGCATCGCCGTGTACGGGGCGCCCGCGCCCGCGGTGCGCCGCGCGGCCGCGTCCCACAGCACCGTGAGGACGCCGAAGAAGGCCAGCACGACGAAGCCGTTCCACTTCGTGCCCGCGGCCAGGCCCAGGCAGACCCCGGCCAGGATCCGGTACGGGCGCCAGCCCAGCCGCAGCGTCTCGGCGATCCTCATGTCGGGCCGGGTCCGGCCCTCCTCGTCCACCGGGAGCGCGTCCGCGAGTCTGCGCCGAGCCTTGTCCCGGTCGATGAGCAGCGCCCCGAAGGCGGCGAGCACGAAGAACATCAGCACCAGGTCGAGCAGCGCGGTGCGGCTCATCACCAGGTGCAGGCCGTCCACCGCGAGCAGCGCCCCCGCCAGGCAACCCAGGAACGTCGAGCGGAAGAGGCGCCGCCCGATCCGGCACAGCATCAGCACCGAGAGGGTGCCGAGCACGGCGGTCATGAACCGCCAGCCGAACGGGGTGAAGCCGAACATCCACTCGCCGAGCCCGATGACCCACTTGCCGACGGGCGGGTGCACGACGTAGCCCGGGTCCAGGGGCAGGCTGACCCCGTCCGGGTTGGCGAGGATCGACTTGTCGATGTCCTTGGGCCAGCTCGCCTCGTAGCCCTGCTTGATCGTGGCCCAGGCGTCCTTGGCGTAGTACGTCTCGTCGAATATCACCGCCTTGGGGCTGCCCAGGTGCGCGAACCGCAGCACCCCGGCGACCAGCGCCACGAGCAGCGGCCCCGCCCACGCCAGGATGCGCTGCCACGTGCCCCACACCTGCCGCGGCAGGCCGAAGGTCATCCACAGCTGCGGGGACGGCTGGGCGTACGGGGGCACCAGGCGGGTGCGGACGTCCGCGCGCCGCGACGCGGCGCCGTGCGGCGCGTAGCCGAAGGCGCGCAGGCGGCGCAGCCAGGTGGGCGGCTCTTCCCCCGGTCCCGCCGGCGGGGCGGGAGGGGCCCCCGCGGGGCTGGGCGGCGGCGTCGCGGTCTTGGTCACCGGCCCATCGTAGGGAAAGGATCTGTGAGTACCCCAGTGGCGGGGAGGGTCGGGGCGCGGGACTGAGAGGATGGACGGGTGACAACTGACCAGCCCCGCGGTACCGAGCCCACCTCTCCGGCAGGCGTCCTCGTCCTCGCCGGTACCCCGATCGGCGACCTCGCGGACGCCCCTCCGCGGCTCGCGGCCGAGCTGGAGCGGGCCGACGTGATCGCCGCCGAGGACACCCGGCGGCTGCGCCGGCTGACCCAGGGGCTCGGCGTGCACACCACCGGGCGTGTCCTGTCGTACTTCGAGGGCAACGAGTCGGCCCGCACCCCGGAGCTGGTCGAGGCCCTGGCCGGCGGGGCGCGCGTACTGCTGGTGACCGACGCCGGGATGCCCTCGGTCTCCGACCCCGGCTACCGGCTGGTCGCCGCCGCCGTCGAGAAGGACATCAAGGTCACCGCCGTCCCCGGGCCCTCCGCGGTGCTCACCGCGCTGGCGATGTCCGGACTGCCGGTGGACCGGTTCTGCTTCGAGGGGTTCCTGCCGCGCAAGGCGGGCGAGCGCCTCGGCCGGCTGCGCGAGGTCGAGGGCGAGCGCCGCACGCTCGTCTACTTCGAGGCCCCGCACCGGCTCGACGACACCCTGGCCGCGATGGCCGAGGTCTTCGGCGCCGAGCGCCGAGCCGCCGTGTGCCGCGAGCTGACCAAGACCTACGAGGAGGTCAAGCGCGGCGGGCTCGGCGAGCTGGCGGCCTGGGCCGCCGAGGGCGTCCGCGGGGAGATCACCGTCGTCGTCGAGGGCGCCGCGGCGGCCGCCCCCGGAGACGTGGACGACGAGGAGCTGGTGCGCAGGGTGCGGGTGCGCGAAGAGGCGGGGGAGCGTCGCAAGGAGGCCATCGCGGCGGTCGCCGCCGAGGCCGGCGTACCCAAGCGCGAGGTGTTCGACGCGGTCGTCGCGGCAAAGAATGCGGCACAAAAGGTGCCGTAAGTCGGTAAAGAGCTAACCTGAAAGGCAAAGCTCAGACCGCGCACCGGGCGCTTTGGGCATGAGTCGCCCAAAGACCGTCCAACACTAGACAGGGCCTGATGCGCTCCCGCCCGAAGAGGCGTCCACTGGCAATGGCACCAGTGGAACAAGAGGAGCTGGCATGAGTGAGATCGCTGACACCCCCGTACCCGTCTCCGTCGTACCCGCCCAGGCCGGCGTGCAGACCGTGCACGAGGCGTACTCCTTCGCCTGCATGAGGTGCGGGTACGGCTGGGAGCAGGCGTACGCGATAGAACACCACGTCGACGGCATGGGCCAGCCGTTCATCATGTACACGGTCAAGGGTGAGCGGGTGCCCTCCCCGCTGTCCAACCCGACCTGCCTGAACTGCGGCGGACACGTCGTACGCATCATGCGCGCGGGCCAGGTCTCCTCGGTGCTCGGCACGATCGACCAGCTCTACCACCACCGCATCGCGCCCGGGATCGCCGGGCCCGTCCCGGCGGGCGCGGACGTCCCCCGGCCCCCGAAGCCGCACAAGGCGTCCCGCCACGACGCCCCCGGACCCGTCGCCATCGACGAGTCCGAGAAGCGCGGAGGCCTGATCTCCCGTCTGCTGGCGCTGTTCCGCCGGTCATAAGATCGGCCGTATGAGCTCTTCCTCTGCTTCGAAGGACGCACCGCCGCCGCTGCCCGAGCCCCTCCGGGTGGCGGTGGCGGACTCGCACACCCACCTGGACATGCAGTCCGGCACCGTCGAGGAGGGCCTCGCGAAGGCCGCCTCGGTGGGCGTGGCCACGGTCGTCCAGGTGGGCTGCGACGTGAAGGGCTCCCGGTGGGCCGCCGAGACGGCCGCCGCGTACGAGAACGTCCACGCGGCCGTGGCCCTTCACCCGAACGAAGCCCCCCGGATCGTCCACGGGGACCCCGACGGCTGGTCGAGGCAGGGCGCCCGGACCGGCGGCGGCGAGGCCGCGCTCGACGACGCGCTCGCCGAGATCGAGGCCCTCGCGGCGCTCGACCACGTCAAGGCCGTCGGCGAGACCGGGCTGGACTACTTCCGTACCGGGCCGGAGGGGATGGCCGCGCAGGAGCGTTCCTTCCGCGCCCACATCGAGATCGCCAAGAGGCAGGGCAAGGCCCTCGTCATCCACGACCGCGAGGCGCACGCCGACGTGCTGCGCGTGCTGCGGGAGGAGGGCGCGCCGGAGCGCACCGTCTTCCACTGCTACTCCGGGGACGCCGAGATGGCCCGCGAGTGCGCCGCCGCCGGGTACTACATGTCCTTCGCCGGGACCGTCACCTTCAAGAACGCGGCGCCGCTGCGCGAGGCCCTGGCCGTGGCCCCGCTGGAGCTGGTCCTCGTCGAGACGGACGCGCCGTACCTGACCCCGGCGCCGTACCGCGGACGGCCCAACGCGCCGTACCTCATTCCGCTGACGGTCCGGGCGATGGCGGCGGTCCGCGGCCTCGACGAGGACGCCATGGCCACCGCGCTGGCCGCCAACACGGCTCGCGCCTTCGGGTACTGACCCCTCCACCACCCCGACACCCTGTGTAGTCACACAACTTTGGAGCGTGACGACTCCTCCGCTATGGTGCCGTGCCCGAGCCATGAGGGTCCGGACCAGTGGAGCGAGCTTCGTGAGCGAAACACAGGGCAGTCACCACCGCGGCGGTCCCGTCCCGGGGGCGTACGAGGCCGAGCCCGTGGCCTGGCCGGCCGGAGCGGCGGATCCGGAGCCCGTGGTCTGGACGGCCGAAGCCGCAGACCCGGAGTCCGTGGCCTGGCCCGCCGCGGCGGGGGATCCGGAGCCCGCGCCATGGTCGGCCGGAGCGGGGCTTCCGGAGCCCGCGGTCCCCGCGCCGCGCGGCGGCGACCGGCGGGCAGCCCGCCGCCGCGCCCGCGGCAGCTCGGCCCCGCCGGACCCCGCCGGGTGGCCGCCGGCCGGGGTCCCGGAGAGCGAGTGGCCCGGCGCGGCGCTCGGGCCCGGCGCGGGCGGCCGCCGAGCCCGTGGCGGTCCGGTCCCGCCGACATCCACCGCCCAGCCGGCCGCTGAGGCTGCCCCGGACACCGAGTGGCCCGACGAGGCCGCCGCGCCGGGCTCGGGCCGCCGGGCCCGTGGCCGTTCGGCCCCGCCGGACCCCGCCGGGTGGCCGCGGGCCGGGGTCCCGGAGAGCGAGTGGCCCGGCGCGGCGCTCGGGCCCGGCTCGGGCCGCCGCCGGGCCGCGGAACCCGCCTCCGCGCCGACGTACGACGCCGACGCCGGTACGGGGGGCCCGGGCCGCCGGGGCCGTGGCCCTACCACCATCGCCGAGCCCCCGGCGGGGACCGGCCGGCGCCGGGCGGCGGACCCGGTGGCCGGCGGCGCCGGCACCGGTACGGGTCGCCGCTCCCGCAGCCGGGCCGCGGGGCCCGCGGTGCTCATCCCCACCACCCCGGGAGGGACCTGGCGGCGGATCGTGCCCCAGGCGCTGGTCGTCGCCTTCCTCGCCGGCGGTACCACCGCCTTCGTCGCCGCCGACAAGTCGGTACGGCTCACCGTGGACGGCGTCCCCCGCAACCTCCACACCTTCGCCGACGACATCGGCGAACTGCTGGCCGCCGAAGGCCTCGGCGTCGGACCGCACGACCTCGTCGCCCCCGCCCCCGGCGAACCCCTCGACGACGGCGAACAGGTCGTCGTCCGCTACGGCCGCCCCCTGCGCCTCACCCTCGACGGACAGCAGCGCCAGGTGTGGACCACCGCCCGCACCGTCGAGGGCGCCCTGCGCCAGTTCGGCATCCGCGCCGAGGGCGCCTACCTCTCCGCCCCCCGCACCGCCCCCGTCCCCCGCGCCGGCCTGACCCTCAGCGTCCGCACCGAACGCAGCGTCACCTTCATGGCCGACGGCCGCGAACGCACCATCCGCACCAACGCCGCCACCGTCGAGGAAGCCCTCGACCAGGCCGGCATCACCCTGCGCGGCCAGGACACCACCTCCGTGCCCGCCACCGCCTTCCCGCGCGACGGCCAGACCGTCACCGTGCTCCGCATCACCGGCACCCGCGAGGTCCGCGAGGAACGCATCCCGTACGCGACGGAGAAGACCGAGGACGACACCCTCTTCGCCGGCACCGAGGTCGTCGAGCGGGCCGGCCGCCCCGGGGCGCGCAGGGTCACGTACGGCCTGCGCACCGTCAACGGAGTCCGCCAGAAGCCCCGCCGCATCGCGGAGGAGACCGTCCGCGAGCCCGTCACCCAGCTCGTCAAGGTCGGCACGAGGCCGCTGCCGACCTCGGTCTCCGGCGCCGACGGCCTCAACTGGGGCGCCCTCGCCCAGTGCGAGTCCGGCGGCCGGCCGTCGGCCACCGACCCCTCGGGCACGTACGGCGGGCTCTACCAGTTCGACGTCCACACCTGGCACGCCCTCGGCGGCAGCGGCCGCCCCCAGGACGCCTCGGGCGCCGAGCAGACCTACCGGGCCAAGAAGCTCTACGTGCAGCGGGGGGCGAGTCCGTGGCCGCACTGCGGCCGTAGGCTCACGTAGATACGGGTTCGTGGATCGAACGGGTGACCTTTCCCGCGGGGTGTCGTTGATCGGATGACAGCACCGGCGTGGGGGAGGGCGAGCGTTGAGCCGGAAACTGCCGCTCGCCGAGGGCGAGACCACCCGGATCGCTTGCGCCCGTGGCCTGTTGCGGGCGGGTGTGGATGAGGAAAGCGGTGAGCTGCTGACGTCCTCCGTGCTGGCGGAGCGGGTCGGCTGGGTGGCCGATCTTGTCTCGGCCATGGCCGCTGAGCTGTTGGCCGCGCACTGGAACGCTCCCGATGTGGCCGTGCTCGCGTCCAGGGAGGACTGCGGGGGCAGGAGGCTGCCGTCGAACGCGTGGATGGCACTGCGCCGCTTGGGATGGCCGCATCAGGGCCGTGTCCGGGTCGATCTCCCTCACACCCACCCGGTGCCGAAAGCCGCCCGCACCGGGCACACCGTCGCGCTGGGTGTGGACTGGGGCTTGAACACCCTGCTCACCGCGGGCGCGGCCCGGCTCCACGACGACGGGCGGATCACCGCCCTCGGATCCGGGGGCATGTTCCGGGCAGCCGGTGTCCTCGCAAAGCAGCACCGGCTGCGCCGGCAGGGCGAGCGCTTGCACGCCAAGTCCGACCAGTACCAGCGGCTGGCTGCCGGGGACGAGCAGCATGCTCTGGCAGCCAAGCACACCGTCTTGAGCGACGAGATCGCGTACGTGTCCGCGCGCCGGTCGAACCTCAACGACGCGTTGGCCCGGGCTGCCGCCCGGTGGGCGGTCGATCAGGCCGTCGCCGCCGGTGCGAGCGTCATCTACGTCGAGGACCTCCGGTCACTGGAAGCCCGTGGCATGGGTCACAGCGTCAACACGCGCCTGTCCCAGCAGGTACGCGGGCAGATCGTGGACCGCATGCGGCACCTGGCGGCCGAGACGGGCATGGCCGTCGTCACCGTCCCGGCCAGGAACACCTCCCGGCACTGCCCCCGGTGCCTCACCCCGCTACGGCACCGCAAGGCCCCCGACCGGCCCACCACACCCGGCTGGAAATGGGCCATCTGCCCCACCTGCCGCTGGCAGGCAGACCGCGACCAGGGCGCCTGGCAGCGCATCGCGGCACGCGGCCTGACCCACCAGGCCAAGACAGCCTGCGACCGCACCACCGGCGTGATGGCCATCCGCAGGGTCGTGGACACACTCGAAGCGGGCGCGGTCATCACACCCAGCGCGCCGAAGACCAGCCGGCAGGACCGGTCCAAGACCGGACCCACCCGGCGCCACACAACACGTCCGACGCCCAGGCGACGCCGGACACCCTCCCCCGCCAGATCCTCGGGCCCGGCGGGAAAGCGTCCGGAGGGACACGCTCACACGGGCCGGAGGCGGCTGCGCCGCGCAGCCGACCGGCACCAGGGCGTGACGACGATCAGCACACCCACCACCGGCCGACACCGGCCACGAGGAGCGGCACTGGGCGCGGGATTCCACCTCCACGCCCACGCCACCCCTCCACGATGGGAACGCGTCCTGAGCCGGACACGTGGTCCGGCTCAGGATCACTCCGCTGATCTGAGACGCTTACCCGGTGAGCACCGCAGAGCAGCAGCCCAACGAGAACCCTTCTGACGCCCTTCTCGGCCCCGCCGACATCCGGGAGCTGGCCGCCGCCCTCGGCGTACGCCCGACGAAGCAGAAGGGCCAGAACTTCGTCATCGACGCCAACACGGTGCGCCGGATCGTGCGCACCGCCGAGGTGCGGCCGGACGACGTGGTCGTCGAGGTCGGACCGGGGCTGGGCTCGCTGACGCTCGCGCTGCTGGAGGCCGCCGACCGGGTCACCGCCGTCGAGATCGACGACATCCTGGCGGCGGCGCTGCCCGCGACCATCGAGGCCCGGATGCCCGGGCGCAAGGACCGCTTCGCGCTGGTCCACTCCGACGCCATGCTGGTCACCGAACTGCCCGGCCCGGCGCCGACCGCGCTCGTCGCGAACCTGCCGTACAACGTGGCCGTGCCCGTCCTGCTCACCATGCTCGACCGCTTCCCGAGCATCGAGCGGACCCTGGTGATGGTGCAGGCCGAGGTCGCCGACCGGCTCGCCGCCGAGCCGGGCAACAAGGTGTACGGGGTCCCCTCCGTCAAGGCCAACTGGTACGCGCACGTCAAGCGCGCCGGATCCATCGGCCGCAAGGTCTTCTGGCCCGCGCCGAACGTCGACTCCGGCCTCGTCTCGCTGGTGCGGCGCGCGGAGCCGATCAAGACCACCGCGACCAAGGCCGAGGTCTTCGCCGTCGTGGACGCGGCCTTCGCGCAGCGCCGCAAGACGCTGCGCGCCGCGCTGGCCGGCTGGGCCGGCTCGGCGGCCGGAGCCGAGGCCGCGCTCGTCGCCGCGGGCGTCTCGCCGCAGGCGCGCGGGGAGTCGCTGACGGTGGAGGAGTTCGCCGCGATCGCCGAGAACAAGCCCGCGGCGGAGAGGCCCGCCCTGTGAGCTCCCGTACGAGCGTGACCGTACGCGTCCCCGCGAAGGTCAACGTGCAGCTGGCGGTGGGCGCGGCCCGCCCCGACGGTTTCCACGACCTGGCGAACGTCTTCCTCGCCGTCTCGCTCTTCGACGAGGTGACGGCGACGCCGGCCGGCGAACTGACCGTGACCTGCGCGGGCCCCGACGCCGACCAGGTCCCCCTGGACCGCACCAACCTCGCCGCGCGCGCCGCCGAGATCCTGGCGGCCCGGGCGGGCATCGACCCCGCCGTCCACCTCCACATCGCGAAGAACATCCCCGTCGCGGGCGGCATGGCGGGCGGCAGCGCGGACGGGGCTGCGGCCCTGCTGGCCTGCGACACCCTGTGGGGCCTGGGCACCCCGCGCGCCGAACTGCTCGACATCTGCGCGGAGCTGGGCAGTGACGTCCCGTTCAGCCTCGTCGGCGGCGCCGCGCTCGGCACCGGGCGCGGCGAGCTGCTGACCCCGGTGGACGCGGGGGCGTTCCACTGGGTGTTCGCGGTGGCCGACGGGGGTCTGTCCACCCCGGCGGTGTTCCGCGAGTTCGACCGCCTCACCGCCGGTACGAGGATCCCCGAGCCGGAGGCCTCGCCGGCCCTGCTCGCGGCCCTGGCCTCGGGCGATCCGGACGCGCTGGCTCCCGTACTGGCGAACGACCTCCAGCGGGCGGCCCTGTCGCTGCGCCCGCAGCTGGCCGGGACGCTGGCCGCGGGGACGGATGCCGGGGCGCTGGCCGCGCTGGTCTCCGGATCGGGCCCGACGACGGCCTTCCTGGTCCGGGACCCGGAATCCGCCGCGAAGGTGGCGGCGGCCCTCGAAGCCTCGGGCACGTGCCGGGCCACCCGCGTGGCGTCCAGCCCGGCCCCCGGAGCCACAGCCCTCCCGTCCTGACCCGACCTCCCCGGGGCTCGGCCCCGCGTCCCCTGCCGCGCCGTCGCCGGGGGCCGGCCCCCGGACCCCCGCGCCTCAATCGCCGGCGGGGCTGAATGTGCCCGGTGGCTCCGCCCCATGTTCCGTGCCGCACCGTTGCCGGGGGCCGGCCCCCGGACCCCCGCGCCTCAAACGCCGGCGAGGCTGAAAGACCGGGGCTCCGCCCCGCACCCCGCGCCAGGCAGGCGGCATCAGCCGAAATCCAGCCCCGCCGGCGTTTGAGGCGTGGGGGTCCCCCGGACGGAGTCTGGGGGAGGGTCTGGGGCGGAGCCCAGGAGACGGCCCGCGCCCGTGCCCCGTACCTAGGCGGGAGTTGAGTATCCGCGCCCTGTCGGGAGGCCCCCGCCGGCGGCGACCGTAGGGCCATGACAGTCAGCGCAAGCGATATGGCCGCCGCCACCCCCGCCACGCGGGACCGGTACGTCGACCTCCTGCGGGTCGCGTCCCTCGCCACCGTCATCGCCGGGCACTGGCTGATGGCCGCCGTCAGCGGCGACGGCATAGGGAACCTGCTCGCCCTCGTGCCCCCGCTGCAGGTGCTCACCTGGGGGCTCCAGGTCATGCCCGTCTTCTTCTTCGTCGGCGGGTTCTCGCACGCCCTGTCCTACCGCTCCCTGGCCCGCCGGGCCGACAGGCCCGTCTACGCCGCCTTCCTGCGGGCCCGGCTCCAGCGGCTGCTGCGGCCGACCCTCGTCTTCGTCCTCGTCTGGGCCGCGGCCGCGCTCGCCGTCCAGCTCGCCGGCCGCGGCGCCGGCGGGCTGAGCGGGGCCGCGCTGCGGCTGGTCACGCAGCCGCTCTGGTTCATCGGGATCTACCTCGCGATGGTCGCCTTCACCCCGCCGCTGCTGAAGCTGCACGAGCGATGGGGGTGGGGGGCCTTCGCCGCGCTGGTCGCCGCCGCCGCGCTCGTCGACGTACTGCGCTTCGCGCTCGGGGTCCCGTACGTCGAGTTCCTGAACTTCGCCTTCGTCTGGCTCGCCGTCCACCAGCTCGGCTTCCTGCGCGCCGACGGGCGGATCCGCTTCCCCGCCGCCCTGGCCGCCGCCGGGCTCGCCGTGGCCGCGGCGCTGGTCGCGTACGGCCCGTACCCGCTGTCCATGGTCGGGATGCCGGGCGAGAAGGTGTCCAACATGGCCCCGCCGACCCTCGCGCTGCTCGCGCACGGCATGTGGCTCGTGGGCGCCGTACAGCTCCTGGCCCGCCCCGCCACCGCCTGGCTCGCCCGCCCGCGCGTCTGGCGCGGCGTCGTCGCCGCCAACGGCGTCGCCATGACCGCCTTCCTCTGGCACCTCACCGCCATGCTCGCCGTGTACGCCGCCCAGTTCGCCCTGGGGATCGGGCTGCCGGTGCCGGCGTCCGCCGCCTGGTGGGCCCAGGTCCCGGTCAGGCTCCTGGCCGCCGCCGTGCTGACCGGCGTACTCGTCGCCGTCTTCCGGCGCTTCGAGGCCCCGGGCCCGGCGTCGGGCCCGGGCGGGGGCCGGAGCGAGGCCGCCCCCGGCAGTGGCCCCCGCGCCGCCGCCGGCATCACCCTCTGCCTGCTCGGCGTCCTCGGCCTGTCCATGACCGGGCTCGGGGGCCTGCTCGACGGCCACAGCGCCACCCTCGTCGCCGTCCCCGTCACCGCGCCCGCCGCGATCGCCATGGCGCTGGGCGGCTGGCTCCTGGTGGAACGGTCGGCGTCCTCCCGGAGCGTTAGGCTGAGGGGCTGATCCATAAACCCTCACCTGGAGCGCGTCTGATGGCCGTCAATCTGGTCAATGTCGAGGCAGTCAGCAAGGTGTACGGCACACGTACCCTGCTCGACGGCATCTCCCTCGGCGTGTCCGAGGGGGACCGGATCGGTGTCGTCGGCCGCAACGGCGACGGGAAGACCACCCTCATCCGGATGCTGGCCAAACTGGAGGAGCCCGACAACGGCCGCGTCACGCAGAACAGCGGTCTGCGCATGGGCGTCCTCACCCAGCACGACTCCCTCGATCCCGCGGCCACCATCCGCCACGAGATCATCCGGGACATGGCCGACCACGAATGGGCCGGCAACGCCAAGATCCGCGACGTGCTGACCGGCCTGTTCGGCGGACTCGACCTGCCCGGCTTCGGTCAGGGCCTCGACACCGTCATCGGCCCGCTCTCCGGCGGCGAGCGCCGCCGCATCGCCCTCGCCAAGCTGCTCATCGCCGACCAGGACCTCCTGGTCCTCGACGAGCCCACCAACCACCTCGACGTCGAGGGCATCGCCTGGCTGGCCGGACACCTCCAGGAGCGGCGCTCCGCCCTTGTCTGCGTCACCCACGACCGCTGGTTCCTCGACCAGGTCTGCACCCGCATGTGGGACGTGCAGCGCGGCGACGTGCACGAGTACGAGGGCGGCTACAGCGACTACGTCTTCGCCCGCGCCGAGCGGGAGCGGATCGCCGCCACCGAGGAGTCCAAGCGGCAGAACCTGATGCGCAAGGAGCTGGCCTGGCTGCGCCGCGGCGCCCCCGCCCGGACCTCCAAGCCCCGCTACCGCATCGAGGCCGCCAACGAGCTCATCGCCGACGTGCCGCCGCCGCGCGACCGCTCCGAGCTGATGCGCTTCGCCAACGCCCGCCTCGGCAAGACCGTGTTCGAGCTGGAGGACGTCACCGTCCAGGCCGGCCCGAAGACGCTCCTGAAGCACCTCACCTGGCACTTGGGCCCCGGCGACCGCATCGGCCTCGTCGGCGTCAACGGCGCCGGCAAGACCTCCCTGCTGCGGGCCCTCGCCGAGGCCGCGCGCACCCAGGGCGAGACCCAGCCCGCCGCTGGCAAGGTCACCGTCGGCAAGACCGTCAAGCTGGCCTACCTCTCCCAGGAGGTCGGCGAACTCGACCCGTCCCTGCGCGTCCTGGAGGCCGTCCAGCGCGTCCGCGACCGCGTCGACCTCGGCAAGGGCCGCGAGATGACGGCGGGCCAGCTGTGCGAGCAGTTCGGCTTCACCAAGGAGAAGCAGTGGACGCCGGTCGGCGACCTCTCCGGTGGTGAGCGCCGCCGGCTCCAGATCCTGCGCCTGCTGATGGACGAGCCCAACGTCCTGTTCCTCGACGAGCCCACCAACGACCTCGACATCGAGACCCTGACCCAGCTGGAGGACCTCCTCGACGGCTGGCCCGGTTCGATGATCGTGATCTCCCACGACCGGTTCTTCATCGAGCGCACCACCGACACCGTGATGGCGCTGCTCGGCGACGCGAGCCTGCGGATGCTGCCGCGCGGCCTCGACGAGTACCTGGAGCGCCGCCTGCGGATGATCGAGGCGGCCGCCCCGGTGCCCGTCCCGGCCGCCGCGGCGAAGTCCACCGCCTCCGGGGACTCCCGCGCCGCGAAGAAGGAGCTCCAGAAGATCGAGCGGCAGCTGAACAAGCTCTCCGACCGCGAGAGCAGCCTGCACGCCCAGATCGCCGAGAACTCCACCGACTACGACAAGGTGGCCAAGCTCGACGCGGAGCTCCGGGAACTCCTCGCGGACCGCGACGATTTGGAGATGCGCTGGCTGGAGCTGGCCGAGGAGGCGTAGCCCTCCGGCCGCCCCGCGCGGCCAACTGGCCGGATAACGGCGGCGTCACGGGCCGGTCCTCCCTTGGGAACAGGGGGCGGACCGGCCCGGCGTAAGACCTGCGTGAGTGATAGAAAGGTCATCCTCCCCGACCCCTGACATCGAAGGTACGCGCTGATGACCGAGCCGCCCCAGCCGCCGAACCAGCCGCCGACACCTTCCGGTTACGGGCACCTGCCCGGCCCGCCGCCGCAGGCCGGATACGGGTATCCGCAGCAGGGCGAGAACCCGTACGCCCAGCAGCCCCCCACCGTCCCGCAGCAGCCGGCCTCCTACCCGCCGCCGCCCGCCGGCCTGCCGGGAATGCCACCGCCTCCGGGAATGCCGCCGCACCCGGGCATGCCGGGAATGCCGCCGCCCCCGGGCATGCCGGGAATGCCGCCGCCCCCGGGCATGCCCGGAATGCCGCAGCCCTCCTCCGGCATGACGCCGAAGAAGAAGCTCACCGTGCTGATCGCCGCCTCGGTCGCCGCCGTCCTCGTCGTCGGGACCGTCGCCTACGTCGGCTTCTTCAAGGACGGCAAGGACCCGAAGCCGCCCGTCGCGCAGGAGTCCACCTCCCCCGACGCCAAGCCCTCCGGCTCCCCGTCCGTCGACACGGGCGACGGCAGCGGCAACGGAGCCGGGGAAGGCGACCTCAACTCCGCCCGCAAGCAGGGCGAGGACAAGGTCCTCTGGCTCAAGACCGCCAAGATCGACGGCCCCGGCGTGGGCGTCGACGCCGACGGCCAGTGGGTCGTCGGAGACACCGTCGCCAAGACCGTCTGGAAGAACCTCACCGGCTACGGCGCGGCCGACGGCAAGGAGAAGTGGACGATCTCCTTCCCCGGTGACATCTGCGCCGTCACGGACCAGATGACCGCCGACGGCAAGACCGTCGTCATGTTCAAGAACGGCGAGAGCGACAGCGCCGACTGCAACCAGATGCGCATGGTCGACCTCAAGGCGGGCAAGGAGGGCTGGACGAAGGAGGTGCCCAAGGAGGGCATGTTCGACCTCTTCGCCGGTCCCAACCTGAGCCTCACCGGGGACTCCGTCTCCGTCAACCGGGTCACCCGCGCCAGCGTCTTCAAGGTCAGCACCGGGGACAAGCTCTTCGCGACCCCGTCCGAGGGCTGCACGACCGGCTCCTACATCGGCGGCAACGGCAAGATGATCGGCATCGCCACCTGCCAGGACGCCGACCGCACCGTCGAGGTCAAGGACGCCGACCCGGCCACCGGCAAGTCGACCTGGACGTTCCGGCTCCCCAAGGACTTCACGGTCACCAGCGTCTACTCGGTGGACCCGCTCGTCCTCGACATCGGCAACGAGCAGAAGAAGGAGCGCTCCATCGTGGTCCTCGGACCCGACGGGAAGCAGCGCGCCACCGTCACCGGCGAGGGCAGCTTCGCGACCGGCTGCAGAAGCTCCCTCAGCCGGTCCCTCCAGGGGTGCGCCGCCGGCCTGGTGGACTCCAATACGCTCTACCTGCCCACGGCGACAGAGGCCGGCACCGCCAACGAGATCGTCGCTTTCGACCTGGCCTCCGGCAAGGCCAAGTGGCGTACCCCGGCAGGGGACAAGCGCACCCTCACCCTGGTCAAGGCCGCGAACGGGCAGCTGATCGCCTACCGCAAGGCCGAGTACGACAAGGGCGGCGAGATCCTCTCGATCCCGGCCGCCGGCGGCGAGCCCACCGCACTCCTGCGCCACCCGTCCGGCCCGGCCGCTCCGGTAGAGAGCTCCTTCTTCTCCCCGAAGGCCGACTACGTGGACGGGCGGTTCTTCCTCTCCGTCACGCATCTGCTCGCCCGGGGCAAGGACGAGAAGTTCCTGATGGTCTTCGGCAAGTGAACGCGTCCAACGAGCCGCCCACCGAGAGGCAGTAGCAACGCATGAGTACCCCGCCGCCCCCCAGCCAGCCGCCGTCCGGCGGCTTCGGAGCGCCGCAGGATCCGCCGCCGGGCGGGTTCGGGAAGCCGCCGGCGCCGCCCGTACCGCCGGCGCCCCCGCAGCAGCCGCCGGCCGCGCCGCCCGCCGCGCAGCCCGCGTACGGCTACCCCCAGCAGCCCGGGCCCGGTTACGGCTACCCGCAGCAGCCCGGCACCCCGCCGCCCTTCGGGCCGCCCACCACGCCCATGTACACCGCCCAGCCCCCGGCCGGCGGCGCGGGCGGCGGCGGCAGCAACGACAAGCGCAACCAGCTGATGATCGTCGGCGCGGCCCTCCTGGCCATCGTCCTCATCGTCGGCGGCGGCCTCTGGTACGTCTCCGGCGACGGCGGCGGCAAGAACGACACCGCGGACAGCGGTCCCGCCGAGCCGGGCGAGGACAAGGGCCAGGCCGGCGGGGGCGGCAGTGAGAAGGTGCCCGCCAACCCCAAGTCGAAGGTGATGGTCAACCAGCCGAGCCCGACGCCGGAGGAGATGGTCCAGGTCGCCGGTTCCTGGCTGACCGACTCCACCTACGTCAAGTCCGACGTGTCGAAGGTCGTCGGCTACAACCTCGTCGACGGCGGCAAGAAGTGGGAGGTGCCCCTCCCGGGAGAAGTCTGCGGCGCCACCCCGCACGTCAGCGACAACAAGTCGGCGGTGCTCTTCAGGCCCTCGGCGGCCACGCCGGAGAACAAGTACCCGCCGTGCACCGAGGTCGGCGTCATCGACCTGAACGCCGGCAAGCTCGTCTGGAGCGGCAACGCCAAGAGCGCCACCAGCGGCGACAAGCCCGCGTCGTACTACGAGGTCACCCTCAGCGGGCAGACGGTCGCCGCCGGCGGTTCCTCGGGCGGCGCCGCCTGGAACCTCGCCGACGGCAAGTCGCTGTGGGTGCCCAAGACGGACGGTGAAGGCTGCTACGACGCGGGCTACGCCGGCGGCGAGGCCCTCGCCGTCATCCGCAAGTGCGGCCGGAGCCCCAACCAGACCCTGTACGCACAGGTCCTCGACCCGGCCACCGGCGCCCCGCAGTCCTCGTACAAGCTCTCCGCGGGCATCGAGACCGCCGGCATCGTCTCCACCAAGCCCCTGATCGTCGCCGCCGACGTCGGCAAGACCGCCAAGAACGCCAGCGGCGTCAGCGACCTCTTCGTCATCGATGCCGCGGGCCAGCTGAAGGCGAAGATCTCGCTCTCCTCCGGCAACTTCGGCGGTGAGTGCGAGACCGAGGTCGAGCGGTGCTCCGGCTTCGTCGTCGGCAACGGCAAGCTCTACCTGCCCTCGTACGAGCACCAGGGCCAGGACCCCTACGCCAAGACCAACGAGCTGCTCTCCTTCGACCTGGAGACCGGCAAGCAGACCAGCGACCGCGCCGACGCGGGCGAGCGGTACAAGCTGTACCCGCTGCGCATGGACGGGTCGAACATCATCGTCTACAAGGACCCCCCGCACGACAAGGGCGGCCAGATCGTCAGCGTCGACGGCAAGACGATGAAGGAAACCGTCCTGATGGAGAACCCGTCGGACAAGACGACCCAGCGCATCGAGACGGCCTACCTGCCCGACCACCACGAGTACCGCTACCACAACGGCAAGCTCTTCATGGCTCGTACGACGGTCAAGAAGCCGTACTCCGCCACGTCCGACCCGGAATACATCTTCACCGCCTTCACCGCGAGCTGACCGACCCGCGTCCACGAAGCCCCCGGAAGGTCCGCCCTTCCGGGGGCTTCTGCGCGGTAACCCCCTCGCACCGTCGAACAAGCGTGTAGCTTGCCGGGTCAGAAGGGTGGGGGGTGGGTGCCGCAATGGGCGTACGGGTCGTGGTGGTCGACGAGCACCGGCTGCTGGCCGAGGCGCTCGCCTCGGCCCTGAAACTGCGCGGGCACCGGGTGCTCGCCGCGGCCGCCCCGGCCGCGGGAGCCGCCGAACTGGTCATCGGCCGCGCCCCGGAGGTCTGCCTCTTCGGCACCGCCACCCCCGCCGAGCCCGGCGTCTTCGAGCCGGTCGTCCGGATCAAGCGCGAGCGCCCGCAGATCGCCGTCGTCGTCCTGGGCCCGGTGCCCAGCCCGCGCGGGATCGCGGCCGCCTTCGCCGCCGGCGCCTCGGGGTACGTACGCCACGACGAGCGCATCGAGGGCGTGGAGCGGGCGCTGGCCAAGGCCAGGGCGGGCGAGGTGGCGATCGCCCCGCAACTGCTGCAAGGCGCCTTCGCGGAGCTCCTCAACCCCGCCGCCCAGCCCGACGACGAGGGCAGCCGGCTGCTGCGGCTGCTCACCCCGCGCGAGGTGGAGGTGCTGGTCCGGGTCGCCGAGGGCGAGGACACCCGGCTCATCGCCGCGGGCATGGCCATCGCACCGAGCACCGCCCGCACCCACGTGCAGCGGGTGCTGATGAAGCTGGGCGTGGGTTCCCGGCTGGAGGCGGCCGCGCTGGCCGCCCGTACCGGCCTGCTGGACCGGGCGGTGCCGGTGCAGCCGTCCGCCGCCGCCCGGGCCTGACGGGGCCGATTTCCCCGCGGGCGCCGAATCGGGTAAGCCAGTGTCTGCATGCGCAGGCACCCGGCGCGTGGTCCCCCGCGAGAGGCAGTAGGCGAGTGAGCAAGACGCCAGTTCACAAATACCTGGTAACCGGCGGCGCCGGATACGTCGGCAGCGTGGTCGCGGCCCACCTCCTGGAGGCGGGCCACGAGGTCACCGTCCTCGACGACCTCAGCACCGGTTTCCGCGTCGGAGTCCCGGCGGGCGCCACCTTCATCGAGGGCCGGATCCAGGACGCCGCCTCGTACCTGGACCCCTCCTACGACGCGGTGCTGCACTTCGCGGCCTCCTCGCAGGTCGGCGAGTCCGTGGTGAACCCGGGCAAGTACTGGGAGAACAACGTCGGCGGCACCCTCGCCCTGCTCGCCGCCATGCGCGGTGCGGGCGTGCGCAAGCTGGTGTTCTCCTCCACCGCCGCCACCTACGGGGAGCCGACGGAGGGCCTGCTGACGGAGGCCTCGGTGACCGCGCCGACCAACCCGTACGGGGCCTCGAAGCTGGCCGTGGACCACATGATCGCGGGGGAGTGCGTGGCGCACGGCCTGGCCGCGGTGTCCCTGCGGTACTTCAACGTGGCGGGCGCGTACGGGGAGTTCGGCGAGCGGCACAGCCCCGAGACCCACCTGATCCCGCTGGTCCTCCAGGTCGCCCTGGGCGAGCGGGAGTCGATCTCGGTGTTCGGCGAGGACTACCCGACCCCGGACGGTACCTGCGTACGCGACTACATCCACGTCGCGGACCTGGCGGAGGCCCACCTGGCGGCGCTGGAGGCGGCCGTCGCGGGCGAGCACCTGATCTGCAACCTGGGCAACGGCGCCGGCTTCTCGGTCCGCGAGGTCGTCGAGACGGTCCGCAAGGTGACCGGGCGGGATATCCCCGAGGTGATCGCCGCGCGCCGGGCAGGAGACCCGGCGATGCTGGTCGCCTCCGCCCGCACCGCCCACGAGCGGCTGGGCTGGACCCCGAGCCGCTCGGACCTCACGGGCATCATCACGGACGCGTGGAACTTCGCCAGGACGCACACCTCCTGAACCACCGGTGTATCCACCCGCACCACCGCTTTCCCCGCACGCCCCCCGACCCTCCGGTACGGGGGGCGTGCGCATATCCGCCGCGCGCTGGCGGCGGGCGCTCTGCGCGGGCGCCCAGCGTGCACACGCCGAGTGAAATGCGCACCGTGCAACTGCCCGTGGCACACGCCGGTCCGGAAGCCGTCATCCGGACCATCAGGGCAGGTGAAAACAAGCCACGACAAAGGCTGTTCAGCACACCCGCGCCGGAAAATCGCTGGAAAAACTTCTGCTATTCGGCCAACTGCGAGCCCCTGGCGCCCTACGCTGATGCGTGACACCGGTGGGGGCCGGTGTTGATTCAGGGGTCGAGACAAGTCGGGTACGACGTCCGCTCCGGGGTAGTGCAGAGATGTCACGGCGGCGGCCGCGGCAGCTGCGGATCACCCGGTCCGGGCGTCGTACCCGCCGTCGTCCGTTCCCCGACCCTTGGGGGTTTTGTGGTTCGTATCCGGGTTCTCGTGGTCGACGATCACCGCATCTTCGCCGAATCGCTCGCGGCCGCGCTCGCGGCCGAGCCGGACGTGGACGTGTCCGCGGCCGGCAGCGGCCCCGCCGCGCTGCGCTGTCTCGAACGCGCGGCGGCCGAGGGCCGCCGCTTCGACGTCATGCTGGTCGACGCCGATCTCGGCGCCGTCGCCGGGGCCGTCGGCGGCGTGCCGGGCGGCGCCGATCTCGGCGCCGTCGCCGGGGCCGTCGGCGGCGTGCCGGGCGGCGTGCCCGGCCAGCGGGAGCCCGGCTCCGGATCCGGGCCACCGCCCGCGTCGGACGGGATCGCGCTGGTCGCCGGGGTACGGGTGTCCCACCCCGGGGTGCGCACGGTCGTCCTCGCCGAGCGCGACGACCCCCGCCGGGCGGCCCTCGCGCTGCAGGCGGGAGCCTCGGGCTGGGTGGCGAAGGACTGCTCGCTCTCGCGGCTGCTGGCCGTCATCCGAGGGGTCCTGCGCGAGGAGACCCACCTGCCGCCCGCGCTGCTCACCGGAGTGCTGCGCGAACTGACCGCGGCGCGCAAGCACCGTACGGACAGCGAACGGCTCGTGGAGTCGCTCACCCCGCGCGAGCACGAGGTGCTGCGCTGCATGGTGGCGGGGCTGGGCCGCAAGGACGTGGCGGCGCGGCTGTTCCTGTCCCCGCACACCGTCCGCACCCACATGCAGAACGTGCTGGGCAAGCTCGGGGTGCATTCCACCCTCGCCGCGGTGGCGCTGGCCCGGCGGGCCGGCGTAAGGCCCGCCGACCTAGCCGGGGACGTTGTCGAACGGAGCGGTCAACTGGCGTAGCAGCGCGGCGAGATCGCCGCGCTGGTTGCGCGAGAGCTGGGCCAGGATCGCCCGCTCCTGGGCCAGCAGCCCGGCGAGGGCCTGGTCGGCGCGGTCCCGGCCCTCGGGGGTCAGCCGCACCAGGACCCCGCGGCGGTCGCTGGGGTCCGGCAGCCGCTCGACGAGGCCCTTCTTGGCGAGCCGGTCGATGCGGTTGGTCATCGTGCCGGAGGTGACCAGGGTCTGCGTCAGCAACTGGCCGGGAGAGAGCTGGTAGGGCGCACCCGCGCGCCGCAGCGAGGTCAGGACGTCGAACTCCCACGGCTCCAGGCCGTGCTCGGAGAAGGCCAGCCGGCGCGCCCGGTCGAGGTGGCGCGCGAGCCTGCTGACGCGGCTCAGCACCTCGAGCGGTTCCACGTCGAGGTCAGGGCGCTCCCGCCGCCATGCCGCTACAAGTCGGTCGACCTCGTCCTCCATGCCGATCAGTGTAAGGGGTCTGTCGACATGAAGTCTCTTCACGTCATGCATCTCGTGATCAAGTATCTTGACATCGAGATATAAACGGAGCGACCATGGGGCATGGAGGGTGCCGGAACTGATTCCGCTTCCGACCGACCCGCCAGCAGGGAGGCTCGAACATGTATTCCGATACGGCGCAGGCCGGCATCCCCACGGCCACCGCCCCCTCCGCCCCCACCTGGGATCCCCAGCAGTACCTCCGGCACGCCGGCCATCGCACCCGACCCTTCCTGGACCTCCTGACCCGCATACCCGAACTCCCCACCCGGCCCGCCCGCATCGCCGACCTCGGCTGCGGCCCCGGCAATGTCACCGCCCTCCTCGCCGGACGCTGGCCCGAGGCCCGCATCACCGGCTTCGACCTGTCCCCGGAGATGCTCCACCGCGCCACCGGGGAGTACGCCGGCCCCACCGCCGGCGGCGGCAGCCTCGACTTCCGGCACGGCGACCTCGCCACCTGGCTGCCCGACGAGCCCTACGACCTGATCGTCTCCAACGCCGCCCTCCAGTGGGTCCCCAGCCACCCCGGCTCCTTCGGCGCCTGGATCAACGGCCTGCGCCCCGGTGGCACCTTCGCCTTCCAGATCCCCGGCAACTTCACCGCCCCCAGCCACGCCCTGCTCGCCGAGCTCTGCGACACCCCGCGCTGGCGGGACCGGCTCGCCGGGCACGGCGCCCGCTACATCCATCTGCTCGAACCCGCCGAATACCTCGCCCGGTTCACCGAGCTCGGCTGCGCCGTGGACGTCTGGGAGACCACCTACCACCAGCTGCTCCAAGGCCCCGACCCGGTGCTCGACTGGGTCAAGGGCACCGCCCTGCGCCCCGTCCTCACCGCCCTCGGCGACGACCGTGAAGCCATGGACGCCTTCCTCGCCGAATACCGCGACCGGCTGCGCGCGGCCTACCCGACCGGGCCGCGCGGCACCGTCTTCCCGTTCCGCAGGATCTTCGCCGTCGCCCGCAAGGAGGCCTGACCGTGCTGACCGCCGTCGACCACGTCCAACTCGCCGCGCCGCCCGGGTCGGAGGACCGGCTCCGCGCCTTCTACACGGACGTCCTCGGCATGGAAGAGATCCGCAAACCGCCCGTCCTCGCCGCCCGGGGCGGCTGCTGGTTCGCCGCCGGCCCGGTGCAGCTGCACCTCGGCGTCGAGGAGGACTTCCGGCCCGCCCGCAAGGCCCACCCGGGACTGAGGGTGACCGGCATCGTCGCGTACGCGAGCAGACTTCAGGAGCGGGGTGCCGAAGTCGTCTGGGACGACCACCTGCCGGGCCACCACCGCTTCTACTCGCAGGACCCGGTGGGCAACCGGCTCGAGTTCCTGGAACCACACGGCCTGGAACCGGCCGGCTGACGCCGACCACACGACGGCGCCCCGCCACCGGATCTCCGGTGACGGGGCGCCGTCGTACGGGTCGCGCACGGTACGGGGCTCAGCTCTTGCGGCGGCCCACCAGCTGCGGCTTCGATTCCAGCCCGTCCAGCCCGTGCCAGGCCAGATTCACCAGGTGCGCCGCCACCTCCGCCTTCTTCGGGCGGCGGACGTCCAGCCACCACTGCCCGGTCAGCGCCACCATCCCCACCAGAGCCTGCGCGTACAGCGGGGCCAGCTTCGGGTCGAAGCCCCGCGCCTTGAACTCCAGGCCCAGGATGTCCTCCACCTGCGTGGCGATGTCACTGATCAGCGAGGCGAACGTGCCGGTCGACTGGGCCACGGGGGAGTCCCGTACGAGGATCCGGAAGCCGTCCGTGTACGACTCGATGTAGTCCAGCAGCGCGAACGCCGCCTGCTCCAGCAGCTCCCGCGGATGCCCGGCCGTCAGCGCGCCCGTCACCCCGTCCAGCAGCTGGCGCATCTCCCGGTCCACGACGACCGCGTACAGGCCCTCCTTGCCCCCGAAGTGCTCGTACACCACCGGCTTGGACACCCCGGCCTTCGCCGCGATCTCCTCCACCGACGTGCCTTCGAAGCCCTTCTCCGCGAACAGGGTCCGGCCGATGTCCAGCAGTTGCTGGCGCCGCTCCGCGCCCGTCATCCTCACCCGGCGGCCGCGCCTGGGCTTGTCACCGCTGGAATTACCGCCGTCGATCGCCACACCCCCCATCATGCCGCGTTCGGCTCGTTTTCCCTGCGCCGGGCGTCGATGCGGTCCGCCGAGGGCCAGCGCACGTTCGTGGCCCAGCCCAGCTGCTCGAACCAGCGGATCAGCCGCGCGCTGGAGTCGACCTGGCCGCGCAGCACCCCGTGCCGGGCCGAGGTCGGGTCGGCGTGGTGCAGGTTGTGCCAGGACTCCCCGCAGGACAGCACCGCCAGCCACCACACGTTGCCCGAACGGTCCCGGGACTTGAACGGCCGCTTGCCCACCGCGTGGCAGATCGAGTTGATCGACCACGTCACGTGGTGCAGCAGCGCGACCCGCACCAGCGAGCCCCAGAAGAACGCCGTGAACGCCCCCCACCACGACATCGTCACCAGACCGCCCACCAGCGGCGGGATCGCCAGCGACACCATCGTCCAGAAGATGAAGTCACGCGAGACGCGCCGGATCGCCGGATCCTTGATCAGGTCGGGGGCGTACTTCTGCTGATCGGTCTGCTCCTCGTCGAAGAGCCAGCCGATGTGCGCCCACCACAGGCCCTTCAGTAGCGCCGGCAGCGTCTCGCCGAACCGCCACGGCGAATGCGGGTCACCCTCGTGGTCCGAGTACTTGTGGTGCTTGCGGTGGTCCGCCACCCAGCGCACCAGCGGTCCCTCCACCGCCATCGAACCCATCACGGCGAGGGCGACCCGCAGCGGCCGCTTCGCCTTGAAGGAACCGTGCGTGAAGTAGCGGTGGAAGCCGATGGTGATCCCGTGGCAGGCCAGGAAGTACATGAAGACCATCAGACCGAGGTCCAGCCAGCTCACCCCCCAGCCCCAGGCCAGCGGAACCGCCGCCAGCAGCGCCACAAAGGGAACGGTGATGAACAGCAGGAGGGCGATCTGCTCGATGGACCGCTTCTTCTCGCCGCCGAGCGTCGCGGACGGCGTGGACGGAGTGGACGTGTCGGAGGACGCGGACGCGTCCTCGACCAGATCGGGACTGGTGGTCATGGGTGTCCCCTGGGGGGTGAGGAGGAGGGGGTGAGGAGTGGGCAGCTGCCTGATCGCGGACCCTACGGACCCGTAACCTACGGCATCGTAAGTATGGCAAAGCCTTGGGCCGGGGCAACAGGAGCACGGCCGGGGCGGACGGACGTCGACCAGGTGACCGGACGGCGGCGGCCCGGTGACCCCCACCCAGTGCGCCGCTAGCCGTTCACTAGCCGCCTGATGAGACATTTGCCCAGGCACGCGCCTCGGACACCTATCCTGGTCCCGTCGGACAGCGCGGTCCGCACGGGCAGCCCGAGCTGCGCATCAGGAGCGGAGACCCCCCCGGACGGATTCCGGGGAAGGCATCACCGCGCGCCGCCGGGAGCCCACCGCCCAGTAGCGCTCGAACACTGCAAGGAGCCGCACCTGTGAGCAGTGCTGACCAGGCCCCCCAGGGCCAGGCCCCCGTCACCCCGGCCGCCACCGCCAACGCGGAACTGCGGGCCGACATCCGCCGCCTCGGCGACCTCCTCGGGGAGACCCTCGTACGCCAGGAGGGCCAGGAACTCCTCGACCTCGTCGAACGCGTCCGCGCCCTCACCCGCACCGACGGCGAAGCCGCCGCCGCACTGCTCGGCGACACCGACCTGGAGACCGCCGCCAAGCTCGTGCGCGCCTTCTCCACCTACTTCCACCTCGCCAACGTCACCGAGCAGGTGCACCGCGGCAAGGAGCTGCGCGCCCACCGCGCCGCCGAGGGCGGGCTCCTCGCCCGCACCGCCGACATGCTCAAGGACGCCGACCCCGAGCACCTGCGCGAGACGGTCAAGAACCTCAACGTCCGCCCCGTCTTCACCGCACACCCCACCGAGGCGGCCCGCCGCAGCGTCCTCAACAAGCTGCGCCGCATCGCCGCCCTGCTGGAAGAGCCCGTCACCGGCGCCGGCGACCGCCGCCGCCACGACCTGCGCCTCGCCGAGAACATCGACCTCGTCTGGCAGACCGACGAGCTGCGCGTGGTCCGCCCCGAGCCCGCCGACGAGGCCCGCAACGCCATCTACTACCTCGACGAGCTGCACGCCGGCGCCGTCGGCGACGTACTCGAAGACCTCGCCGCCGAACTCCAGCGCGTCGGCATCGAGCTCCCCGCCGGCACCCGCCCCCTCACCTTCGGCACCTGGATCGGCGGCGACCGCGACGGCAACCCCAACGTCACCCCCGACGTCACCCGCGACGTGCTGATCCTCCAGCACGAACACGGCATCACCGACGCCCTCGAACTCATCGACTTCCTGCGCGGGCTGCTGTCCAACTCCATCCGCTACACCGGCGCCACCGAGGAACTCCTCGCCTCCCTCCAGGCCGACCTGGAACGCCTCCCCGAGATCAGCCCGCGCTACAAGCGGCTGAACGCCGAAGAGCCGTACCGCCTCAAGGCCACCTGCATCCGGCAGAAGCTCCTCAACACCCGCGAGCGCCTCGCCAAGGGCATCCCCCACGAGGAAGGCCGCGACTACCTCGGCACCGCCGAGCTGCTCACCGACCTCACCCTCATCCAGACCTCCCTGCGCGAACACCGCGGCGCGCTCTTCGCCGACGGCCGCATGGACCGCACCATCCGCACCCTGGCCGCCTTCGGCCTCCAGCTCGCCACCATGGACGTACGCGAACACGCCGACGCCCACCACCACGCGCTCGGCCAGCTCTTCGACCGGCTCGGCGAGGAGTCCTGGCGCTACGCCGACATGCCCCGCGACTACCGCGGCAAGCTCCTCGCCAAGGAGCTCCGCTCGCGCCGCCCGCTGGCCCCCACCCCGGCCCCCCTCGACGCCGCCGGACACAAGACCCTCGGCGTCTTCCTCGCCATCAAGGACGCCTTCGAGAAGTTCGGCCCCGAGGTCATCGAGTCCTACATCATCTCGATGTGCCAGGGCGCCGACGACGTCTTCGCCGCCGCCGTCCTCGCCCGCGAGGCCGGACTCATCGACCTCCACGGCGGCTGGGCCAAGATCGGCATCGTCCCGCTCCTGGAGACCACCGACGAGCTGCGCGCCGCCGACGTCATCCTCGACGAGATGCTCGCCGACCCCTCCTACCGCCGCCTGGTCTCCCTGCGCGGAGACGTCCAGGAGGTCATGCTCGGCTACTCCGACTCCTCCAAGTTCGGCGGCATCACCACCAGCCAGTGGGAGATCCACCGCGCCCAGCGCCGGCTCCGCGACGTCGCCCACCGCTACGGCGTCCGGCTGCGCCTCTTCCACGGCCGCGGCGGCACCGTCGGCCGCGGCGGCGGCCCCTCGCACGACGCGATCCTCGCCCAGCCCTGGGGCACCCTGGAAGGCGAGATCAAGGTCACCGAACAGGGCGAGGTCATCTCCGACAAGTACCTCGTCCCCTCCCTCGCCCGCGAGAACCTCGAACTGACCGTCGCGGCCACCCTGCAGGCCTCCGCCCTGCACACCGCGCCCCGCCAGTCCGACGAGGCCCTCGCCCGCTGGGACGCGGCCATGGACACCGTCTCCGACGCCGCGCACGCCGCGTACCGCGAGCTCGTCGAGGACCCGGACCTCCCCTCGTACTTCTTCGCCGCGACCCCCGTCGACCAGCTCGCCGACCTCCACCTCGGCTCGCGCCCCTCCCGCCGCCCCGACTCCGGCGCCGGCCTCGACGGCCTGCGCGCCATCCCCTGGGTCTTCGGCTGGACCCAGTCCCGCCAGATCGTCCCCGGCTGGTACGGAGTCGGCTCCGGCCTCAAGGCCCTGCGCGAGGCCGGCCAGGCGGACGCCCTCGCCGAAATGGGCGAACGCTGGCACTTCTTCCGCAACTTCCTGTCCAACGTCGAGATGACCCTGGCCAAGACCGACCTGCGGATCGCCCGCCACTACGTCGACACCCTCGTACCCGACCACCTCAAGCACGTCTTCACCCGCATCGAGGCCGAACACGAGCTCACCGTCCGCGAGGTCCTGCGCATCACCGGCGGCGAGAAGCTCCTGGACTCCCACCCCGTGCTCCAGCAGACCTTCGCCGTACGCGACGCCTACCTGGACCCCATCTCCTACCTCCAGGTGTCCCTGCTGGCCCGCCAGCGCGCCGCCGCGGCCCGCGGCGAGGAACCCGACCCGCTGCTCGCCCGCGCCCTGCTGCTCACCGTCAACGGCGTCGCGGCCGGCCTGCGCAACACCGGCTGAGTCTCCGCCACCGCCCGCAGACACGGCGAAGCCCCCGCACCGACCGACGTGCGGGGGCTTCCTCCGTACGGGCTACCTACGCACGGGCTACTGCTGCGGCGCGCGGCGGCGGCGGACCACCAGCACCCCACCGGCCGCGACCAGCGCGACGGCCAGCGTCGAGACCAGGGCGACGGGCAGGCCGGACCCAGTGTTCGCCAGGTCGCCGGTGACCGGGGCCGGGGAGCTCGCCGTGGCGCTCGGCGTACCCGACGGCGTACCGCTGACACTCTGACCCGGGGTCACCGACCCGGAGGGGGAGACCGACTGCGACGGCGTCACCGAACCGGACGGGGAGACCGACTGCGACGGGGTGCCCGAGGGGGTCTTGGAGGGCGTGCCGGAGGGCGTCCCGCTCGGCGTCACGGTGGACGGGCAGGTGTGCGACAGGTTGAACCACTCCAGCTTGCCGCCCTTCACCTTGGCGACGGCGGAGGTGAGCTTGGCGCCGGGCTCGGAGGCGACGTAGGCGTGGTTGCCGTTCGGCGGCCCGAAGGAGGTGATCACCTTCTGTCCGCCCGGCTCGAACGTCACCGTCAGCTCCACGAAGGAGATGTCGTTGGGGTTGCCCGGAGCGATGAAGTGCCAGCCGTCCTGGGTCGACGGTATGTCAGCGCACTTCTTCTCCGTCGATTCGAAGGAGGCCGCGGTGATGGGGACCTGCTGGTGCAGCGGAATGGTGTACGCGTCGGTGGCGAGAGCGGGAGTCGCGCCGGCGGCGAGGACGAGCGAGGTCGCGGCGACGGCAAAGGCCGCGCGGCGCATCCTGGAAGGGGACATGGAGTACCTCTGGCACAGGTGAGGACAATGGGCCGTGGGGGTGGCGCCGCTCAGCTTGCTGATGACGCCCGCACCGGTCAAGAGGTACTCGTCAGTATTCGTATGCTCTTGTGCTTCTGTATGACGGTATGTCCGAAGTAACGATCGGCCTACGCCCGCTGGCCGCTCAGGAGTTGTACGCCGACTGGGCGCGCTCCAGACCCTCCGCGATCAGGCACTCCACGGAATCCGCCGCCCGGTCCACGAACCAGTCCAGCTCCTTGCGCTCCGTGGAGGAGAAGTCCTTCAGCACGAAGTCCGCGACCTGCATCCGGCCCGGCGGCCGGCCGATGCCGCAGCGCACCCGGTGGTAGTCCGGGCCCATCGACTTCGTCATCGACTTCAGACCGTTGTGGCCGTTGTCCCCGCCGCCCAGCTTCAGACGCAGCGTCGGGTAGTCGATGTCGAGCTCGTCGTGGATCGCGACGATCCGCTCCACCGGCACCTTGTAGAAGTCGCGCAGCGCCGTCACCGGCCCACCGGAGAGGTTCATGTACGTCATCGGCTTGGCCAGCACCACCCGGCGGCTGGCCGGCCCCGGCGGACCCATGCGGCCCTCGACCACCTGGGCCCGGGCCTTGTGCGCCTTGAACTTCCCGCGGATCCGGTCCGCCAGCAGGTCGGCCACCATGAAACCGATGTTGTGGCGGTTCCCCGCGTACTCCGGTCCCGGGTTGCCGAGGCCGACGATCAGCCAGGGCGCCGCGTCGTCCGACATCAAAAGCTCCTTAGGTCCTGAACGAAAGACGACCGCCGTCCCGCTCCAGTGGAGCCGGACGGCGGTCGGTCAGCAACTGCTGAGGGGAGAGGGCGAGGCTCAGGCCTCGGTGCCCTCGGCGGCCTCGGCGGACGGCTCCTCGGCCTGCGGGGCCACGACCTGCAGGACGGCGATGTCGCCGTCGACGGCCAGGGTGGTGCCGGCCGGCAGGACCAGGTCCTTGGCGTGGATGGTGGCGCCGGCCTCCAGGCCCTCGATCGAGACGGTGACCTCGGTCGGGATGTGGGTGGCCTCGGCCTCGACGGAGATGGTGTTCTGGAGGGTCTCCAGCATGTTGCCGCCGGCGGCCAGCTCGCCCTCGGTGACGATCGCGACGTCGACGGTGACCTTCTCGCCCTTCTTGACGATCAGGAAGTCGACGTGCGAGATCGAGCGCTTCAGCGGGTGCTTCTGCACGGCCTTCGGGATGACCAGCTCGGCGGCGTCGCCCTCGATGTCCAGGGAGATCAGGACGTTCGGGGTACGCAGCGCCAGCTGCAGGGCGTGGGCGTCCACGTTGACGTGCTTCGGGTCGGTGCCGTGGCCGTAGATGACTGCGGGGGTCAGGGCGTCACGACGGGCCTGACGGGCAGCACCCTTGCCGAAGTCGGAACGGACCTTGGCGGCAAGCTTGATCTCGGACATGCTCACTCCTCGTGGGGTGACGGAAATGGACGACAGTCACCCGGCCGGAACGGCCTGCTACGAAGAGCGCGTCGATAACGGAGTTCCCGCACACAAAAGTGCGGCCTCCCTCGCCGAGCAACTCGATGAGTCTACCCGGCGGGAAGGCCGCACTTCAAAAGGATCTACGCGGAGCGCTTACTGCTGCTCCTCGAAGAGGCTGGTGACCGAGCCGTCCTCGAAGACCTCGCGCACCGCGCGCGCCACCATCGGGGCGATCGACAGCACCGTGATCTTGTCGAGCTCCAGGTCGGACGGGTCCGGCAGGGTGTTCGTGAAGACGAACTCGCTGACCTTGGAGTTCTTCAGACGGTCGGCGGCCGGGCCCGACAGGATGCCGTGCGTGGCCGTCACGATGACGTCCTCCGCACCGTGCGCGAACAGCGCGTCGGCCGCGGCGCAGATGGTGCCACCCGTGTCGATCATGTCGTCGACCAGGACGCAGACGCGGCCCTTGACCTCACCGACGACCTCGTGGACGGTCACCTGGTTGGCGACGTCCTTGTCGCGACGCTTGTGCACGATCGCCAGCGGCGCGTCCAGACGGTCGCACCAGCGGTCGGCGACACGCACGCGGCCGGCGTCCGGGGAGACGATGGTCAGCTTCGAGCGGTCCACCTTGGCGCCGACGTAGTCCGCGAGGACCGACAGGGCCGAAAGGTGGTCCACCGGGCCGTCGAAGAAGCCCTGGATCTGGTCCGTGTGCAGGTCGACCGTGAGGATGCGGTCGGCACCCGCGGTCTTCAGCAGGTCGGCGACCAGACGGGCCGAGATCGGCTCGCGGCCCTTGTGCTTCTTGTCCTGGCGGGCGTACCCGTAGGACGGGATGATCACGGTGATGGAGCGTGCCGACGCGCGCTTCAGCGCGTCGATCATGATCAGCTGCTCCATGATCCACTTGTTGATCGGAGCCGTGTGGCTCTGGATCAGGAAGCAGTCCGCGCCACGAGCCGACTCCTGGAAGCGGACGTAGATCTCACCGTTCGCGAAGTCGAAAGCCTTGGTCGGCACGAGGCCGACTCCCAGCTGGTGCGCGACCTCCTCGGCCAGCTCGGGGTGGGCGCGGCCGGAGAAGAGCATCAGCTTCTTCTCGCCGGTCGTCTTGATCCCGGTCACAGCACTGTCTCCTCAGACGTGTTGAAAGCTGCTCGCCCCCATGTGCGTCCGTCCCGCACACGGTGAGCCAGCCGAATTGCGTGCACCTATCACGGTACGCCGTCCCAGGCGTACCCGTTTCCGGTCAGTTCACCTCAACGGCTGTCGGAGTCCACCTGGACCGCCGACTCGGCCGCCGTCGCGGCGGCGCTTCCCGGACGCTTGCGGGCCACCCAGCCCTCGATATTCCGCTGCTGGCCGCGGGCCACGGCCAGCGCACCGGGCGGCACGTCCTTCGTGATCACGGACCCGGCCGCCGTGTAGGCGCCGTCCCCGATGGTGACGGGCGCCACAAACATGTTGTCCGAGCCCGTCTTGCAGTGCGAGCCGACGGTGGTGTGGTGCTTGTGCTCACCGTCGTAGTTCACGAACACGCTCGCGGCGCCGATGTTCGTGTACTCGCCGATCGTCGCGTCACCCACGTACGAGAGGTGCGGCACCTTGGTGCCCTCGCCGATCGTCGCGTTCTTCATCTCCACGTACGTGCCGGCCTTGGCCTTCGTACCGAGGGTCGTCCCCGGACGCAGGTACGCGAACGGCCCCACGGAGGCCAGCTCGCCGATGACGGCGCCGTCGGCCACCGTGTTGTCCACGCGAGCCCCCGGGCCCACCCGGGTGTCCTTCAGCCGGGTGTTCGGGCCGACCTCGGCCCCCTCGGCGATGTGGGTGGCACCGAGGAGCTGCGTCCCCGGGTGGATCAGGGCGTCCTGCCCGAAGGTGACGGTGACGTCCACGAACGTGCTGGCGGGGTCTACGACCGTCACGCCCGCGAGCATGGCCTGCTCCAGCAGCCGCGCGTTCAGCAGGGCGCGGGCCTCGGCGAGCTGGACGCGGTTGTTGATGCCGAGGATCTGGTGGTGGTCGCTGCCGACGGCCGCACCGACGCGGTGGCCGGCCTCGCGGAGGATCCCCAGCACGTCGGTGAGGTACTCCTCGCCCTGGCTGTTGTCGGTGCGCACCTTGCCGAGGGCATCGGCGAGCAGGGCGCCGTCGAACGCGAAGACGCCGGAGTTGATCTCGCGGATGGCGCGCTGGGCGTCGGTAGCGTCCTTGTGCTCGACGATGGCGGTCACGGCGCCGCCGGCGTCCCGGACGATCCGCCCGTAGCCGGTGGAGTCCGGCACCTCGGCGGTGAGCACGGTGACGGCGTTGCCGTCGGCCTCGTGGGTCGCCGCGAGCTGCCTGAGGGTCTCGCCGGTCAGCAGAGGGGTGTCGCCGCAGACGACGATCACGGTGCCGTCGACGACCCCGCCCAGCTCTTCGAGGGCCATCCGGACGGCGTGGCCGGTGCCGTTCTGCTCGTACTGGACGGCCGTGCGCACACCGGCGTCGATCGCGCCGAGGTGAGCGGTGACCTGCTCCCGGGCGTGCCCGACGACCACGACGAGGTGCGCGGGGTCCAGCTCACGGGAGGCGGCGACGACGTGACCGACGAGCGAGCGCCCGCAGATCTCGTGCAGAACCTTGGGAGTGGCCGACTTCATGCGGGTGCCTTCACCCGCTGCGAGTACGACGACGGCTGCCGGGCGGTTGGCGCTCACGGGGATGCCCTTCGGCTTCGGGGGTGGACCCGTGAAGGATACCGGGGGCTCGGCGGCCCCTAATGAACACGGGTCCCGACCGCTGTGGTCAGGACCCGAACATGCGAAGCTCCCCCGCCAGGACTCGAACCCGGACATAAGGCACCAAAAGCCTCAGTGCTGCCAATTACACCACAGGGGAGGGTAAATCAACTCAAACCGGACATTCGATCTTCCCGGTTCGGGTTGGACGCATCTACTATGCCGCACCAGGCGCCCTCGATGCGACGGTAGATGTCGGCGCTTTGGCTGACGTAAAGGACGAGGCAGCCTCGGTAGTTCTCACCCACGTTCTTCCGGGTGGTCCTGGGGTTGTGCTTCTTGAGGGTCGTCCTGGCGAACCGCGTCACGTCCGCGCCGACGCAGTCGGCCCAGAATTCCTCGGCCGCCTTGGTGTCGGCTGATTCATGGATCATCACGCGATAGCGAATCCGTTCCCTGTCGACGCCGATGAGGTCCAGCCAGGCGAGGAATACCTGGATGACTCCCGGGTCGCTGTTGACGAACTGGACCTTCTCGCGGCGGTCGTACGACTTGTCCTTCGCTCCCTCCGCCCAGTACAGGGTCACTCCCGCGATGAAGAGCTCCCTGTCGCTGAGCTGCCCGACCTCGGCTCGCGCCCCGGACGGTGTTCTCGTGCTCCCAGCGTCGCCGCGAGGCGAGCCGAGCCTGTTCCGCGGGGGTCCTTTGTCCGGCCGGCTTCGGGAGGTCGCGGACCCAGAGGGAGACCGAACTCTTCGAGCAGCCCAGCTCGACCTGGATCTCGTCGTACGTCATGCCCTGGAGGCGGAGCTCTCGCGCCTTCGCGCGGAGGTCGTCCTTGGCGTTGGGGCGCTTCGTCCACTCGGGTGACGGTTCGCCCTTCACCAAGCTGTTGAGGATGTTGTTGTTGTGGACGCCGAGGCGGTCACGGATCTGGCGCAGACTGAGGCCCTCGCGGCGCAGGGCCACCGCCTGTTCGCGGAGGGAGTCGAAGGTCGCGGTTCCGGTGCGGAGGCCGCCGGTGCCGTCGCCGGGGCGACGTCGGGTTTCGGTCATGTCGCCAATGTCATCCGGAATGTGGGATTCAGGTCTCGATGAGCGGACGATTCAGTCGTGCGTGCGATTACCGGGGGTTTGCTGGAATTTCCACCCCGTCCGTGCTGAGGGCGCTGCGTACGCTGGACGGCATGACCAGTACGGGGGAAGTGGAAGGCCGCGCTGGGCCGCCTTTGTGGTGGGCGCGGCGGCGGGATGTCGTGTGGGACGTGGTGCTCGGCGGGGTGTCCGCGCTGGAGTGCGCGTGGGAGGGCGTCGGCTTCGCGCGCCAGGCCGGGGTGCCGACCGCGGTCGGGGTGCTGTTCGGGTTCGTCGTGGGGGCCGTGCTGGTGCTGCGGCGGCGGTGGCCGGTCGCCGTGGTGCTGGTGGGGATCGCCGTGGCCCCGGCCGCGATGGGGTTCCTGCTCGGGGTGGTGGGGCTGTACACGCTGGCCTCCTCCGAGGTGCCGCGGCGGATCATCGCCACGCTGGCCTCGATGTCGTTGGCCGCGACGTTCGTGGTGATGTACCTGCGGACCAGGGGTGATGTCGAGGCCGACCACCTGCTCGTGGTCGCGCTGTCCGGGTTCGTGGCGGTGGCGCTGACCGTGCCGCCGGTGCTGTTCGGGCTGTACATCGGGGCCCGGCGGCGGCTGATGGAGAGCCTGCAGGAGCGGGCGGACTCGCTGGAGCGGGAGCTGTCGCTGCTGGCGGACCGGGCGGAGGAGCGGGCCGAGTGGGCCCGTACGGAGGAGCGGACCCGGATCGCGCGGGAGATGCACGACGTGGTGGCGCACCGGGTGTCGCTGATGGTGGTGCACGCGGCGGCGCTGGAGGCGATCGCGGCCAAGGATCCGGCGCGGGCCGCGAAGAACGCCGCGCTGGTGGGGGACATGGGCCGGCAGGCGCTGACGGAGCTGCGGGAGATGCTGGGGGTGCTGCGGGCCGCCGAGAAGCCGGTGCGGCCGGTCGTGGCCGTCGCGGCCGCCGCGCCCGTGGCTCCCCCAGCTACCTCCCCCAGACTCCGTCCGGGGGGACCCCCAGGGAGGTACCCCCACGTGGGAAGTTTCGAGGACGGGCCCTCGCTCGGTGAGCTGGAGGTGCTGGTCGGGCAGTCGCGGGCGGCCGGGATGGCGGTGGAGATGGTGGTGCAGGGCGAGGGGGCGGCGTATGCGGCGGAGGTGGAGCAGACGGCGTACCGCGTGGTGCAGGAGGCGCTCACCAATTGCCACAAGCACGCTCCCGGCGCGCGGGTGACCGTACGGCTGGCGCACCGGGAGGGGGAGGTGGCGATGCAGGTGGAGAACGGGCCGTGCGACGGGAAGGTCGCGGAGCCGGGTCTGCCCAGTGGGGGCAACGGGCTGGTCGGGATGCGGGAGCGCGTGCTCGGGCTGGGCGGGGTCTTCGTGTCGGGTCCGACGGACGCGGGTGGTTTCAAGGTGTCGGCGGTGCTGCCGGGCCGCTGTCCCTAGGGCGGGTGGTGGCTGGGTCTCGGTCTCGGTCTCGGTTCCGGGTCTCGGTTCTGTGGTGGTTCGGGGCCCTGTCCGGTCGTGTCCCAGGTGGCGCGGGCGGCCGGGGATCCGGGGATCCGGCGGTCCGGGGATCGGATCGCCGCTACGACGAGGGGTCCTGGCCGGTGGTGAGGCGGGTCGGCTGGAGGCCGGTGAGGAGGAGGGTGAGGGCTTCGTCGAGGCTGCCGCCGAGGTACCAGTCGCCGGTGTGGTCGATGCCGTAGACGCGGCCTTCGCGGTCGATGGCGAGGTGGGAGCTCCCGTCGGCCTCGACGCCGAGCGGGCAGAGCTGGGTGGACAGGGCGCGGCCCAGGTCGGCGAAGGTGCGGGCCAGGTGCAGGCCGGTGAGCGGGTCGAGGCGGATCGCGACGGGGGCTATCTGGCGGCCCGGGCCGGGGGCGTTGACGGTGAGGCCGCCGAATTCGGCCCAGGCTTCCACGGCGGCGGGGAAGACCTCGTGGCGGTGTCCGGCGGGGGTGGTGTGGTCGCGGAGGGCGTCGGCCCAGAACTCGGCCTGCTTGATGTCCCAGCGGCCGGGCTCCCAGCCGGCGGTGCGCAGGGCGGAGTCCACGGCGACGGGGAAGCGGGTGGCCGAGGAGCGGTCGTAGGAGGCTGAGGCGGTGGTCATGGCTACTCGGAGGGGGTGAGGTCGACGGGGCGTACGCCGAAGTGGGCGAGGAGTGCGTCGCAGGAGCGGCAGGGGGGTGCGTAGCTGCCGTGGAGGGGGTCGCCGTCCTCGCGGATGCGGCGGGCGGTGATCTTCGCGTGTTTGAGGGAGCGGCGGGCTTCGCTCGGGGAGAGGGGTTTGCGGGAGGCGCGCCGGGAGCGGGCGCTCTCGATGGCGGCCAGGTGGCGGGAGAGCAGGATCGCTTCCGGGCACCGGCCGGTGAAACGTTCGCGCTGGCCGCTGGTGAGGGTGTCGAGGAAGTCCTGTACGAGGGGGTGGAGTACGGGTGGGTGGTCGGCCTTGCCGGCGGTGCCGGTGAGGGTTTCGCCGCGTACGGAGAGGGCGGCGGCGACGGTGGGGAGGATGCCGTCGCGGCGGAAGCGCAGGACGGGCGCGGCGGGGCGGCCGTCGGTGGTGCTCCAGCGCAGGCGGGGGTCGCCTGCGGGGCCGCCGGGTTCGGCGGCCGTGGCCGGTGGTGGCATGGGTACGGGCGGTCCCACCGGTGGGGGTGGTCCCGGCGGTGCCGGTGGTGCGGGCGGTCCTGACGGTCCGGGGGTTCCCGGGGTGGCGTCGGCCGGATCTGTGCGTGTTGCCGTGTGGTGCATGGTCGCGCTTTCCCTCCCGTGGCGGCGGTGGTGGCCGCTGTCGCGCACGCCCCCGTGCTGCGGGGACAGCCTGCCAAATGTCACCTGTCATGCGGAAGCGGGGTCGAATATTCGTATCAATTCGGATGTTCCCGGCCCGCGGCCGGGTGTGCCGGTCGTGCGCGGGTGAGCCCCTTGCCCCAGCGCATAGGCTGTGGTGAACCAGCCAGATCCAGCAGGGGGCTACCGCCATGACGACAGGTCGGCTCGGGCAGCAGGCCGCGCCACCCAACGCCGCTTATTCGGGGCAGGTCGTGCATTTCCCGGACCCGGTCCGGGCCGCTCGGCATCCCCACGGAGTGCGGATGGGCGGCAACGGGCATCCGGACTTCTCCGCGTACGCGCGTGCCGCGGTGGAGATCGCAGAGCCGCCGGAGGGCTTCGGCGTGGACGAGTTGCGGCTGACGGACTACGTGTCCGCGAACGCCGCGATGCGGGCGGCCGGGCACGAGTTGTGGGACACGGTCGGCCCGGTGGCCACCCCGCACGGCTGGACCTGGCACCACGTGTCGGGTTCGCGGCGCATGGAGCTGGTCCCGGTCGAGGTGAAGGCCCTGCTGCGGCATCACGCGGGGCTCGCGACGGCGCCGGTGGACCACACCAAGCGCGGGACGCGGCCGTTGCAGGAGCTGCGCCCGGCGCATCTGGGACTGCCGAAGTCCGTGGTGTCGGTCTCGGAGCAGCAGGTGCAGGGAGTCGAGGAGGACCTCGGCTACCGGCTGCCGGAGGCGTACCGCTCGTTCCTGAAGGCCGCGGGCGGCTGCGCGCCGGTCGGCGCCGCGCTGGACGTGGACCTCGGCCTGCTGGTGGACCAGCCGTTCTTCACGGTGCGTGAGGAGGTGGCGGTCAACGACCTGGTGTACGTCAACAAGTGTCTGCGGGACCACCTGACGAAGGACTACCTGTGCGTGGCCTTCGTGCAGGGCGGTCTGCTCGCCCTGAAGGTGAAGGGCGAGGGCATCGGTTCGGTGTGGTTCTCCCCGTACGACGATGCGCGCGACCAGGACGGCTGGTCGGTGCAGGAGCGCGTGGAGCGGCTGTTGTTGCCGTGCGGCGGTGATTTCGACGCCTTTCTGGAGCGGTTGGCGGGCAACCCGCCGGAGCTTGAGACGGTGGCCGGTCTGATGGTGGACGGCGGATTCGCGCGCTCGGTTCCCGTGGCGGGGCCGGTTCCGGTGGTGCGTGCCGGTTCGGATGAGGGGTGACGGCGCGGTGGTGACATTTGCGCAGGCGCAGGAGCGCGCCGAGGAATGGATCAACGGTGACGTGCCCGCGTACCAGCACCGCGAGGTGCGCGTACGGGAGTTCGGGCTGGGGTTCGTGGTGTGGGCGGAGGACCGCGCGGCCGGTCCGGTGTCGGGTGGCGGCCGGCAGCGGCTGGTCATCGCCCGGGACAGCGGTGAGGTGACGCTGTGGCCGGGGCTGCCGGTGGGTGAGGTGATCCGCCGGTACGAGGAGGAGTACGGGGCGACGGCTGCCGCGGCGGTTTCGGAGGCTTCGGTTCCGCCGCCGCGGATCGACTCGGAGCAGACGTCGTTCATGCTGAGCCCGCCGGAGTGGCTGCAGGAGGCCGCGGACCGGGCGGGGATTCCGGCTGCCGCGTCTTCGTCCGCGGCCTCGCCTTCGTCTTTGTCTCCGTCTCCGTCTTCGCCGGCTCAGGCTCCGGCCGACCCGGCACCGGCTCCGGTTCCCGCTCCCGTGGAGCCTGTTGCCGCCGCTCCGGAGCCGGTTCCGGCTCCGGCGCCTGTGGACGCGGTGCCGCTGCGGCGCGGGGGCGAGGTCCCGTACGAGCCGACCGCCAACGACGGGGTTCCGGCGGCTGTTCCGGCGGCCGTCCCGACCGGGGCCACGCCGTGGGCCGGGACCGATGTGAACCCCGGTGCGGACGACGCGTCCGTGCCGCTGCCCGCGACCGTGTTCGCGCCGCCGCTGTCCGGCTCGGACCTGGACGAGGCGCCGTCGTCCGGGGTGGCCCCGGAGGCGAAGACCACGCTGATGCCGGGCGGCAGCCAGCTGCCGCGGACCGCCGTCGTGCCGGCGCTGGCTCCGGAGGCGGGCAGCATCGCCGACGCGCCGACGAGCAAGGCCCAGATCTCCCGGCCGCTCTCCCGGCAGGGTGGCCCCGACGCCGGTGCGGCGGGTTCGGGCGCGGGGCGGCCGCCGACGCCGCCCGGTCCGCCCGGGGTCCCCGGGGGTTCCGGTGGCCGTGGGCTCGACCACGCCGCGACGATGCTCGCGGGTCCCGCTGTGACGGGTCAGCCGCCGGCGCCTCCCGGTCCGCCCGGGGTTCCGGGTGCCGGAGTGCCGCAGCCGCCCGGTCCTCCTGGTCCGCCGGGGGTTCCCGGGGGTTCCGGTGGCCGTGGGCTCGACCATGCCGCGACGATGCTCGCCGGCCCTGCCGTGACGGGTCAGCCGCCGGCGCCTCCCGGTGCTCCGGGTGCGCCCGGCGTTCCCGGTGCGGGGATCGACCATGCCGCGACGATGCTCGCCGGTCCCGCCGTGACGGGTCAGCCGCCCGCGCAGCCCGGTCCTCCCGGTCCGCCGCCGGCCGGCCCCGTCGCGCAGCCCCCGGCGCCCACCGGTGCGCCCACGGTCGGCCCCGGCTACCAGGCCGTCCTGCGCTACCGCGCGCCCGACGGCTCCGAGCAGCAGCTCATCCGCCGTTCCGCGCCCGGCACCCCGCACCCCGAGTGGCAGATCCTGCACGAGCTGCGCGCCATGAACGTGCCGCCGCAGCAGGTGCTGGAGCTGCACACCGAGCTGGAGTCCTGTGAGCTGCCCGGCGGTTACTGCGCCCGGATGATCCGGGAGACCTGGCCGCAGGTGCGGATCACCAGCGTGGCCCCGTACGGCAAGGACCACGCGGGCCGTCAGCAGGGCATGCGCCACCTGCTCACCCATCAGGGGGAGCTGCACCAGGTGGCGGACGGCCCGGCGCGCCCGGCGCCGGTACGGGTGCCGCTGCCGCAGGTCCCGCTCCAGCCGGCGATCCCGCTGGACGCGATCGCGCAGGAGCTGGCGGGGGCGTTCGGCCCGCAGGGCGTGTTCCGCTTCGACCAGCGGGCGGTGTCCCGTCAGGGTGTGCCGGAGATCGTGGCGCAGACGCTGATGTGGTCGGGCCTGCCCGTCGATTTCGGGCCGTTCTTCTGGGCGCAGGCGGTACCGGGCCAGCCGGTGCCGACGCTGGCGGAGATGGCCGCGCAGCGGCAGGTGGCGCCGGCGTCGGACGCGGGCTCGTACCTCGTCGTCGGCAGCGACTTCGGCAAGGCGCTGTGCGTGCAGTACGGCACGGCGCACATCGTGGCGGTGCCGGTGGAGGGCGGTCCGGGCGGTGCCCCGGTACCGCCGCAGTTCGTGAACTCCAGCCTGCCGCAGTTCGTACGGTCCCTCGCGATGCTGGGTCAAATGTGGCGGCTGCGCCAGCATCTGACGCCGGAACAGGCGGGTCGCTGGACCGTCGATTTCCAGGCGAATCTGGCGGGGCTGGACAGCGCGGCGCTGGCCTCTCCGGAGAGCTGGTGGTCGGTGCTGCTGGAGCAGATGTGGGACGGACTGCTCTGATCGGATGATCAGTTGAGTGGCCGGGCCGAGACCCCTGAACGGGGTCTCGGCCCGGCCATTCCGGCTTCTGGGAGCAAATGGCGCATCCTTGACAGGAATCCCCGCGAGAGAGGCGCTTCCAGGATGAGTGCACCCATTGCCACTGTGCGCGGCCGCGGCTACCGCACGGATGAGGTCGACCGGTATCTCGCGCGGCTCTCCGGCAGCCGTGACGAGGCCTGGGAGCGCGTGGCCCGGCTGACCGTCCTGGCGCGGCAGATGGAGGCGGAGGCGGGGTGGCTGCGCGAGGCGGTGTCCGTGCTGGCTCCGCAGACGTACGAGGACCTGAGCGAGCGCGCCCGCCGGATCCTGCTGCTGGCGCAGGAGGAGGCGGACTGCGTACGGGAGGAGGCGCGGGCGGACGCGTCCGCGACGCTGGGCGCGGCCGAGGCGTACGCGGACCGGGCGGCGGGGCTGGCGCGGGCGGACGCGGAGGCGGTGCGCGAGCAGACGGAGGTCCGGGCCCGGCAGGGGCTGCTGCGGGCGCAGCGGGAGGCGGACGAGGCGCGGGCGGAGGCGCGGGCGGACGCGGAGGGCCGGCGGGCGGAGGCGGTGGCCGCGCTGGCGGAGATGCGGCGGCGGTCGGAGGCGTTGCTCGCGGAGCTCGAGCAGGAGCACGCGGAGCGGTGGGAGGCGGCCGAGCGGGAGCTGGCGGCGCGGGAGGCGGAGTTCGCGGCGCGGGCGGATGAGTCGGAGCGGTACGCGGAGGGGCGGCTGGCGGAGGCGCGGCGGGGGTTCGCGGAGGCGGAGGAGTCGGCGCGGCACGGGCAGGAGGACGCGGAGGCGCTGGCCGCGGAGCTGGTGGCGGAGGCGCGGGTGGCGGAGGAGCGGGTCGGTCGGGAGACGGAGCGGATCCTGCGGGAGCACGCGGAGTCGCAGGAGGAGATGCGGGCGCACATGAACCACGTCCGATCGAGCCTGGCAGCCCTGACGGGCCGCGCCCCCGCCGAGGGCTGACCCGGCGGCCCGTTTCCTGGGGCTCCGCCCCGGACCCTCCCCCAGACTCCGTCCGGGGGGACCCCCACGCCTCAAACTCCCCCGGCTACCTCCCCCAGACTCCGTCCGGGGGCACCTCCCAGCGGTAGCTGGGGGAGTTTGGGGCGCGGGTCCGGGCAGAGCCCGGTTTCGGGAAGGGGCGGGGTGGGGGAATCGCCCCGCGCAGCGGCCCGCCCGCCCCCCGCCTACGGGAGTTCGGCGAGGAACGTGGTGATCAGGGGGGCGATGGCCGGGAGGTGGGTCTCCAGGGCGAAGTGGCCCGCGCCGTCGAAGACGTGGACGGCGGCGTCCGGGACGTCCCGGAGGTAGGCCTTCGCTCCCGCCGGAGTGAAGAAGGGGTCGCCCGCGCCCCAGACGACCAGGACCGGCGGCCTCGCGGTGCGCAGCCAGGCCTGCCAGGCAGGGTAGTGGGCGAAGTTCGAGGAGTAGTCGAAGGCGAGGTCCGCCTGGGCGTCGGCGCGCCCCGGCAGGCCGAGGTAGTGGACGTCGAGCGTCCAGTTGTCCGGGGAGATCAGGGCGGGGTCCGCGACCCCGGTCTCGTACTGGAAGCGGGTGCCCTCCAGGGTGAAGAGCCCCCGGATACGGTCCTCGTTGCCCGGCACGTCGCGCCGCAGACCGGCGAACTCGCGGGCCGCGTCCGAGAGTCCCTCCTCGTACGCGTTGCCGTTCTGGACGATCAGGCCCGTGACGCGGTCCGGGCGGCGGGTGGCGAGCCGCAGCCCGACGGGGGCGCCGAAGTCGAAGACGTACAGGGCGAAGCGGTCGAGGCGGAGGGCGTCGGTGAAGCCCTCCACGACGTCGGCGAGCCGGTCGAAGGTGTACGTGAATCCGTCCGGGGCCTCGGTGCGGCCGAAGCCGGGGTAGTCGGGGGCGATCAGGCGGTACGGGGTGTCGCCGAGGGCGTCCATCAGGCGGGCGAACTGGTGCGAGGCGGTGGGGAAGCCGTGGAGGAGCAGCAGGACGGGGCCGTCGGCGGGACCGCTTTCGCGGTAGGCGACGCGCACGCCGTCCACGTCGACGGTTCGGTGCTGGACGGACGTGAGCATCACATGCCTCCTGGTGGCTTGGTCCCATTAGTCTTGCCTGTGGATCACTAACGGGTCAAGTGCTTCAGGTAGCATTAGTTGCGTGACGGACTTTCCGCTGACCGGCGAACCCCTCGCCCTGGACCTCCTCAACACCCTGACCGCCGCGGGCGACCTCGTCGCCGAGCCGGCGGGTCTCGCGCGGTGGCTGGCCGAGCAGGCCGGCCGGCTGACCCCGGTCGGGGACGTGGGCGCGGCCGAGGTGGCCGCCGTACGGGCCGTGCGGGAGGCCGCGCGGCCGGCGCTCGCGGCCGTGCGGTGCGGGGAGCGGCCGCCGGGCGATGCGCTGCGCGCGCTGAACGAGGCCATGGCCGGGGCGCCGGCGCGCCGTGAGCTGGCCTGGAGCGCGGAGGCGGGCCTGACGGCGGCTGCGCACCGGGTGGCCGCCCCGGCGCGGCGGCTCGCGGCCGAACTGGCCGAGTCGGTCGCGGAGTTCCTGACGGATCCGCGGGTGGCGTCGGTTCGCGGCTGCGAGGCGGAGGACTGCGTCCTGCTGTTCCTTCCGCTGCATCCGCGGCGGCGGTGGTGCGTGGCGTCGGCCTGTGGCAACCGGGCTCGGGTGGCCCGCTACTACGCGCGGCACAAGCTCCCGTAGCCGGGGGCGCGGGAGCCGCTGCGCGGAGCCGGTCCCCGCCTCAACGCCGGCGGGGCCGGATCAGGCCGGCCGGGGGCCCTGCTGGGCCGGGACCGTCGGGGTCGGGGGCTCGTAGCGGTACGGGTCGCTGCGGAGGCCGCGGGAGGTGACCACCACCGTGAACGGGGGGTGGGCCGCGGGCGGCAGGGGGGTGGTCAGGGCGCCCGTCACCTCGTCCGGGGTGGTGGGGAGCGCGGTGTCGTCCACCGTGAGGCGCGGGTCCGTGAAGCCGCCGCCCTCGACCCTGAGCAGGCCGTCGGCGACCGTGACGTTCGTGATCACCGGGTTCGCGCGGGTGGCCATCTTGTTCACCAGGTACGCCCCCGCCGGTGCGCCCGTCAGGGCCCAGATCTCCGCGGGGAGGTGGGGGAGCCCGGCGCCCACGTCCGAGAGGAAGAACAGGACGACGTAGAGCATCGTGACCGCGCTGAGCGCGACGTACTGGAGGTCCACGAGGTCGGTCCGGCCGCTGTCGTTCGCGATCAGCTCACGCAGCGGGCGGCGGCCCGTGGCCGTCGGCTTCGGCGCGGGCTTGGCCATGCTGCCGTTCTCCACGCGGATGCCGACCACCGTCTTCGCGGCGATCAGGGCCGCGTACGGGCCCCCGAGCAGCGGCAGGTACACCGTCGTCAGTGAGGACAGCGGGCCGTGCTCGCCCTGGAACCAGCCGATGCCGCCGCCCGCGGTGAGCCCGTAGACGAGGGTCGTGAGCAGCAGCCAGACCAGGACCACCGTCCAGGCCAGGGCGAGCACCGTGGAGGTGGAGAGCCGGCCGTCGCGGCCGGTGACGAAGCCCGGGTGGCGGTGGAGCCGCCGGGCGAGCGGCCCGGCCAGTGCGGCCAGTAACGCCAGTGCGAAGAGTGCGGATGCCATGTCGTCGTCCCCCCGGAAACGGTTGTGCCCCAGGCTTACCCGTTGACGGGGAGCATGACAAGTCGGCTTCTCCGGCGGCCCGTTACTCCTCGCTCTGCTCCGGCAGCACCGGGAACCTCCGCGGCGCCACCAGCAGCAGGACCAGCAGCGAGGCCACGGCCGCGCCCGTCGCGCCGAGGAAGATGTGGTCCACGGCGGCGGCCACGGCCTCGCGTAGGTAGTCGGCGGCGGCCTGGGGGAGCAGCCCCGGCTGGTCCAGGGCCTTCGACACGTCGTCCAGGTTGTCCGGCAGTCCGGGCATGGGGGCGTGCACCAGCCGTGCGGCGATGGTGGCGTTGGCGACGGCGCCCAGCAGGGCCGCGCCGATGCTCTGGCCGACCTGGCGGGAGAACAGCACCGAGGCCGTCGCGGTCCCGCGCTCCGCCCAGCCGACGGTGGACTGGACCCCGACGACCAGCGGGAGCTGGAAGATGCCGAGGGCGCCGCCCAGCAGCAGCATGATCAGCGCGGGCTGCCAGGGCCGCGCGGGATAGGGGAGCAGGGTGAAGGAGTACAGGATCACCGCGGCCAGCGCGATCCCGACGGCCGCGGTGTTCCGGAAGCCGATGCGCCGGTAGACGTGCTGGCTGAAGGCGGCGGTGATGGGCCAGCTGAGGGTCATCACGGACATGACCAGCCCGGCGCTGACGGGCCCGAGGCCGAGGACGGACTGGGCGTACGTCGGCATGAACACCATCGGGGCGACCATCAGCAGGCCGAGCGCCCCCATGGCCAGGTTGACGGCGGCGATGGTGCGCCGGCGCCACACCCAGCCGGGCAGGATCGGTTCCTCGGCCCGGCGTTCGATCCGCACCACCACCACGGCCAGCACGGCGCTCGCGCCCAGCAGCCCCAGCGAGGGCGCGGACAGCCAGGGCCAGGCGACCCCGCCCTGGACGAGCGCGAACAGCAGCAGCCCGCCGCAGGCGAAGATGCCCAGCGCTCCCGCCCAGTCGACCGGGCCCCGGCGCCCGGGGGAGCGTACGGGCTCCGCCAGGTGACGGGCGATCATCCACAGGGCGAGCGCGGCCAGCGGCAGGTTGATCAGGAAGATCCAGCGCCAGTGCGCGTACGAGGCGAGCAGCCCGCCGAGGGCCGGGCCGGCGACGGCGGAGGTGGCCCAGACGGTGGACATCCGGGCCTGGATCTTCGGCCGGTCCTTGAGCGGATAGAGGTCGCCGGCCAGCGTCTGGACCGTGCCCTGGAGGGCGCCGCCGCCCAGGCCCTGGATGATCCGGAAGGCGATGAGGGCCGCCATGTTCCAGGCGACCGCACACAGCAGCGAGCCGACGAGGAAGAGGCCGATGCCGAAGAGCAGCACGGGCTTGCGGCCGAACGTGTCGGACAGCTTCCCGTAGACGGGCAGGGTGACGGTGACGGACAGCAGGTAGCCGGAGAAGAGCCAGGAGAAGACGGAGAACCCGCCGATGTCGCCCACGATCTGGGGGACGGCGGTGGCGACGATGGTGCTGTCGAGGGCGACGAGCGCCATGCCGAGCATCAGCGAGGCGACCACGGGGGCGGGCGGACGCCCCGGCGCCGCCGTTGCCGTGCCCCCCGATGCCGTGCTGCCGGGCCCCGCGCCTTTGGCGGAAACCGTGCTCCCGGACGGGCCGTCGCTCCCCCCGGATATGCCGTCCGGACTGTCGTCCGCTCTCTCCCCAGACCCCACGAAGATTCCTTCCCCCTGCACGCACATGCGGGGAACACCTTCTCACCGCCGCCGTATCCGGCGGTATCCCCCAGAGCAGCTCCCCCGAAGGGTGGAGAACCCCTAGGGGACGCTCCGCACAACGGGCCAGGGGTCTTTCGTCCCGGCGGATGAGGAGACGGATCCCGGCGCGTCCTTAACTGGTTCACATGGGCCGGGAGCCCGGGGGTGGGGTTAACCCCCGGACGGATACGGCGATGGGCACCAGCGCGCCGGATCCCGCCGCGCAACAGACTTCACGACGGCGACGCACGCAGAACGAGAAGGAGAAACACCGTGACAACGGCTATGACCGAAACCAGGCACGGGGACGCGGGAGGGCACGCAGCCGTCGCGGCCCGGGCGCGGAAGGTCGTCAAGGCCTACGGCTCCGGTGAGACGCGCGTCGTGGCCCTCGACGCGGTGGACGTGGACATCCACCGCGGCCAGTTCACCGCGATCATGGGCCCCTCCGGCTCCGGCAAGTCCACGCTGATGCACTGCCTCGCCGGTCTCGACACGGTGACCAGCGGGCAGATCCACCTCGACGACACCGAGATCACCGGGCTGAAGGACAAGAAGCTCACGCAGCTGCGCCGGGACCGGATCGGCTTCATCTTCCAGGCGTTCAACCTGCTGCCCACGCTGAACGCCCTGGAGAACATCACCCTCCCCATGGACATCGCGGGCCGCAAGCCCGATGCGCAGTGGCTGAACCGGGTCGTGGAGACCGTCGGCCTGGCAGGCCGCCTCAAGCACCGCCCGACCGAACTCTCCGGCGGCCAGCAGCAGCGCGTGGCGGTCGCCCGCGCCCTCGCCGCCCGCCCGCAGATCATCTTCGGCGACGAGCCGACCGGAAACCTGGACTCGCGGGCAGGCGCCGAGGTACTCGGCTTCCTGCGCCGCTCGGTGGACGAGCTCGGCCAGACCATCGTGATGGTCACGCACGACCCGGTGGCCGCCTCGTACGCGGACCGCGTCATCTTCCTCGCCGACGGCCAGATCGTCGACGAGATGTACGGGCCCACGGCCGAGCAGGTCCTGGACCGCATGAAGGACTTCGACGCGCGCGGGCGGACCTCGTGAGCAACACCGTCCTGAAGACCTCCCGGCGCAACTTCATCGCGCACAAGGGACGGATGGCGCTGTCCGCCGTCGCCGTCCTGCTCTCCGTCGCCTTCGTCTGCGGCACCACGGTGTTCACCGACACCATGAACACCACCTTCGACAAGCTGTTCGCCGTCACCAGCTCCGACGTGACCGTCAGCCCCAAGGCCGCGGAGGGCGGGGAGGAGACCCCGGACCGCGGCAAGCCCGAGATGCTGCCCGGCCCGGTCGTGGAGCAGGTGGCGAAGGCCGAGGGAGTCAAGAGCGCCGAGGGCGGCGTCGTCTCGATGTCCGTCACGGTCGTCAACTCCAAGAACGAGAACATGGGCTCGACCACCGGCGCCCCGACCATCGCGGGCAACTGGACCGACAACGAGCTGAAGTCCATGAAGATCACCGCCGGTCACGCCCCGCGCGGGCCGACCGAGGTGATGGTCGACGCCGACACCGCGGACAAGCACCACCTGGGGCTCGGTGACGAACTGCGCACCATCGCGGTCACCGGTGACATCCGCGCCACCGTCACCGGTATCGCCACCTTCACCGTGACCAACCCGGGCGCGGCCGTCGTCTACTTCGACACCCCGACCGCCCAGCGGCACCTGCTCGGCGCCACCGGCTCCTTCACGCACGTCAACGTCACCGCCAAGGACGGGGTGAGCGACGAGCAGCTCAAGCGGAACGTCGCCACCGTCGTCGGCGCGGACACCTACAAGCTCCAGACCGCCAAGGAAGCCGCGGACGCCAACCGCAAGGACGTCGGTTCCTTCCTCAACGTCATGAAGTACGCCATGTACGGCTTCGCCCTGATCGCGTTCCTCGTGGGCATCGTCCTGATCTTCAACACCTTCTCCATGCTGGTCGCCCAGCGCACCCGCGAGATCGGTCTGATGCGCGCCATCGGCGCCGACAGCGGACAGGTCCTCAAGTCCGTCATCGTCGAGGCCTTCCTCCTCGGCGTCGTCGGCTCGGTCCTGGGCATCGGGGCCGGCGTGGGCCTGGCCGTCGGGCTGATGAAGCTCATGGGCCAGATGGGCATGCACCTGTCCACCGACGATCTGACGGTCGCCTGGTACACCCCGGTCGCCGGTCTCACCCTCGGTGTCCTCGTCACCCTCGTCTCCGCCTTCATCCCGGCCCGCCGGGCCGGCAAGGTCTCCCCGATGGCCGCCCTGCGCGAATCGGGCACCCCCGGCGACAAGAAGGCCGGCGTCGTCCGCGCCGTCCTCGGCCTGGTCGTCACCGGCATCGGCGGCGCGGGGCTCTACCTCGCCACGGCCGCCGAGAAGGCCGGACCCGGATCGCTCTGGCTGGGCCTCGGTGTCGTCCTCACCCTCATCGGCTTCATCGTGATCGGCCCGCTGCTCGCCGCGGGCGTGGTGCGGGCGCTCTCCGGCGTGGTGCTGCGGCCCTTCGGGTCCGTGGGCCGGCTCGCCGAGCGCAACGCCCTGCGCAACCCGCGCCGCACCGGCGCCACCGCCGCCGCGCTGATGATCGGCCTCGCGGTCGTCGCCTGCCTGTCGGTGGTCGGCTCCTCGATGGTGGCCTCCGCCACCGACGAGCTCGACAAGTCGGTCGGCGCGGACTACATCGTCGACTCCGAGACGGGGCAGCCCGTCATGCCGCAGGTCGAGCAGGCGCTGCGGGCCAGCCCCGGCCTCGACCACGTCACCGCCTACCGCGAGGTGGACGCCAAGGTCACCGCACCCGACGGCGCCACCGAGACGGTGGGACTCGGCGCCACCGACCCGACGTACGCCAAGGACATCCGCCGCAAGATGATCGCCGGCGAGCACGCGGCGGCGTACGGCAAGGACTCGATGTCGGTCGGCTCGGAGTACGCCACCGCGCACCACATCAAGCTCGGTGACGAGCTGACGGTCGCCTTCACCGGCGGCAACACCGTCAAGCTGAAGGTCGCGGCGATCACCAGCGACGAGGGCAGCCTCGACAAGACCATGAAGTACGTCAGCACGGCGGTCGCCGAGGCGAACGTCCCGGCCGACCGGATGCCGCGCCCCTTCATGCTGCTGGCCAGCGCGAAGGACGGGCAGTCCGATGCCGCCGCGTACACGGCGGTCAAGTCGGCGCTGGCGGAGTACCCGCAGTACAAGGTGCGCAATCAGGCCGACTACAAGCAGTCCCTGAAGGACCAGGTCGGCCAGCTGCTCAACATGGTCTACGGGCTCCTCGCCCTCGCCATCGTCATCGCGGTGCTGGGCGTCGTGAACACCCTCGCCCTGTCGGTGGTCGAGCGGACCCGCGAGATCGGCCTGATGCGCGCCATCGGCCTCTCCCGCCGCCAGCTGCGCCGCATGATCCGCCTGGAGTCGGTGGTCATCGCCCTCTTCGGCGCCCTGCTCGGCCTCGGGCTGGGCATGGGCTGGGGCGCCACCGCGCAGCAGCTGCTCGCGCTGGAGGGACTGAAGGTGCTGGAGATCCCGTGGCCGACGATCCTCGGGGTGTTCGCCGCCTCGGCCTTCGTGGGCCTGTTCGCCGCACTGGTCCCGGCCTTCCGGGCGGGGCGGATGAACGTACTGAACGCGATCGCGAGCGAGTAGGAGCAGTACCTGCCGCCGCGGTCGTACGGGGGAGCACGGGGGAACACGGGGGAACGGGGGAAGGCGCCGGTCCGGGACCTTGGGGTCCCGGACCGGCGTCGTTCCAGCCGCGTCACTCGTGGCGCATGAGGACGACGCCCTCGGCCTCGCCCACGAGGGCGAAGCGCTCGCCGGGGTGCAGCTGCCGGGCGTAGCCGGTCGGGTCCTCGCCGGCCCACTTGGAGGAGTTGTCCAGGGTGATCCAGTCGGGGACGACGCCCTTGCTGCCGCCGATCCACAGCACGCGGCAGCGGGAGGTCAGCCGGGTCAGGGGGCCGGTGTCGGCCTCCACCGTCGCACCGTCGGGGATGCGGGCGAGGAGCTCCTCGATCGCGGTGACCCGGGCGGGCTTCTCGTACGTACGGGCCTGCGCGAGCTTCTCGGTCGGCAGGCTGGTCGCGCTGAGGGCGAGGCCGGCGGCGAGGACGGCGGTGGGCAGCTGGAGGGCGTACGCGCGCAGCCAGGGCCGCGCGCCGCGCCGGGCGGTGTCGATGGCGTCGACGAGGGCGAGGGCCACGACGGGCATGAGGACGGCGCTGTAGTGCCAGTCGGTGGACCAGTAGTGGTCGTCGCCGGACAGGAACCGCCAGCCGAGGGTGGGGGCGGCGACCAGCAGCAGCGGCGAGCGCAGGGCCAGCAGCCCGGAGGTCGGGATCAGCACCCAGGCCAGGGTGGTGAGCTTGGTGCCGATGCCGTCGAGGGGGCCCGCACCGTCGATCTTGTCCCAGTAGCCGTAGCCCGCCGTGGCGAAGGCCGGTATGAAGACGGTGAACACCAGGACGGCGAGGACCGTGGCGGCGACGGCGACGCCGAGGGCGGCCGCGGCGGCCCGCCGGTGGGTGGGCCGGGCCCGCCAGGCGACGACCACGGCCAGGGCGGCGAGGGTGAAACCGAGGTCCTCCTTGACGAGGAGCAGCGGCAGCCCCCACAGCAGGGCGGCCCGCCAGCGCCGGGCGAGCACCGCCTCCAGGGCGAAGGCCAGCACGGGCACGGCGAAGGCGATCTCGTGGAAGTCGAACTCGACGGCCCGCTGGATCCCCCACGACAGCCCGTACGCGATTCCGACGGCGAGCCCGCGGGGCCGGCCGAGGAACCGCCCGGCCGCCCTGGTGACGGGGACGGCGGAGAGCGCGAACAGCGCGGCCTGCGCGACGAGCAGGGTGACGGGGCCGGGGAAGATCCGGTAGACGGGGGCGAGCAGGGCGATGACCGGGCTGAAGTGGTCCCCCAGGATGTTGGCCCCGGGCCCCTTCAGATCGGCGACGGGCTCCTGCAGGTGCGCGTACGCGCGGATCGCCTGCTCGAAGATGCCCAGGTCCCAGGAGGCCCACTCCATCCGCCGGAACCGCCCGACGGACAGCACGAGGTAGACGAGGAACAGCCCGCCGGCCACCACGTACGGCCCGGGCCACCACGCCCGTGCCGCCGTCACGGGCGCGCGGGGCGCGGGCACCGGGCGGGCTATCGCATCGCTCGTCACGGACTCGTGCTCCTAGGCCGGTCGACGTCTCTCCGGCGGAAAGCGACGCGGCGAGCTCAGACGGTCAGTACCGGGACATCGTAGAGCGGGATGAACTTGTCACGGGTGACGAGGGTCAGCCCTTCGCTCTGGGCCTGGGCGATCAGCATGCGGTCGAACGGATCCTTGTGGTGGAGGGGCAGCTTGCCTGCCAGGACGCCGTGGTGGGCGTCGATGGGCAGGGCCTGGAACTGCGTGTTGCAGGCCTGCATCGCCAGATCCTCGGTGCTGGTGAGCTTGCCCACGGCCTGTTTCACGGAGATCTCCCAGGGCGTGATGGCGCTCATGTACACCGTGAGCTCACGCCCGAGAAGCTCCCGCGTCTCGTCGGGAAGCTCCCCGTTCATCCACCACAGGACGACGTGCGTGTCGAGCAGGAGCTTCACGCGTCGACCTCGAATGCCTCGGCGAATCCGTCGGGCAGTTCGTCGAAGTCGTCGGCGATCTTGATCCGGCCCGCAAGGGAGCCGTAATCCGTGCGCCGGACCTTCCCCGCGAGCGGGATCACCTTGGCGACGGGCTCGCCCGCCTTGCTGATGATCACCTCCTCGCCCGTGGCGACCGCCTCCAGGATCTTGGAGAAGTTCGTTTTCGCCTCGTGGACGTTGTACTGCCGGGCTTCCATGGGGTCTCCAGGGCAGACATGGACTAACTGCTGGACCAAGCGTAATCAGGTCGGCCCAGTGGGCGCCAGCTCCATCACCCCTGCGGGTGACCCGAATCCCCCGCGCGTGGGGCCAGGGGGCGTCGTAGGGTGGGAACCCCCGGCCCGTGCGACGTGTCGGGTCCTTCGCGTTGCCCCTTCACCGGATGGAAAGCCTCTACATGAGCCTGCACGGACTGCTCGACGCCGTCACCCGGGATCCCGCCCTCGCCGAGGCGGTCACCGCGGCCGGGGACGGCAACCGCATGCATGTGGACCTGGTCGGGCCCGCCGCCGCGCGGCCCTTCGCGATCGCCGCGCTGGCCCGGCAGACCGGGCGGACCGTCCTCGCGGTCACCGCGACCGGGCGTGAGGCCGAGGACCTGGCCGCCGCGCTGCGCTCGCTCATGCCCTCGCCCGACGAGGTGGTGGACTACCCGTCCTGGGAGACGCTCCCGCACGAGCGGCTCAGCCCGCGCAGCGACACCGTCGGCCGCCGGATCGCCGTACTGCGCCGCCTCGCGCACCCGAGCAAGGACGACCCGGCCGCCGGGCCCGTCTCCGTGGTCGTCGCGCCGATCCGCTCCGTGCTCCAGCCGCAGGTCAAGGGGCTCGGGGACCTGGTGCCCGTGGCCCTGCGGCAGGGCCAGAGCGTCGACCTCGGCGAGGTGACCCGGGCACTGGCGGCGGCCGCGTACGCGCGCGTGGAGCTCGTGGAGAAGCGCGGCGAGTTCGCCGTGCGCGGCGGCATCCTCGACGTGTTCCCGCCCACCGAGGAACACCCGCTGCGCATCGAGTTCTGGGGCGACGAGGTCGAGGAGATCCGTTACTTCAAGGTCGCCGACCAGCGGTCGCTGGAGGTCGCCGAGCACGGCCTGTGGGCCCCGCCCTGCCGCGAGCTGCTGCTGACCGACGAGGTACGGGAGCGGGCGGCGGCCCTCGCCGAGGCCCACCCCGAGCTCGGCGAGCTGCTGAACAAGATCGCCGAGGGGATCGCCGTCGAGGGCATGGAGTCCCTGGCCCCGGTCCTGGTCGACGACATGGAGCTGCTGATCGACGTCCTGCCCGCCGGGTCGATGGCCGTCGTGTGCGACCCCGAGCGGGTACGGACCCGGGCCGCCGACCTGGTCGCGACGAGCCAGGAATTCCTGATGGCCTCCTGGGCCGCCACCGCGGGCGGCGGCGAGGCCCCCATCGACGTCGGCGCGGCCTCGCTGCGCGGGATCGCGGACGTACGGGAGCACGCGCGCGAGCTCGGCATGATGTGGTGGTCGGTTTCCCCCTTCGCCGCCGACGAGGCGATCGGCGGCACAGCGACAACAGCCGGCGAGCCGGCGGTCCTCAAGCTCGGCATGCACGCCCCCGAGGCCTACCGCGGCGACACCGCCCGCGCGCTCGCCGACACCAAGGGCTGGATCGCCGACGGCTGGCACACCGTCTATCTCACCGAGGGCCACGGCCCGGCCGTCCGTACGGTCGAGGTGCTCGGCGGCGAGGGCATCGCGGCCCGCCTGGAGGCGGACCTGCGGGCGCTGGAGCCGGGCATCGTGCACGTCGCCTGCGGCTCGATCGACAACGGCTTCGTCGACCCGGTCCTCAAGCTGGCCGTCCTCACCGAGACCGACCTCACCGGGCAGCGCACCGCCACCAAGGACCTCGGCCGGATGCCGACCCGGCGGCGCAAGACGATCGACCCGCTGACCCTGGAGGCCGGCGACTACATCGTCCACGAGCAGCACGGCGTCGGCCGCTACATCGAGATGGTGCAGCGCACCGTCCAGGGCGCGACCCGCGAGTACCTCCTCGTCGAGTACGCCCCCGCCAAGCGCGGCCAGCCCGGCGACCGCCTCTACATCCCCACCGACCAGCTGGAGCAGGTCACCAAGTACGTCGGCGGCGAGGCCCCGACCCTGCACCGGCTCGGCGGCGCAGACTGGACCAAGACCAAGGCGCGCGCGAAGAAGGCGGTCAAGGAGATCGCCGCCGACCTCATCAAGCTGTACAGCGCGCGCATGGCGGCGCCCGGCCACGTCTTCGGCCCGGACACCCCCTGGCAGCGCGAACTGGAGGACGCCTTCCCGTACGCGGAGACGCCCGACCAGCTCACCACCATCGCCGAGGTCAAGGAGGACATGGAGAAGTCCGTTCCCATGGACCGGCTGATCTGCGGCGACGTCGGCTACGGCAAGACCGAGATCGCCGTGCGCGCCGCCTTCAAGGCGGTCCAGGACGGCAAGCAGGTCGCCGTCCTCGTCCCCACGACGCTCCTCGTGCAGCAGCACTTCGGCACCTTCTCCGAGCGCTACAGCCAGTTCCCGGTCAAGGTGAAGGCGTTGTCCCGGTTCCAGGGCGAGACCGAGTCCAAGGCCACCCTGGAGGGCCTGCGCGAGGGGTCGGTGGACGTGGTCATCGGTACCCACCGCCTCTTCTCGCAGGAGACGAAGTTCAAGGACCTGGGCCTGGTCATCGTCGACGAGGAGCAGCGGTTCGGCGTCGAGCACAAGGAGCAGTTGAAGAAGCTCCGCGCCAACGTGGACGTGCTCACCATGTCCGCGACCCCGATCCCGCGCACCCTGGAGATGGCGGTGACCGGCATCCGCGAGATGTCGACGATCACCACCCCGCCGGAGGAGCGGCACCCGGTGCTCACCTTCGTCGGCCCGTACGAGGAGAAGCAGATCGGCGCGGCCGTCCGCCGTGAACTGCTGCGCGAGGGCCAGTGCTTCTACATCCACAACCGGGTCGAGTCCATCGACCGGGCGGCTGCCAAGCTGCGCGAGATCGTGCCCGAGGCGCGGATCGCGACCGCGCACGGCCAGATGTCCGAACAGGCCCTGGAGCAGGTCGTCGTGGACTTCTGGGAGAAGAAGTTCGACGTGCTGGTGTCGACGACGATCGTCGAGTCCGGCATCGACATCTCCAACGCCAACACCCTGATCGTGGAGCGCGGCGACAACTTCGGCCTCTCCCAGCTGCACCAGCTGCGCGGGCGCGTGGGCCGCGGCCGCGAGCGCGGGTACGCGTACTTCCTGTACCCGCCGGAGAAGCCGCTGACCGAGACCGCGCACGAGCGGCTCGCGACGATCGCCCAGCACACCGAGATGGGCGCCGGCATGTACGTGGCCATGAAGGACCTGGAGATCCGCGGCGCGGGCAACCTGCTCGGCGGCGAGCAGTCCGGCCACATCGCGGGCGTCGGCTTCGACCTGTACATCCGCATGGTCGGCGAGGCCGTGGCCGACTACCGGGCCGCCGTGGAGGGCGGGGCGGAGGAGGAGCCGCCGCTGGACGTCAAGATCGAGCTGCCGGTCGACGCGCACGTCCCGCACGACTACGCGCCGGGCGAGCGGCTGCGCCTGCAGGCGTACCGGTCCATCGCCTCGGCGAACTCCGAGGCGGACGTCAAGGCCGTACGGGAGGAACTCACCGACCGCTACGGCAAGCTGCCGGAGCCGGTGGAGAACCTGCTGCTGGTGGCCGGGCTGCGGATGCTCGCCCGCGCCTGCGGGGTCGCCGACATCACCCTCCAGGGCCCCAACATCCGCTTCGGGCCGGTGGAACTGCGCGAGTCGCAGGAGCTGCGCCTGAAGCGGCTCTACCCGGGGGCGGTGCTCAAGCCCGCCACCTCCCAGGTGCTCATCCCGCGCCCGAAGACCGGCAAGATCGGCGGGAAGCCGCTGGTCGGGCGGGAACTACTGGCCTGGACGGGGGAGTTCCTCGCCACCATCCTCGGTTCCTGACAGTCGTGGGGGCCGGGAGCCCGCACTGCGGACTCCCGGCCTCCACGTATCCCGTTTGCGACGGTAAGCCCGTTTGGGGTGGTCTGCTCGCCGGGGTCCGGAAGCCGCTGCTCAGACGGCCTGTGCGGCGACCGTGCAACGGTTGGGCACATCCCCTCACCATGGCCGGAATCGCTGTATACGCTCAGACCCTGAAAACCTTTCCGCACGGCCTGTCAGGAGCACCGATGCACGGCCCCGGCTACCCGCCGCAGCATGGTCACCAGCCCGGTAACGGGGGCGTGGTGACCCTGCGCGTGCTGTTCACGCTGCTGCCGATCCTGAGCTGTGGCTTCCTGGCCTGGGCCACGATGCTGAGACTCGCCATCCTGACCCGCGCCGCCCGCGACTGGACGCTGCTCGCCGTCAGTTTCGTGCTCTCCGTCAGCTGGGTCGTGCTGATCGGTCTCGACCCGACCCCCGAAACCGACGGCTGGCAGGGCAACACCGGGGCCTTCGGCACCCTCATCACCGGCTTCGCGACCTGCGTCTACTTCCTCGTCGCCGACATCCGGCACTACGAGAAGCGGGCCGCCGTCCCCTCCGCGCAGTGGTACCCGGCGCAGCCCGCCCGCCCCGCCTACGGCTACCCGCCCGCCCAGGTGCCCGCCCCGGCGCCCCTGCCGCCGCAGGTCCCGCAGGTCCCGCCGCAGCCGACCCCGCCCCCGCGCATCGGGCAGGTCCGCGCCGAACTCGACGAGCTCAGCGAACTGCTGCGCAAGCAGACCCCGCCGCCCGGCGGCCCCTACAAGGACCCGAACACGACCGCGATCCAGGACCCGAATCAGTGACCGACCGGCTCATCGGAGACCGCTACCAGCTGGCGAGCATCCTGGGACAGGGCGGCATGGGCCAGGTCTGGACGGCGTACGACAAGCGCCTGGACCGCCGTGTCGCCGTCAAACTGCTGCGCCCCGACAAGGTCGCCGGCCCCGGCACCGTCGCCGAGGAACTGCGCCGCCGCTTCGTGCGCGAGTGCCGGGTCACGGCGCAGGTCGACCACCCCGGCCTGGTCACCGTGCACGACGCGGGCAGTGACGGCGACGAGCTGTTCCTCGTCATGGGATACGTCGAGGGCACCGACCTCGCCGACCACCTCGCCCAGCACGACCCGTACCCCTGGCCGTGGGCGGTCTCGGTCGCCGCGCAGCTGTGCTCGGTCCTCTCGGCCGTGCACGCGGTGCCGATCGTCCACCGCGATTTGAAGCCGCGCAACGTGATGGTCCGCCCGGACGGCACCGTCCTGGTCCTGGACCTCGGTGTGGCCTCGGTGATGGACACCGACACCACCCGCCTCACCAGCACCGGCACGCCGATCGGCAGCCCCGCGTACATGGCGCCCGAGCAGGCCATGAGCGGCGCGGTGGGCCCGTACACCGACCTCTACGCCCTGGGCGTGCTGCTGTACGAACTCCTCAGCGGCAACGTCCCGTTCGCCGGCTCCACCGCCCTGGGCGTGCTCCACCGCCACCTGTACGAGCCCCCGGCCCCGATCCGCCCGAAGCGCCCGGAGATCCCCGCGGAGCTGGAGGCGATCCTGCTCCGCCTGCTGGCCAAGGACCCGCAGGACCGCCCGGCGTCCGCGCAGGAGGTCTACGAGGCCCTCGCGCCGCTGCTGCCCGCCCGTGGCGGCCGCGCTCCCTCGGGCCCGCTCGACCCCACCCGCCCCTTCCTGCGCCCGCACGCCCCCTGGCCGGACCGGGCCACGGTGATCCCGCCCCAGCCGACCTCCCCGCCGAAGCAGCAGCCCGACATCCCCGCGGCCGTGGACGAGGCGCGCAAGCTGCTGGACCAGGGGCAGCTGACCCAGGCCGGCGACATCCTCGGCGGTATCCTCCCGGCCGCCGCCGCCCAGCACGGCGAGCACTCGCCGGTGGTCCGCTCCCTGCGCAAGCAGTACGCCGCCACGCTGATGGACGACGGCCAGTACCGCCGCGCCCTGCCAGAACTGCGCCGCCTCGCCGACGAGTTCCCGGCCGGCGACCCGCAGTCGCTGCGCTTCCGCTACGACTCGGCGCAGTGCCTGGAACAGCTCGGCGAACCGGCCGCGGCCCTCGCCGAGTACCGCTCGCTGCTGCCGCTCTTCGAGAACCACTACGCCAACCCGGACCCGGGCCTCCCCCTGGAGGTCCGGCGCCGGATAGCGCACCTGCTGCTCTCCCTCGGCGACCGGCAGGCGGCCCACGACACCCTGGCCCGCCTGCTGTTCGACGCGGAGCGCCTGCACGGCCCGAACCACCCCTTCCCGGGCGAGGTCCGCCGCACCCTGCACTGGCTCGGTCAGGTCCGCTGACGCCGCTGCCTGAGGGCCAGGGCCAGGACGACCGCCAGGGCCAGCGCGGCCAGGGCCGTGCCCGGGACGAGACCCGGGGGGCGGAAGGTGCAGTCCAGGCGGGTGGTGCCGGGCTCCAGCGGGACCGCGACCAGGCCCAGATACGCCGACGCCGGGCGGTCGTTGCAGGTCCATCCCGCGATCGCGGGGACCGACAGGACCGCCGTGCCCGTGCTGCCCGGCGGGAGCGTGGCCCGGACCTCCGCGGAGCCGACCGCGACGGAGGAGGCGGCCGTGGCGCGCAGCCGGTCCACGGCCGCGGCCAGCCGGCCCCGGTCCAGGCAGGACAGCGCCCACCGCGCGGGCGCGGCCTGGTCGAAGACCAGTGGTGAGGACTCCCCCCGCGAGACGCCCAGCGGCTGGACGGCCGCCCGGTTGCGCGGGGCGTTGCCATTCAGCCGCAGCGGCGGGCCGCCGGCGAGGCGTGCCGTCGCGTTGTACTCCGGCGCCCACAGGTACGCCTCCGTGCCCGAGCGGCAGACACCCGGCGCGAGAGGATCCTCGTACACCCGCGCGCCCAGCAGGAGTTCCTGGTTGGCGAAGGGGGAGTCGCCGTAGCCGGCGGGAGCGCCCGGCGGCCGGGTCGTGACCAGCGGGGGCACCTCGGCGCGGGCGATCGTGCCGTCCGGCCGCAGCCGGGCGCCGACCGCGAAGACGGCGTCCGTCACCGGGCTGTCGATGCTCTGCACGTTGCGCCCGCGCGAGGTCCAGCCCGCGCCCAGCGCCACCATCGTCCGGGTGAACACCTCCGGGGTGTGGCTGCTGTAGTACGAGCCGCCCTCCCCGCCCAGCAGCATCGGGTCGTTGCCCGTCAGGGCCGGCCGGCTCGGGTCGGTCCGGTACGCCGGCCAGCCCTCGGCGCCGGCCAGGACCCCGGCGCGCGCGGTGTGCGCCGGGGACCAGGACGGGTAGTCGTCGAGACCGCCCAGCTTGCCCTTGTGCCCGTACGCGGTCGTGGCGGCCGCCTGCCCGACGAGCACGGCCGCCAGCAGCGCGGCCGCCGGGAGCGCCAGGCGGCGCCGGCGCAGGCGCAGCGCCCACCAGCCCGCGGCCGCCAGCGCCAGCCCGCCGCAGAACAGCACGTACCCCCAGGCCGTCACCAGCGTGCTCCCGCGCGCCCACAGCGCCGCGGCCGCCAGCACGCCCGCCCCGGCCGCCAGCGCGCGCGGGCCCGGCAGTCCCGCCGCCAGGCCGGTCCAGGCGGCGATCACGGCGATCCCGGCCAGCACGAAGGTCTGCCGGTACGGGCTTCCGTTCGGGGTCGCGAACAGGTGCCAGGCCAGGTGCGTCGGCGCCCACTGGAGGGAGAGCGCCACGGCCGCCGTCAGCCCCGCCCACGCCAGCCGGGTGCGCGGCGGCACGGCCCGGTGGAAGGGCAGCGCGGCCACCAGCAGCAGCGTCCCGGTGCCCACGAAGACGGCGGGGGAGGAGAAGGAGTACGTCGCGGGCAGCAGCCGGGCGAAGAGGTCCGCCCAGGACACCGGCTCGAACTCCTTGACCCAGCCCGGGTACGCCTGCCCGGAGCTGAGGAACAGGGGCGCCAGGACCGGCGCCGCGAGCGCGATCCCCAGCACGGTCGTCCCGGCCGCCCGCCCGACCACCGTCAGCCGGGTCCGGAGTCCCTCCCGCGTCAGCACCACCCGTACCAGCAGCACCAGCGCCGCACCCAGCGTCGCCATGTAGCCGGTGTAGAAGTTCGCCGTCCAGCAGACGGCCACGACGAGCGGCGCGAGTACGATCCGCCGTCCGCGCAGGGCCCATTCACCGGTCAGGCACAGCAGGGGGAAGGCGATCAGCCCGTCGAGCCACATCGGGTTGTAGGAGGCCTCGATCACCGACCAGCCGCACAGCGCGTACGAGGCCCCGAGCAGCCCCGCCGCCCACCAGGCCCCGCGGCGCTGCGTGCGCAGCAGCCAGGTCATCGCCGCCGCGGCGGCCGCCGTCTTGAGCACGGTGACCACGTACACCGCGAGGTCTATGTCAGCGCGCGGGAACAGCCCGACCAGCACGGAGAACGGGCTGGTCAGATAGGTCCCGAGATCGGGCAGGAAGCTCGTGCCGTATCCGGACTGCCAGTTGAACAGCAGCCCGCCCTCCGCACGGCCGTGCAGGAGGTCCCACAGGTGCGCGTGGAAGGGGACGAACTGATTGCCGAGGTCGTTGATGCTGCGGTGGCGCGGTCCGTACGGGAAGACGCGGGCCACGGCGTCCCCGGCGCACACGGCCACCGCCGTGAGCAGGGCGGCGAGGGCCGAGCCGAGCAGGCTCAGGCGGCGCGGTGAGCCGTACGGCGAGCGGTGCGGTGTCGACATGGTGCGCCGACCTTGGCAGCGCCGGAGGACCGGAGGGTGGCCGTGGAGTGACCCCGACACGAACAACCGCGCACCCCGACACCTCGGGAATCGTTGGTCGAACAGGTGGCCCGGACCACCTCGACCTCATACCATCGATCACCGCACGGCCCTTGTGCACCGACGCACAATCTCCCGGCCCTGGAGGCTCCTTTGCACCGTCGCACAGCGCTCTCCGTCTCCGCCGCCCTGCTCCTGGCGGCCCCCCTGCTGGCCGCCTGCTCGGGCGAAGCCCGCCCCGGCACCGCGGCCGTCGTCGGCGGCGAACGCATCACCACCTCCGCGCTCCAGGCCCAGGTCAACGACGTGCGCGCGGCGCAGAACCGGACCGGGCAGGCCGCCGCCGAGCTCATCGCGAGCACCCCCAACCTGGAGCGGGAGCAGCTCGACTCGATCCTCCAGAACCGGATCATCGACAAGATGGCCGCGACCGCCGGGATCACGGTCTCCGCCAAGGAGATCGAGGACGAGCACAAGGCGTACGTCGAGGACAACAAGGGAGCGGATCAGTTCGAGGCGCTGCTCCTGCAGAAGGGCCACATGGCCCCCGGCCAGATCGACCGGTTCCTCCGGGACCGCGTGCTGCTCACCAAGCTGGCCGCCAAGTACGGCAACGGGAAACTGGAGGAGCCGGCCCGGGCCGCCGCGAAGGCGCTGCACATCGAGGTCAACCCGCGCTACGGCTCCTGGGACGTCCAGCAGATCAAGCTCGGCACCGGGGAGACCCCGTGGATCACCCAGCGGACCCGGCCCGAGCAGGCACCCGCCGGAGCCTGAGACCGCTGGGGCCCCTCCCGGCCGGAGGCCGGCGGACGGAGGTAGGTTCGGAGGGTGACCGACCACGTACCCGCCGAGCCCACCGGCCGCATCGTCCTGCTGACCACCAGCCACCGGGTCGCCCCCGGCGTGCTGTCCTGGCCCGCGTGGCAGACCCTGCACGCCGCGGACCGGGTGGTCTGCGCCGACCCCGGCCACCCGCAGCTCCCGTACCTGAGGGAGGCGGGCGTCGAGGTCGTCCACGAGAGCCCGGAGGCGCACGCGCTGGTCGAGGCCTGCGCCGGCGGCCGCACCGTCGTGGTGCTGCCGAGCGGCGAGGGCGACAAGCGGCTCACCGACGGGCTGGCGCGCCTGGCCGGCTCGGGCCGGGTCTCCATGCCCGACCTGGAACTGCTGCCCGGCTCGTACGACCTGCCGGGTGCCCGCCTGCTCGACCTGGTCCAGGTGATGGACCGGGTCCGGCGCGAGTGCCCGTGGACCTCGCGGCAGACCCACCGGGGGCTCGCCAAGTACGCGATCGAGGAGGCGTACGAGCTGGTCGAGGCGATCGAGGACGGGGACCGGGAGGAACTGCGCGAGGAGCTCGGCGACGTCCTGCTCCAGGTGGTCTTCCATGCCCGGATCGCGCAGGAGTACGACGATCCCGATGAGGCGTTCTCCATCGACGACGTGGCCGGGTCCCTGGTGGAGAAGCTGATCCACCGCCACCCGCACGTCTTCGGCGACGAGAAGGCCGAGACCCCGGAGGACGTCAGCGCCCACTGGCAGCGCACGAAGGCGGCCGAGAAGCGGCGGGAGTCCGTCACGGACGGGATTCCGGTGGGCCAGCCGGGGCTCGCGCTCGCGGCCAAGCTCGCGGGTCGGGTCCGTACGGGCGGGCTGGCCGTGGAACTGCCCCGCGGCGAGGGCATCGGGTACGAGCTGCTGGAGCTGGCGGCGCGCGCCGAGGCGGCGGGGATCGACCCCGAGACCGCGCTGCGCGCGGCGGCCCGCGTCTACCGGGACGCGATCCGTGCCGCCGAGGGCGTCGGCGAGTAGCCCTCAGCAGCGGTAAGAGTTCTCAGTACTCCCTCGGCGCGCGGCCGGAGGGGTTGTGCCAGTGCGGGGACGGGCGGTTCAGGAACCACTCCCCGAAGCCCAGCGGGCGGCCGTTCGGGCCGTTGCCCCTGCCGGTGGCGGGTACGGAGTCGTAGAAGATCCGGCCGGGGCGGGCGCCCAGCTCCTCCAGGAGGTACGAGGTCTCCTCGACGAACCGTGGCGGCCCGCTGAGGTAGACGTCCTGGTCGGGCCACAGGCCCCGGTTGCTGAGCGCGGTGGCCAGCCGGTCGGTGGCCTGGTTGCGGTGCTGCCCGGGAGCGGGCGTGATGTAGGTGACGCCGAGCCAGTCGCAGGCGGCGGCGTACTCGTCGATGAGCGGGCGGTCGTAGAGGTGGGCGGGGTCCCGCGCCACCACGAAGAGCCGTATGTCCTGATCGGGAGGGTGTTTCCCGAGATCCTCCAGAATGGCCCGGATCGGTGCCCAGCCGGTCCCGGCGGCGATGAGGCTGGCCGGGCGGTCCGCGCGGCGGAAGGTCAGCTGCCCGCCGGCGGCGGCGAGCCGCAGCGTGTCGCCCGGCTGGGCGTCGCGGACCAGGGCGGTGCTGACCCGTCCCCCCTCGATCCGGCTGACGTGCAGGTCCAGGGTGCCCTCGGGGCGGGGGGCGTTGCCGATGGAGTACGTGCGCCAGGTCCTCGGGACCCGCTCGCTGCTCACGCTCGTGTACTGGCCGGGTACATAGGGGAAGGGGGCGTGCGGCTCCAGGGTCAGGACGCCGATGTCCTCCCCGTACCGGAGGTGGCGCACGACCTCCGCGTCCCACCACGGCGGGTCCCCGGCTTCCGCGGCGCCGGCCGTCATCGCGTCGGCGATCACCTGGTACGCCTCGGTCCAGGCCTTCTCCACCGGCGGGGTCCACGCCGCTCCGGAGGTCTCCGCGAGGGCGGCGAGCAGGCTGGTGCCCACGGCCGCGTAGTGCTCGGGGCCGGCCTGGAACTTGCGGTGGTCGCGGCCCAGTTCGCGGAGATAGGGGACGAGGGTCTCGTTCTCCAGATGGGCGACCACGTGGGTGAGCGCGGCGAACAGCCGGTCCCGCTGTCGCTCCATGTCCTCGAAGGAGGGCGGGAAGAGCTCACGGACTCCGGGGTTGTGCCAGAACAGGTGGGAGTAGAAGAACTTGACCGCGTGCTCGGCCCGTCTCTCCACCACCGCGAAGCTGCTTTTCAAGATCCTCACATCCACAGAACCGAAAGTAGGAACGTCGGGGAACGTCAGGTCAAGCGATGGCGGATCTACGGACAGCCGCGACGAACCTCCCATATGGGATCGGGGGCGGGCGCCGGGATACGGTCAGCGGGTGCATGAGCAGACCCCCGCAACCCCCGCCGACACCCCTTCGACCTCCCCTTCCCGCGGAGGGCCGACCCTGTTCGACTGGGAGTTCGCGACCGATCCGTACCCGGCCTACGCATGGCTGCGCGAGCACGCACCGGTGCACCGCACCAAGCTCCCCAGCGGGGTCGAGGCCTGGCTGGTCACCCGGTACGCGGACGCCCGCCAGGCCCTCGCGGACCAGCGGCTCAGCAAGAACCCGGCGCACCACGCGGAGCCCGCGCACGCCAAGGGCAAGACCGGGATCCCGGGGGAGCGCAAGGCGGAGCTGATGACGCACCTGCTCAACATCGACCCGCCGGACCACACCCGGCTGCGGCGGCTGGTGTCGAAGGCCTTCACCCCGCGCCGGGTCGCCGGGTTCACCCCGCGCGTGCAGGAGCTCACCGACCACCTCATCGACCAGTTCGCGGGGAAGGGGGAGGCGGACCTCATCCACGAGTTCGCCTTCCCGCTCCCCATCTACGCCATCTGCGAGATGCTCGGCGTACCGCGCGAGGACCAGGACGACTTCCGGGACTGGGCCGGGATGATGATCCGGCACGGCGGCGGTCCGCGCGGCGGGGTGGCCCGTTCCGTCAAGCAGATGCGGACCTATCTCGGTGAACTCATCCATCGCAAAAGGGATGATCTGGGCAATGATCTGATCTCGGACCTGATCCGGGCGAGCGACCACGGCGACCACCTCACGGAGGTCGAGGCCACCGCCATGGCTTTCATCCTGCTTTTCGCCGGTTTCGAGACGACCGTGAACCTCATCGGCAACGGCGTCCACTCCCTCTTCATGAACCCCGGCGAGCGCGAACGCCTCCAGCTCTCCCTCGCCGCGGGCGAGCGGGACCTGCTGGAGACCGGGATCGAGGAACTCCTGCGCTACGACGGCCCGGTGGAGCTGGCCACGTGGCGGTTCGCCACCGAGCCGCTGACCCTCGGCGGGCAGTCGATCGCGGCCGGCGATCCGGTCCTGGTCGTCCTCGCGGCCGCCGACCGCGACCCGGAGCGCTTCGCCGACCCGGACACCCTCGACCTCTCCCGCACCGACAACCAGCACCTCGGGTACGGGCACGGCATCCACTACTGCCTGGGCGCTCCGCTCGCGCGACTTGAGGGACAGACGGCGCTTGCGACTTTGCTCACGCGTCTGCCGGATCTGGAACTCGCCGTTCCGCCGGAAGACCTGCGCTGGCGCGGCGGGCTGATCATGCGTGGCCTGCGCACCCTTCCCGTGCGCTTTACACCCCGAAACATCTGAGGGCCGTCTGACCGGAAGTCAGATACCGACCGGAGTTGTGACAATCGTTCGAAGGCCGCTAGGTTCTGCCGTTACCCAGCCGTTATGCGAAAGGTGCAGCCTCATGCGTTCCGGGAACGGCCGTCACAGACGCCCCCGTCAGGTGCCCGCGATAGTCGTCACCGCAGGAGTCACAGGCTCCGCGCTGGCCCTGCCGCTTCTTGCCGCCACCAACGCCTCCGCGGCCGACACCTCCACGTGGGACAAGGTCGCCGAATGCGAGAGCGGGGGCAGCTGGAGCGCCAACTACGGCAGCGGCCAGTACGGCGGCCTCCAGTTCACGCAGGACCAGTGGCAGAGCGCCGGCGGGCTCGACTTCGCCAAGCGGGCCGACCTGGCGAGCCGGTCCCAGCAGATCGCGGTGGCCGAGCGCGTACTGGCCTCCCAGGGGCCGCAGGCGTGGCCGCTGTGCGCTGCCTCGGCCGGACTGGACGGGCAGAGCCCCGCCGCGGCCGTCGACCCCGGTCTGCCCGGCGGCCCGGGGGTGATCGCCCCGACGCCCTCCCGGCCGGACACCACCGTGCCCTCGACGGGGACCGGCAAGCCGTCCACGGACTTCGGCGCCCCGACCCAGCCGGCCCCGAGCCCGTCGGACACCCCGTCGTTCGTGCTCCCCGACGGCCCGCTCGCGCCGTCCCTCGGACTGCCCGTCATGCCCTCGCCGGACGAGCCCACGACCCCGGCCCCGACTCCGACGGACCCGGGTGCGCCGACCGCCCCCGTGGACCCGAGCGCGCCCACCACGCCGCCCGGCACCCCCGGCCTGCCCCCGGTCACCCCGGCCGACCCCACGGCCCCCACAACTCCGGGCGCCACGACGGACCCCGTGGACCCGACGGCACCGGCCGCCCCGGGCGCCTCCGCCGACCCCACCGCACCGCCCGCCACGGCGCCCGAGGGCAGCGGCAAGCACCGCGGAGCGCCCGCGCCCGAGGCACCCGTCACATCTGACGCCGCGTCGGACCCCGTGTACACCGTGAAGGCGGGCGACAGCCTGGCGACCATCGCGGACGCCAAGGGGGTCAAGGGCGGCTGGAACGCGCTCTACGAGGCCAACGAGCAGGTCATCGGCGGGAACGCCGATCTGATCAAGCCCGGTCAGAACCTGGATCTAACCGCGCAATAAGGGCACTTAAGCCACCCGGTAAGAGTTGATTGTCCGTTTTCTGTAAGTGAGACATGTGTCTCTTCCGGTCAACTGGCGTGTCTCGTCCCGGGGCTTCCGCAATCCCCACCCTCACCTGCGCAAACACCCCTACAAGGGGCGCAAGTAGGGGCCGTTTCTCCCCGATGGCGGTCGTTGAACATCGGGGAGAGACCTGTCTACCTTCTGAATCGCTCGCCATCGTGAGCTCCTTCGACCGCATCGCCGAATCCTGCCGGCGGACGGGGGGAACAGTCGTCGCGTCAAGCGCCGAAGGCAGGAGCGGGGGAACCAAGGTAGGTGCCGGGAGCGGCCGTTGAGAGACGGTCACGCCACCGGCTAGGGGTTAAGACGTGCGCTAGGTCGCACGGCCGGGCAACTCACTCGCCCGAACCCGACAGCTCACCTCGTAGGCGTCGGTGAGGAGAAACTCCATGCTGCTTTCCGGCAAGGGCAAGCACCGCCGCGGTTCCAAGGCCGTCCGCATCGTCACGCTCGCCGGTGTCGCCGGTGTGGCCGTCGCCGCCCCCCTGATGGCCGCGGGCTCCGCCAGCGCCGCCACCGCTTCCGAGTGGGACCGCGTGGCGCAGTGCGAGTCCGGCGGCAACTGGGCCATCAACACGGGCAACGGCTACTACGGCGGCCTGCAGTTCTCGTCCTCCACCTGGGCCGCGTACGGCGGCAAGACGTACGCCCCGCAGGCCAACCAGGCCTCGAAGTCCCAGCAGATAGCCATAGCCGAGAAGGTCCTCAAGGGCCAGGGCAAGGGCGCCTGGCCGTCCTGCGGCGTGGGTCTGTCGAACTCCTCCTACACCGGCGGGGGCGCGACCGAGACCCCGAAGCAGACGGAGAAGAAGACCGAGACCAAGAAGACCCAGCCGAAGAAGACCGAGCCGAAGAAGGAGACGAAGCGCTCCGAGACCCCGGCTCCGACCACCCGCTCCGAGCGCTCCGAGGCCCCGGCCCCGAAGACCGGCAACGGCTCGTACGAGGTCAAGTCCGGCGACACCCTGGGCAGCATCGCCGAGGCCAACGGCGTCAAGGGCGGCTGGGAGAAGCTCTTCGAGCTGAACAAGGACATCGTCTCGGACGCCGACCTGATCTTCCCGGGTCAGAAGCTGAAGCTCAGCTGAACACTGCGGCAACAGCCGCAGCAGTCGCAGTAACACGCACCATCCCCACCGCCCGGCGCGCCTCCCCCCACGCGCCGGGCGGCGGCGCGTGCGCCGTCGGAACCGCGGTCATCCGGCGCCGATCCAGAGTCCTATGTCCCGGAAGAGGGGTATTCGGGCTCTTTTTCGTCCCAGGACCCGGGCGGTCGGCCGGTCGAGTGCCCGGAGCCGGTTAGGCTCTAGTCGGCAAGGCCATCCCACGGCCTGACGCCACCGCACACCCAGCGTCACATCCCAGAAGGAGATGCTCGTGCCGTCCATCGACGTCGTCGTAGCCCGGGAAATCCTGGACTCCCGAGGCAACCCCACGGTCGAGGTCGAGGTGGGCCTCGACGATGGCAGCACCGGCCGTGCTGCAGTTCCGTCCGGCGCCTCCACCGGTGCATTCGAGGCCATCGAGCTGCGTGACGGTGACCCCAACCGTTACTTCGGCAAGGGCGTGGAGAAGGCCGTCCTGGCCGTCATCGAGCAGATCGGCCCGGAGCTCGTCGGCTACGACGCCACCGAGCAGCGTCTGATCGACCAGGCCATGTTCGACCTGGACGCCACCGACAACAAGGGCTCCCTCGGCGCCAACGCCATCCTCGGCGTCTCCCTGGCCGTCGCGCACGCCGCGTCCGAGGCCTCGGACCTTCCGCTCTTCCGCTACCTCGGCGGCCCGAACGCGCACCTGCTGCCCGTTCCGATGATGAACATCCTCAACGGTGGGTCGCACGCCGACTCCAACGTGGACATCCAGGAGTTCATGATCGCCCCGATCGGCGCGGAGTCCTTCTCCGAGGCGCTGCGCTGGGGTGCCGAGGTCTACCACACCCTCAAGAAGGTCCTGCACACCAAGGGCCTCTCCACCGGCCTGGGTGACGAGGGCGGCTTCGCCCCGAACCTGGAGTCCAACCGCGCCGCGCTCGACCTCATCGTCGAGGCCATCAAGCAGGCCGGCTACACCCCGGGCAAGGACATCGCGCTCGCGCTCGACGTCGCCGCGTCCGAGTTCTACAAGGACGGCAAGTACGAGTTCGAGGGCCAGTCCCGCTCGGCCTCCGAGATGACCGACTACTACGCCGAACTCGTCGAGGCGTACCCGCTGGTCTCCATCGAGGACCCGCTGTTCGAGGACGACTGGGCCGGCTGGAAGACCATCACCGACCGCCTGGGCGCCAAGGTCCAGATCGTCGGCGACGACCTCTTCGTCACCAACCCGGAGCGCCTGGCCCGCGGTATCGAGGAGGGCTCCGCGAACGCCCTGCTCGTGAAGGTGAACCAGATCGGTTCGCTGACCGAGACCCTGGACGCCGTCGAGATGGCCCAGCGCAACGGCTTCAAGTGCATGATGTCGCACCGCTCCGGTGAGACCGAGGACGTCACCATCGCCGACCTCGCCGTCGCCGTGAACTGCGGCCAGATCAAGACCGGCGCCCCGGCCCGCTCGGACCGCGTCGCCAAGTACAACCAGCTGCTGCGCATCGAGGAGATCCTCGACGACGCCGCGGTGTACGCGGGCCGCAGCGCGTTCCCGCGCTTCAAGGGCTAATCACGCTCTTGCTTCCGTACGTCCCCGCACTCGGTCCCGTACCGTGTGCGGGGACGTATTGCGTAGTGCGTACATAGGGGAGGCGGGATCAATGGCCGGGAACCGGGATCGGTTCTCCACCTTCTCGACCGCGACCAGGCTCAAGCAGCTCGGCGAGCGGACCGCCGCCCACGTCTACCGCTCGCAGTCGCGCCGCCAGGTCCGCCGCAGCCGGCTCACCGGCCGCGCGGCCCTCCTGGTGCTCGTCCTCTGTACGCTGGTCGTCGCCCTCGCGTATCCGATGCGCCAGTACGTCTCCCAGCGCTCGGAGATCGCGGAGCAGCAGCGGGCCGCCGCCGCCGCGCGGGACCGCCTGGAACGGCTCCGCGACGAGAAGGCCCGCTGGCAGGACAACGCCTACGCGGAGCAGCAGGCGCGCAAGCACCTGCACTTCCTGCGCCCGGGGGAGATCGGCTACATCATGACCGACCCCGGGGCACAGGCCGCCGAGCGGCACCGGACCGGCCAGGCCGGCTCGGACCGCCCCTGGTACTCCAACGTCTGGGACGGCGTCGACAAGGCCGACCGCCCCGGCGAATGAACCAGTTCCACCCGTCATAGAACCGCGAACGAAGAGACTCCCTCCAGGCATGCAGACGCCCCCGCCCCAGACCGACCGGACCGAGCCGACCGACGCGGACATCGAGGCGTTCGAGCAGCAGCTCGGCCGCCCGCCGCGCGGGCTGCGCGCCATCGCGCACCGCTGCCCCTGCGGCCAGCCGGACGTGGTGGAGACCGCCCCGCGGCTCCCCGACGGCACCCCCTTCCCGACGCTGTACTACCTGACGTGCCCGCGCGCGGCCTCCGCGATCGGCACGCTCGAGGCCAACGGCGTGATGAAGGAGATGCAGGCCCGGCTCGCCGAGGACCCCGAGCTCGCCGCCGCCTACCAGGCCGCGCACGAGGACTACATCCGGCGCCGCGACGCCATCGAGGTGCTCCAGGGCTTCCCGAGCGCCGGCGGGATGCCGGACCGGGTCAAGTGCCTGCACGTGCTGGTCGGCCACTCCCTGGCCGCGGGCCCGGGCGTGAACCCGTTCGGCGACGAGGCCCTCGCGATGCTGCCCGAGTGGTGGGCCAAGGGCGCCTGCGTCACCCCGTGCGCGGAGAAGGCGGAGCCCGAGGAGACGGACGCGTGACCCGGGTCGCGGGCATCGACTGCGGTACGAACGCCATCCGGCTGCTCGTCGCGGACTGCGACCTCGCGACCGGCGAGCTGGTCGAGGTCGACCGGCGGATGATCATCGTCCGCCTCGGTCAGGGCGTGGACAAGACCGGCCGCCTCGCCCCGGAGGCGCTGGAGCGAACCTTCGCCGCCTGCCGTGAGTACGCGGCGGTCATCAAGGAACTCGGCGCCGAGCGGGTGCGCTTCGTGGCGACCTCGGCCTCCCGGGACGCCGAGAACCGGGACGAGTTCGTCCGGGGCGTACTGGACATCCTGGGCGTCGAGCCCGAGGTGATCTCCGGTGACCAGGAGGCGGAGTTCTCCTTCACCGGCGCCACCAAGGAGCTCACCGCGCACGAGCACCTGGAGCGGCCGTTCCTGGTCGTGGACATCGGCGGCGGCTCGACGGAGTTCGTCGTCGGCGAGGAGCACGTGCGGGCGGCCCGTTCCGTGGACGTGGGCTGCGTCCGGATGACCGAGCGTCACCTGGTGGTGGACGGGGTCGTCACCGATCCGCCGACCGAGACGCAGATCGCCGCCGTACGGGCCGACATCGAGGCGGCGCTGGACCTGGCGGCCGAGACGGTCCCGCTGGCCGAGGCCCGCACCCTGGTGGGCCTGGCCGGCTCGGTGACCACCATCGCCGCGATCGCGCTCGGGCTGCCGGAGTACGAGTCGGCGGCCATCCACCACTCCCGGATCTCCTACGACCAGGTCCGCGAGATCACCGGCCGGATGCTGACGTCGACGCACGCCGAGCGCGCGGCGATCCCCGTCATGCACCCGGGCCGGGTGGACGTGATCGGCGCCGGCGCGCTGGTCCTGCTGGCGATCATGGAGCGCATCGGAGCCACGGAGGTCGTGGTCTCGGAGCACGACATCCTCGACGGCATCGCGTGGAACGCGGCACTCGGCACCGGGTGACCGCCCCGATCCACCGCCGGGCCGCCCGGAGTCCTCGCACTCCGGGCGGCCCTCGGCGTTTCAGGTGTTGCGGGCGTCAGATGCCGCGGTGGACGTCGCGACGGTCCCCGACCTTGACGACGAGGATGACGAGCTCGCCGTCCAGGACCTGGTAGGCGACCGGGTAGCCGCCGACCCGGAGCCGGTAGAGGCCGGAGGGCCCGGTGAGCTTCTTGATGTCGGCGTCCTCGCGGTACGGATCGTCACCGAGCGCGGTCAGGGCGGCCAGGATGCGCATCGCCGCGGGACGGTCGATGGCGCGCAGCTGCCGCTGCGCCGCGGTGGTGAACCGGAAGGCGTACTTCACGCCGCGTCTTCGCCGCGCTCGGTGAACAGGTCCGCCAGCAGCTCGGCCATCGACACGGTCGGGCCGCCCTCCGCGAGGACCGCCTCGGCCTCACGCGCCAGCAGCACATCGGCCGCTTCCTCCAGCGCGTCGAAATCGGCGATCGGCACCACGGCTGCCACCGGTACGCCGTTGCGGGTGATCACCGTGGGGGTGCCCTGCTCGGCACGGTTGATGTGGTCCGCGAGATGCGCACGGGCTTCGCGGACGGTCACAGTGCTATCAGCCATGAAGGAGTACACGCGGGAGGATGTCCGATGCCCTTTGAATCCTCCGCCCATGGGCGGGACTTCGAAGGAAAGACGGGTCTGAGGGGGTCCCGGGGCCCTTGATCCACATGAACTTCGTGAAGTTCTTCACAAGGAAAAGGGGTCGGTCGGGTCAACGGAAGGGCCGTTCGGCCCCTCCGCAAGGCCCTGAGGGCTCTTTCCGAGCGCGTTCGTGCGAAGAGCGGACGCGACGGGTTCCGTATCGGAGGTATCGACGAACCCCGGTGGTCCAGTCCGGTTGAGGGGCTACAGGCCAGCTCAGGACGGGTTTACAACGACTCCCGTTACACCGTGGTTCCCGTTGCGCGCCATGACCCACGTCACGTGGGCGGCGGAGTGTAGCAGAGGGTCTCGCACACCTTGTGAAGGGGCTCACGAGCGTCACCCCTGAGGGTGCTGGATACTCGTTCCATGAGCACCACGGAGCGTCCCAGGATCCTCGTTGTAGGAGGTGGGTACGTAGGCCTGTACGCGGCCAAGCGGATCATGAAGAAGATGCGCTATGGCGAGGCGACCGTCACGGTCGTCGACCCGCGGTCGTACATGACCTACCAGCCCTTCCTCCCCGAAGTGGCCGCAGGCAGCATCTCGCCTCGGCACGTCGTCGTCCCGCTGCGACGCGTGCTGCCCAAGGCAGAGGTTCTCACCGGCCGGGTCACCAGCATCGACCAGGACCGCAAGGTCGCCGTCGTCACGCCGCTGGTCGGCGAGGCGTACGAGCTGCCCTTCGACTACCTGGTGATCGCGCTCGGCGCCGTCTCCCGCACCTTCCCGATCCCCGGCCTCGCCGAACAGGGCATCGGCATGAAGGGCGTCGAAGAGGGCATCGGCCTGCGCAACCACGTCCTCGAGCAGCTCGACAAGGCCGAGTCCACGACGGACGAGAACGTCCGCCGCAAGGCCCTCACCTTCGTCTTCGTGGGCGGCGGCTTCGCCGGCGCGGAGACCATCGGCGAGGTCGAGGACATGGCCCGCGACGCCGCGAAGTACTACTCCACGATCAAGCGCGAGGACATGCGCTTCATCCTGGTCGACGCGGCCGACAAGATCCTTCCCGAGGTCGGGCCCAAGCTCGGCACCTGGGGCAAGGAGCACCTCGAGTCCCGCGGCATCGAGATCTACCTCAACACCTCCATGGACTCCTGCGTGGACGGCCACGTGGTGCTGAAGAACGGCCTCGAGGTCGACTCCAACACCCTCGTGTGGACCGCCGGCGTCAAGCCCAACCCCGTTCTGGCCCGCTACGGCCTCCCGCTGGGCCCGCGCGGCCACGTGGACGCCGAGCCGACCCTCCAGGTCAAGGGCACGGACTACATCTGGACCGCCGGCGACAACGCCCAGGTGCCGGACGTCGCCTCCCGCAAGGCCGGCGTCGAGAACGCCTGGTGCCCGCCGAACGCCCAGCACGCGCTGCGCCAGGCCAAGGTCCTCGGCGACAACGTGATCTCCGGCATGCGGGGCTTCCCGCAGAAGGAGTACTCGCACTCCAACAAGGGTGCGGTGGCGGGCCTCGGCCTCCACAAGGGCGTCGCGATGATCGTCATGGGCAAGACGAAGATCAAGCTCAAGGGCCGGCTCGCCTGGTACATGCACCGTGGCTACCACGGCATGGCCATGCCGACCTGGAACCGCAAGATCCGCGTCTTCGCCGACTGGACCCTCGCCATGTTCCTCAAGCGCGAGGTCGTCTCCCTCGGTGCGCTGGAGACCCCGCGCGAGGAGTTCTACGAGGCCGCCAAGCCGGCCCCGGCCGCCGCCGCGGCTCCGGCCCAGAAGGCCAAGGCCTCCTGACCCGGGCCTGACCGGAGCTTCCCAGCACGACCCCGAAGGGGCCGTCCGCCATCCGTGGTGCGGGCGGCCCCTTCGGCGTGCTTTCCGATTGGCCGCCGCCGGAAATGGGTAGGCCGTTCGGTCGGAACTCATCGGAGGTGCCTGCCATGACCGACGCCGCGCCGCGGCTGGCCGCTCTCGCCGAGACGCTGCTGGGCGCCCCGCTGCCCGTGCGCATACGGGCCTGGGACGGCAGCGAAGCCGGACCGTCCTGCGGTCCGGTCCTCGTGCTGACGCACCGGCGCGCCCTGCGCCGCATGCTGTGGAAGCCGGGCGAGCTGGGGCTGGCCCGCGCCTGGGTCGCCGGGGACCTGACGGTCGAAGGCGACCTGTTCGAGCTGCTCGACCGGGTCGGGGGCCTGCTCTGGGAACGGGAGCCGCCCGCGGCCGCCCCTGCCCTGCCCCGTGCCGGCCTGGCCAAGCTGGCCCTCCTGCGCCCGCACCTGCCCGCGCGGGCCTCCGGCGTCGTCGGGAGCGCCTCCGGCACGCTCGCGCTGCTGCGCGACCCGGCGGCGCGGGCCGCCGTACGCGACCTCGCGGCGCTGGCCCGCCCGTGGCCCGCGCCCGCGCCGCCGCCCGAGGAGGCGAGCGTCCGGCGCAGCGGGCCCGCCCACACCAAGGGCCGTGACCGCGCCGCCGTCAGCCACCACTACGACGTCGGCAACCAGTTCTACGGGCACGTGCTCGGCCCGTCCATGGTGTACTCCTGCGCCTACTGGAGCCCCGGCTCCACCCTGGAGGAGGCCCAGCGCGACAAGCTCGACCTGGTCTGCCGCAAGCTCGACCTCGCGCCCGGCGCCCGGCTCCTCGACGTCGGCTGCGGCTGGGGCTCCATGGCCCTGCACGCGGCCCGCGAGTACGGGGTCCAGGTCACCGGCATCACGCTCTCGCGCGAGCAGGCCGCGTACGCCCGCAAACGGGTCGCCGAGGAGGGCCTGGCCGACCGGGTCGAGATCCGCGTCCAGGACTACCGGGACGTCAACGACGGCCCGTACGAGGCGGTTTCCTCGATCGGCATGGCCGAACACGTCGGCGCCGCCCGCTACCGCGAGTACGCCGGCACCCTGTACGGGCTGCTGAGCCCCGGCGGCCGCCTGCTGAACCACCAGATCGCCCGGCCCCCGGAGCCCGACGAAGAGGCGTACCGGGTCGACGAGTTCATCGACGCGTACGTCTTCCCCGACGGGGAGCTCTCCCCGCTCGGCAGCACCGTGGGCGAGCTGGAGCGGGCCGGCTTCGAGGTCCGCGACGTGGAGGCGCTGCGCGAGCACTACGCGCTGACCCTGCGGGCCTGGGTGGCGCGGCTGGAGGAGCACTGGGACGAGGCCGTACGCCTGACCTCGCCCGGCCGGGCCCGGGTCTGGCGGCTGTACATGGCGGCCTGCGCGCTCGCCTTCGAGCACGGCCGGCTCGGCGTCAACCAGGTCCTCGCGGTACGCCCCGGACCGGGCGGGGCCTCCGGGCTGCCGCTGCGGCTGCGCACCTGGGGCGCGTGACCGCCCGTACGGAAAGCCGGCAGGGCCCCGGGGCGTGTGCCCCGGGGCCCTGCCGTGTCCCGTGTTCCCGTGCCCGGGTTCCCGAACCGCCGGGCTACTCGGTCTTGATGGCCGTCAGCATGTTCAGGCGGGCGGCGCTGCGGGCCGGCCACATGGCGGCCAGGACGCCGACCAGTCCGGCGAGGAGGAAGAAGATCCCGATCCGGTCGAAGGGGATGACCAGCTCGTAGCCCGGGATGGAGCCCGCGATGGTCTTGCCTCCGGCCCAGGCGAGGAAGACGCCGACGGCGATGCCGATGACCGCACCGAACAGGGAGATGACCACCGCCTCCAGGCGGATCATGTTCTTGACCTTGCCCCGGTCCAGGCCGACCGCCCGCAGCATGCCGATCTCCTGCTGGCGCTCGTAGACGGACATCGCCAGAGTGTTGATCACACCGAGCACGGCGATGATCAGGGCCATGCCGAGCAGGCCGTACATGATGTTCAGCGCCATGTTCATCTGGCCGGCCATGTCGTTGCGCATGTCGGCCTGCGTGGAGACCTTGACGGCCGGGTTCTTGCCGAGGGCGTCGATCACGGCCTGCTGGTTCGCCTTGGAGGGGCCGCCGTCGGTCTTCACGAGCACCTCGGGCAGGTACTGGGTCTCGTTGTGCGCGGCGAGGATCTTGTTGTCGAGGACGTAGTCCGACAGCTGGCCCCGGTTGTCGAAGATCGCGCCGACCTCGAGCTTGCCCTTCTGGCCGTCCTCGTACTGGGCCTCGACCGTGGAGCCGACCGTCAGACCCTTCTTCTTCGCCTCCTCGGCGGAGACCATCAGCTTGCCCTGGCCGAGGGAGGCGAGGCCGCCGCCGGTGGTCCTGACCGTCAGGACCTGGGAGAGGGCGGCCGGGTTGACGCCGTTGACCTGCTGGTGGTCGTCGCCGATCTTGATGTACTCGCTGGTCTTCGGGGAGACGGCGGTGACTCCCTTGCCCTTCTCCAGGGCGGGGAGCACCGACGTGTCGAGGTTCATGCCCTCGCCGGCCATCGTGACCCGGTAGTCGGCCTTGATGTTCTGCGTGGTCGCCTTGTCGACGGCCTGGCCGACGGTGATGCCGATGACCGACATCGCGGTGACCAGGGTCAGGCCGATGGTCAGGGAGGCGGCGGTGACGGCGGTACGGCGCGGATTGCGGACGGCGTTCTGAGCGGCGAGCTTGCCGGCGACGCCGAAGACCTTCTCCAGCGGCGGGCGGACCAGGGCGATGACGGGGCGGGACAGCATCGGCAGCAGGACGAAGAGGCCGATGAGGAGGAAGAAGGCGCCGCCGGCGATGGTGGTGCGGCCGTCGCTCTTCTGGCTGACACCGAGGAAGACCACGCCGATGCCGATGAAGGCGAGGACGCTGCCGATGGTGTTGCGCAGCACCAGGGACTTCATGGTGGCCGGGAGGTGGACGCTGCCCATGGCGGCGACCGGGGCGATCTTGGCGGTCCGGCGGGCGGGCAGCCAGGCGGCGAGCATGGTCACCAGGACGCCGATGATCAGCGCGACCACGACGGTGCCGGGGGCGATGATCAGCGGACCGGCGGGGATCTTGGCGTCGAACAGGTCCATCGCGGAGCGCATGGCGACCGCGAGGCCGATGCCCGCGGCCAGGCCGATGACCGAGGAGACGAGGCCGACGACCCCTGCTTCGGCGAGGACCGAGCGCTTGACCTGGCCGCGGTTGGCGCCGACGGCGCGCAACAGGGCCAGTTCCCTGGTGCGCTGGGCGACCAGCATGGTGAACGTGTTGTAGATCAGGAAGATGCCGACGAAGAGGGAGACACCGGCGAAGATCAGCAGGCCCGTGCTCATGCCGGACATGGCCTGCTCGATCATCTTGGCCTGCTCGGCGGCGAGGGCGGCGCCGGTCTGGGCCTTGGTGTTCTCGTCGAGCAGCGGCTTGATCTCCGCGAGCAGCCGGTCGGCCGAGGCGTCGGCCTCGGCGCCGACCGACAGCTCCTCGTAGAAGCCGGGCTTGAGGTACAGCTCCTGGGCGACGGCGGTGTCGAAGAGGACCAGGCTGCCGCCCGCGTTGACGGCGCCGTCCTCGGTGGTGAAGACACCGGCGAGGTTGTACTCCTTCACCGGGCCGTTGGTGGCGACGCGGACCTTGTCGCCGACCTTGTACTTGCCGGCGGCCGCGCTCGCCGTGTCGAGGGCGATCTGGTCGTCCTTGGTGGGGCCGCTGCCTTCGGTGAAGGTGTAGCGCGGGTCCTTGCCGTCCTTGACGGGGGCGTAGTTGGAGCCCTTGTTGGCCCAGCCGGAGCCGATCAGCTTGCCGTTCTCGTCGCCGACGCCGGCGAAGCCGGAGACCCGGCCGGAGACGGCGTCGACGCCCTTGACCGCCTTGACCTTGTCGAGGGTCTGCTGGCTGATGCCGGGCTCGCCCTCCTTCTGCCCGTCCTCGTTCCGGGACTGGCCGTACGAGGTCACGGAGACGGCGACGCCGTCGTAGCTCTTGGCGGACTGGCCGGAGAGGGCCTTGCTGAGGGTGTCGGTGAAGACGAGGGTGCCGGAGACGAAGGCGACGCCGAGGGTGACGGCGAGCACCGTCATCAGCAGTCTGGCCTTGTGCGCGAGGACGTTGCGCAGGGCGGTACGGAACATGGGGGTATCTCAGTCCTGAGGCTGGAAGTCTGGAGGAGGGCTTCGTCGGGGCCGGCCCCGGTTCAGCTGGTGCGGCCCTTGGCGTCGAACGCCTTCATGCGGTCCAGCACGCCGTCTGCGGTGGGGCTGAGCACCTCGTCGACGATCCGGCCGTCGGCGAGGAAGATGACGCGGTCCGCGTAGGAGGCGGCGACCGGGTCGTGGGTGACCATCACGACGGTCTGGCCCAGCTCGCGCACCGAGTTGCGCAGGAAGCCGAGGACTTCGGCGCCGGAGCGGGAGTCGAGGTTTCCGGTCGGCTCGTCACCGAAGATGATCTCGGGGCGGGAGGCCAGGGCGCGGGCCACCGCCACGCGCTGCTGCTGGCCGCCGGAGAGCTGGGTGGGGCGGTGGGAGAGGCGGTCGGAGAGGCCGACCATGCTGATCACGGCGTCCAGCCACTGCCGGTCGGGCTTGCGCCCGGCGATGTCCATGGGGAGCGTGATGTTCTCCAGGGCCGTCAGGGTCGGCAGCAGGTTGAAGGCCTGGAAGATGAAGCCGATCTTGTCCCGGCGCAGCTGGGTGAGCTGCTTGTCCTTGAGGGAGCCCAGCTCGGTCTCGCCGATGCGCACGGAGCCGGAGGAGAAGGTGTCCAGGCCCGCGACGCAGTGCATCAGCGTGGACTTGCCGGAGCCCGAGGGGCCCATGATCGCGGTGAACTGCCCCTGGGCGAAGTCCACGGAGACGTTGTCCAGGGCGACCACCTGGGTCTCGCCCTGGCCGTACACCTTGGAGAGGCCGGTGGCGCGGGCGGCCACGGCCTGGGTGATGTGCGGGGCGTAGTTCGTGGTGGTCACGGAAGCGACTCCTGTTCAGGGCGGGGACCGCGGACCGGATACGGCCGCGGTCCGCTCGGCGGCGGGACGTTTCCATCCTCGCCGCGCCCACACCCGCTCCGGATCAGCCGAGGTGCCCGTTCCCGGGCCCACTGGAGTCTGATCGCGGGCACGCCCGTCTCCTCCTTTGGTATGACAGGAGCCCTGATGCGGCCGGGCGGAAGCCTCGTGAAGCCGGGGGCGGCCGGACGGAGGAACGGGGTGGCGCGGAGGGTGGCGCGCAGGGTGGCGTGGCCATCGAAATCCCGTCAATCCCAGGTCGCGCGCGATCGTCGCCGGGAAGGGGCCCACCGTGCGTTCTCGGGTCTGACGCACCCTCAAGCGCCAATAAAATCAGACAACATCGGAAAGACGGCCCGTTGGCGGCGATGACGTTCCGGATAGGCTCGGCCCAGCGTTGAAGGCTTTTTCCACGGGGGCCGCCACGCCCTGCCCGGATGGTGGAATGCAGACACGGCGAGCTTAAACCTCGCTGGCCTTCGGGCCGTGCCGGTTCAAGTCCGGCTCCGGGCACTCCGCAGCTCTCTCCACGGATCGGCGAGGCCCGGCGGGCTCCGTGAAGCCCGCTCCGTTTAACACCTGCGCTTCGCCACGCCTTCTCCTAAGATCCTCCTCCAGCAGTAGGGTGCTTTCTTTGCGAGCGCATTACTCTTGATGCAAGGCCGCGCCCGGTGGCCACGGAGGAGTGAGATGAGGAGCAGTAACCCGGTCTTCTCGCGACGGGGGTTCAGCCGCGACAACGGTGGCTACGCGGGGTTTGACGCGCAGCACCAGCAGGCCGGGACCAACCCGTACGCGACGAATCCGTACGCGACCGACCAGGCCACGGGCATGCCGCAGGCGCCGGCGCGCGCCAACGTGATGACCATGGACGACGTCGTGAGCCGTACGGCCATCACGCTCGGCACGGTCATCCTGACGGCGACCCTCGCCTGGGTCCTGCTGCCCGTCGACCCGGCCAACCTGAACAAGTCGTACGGCATCGCCGTCGTCGCGGCCATCGTCGCGTTCGTGCTGGCGATGATCCAGTCCTTCAAGCGCAAGCCGGTCCCGGCGCTGATCCTGGGCTACGCGGCGTTCGAGGGTGTCTTCCTCGGCGTCATCAGCGCGGCCACCAGCACCTACCTGGGCGCCGGCGTGGTCATCCAGGCCGTGCTGGGCACGATGTGCGTCTTCGCCGCCGTGCTCCTCGCCTACAAGATGGGCTGGATCCGCGTCAACCGGCGCTTCGCCGGCTTCGTGATGGCCGCCGCCATGGGCTTCATGCTGCTCATGGTCGCGAACCTGCTGTTCTCGGTCTTCGGCGGCGGTGACGGCCTCGGCTTCCGCAGCGGCGGCCTGGGCCTCCTGTTCGGCGCCATCGGCGTCATCCTCGGTGCGTGCTTCCTCGCCCTGGACTTCAAGCAGGTCGAGGACGGCGTGGCCTACGGCGCCCCGCGCGAGGAGTCCTGGCTGGCGGCCTTCGGCCTCACCATGACCCTGGTGTGGATCTACCTGGAGATGCTGCGCATCTTCCAGATCCTCTCGGGCGACGACTAGCAGGACCGGCAGCCGCCGCGGCTGCCGTCCACAGCATGGGGAAGGCCCCGCGAGCACACGCTCGCGGGGCCTTCCCGCATCTGGGGGTCGGAATCGGGGGAGAGGGCTCAGCCGAACCGGCGGGCGGCTCTGCGCAGGTCGTACTCGTGGATGATCGCTTTGGCCTGGCCGTACGACAGTTCGTGCGCGCCGCGCAGCCAGCTGACCTTCTCCTCGAACCGGACGAGGGAGGGGCCTTCGTCGACGGTGCGGAGCCAGTCGGAGAGCTCACGACCGGTGGCCTGGGGGATTCTGTCGATCATGTTGCGGTGGGTCTGCTCGGAGAACTCTACGGACATGGGCGCCTCCGGAGGTATCGCCGTGCTGTTCTCTTCACGCCACCGTGCCGGAGAGTTCGCCCGTTGGCAATGGTGCCGGGGCGGCGCGTAGGGTCGGCCGGGTGCTCGATACCTCACCCTTGACCGCCGTCGTGGAACGTTTCGCCGTCCGGCTGCGGGCCGCCCCCCAGAGCCGCCTGCAGCAGGGCGCCGCCGCTGTGGCGCTGGAGCTGGCACGCGAACTCGCCGTGCGGGCGCAGACCCTGGAGGGCGCCCCCGTACGGGAGATGCCGGACGCGGGGATCTTCGTCGTCGGCGACCAGGTGGCGGTGGCGGGCCTGGACCTCGCCGAGGCGCTGCGCGCCGTGCGCGCGGGGGACAGCGGGACGGCCCCGTCCGAGATGCTGGACGAGGCCGTGCGGCTGGTGGAGCAGGCGGAAGTCAGAGCGATGCGATGACGCGGTCCGCGAGGATGTAGACGTTGCTGTCGGGGTCCTCGGCGTCACCGCAGGAGAAGGTGAGCGCGTAGGCGCCGGAGATGCCCGAGCCGCCCAGCAGGACCGGCGCGGTGCCCGAGCGCAGGGCCTCGGCGAGGCGCTCCGCGGTCTCCCGGTGGCCCGGGGTCATACAGAGCGTGGTGCCGTCCGTGAAGACGTACACGTCCAGCGTGCCCAGCGGGCCGGGGCGGACGTCCGCGAGGGCCGTACGGGCCTCCGCGAGCTCCTCCAGCCGGCTGACGGTGCGCTCGTGGTCCGCGCCGGGGGCCGAGGCCTGGGCCGGTACGAAGTCGGGGTGCGAGGGGTGGCGCCGACGGGCGGCGGCCAGCTCGGCCGAATCCTCGGGGTACTCCTCCGCGGACTCCTCGGCGAGCAGCGGCTCCAGACCCACCAGGTCGGCCTGCCGGGGCAGGAAGACGGGGTTGTCCTCGCCGAGGCCGGGCAGGCCGCCCAGCAGCGACGGGGCGTCGGCGGAGTCGCGGGCCTCCTGCGCGGCCCAGAAGGCGCGCGCCTCGGCGAGCTCGCGCTCACGCTCCTCGGCGAGGGCTTCGGCCACGGCGGCTCGTATCTCGGCGGCGGGGGACTCCACGGCGCTGCGGGCGTGCGGGACGGTCGTGGCGCGGGCGAGGGCCGGCATCGCCAGCTCGCTGCGCAGGGCCGTGACCTGCTTACGGAGACCGTGGACGGCGTGCAGCGCAGCAGCGCCCACGGCCGTGGCAGCGGCCGTGGTCAGCAGCAGGGCAAGAGACATGGCGCTCACTGACTAACTCCTGAGGTGATTCGATCCCCCGACTTCCTACATCAGAGTGTCCCGACCTGGGAATGGCGTGCAGTGCATTACGTCACGAATTGGACAGGGCTTTGGTCACACCCGGCCCACCCGTACCGGCTCTGACCTGCACACATGCCTCTCCCCCAGGAGATAGGTCACATCCTGGGGGAGATTCGGTCACAGGTCGGCCGCGACGGGATTAGATTTGGCGTCAGTACGAGGCGCTGGATCCGGCCGGATCCCTTGCGGCGACTGGCCGGCCGCGACCAGCTCAGCCGCTTGATTCCCTGGTCGCGCCGAGCCTCGCCACCGCTGCGGGCAGGTGCCGCCCCTCGTTCCTCGGGGCGACCCCTACCCTCCGCTACGGCTCAGCTCAGCCGCTCGATTCCCTGGTCGCGCTGAGCCTCGCCACCGCTGCGGGCAGGTGCCGCCCCTCGTTCCTCGGGGCGACCCCTACCCTCCGCTACGGCTCAGCTCAGCCGCTCGATGACCATGGCCATGCCCTGTCCGCCGCCCACGCACATCGTTTCCAGACCGAACTGCTTGTCGTGGAACTGCAGGCTGTTGATCAAGGTACCGGTGATGCGGGCGCCGGTCATCCCGAACGGGTGACCGACGGCGATGGCCCCGCCGTTGACGTTCAGCTTGTCCAGCGGGATCTCCAGGTCCCGGTAGGACGGGATGACCTGGGCCGCGAAGGCCTCGTTGATCTCGAACAGGTCGATGTCGCCGACGGTCAGGCCGGCCCGCTTCAGGGCCTGCTTGGACGCCTCGACCGGGCCCAGGCCCATGATCTCGGGGGAGAGGCCGGTGACGCCCGTGGAGACGATCCGCGCCAGCGGGGTCAGGCCCAGCTCGCGCGCCTTGGTGTCGCTCATGATGACCAGCGCCGCGGCGCCGTCGTTGAGCGGGCAGCAGTTGGCGGCCGTGACCAGGCCGTCCGGGCGGAAGACGGGCTTGAGGCCCGAGACGCCCTCCAGGGTCACGCCGGCGCGCGGGCCGTCGTCGGTGGAGACGACCGTGCCGTCCGGGGTGGTGACCGGGGTGATCTCCCGCTCCCAGAAGCCGTTCTTGATCGCGGCCTCGGCCAGGTTCTGCGAGCGGACGCCGAACTCGTCCATGTCCTGGCGGGTCACGCCCTTGAGGCGGGCCAGGTTCTCGGCGGTCTGGCCCATCGCGATGTACGCGTCGGGGATCAAGCCGTCCTCGCGCGGGTCGTGCCAGGACGCGCCCTCGCTCTGCGCGACGGAGGCGGTACGGGCCTCCGCGTCCGCGAAGAGCGGGTTGTGGGTGTCCGGCAGGCCGTCGGAGGAGCCCTTCACGGACCGGGAGACCATCTCGACGCCCGCGGAGATGAAGACGTCGCCCTCGCCCGCCTTGATGGCGTGCAGGGCCATCCGCGAGGTCTGGAGCGAGGAGGAGCAGTAACGGGTGATGGTGGCACCCGGCAGGTAGTCCATGCCCATCTGCACCGCGACGATACGGGCGAGGTTGTGGCCCTGCTCGCCGCCGGGGAGGCCGCAGCCGAGCATCAGGTCGTCGATCTCGCGCGGGTCCAGCTCGGGGACCTTGGCGAGCGCGGCCTGGATGATCGTCGCGGTCAGGTCGTCCGGGCGGACGTCCTTGAGGGACCCCTTGAAGGCGCGCCCGATGGGCGAGCGGGCGGTGGAAACGATGACGGCTTCGGGCATCGAAGGCTCCAAGGGTGTGTTGCGGCTCTATCCGGACCGCAAGCGAAGTTACCGCCCCGTACGGTCGGGGTCACCGGCCTTGGGGTGTGATGCCGGTCGCTCCGCTGCTCGCGGCGGTGTCCGGGGCCCGTCGCCCGGGGCCGCCGCGCCCGTCGCCCCGGCCGCGTGGGCGGCCGGGAGCTCCTCGCCCGGGACCCGCCGCCGGCGCCGGTGCTTGAGCAGTGCCCAGGGGCCGCGGGCCGCCGTGACCTCCGTACCCGCCTGGCCGGCCGCGGCCGACGCGGCCTTGGCCACCGGAAGCATGTCCTCGTCCCGGGACACGTCCAGCCGGTCGGACTCCGGCCACAGTCCGAGCGCCGCGCACACGGTCGGCAGCATGGCCATGGCGGCGGTCGCGTAGCCCTCCGCCGACGGGTGGTAGGAGTCCGGGCCGAACATCTCGCGCGGGTTCGCGGCGAACTCCGGGCCCAGCAGGTCCCCCATCGAGACCGTACGGGCGCCCAGTGCCACCACCCCTATGGTCTGCGCGGCGGCCAGCTGGCGCGAGACCCGCCGGGCCACCCAGCGCAGCGGCTGGTACACCGGCTCGATGGTGCCCAGGTCCGGGCAGGTGCCCACGACGACCTCGGAGCCCGCCAGCCGCAGCCGGCGTACCGCCCCGGTGAGGCACCGCACCGACTGGGTCGGCGGCATCCGCCGGGTCACGTCGTTCGCGCCGATCATGATCACGCACACGTCCGGGGCGGGCGCGTCACCGTCCAGCAGCATGCCCGCCTGCCGGTCCAGGTCGTCCGACATGGCGCCCGACAGGGCCACGTTGCGCAGCTCCACCGGCCGCTCGGCCACCTCCGCCAGCCCGGAGGCCAGCAGGGCCGCCGGAGTCTGCCGGGCCCGCCGTACGCCCAGCCCCGCGGCCGTGGAGTCGCCCAGCATGCCCAGCCGCAGCGGGCCCGGGCTCTGCTCCGGCCCGCTGAACTCGCTCCCGTACAGGCCGTCCGCGCGCGGCGGGTCGCCCAGCCCCGTGCCCACCGTCCGCTTGGCGAACTGCACCTCCGCCAGCACCAGACCCACCGCGGCGACCCCGACCAGCCCGAGTCCGCCCCCGCCGTACGCCGCCCCCGCCGCGATCCGGCGGGCCGTTCTCGCCCTGGACACCCTTCAGGCCACCTCGCTCCCTTGTCGGGCCTTGTTGACCTACCTGCCCCGTACGTACGGTCGGTCAATCCCTTTCCGCATAGTCTGGCCATGCCTCCCGGAGAACCCGTGGAGTCCCCTCCTTGGAGAACATGGTGCAATTCCACGACTCGATGATCAGCCTCGTCGGCAACACCCCGCTGGTGAAGCTCAACCGTGTGACCGAAGGCCTCCAGGCCACCGTCCTTGCGAAGGTCGAGTACTTCAATCCCGGTGGATCCGTGAAGGACCGGATCGCCGTACGGATGATCGAGGCCGCCGAGCAGAGCGGAGCCCTCAAGCCCGGTGGCACCATCGTGGAGCCGACCAGCGGCAACACGGGTGTAGGACTCGCCATCGTGGCCCAGCAGAAGGGCTACAAGTGCATCTTCGTCTGCCCTGACAAGGTGTCGATGGACAAGATCAACGTGCTGCGCGCCTACGGCGCCGACGTCGTGGTCTGCCCGACCGCCGTCGACCCCGAGCACCCGGACTCGTACTACAACGTGTCCGACCGCCTCGTGCGCGAGACGCCGGGCGCCTGGAAGCCCGACCAGTACAGCAACCCGAACAACCCCCGTTCGCACTACGAGACCACCGGTCCCGAGCTGTGGGAGCAGACGGACGGGAAGATCACCCACTTCGTCGCCGGCGTCGGCACGGGCGGCACGATCTCCGGTACCGGCAACTACCTCAAGGAGGTCAGCGGCGGGAAGGTCAAGGTCATCGGCGCCGACCCCGAGGGCTCGGTGTACTCCGGCGGCAGCGGCCGTCCGTACCTCGTCGAGGGCGTCGGCGAGGACTTCTGGCCGACGGCGTACGACCCGAACGTCACGGACGAGATCATCGCGGTGTCCGACAAGGACTCCTTCCAGATGACCCGCCGCCTCGCCAAGGAGGAGGGCCTCCTCGTCGGCGGCTCCTGCGGCATGGCGGTCGTCGCCGCGCTGAAGGCGGCCGAGGGCCTGGGGCCGGACGACGTGGTCGTCGTCCTGCTGCCGGACAGCGGCCGCGGCTACATGAGCAAGATCTTCAGTGACGAGTGGATGGCGGGACACGGCTTCCTGGAGGAGGCCGGGCCCGCCGCGCGCATCGGTGACGTGCTGAACGACAAGGAGGGCGGCATCCCCTCCCTCGTCCACATGCACCCCGAGGAGACGGTCGGCCAGGCCATCGACGTCCTGCGCGAGTACGGCGTCTCGCAGATGCCGATCGTCAAGCCGGGCGCCGGCCACCCGGACGTGATGGCCGCCGAGGTCATCGGCTCGGTCGTGGAGAAGGAGCTCCTGGCGGCGCTCTTCGCGAAGCAGGCCGCGCTGAGCGACCCGCTGGAGAAGCACATGAGCGCGCCGCTGCCGCAGGTCGGCTCCGGCGAGCCGGTGTCCGAGCTGATGGCGGTGCTGGGCGAGGCGGACGCGGCGATCGTGCTGGTCGAGGGCAAGCCGACGGGCGTCGTCAGCCGCCAGGACCTGCTGGCGTTCCTCGCCAAGGGCGCGAAGTAGCGGTTACGGAGCGGTTCCCGGCCGTCGCGCAAACGGTACGGGCCCGACACGTGACGGCAGCACCGGCTTAACACGGCTCCGGCACAGTGGTGGTTGTCGGCAGGGAAGCCCGGGAGACCGGGACCCGGCCGGCACCACCAAACGGCGTTGCGTGCCTCCGGAGCGGCTCCCGGACCGCGTGGACGCCACCGGACGCGGACGGCCCTGACCCGGCCCGTGTCCTTCGCGGGGACCGCCGTCGTCCCGCCCCCGGGCAACCGGGGTGCGGCGGTCCCCGCGCCAAAAGCAGCCCCAGTCCCAGCTCCGGTCCCAGCCCCGCCGGCGTTCGAGGCGCGGAGGCTCGGGGGCGGCGCCCCCGCAACGGCGCCGCACCCAACGGCGGGGCCGGTCAGGCGCGGGTGTCCCGGCCCCAGCGGCGCAGCCTGTGGGCATGGGCGAAGTTCACACCCAGGATCCCGGCCCAGGCCACCACGAGCCCGCTCAGATGGGCATGCGCGGCGGCGATCGCGGACAGCGGGATCGCCAGGACCAGCGTGACGATGGCGAAGCCGAAGCGTTCGCCGAAGCCCCCCTCCGCCAGGGCGGCCGGACCGGCGGGGCCCCGCGCGGCGGACAGCCGGTCCTCCGCGAGCCGCCGCCGGACCTGCGTGTCGACCTTCTCGACGAACGAGTCCACCAGCGCGGCCTCGTACTCCGGACCCAGCTCCCGCCGGGCGTCCAGCGTGGCGTCGAGTTCTTTCTTCAGCTCTCGGGCGTGCGCGTCCATCCCCCCACCGTAGGAACCGCCGGAGGCCCCGGCACTGGGGGTAGCCCCCGTATCCGTATCCCGGGCGCGGCTTGCCGTGCTGCATAACCACATGCAGAGTGCTCGGTGACTGAATATCTCACCGGGACGGAGGGGACGGGCATGAGCGACAGCCCGGCCGCGCGGCTGCAGAAGCTCTTCGAAGGGCACCGGCTGACGCCGACCCAGCGGCGGATCGCGCACTGCATGGTGCGCGGAGCGGCGGAGGTGCCCTTCCTGTCGAGCGTGGAGCTCGCCGAGCTGGCCGGGGTGAGCCAGCCGTCGGTGACCCGGTTCGCGGTGGCGCTGGGCTTCGACGGGTATCCCGCGCTGCGCCGGCACCTGCGTGAGGTGGCCCCCGCCGAGCGGACCGGGACCGGGCACGAGGACGCGTACAACGAGTACCAGCAGGCCGTCCAGGGCGAGATCGAGAACCTGCGGCAGCTCGCGGCGATGCTCGCCGATCCCGCACCGGTCCAGGAGGCGGGCCGGCTGCTGGCCGGCTCGACCCCGCTGCCGGTGCTGGGGCTGCGGGCGGCGTCCTCGCAGGCGCGCGGGTTCGCGTACTTCGCCGCCAAGGTCCACCCGGACGTACGGCCCCTCGACGAGGGCGGCTCGATGCTGGAGGACCGGCTCGACGCCGCCGTCGGCGCGGGGGCCTCGGCGCTGCTCTGCTTCGCGCTGCCCCGCCATCCCCGGGAGGTCGTGGACACCCTGGAGCGCTCCCGGCGGGCCGGGCTGACCGTGGTGACGGTCGCGGACTCGGTCTTCGCGCCGGTGGCCCGCCACTCGGACCTGCTGATCCCGGCGCCGGTCGGGACCGGGCTGGCCTTCGACACGGCGTGCGCGCCGATGCTGCTGGGCCGGGTGCTGCTGGAGGCGATGGCGGACGCCCTGCCGGACGCGCAGGCCCGGCTGGAGGCCTTCGACGCGCGGGCCGCCGCGCGCGGGCTGTTCGTGGAGTGAGGGCGGTTCAGCGGTAGTCGAGCTCGGCCGGCTCGGTGGCGAGGCGGTTGCGCAGGGCCGGGACGCGGGCGAGCAGGGGCAGCAGGGTGTTGCGTACGGACCGCAGGGCGCGGCTGCGGGTGGTCGCGACCCGGGTCATCCGGTCGGTCGGGGCCACCACCCGCAGGGCGACCGGGCGGCGGCGGGCCTCGTAGCCGTCGAGGTCGCCGTCGGCCAGGGCGCGGCCGAGGGCGTAGTCGTCCTGGATGCCGGTGTTCATGCCCTGGCCGCCGGCCGGGCTGTGCACGTGGGCGGCGGAGCGGATGCGGGAGGTGTTCGCCGCCCAGGTCGCCCCGGCGCTGGCGGCGGCCCTCGGTCCCGAGCGGGCCGCCCGCGCGGCGGGCCTGGTCTCCGCCCAGCTGCTGGGCCCGGCCCTGACCCGCTACCTCCTGCGGCTCCCCGCGGTGACCGCCCTGACCCCGGACGACCTCGTCCCGGCCCTGGCCCCGGCCCTGGCCCCGGCCTTGGCGGTCACGCTCGCCGGCTGAGCGCTGTCCGGGCCCCGTCCGGGCCCCAGTTGGATCCCGTCCGGGCCCTGACCTGGCCCTGATCCGTCCCGCCCCTGACCCCACCCTGCCCCGGCCCTCGCCGGCTCGCGGACCGAACCGGCCAGGGCCGCTTTCGTCCAGCCGTTCGCCCTTCCAACTACCGTGCGGGGCAACGAGATTAGTGGATGTCACCGGGCGCCACACCCGCAACAGACCGCACAGCTGCACCTGCAGGGCAGCTGTCGTCGGTCGGGTGGACCTCCCGCGCCCCTTCCCACTTCTCTCCGCAGGAGAAAGCCATGTCGCTCCGCCGCGCCCTCCGCCGGTCCGCCGCCACCCTCGCCCTCGGTGCCACCACCCTCGGCATGGTCACCCTCACTTCGACGCCGGCCCAGGCCGCCGCCATCTGCGGCGGTGACGTGTCGATCTACGGCACCCTCGCCGACGGACGCCTCACCTACACGGCGATCTCCCCCAACACCGGCGACCGGGTCAAGACCCTGATCGGCCCCAGCCTCGGCTTCACGCCCAAGGCGATGGCCACCCTCAACTTCAACACCGTCCTCGTGACGTCGACGGCCGGCGAGCTGTACCGGGTCGACATCCAGACGAACGACAACGCGCTGGCCCTGGCCGGCGTCACGAAGATCTGGGACAGCGGCTGGACCTTCGACAAGATGACCTACGACGGCTACGGCCACCTCTACGGCACGGTCGCCGGCCAGCTCCACCGCTACAACGTCTCCCAGGCCAAGCCCTCCGGGCCCGCCCACATCGCCAAGCACGCGGTGATCGACGAGGGCTTCGTCCTCAAGACGCTCGCCGCCGCCGGAGACGACGTCCTCGTCGCCAGCACGGCCGACGGCAGGCTGCTCTCCTACCAGGTCAACGGCGTGGGGGACTGGGAGAGTTCGGAGCTCAAGAGCTCCGGCTGGTCGGCGGTCGACAGCCTGGTCTCGCCCGGCGGCGGCCTCTACTACGGCCGTACGAACGGCGGAATGTACTGGTACCACGACGCCGACCCCACCGACGGCAAGGGCACCGACATCGCCTACCACTCCGACGACCCGGTCGACGCGAGCGGCTGGACCCAGAGCCTGCTCTCCGCCTACGCGAGCGACTGCACCTACCAGCCGCCGGCGCCCCCCACCCCGACCCCCTCCACCCAGGGTGGGCAGATCGCCCGCAGCGAGGTCATGAGCCGCGCCGTGAACTGGCTGAACCGCGACATCCCGTACAACCAGGGTGCTTACGCCAGTGACCCGGACGGCGACCACACCTACCGCACCGACTGCTCCGGCTTCGTCTCCATGGCCTGGCACGCCGGCACCAGCTACACGACGTACAGCCTGCCCGGCGTCAGCAGCGTCATCTCCAAGTCCGACCTCCAGCCGGGCGACGCGCTGAACACCCAGGACGGGCACGTCGTGCTCTTCGAGAAGTGGGTCGACAAGGCCGCCGGCAAGTTCTCGTACATCCACGAGGCCAACACCGCGGACGACATGATGCGCGGTCAGGACTACCTCAACGGCGGCTCCGACGGCCGCATCGCCGGCCACGCCGCCTCCGGGTACGTCGCCCTGCGCTACGACAAGATCGTCAACGGCTAGCGGGTCGGGAGGAAGGCGTCCCGGAAGGCGCCGCCGGCCTCCGTGACGATCTCCATGAGGGACTGCGCCGGGCGGGCCAGGGCGAAGCGGACCTCCCCCTCCGGGGTGACCGTGAAGCCGTGGACCGCCGGGCGCGGCAGGCTGTTGTAGCCGTAGTGGGCGGTGAAGAAGTACGCGCCGGTGTCCGGGACGCCGATCAGGTCGCCCGGATCCAGCCGCGGCAGTTCCCGGGCCGTGGCGAGCAGGTCGCCGGCGAAGCAGGCCGGGCCGGCGATGTCCTGGGCGAGGAGGTCCCCGGCCTTCGGGGCGCCCTTCGCGTCGTACGGCAGGATCCGCAGCGGCCAGGCCGCCGGCGCGTACACCGTCCGGGTCGCCAGCTGGACCCCCGCGTGGGTGAGGGCGATCGGGCGGGCCCCGGTGGTCTTGGTGTACTCCACCCGGGCGAGGACCAGCCCGTGCTTGGCCAGCAGGGACCGGCCGAACTCCGTGACCAGGCCGTACGAGCCGTCGAAGAGGGCGGGGACCGCCCCGCGGAGGGCGGAGACGTACTCCGCGTACGTCGGGGTCTCCTCGTCCGAGGCGAAGTTCACCGGCAGGCCGCCGCCGATGTCGAGGGTGTCGACCTGGCGGCGGCCCGCCGCCGCGTTGATCTCCTCGGCCAGCGCGTGCAGCTCCCGTACGCCCTCCGCGATCAGCGGCAGCGGGACCCCCTGCGAGCCCGAGTGGGTGTGCAGCCGGGTCAGCCACGGGCGGTCGAGGAAGGCCCGTACGAGCCACTCGCGCGCGCCCGGGTCGCGCAGCGCGATCCCGAACTTCGAGGTCGCCGTGGCGGTGGACAGGGCGTCGATGGCGCCGGCCCCGGTCTGGGGGTTGATCCGGACGCCGACCGGGGACCGGGACGGGGACGGGCCCGCGGCGACCAGGGCGTCCAGCCGCTCCAGCTCCTGGCGGTTGTCGGCGTTGACGGCGATGCCGAGGGCCAGGGCCTCGCGCAGCTCGGCCGCCGTCTTGGCGGGGGAGTCCAGGACGGTCCGCTCCGGATCCACCCCGGCCGCCCGGGCCAGCGCCAGCTCGCCGGGACTGGCCACCTCGCAGCCGAGCCCGGCGCCGGCGAGCAGCCGCAGGACCGGGACGAGCGGGGCGGCCTTGACCGCGAAGGTGTGCAGGACGGGGGTGCCGGGCGCCAGGGCGGCCGCGAATGCGCTGGTCAGGGCGGTGGCGGAGGCCCGGATCCCGGCCGTGTCCAGCAGGCAGACCAGGGGCTGCGCGGAGTCGTGGCCGCCCACCAGGCCCTGCTCGACCGCGGCCCGTACCGCCAGATCCCGGCGCTCGGCGGCGCCCCGCACGTCCATGTCGGCAGCCATGTCCGCCATCCCATCATCCGGCGCGGCCGCCCGCAGCTGTTGACTGAATCTATTCAGAAGGCGAGTATGTGAATGGATTAACCAACATCGGAGGAGGCACAGCCATGTCAGGACCTCGCCCCGTACGGGCCTCGCGCGGTACCGCACTCAGCACCCTGGGATGGCAGCAGGAGGCCGCGCTGCGGATGCTCCAGAACAACCTCGACCCCGAGGTCGCCGAGCACCCGGACAAGCTCGTCGTCTACGGCGGCACCGGCAAGGCCGCCCGCGACTGGCGCTCGTACGACGCCATGGTCCGCACCCTCCAGACCCTCAAGCAGGACGAGACGATGCTCGTCCAGTCCGGCCGCCCGGTCGGCGTGATGCAGACCCACGAGTGGGCGCCGCGCGTCCTGCTCGCCAACTCCAACCTCGTCGGCGACTGGGCCAACTGGGAGGAGTTCCGCCGCCTGGAGCAGCTCGGCCTGACCATGTACGGGCAGATGACCGCCGGGTCGTGGATCTACATCGGCACCCAGGGCATCCTCCAGGGCACGTACGAGACCTTCGCGGCCGTGGCGGCGAAGAAGTTCGACGGCACGCTGGCCGGCACCATCACCCTGACCGCCGGCCTCGGCGGCATGGGCGGCGCCCAGCCGCTGGCCGTGACGATGAACGACGGCGTCGCGATCTGCATCGACGTCGACCCGCGCGCCATCGAGCGCCGCATCGAGCACCGCTACCTGGACGTGAAGGCCGACAGCCTCCAGCACGCCCTCCAGCTCGCCGTCGAGGCCCGCGACGCCCGCAAGCCGCTCTCCATCGGCCTGCTCGGCAACGCCGCCGACCTGCTCCCGCAGATGCTCGCCGAGGGCGCCCCGATCGACATCGTGACGGACCAGACCAGCGCGCACGACCCGCTGGCCTACCTCCCGACCGGCGTCGACTTCGACGACATGGCGTCGTACGCGGCCAAGGACCCGGCCGGCTTCACCACGCGGGCCCGCGAGTCCATGGCCAAGCACGTCGAAGCCATGGTCGGCTTCATGGACGCCGGCGCCGAGGTCTTCGACTACGGCAACTCCATCCGCGGCGAGGCCCAGCTGGCCGGCTACGACCGCGCCTTCGCCTTCCCCGGCTTCGTCCCCGCCTACATCCGGCCGCTGTTCTGCGAGGGCAAGGGCCCCTTCCGCTGGGCCGCCCTGTCCGGCGAGGCCTCGGACATCCACAAGACCGACAAGGCGATGCTGGAGCTCTTCCCGGAGAACGAGTCCCTGCACCGCTGGATCAAGATGGCGGGCGAGCGCGTCCACTTCCAGGGCCTGCCCGCGCGCATCTGCTGGCTCGGCTACGGCGAGCGCGACAAGGCCGGCGAGCGCTTCAACGACATGGTCGCGAGCGGCGAACTGGCCGCCCCGCTGGTCATCGGCCGTGACCACCTCGACTGCGGCTCGGTTGCCTCCCCGTACCGTGAGACCGAGGCCATGCTCGACGGCTCCGACGCCATCGCCGACTGGCCGCTGCTCAACGCCATGGTCAACGTCGCCTCCGGCGCCTCCTGGGTCTCCCTGCACCACGGCGGCGGCGTCGGCATGGGCCGCTCCATCCACGCGGGCCAGGTCACCGTCGCCGACGGCACCCCGCTCGCCGGCGAGAAGATCCGCCGCGTCCTCACCAACGACCCGGGCATGGGCGTCATCCGCCACGTCGACGCCGGCTACGACATCGCCGAATCGGTGGCGGACGAGCGCGGCGTCCGCATCCCCATGCGCGAGGGTGACACCGCGTGAGCGAGGCTCCCTCCTTCCACACCATGTGGGCGGACCTCGCGCCCATCGGGCGAAACGCCGACACCGGCGGGTACCGCCGGTACGCCTGGAGCGGGGCCGACGCCGACTGCCGGACCTGGTTCCGGGCGCAGGCGGAGGCGCGCGGGCTGACGTACGAGACCGACCGCAACGGCAACCAGTGGGCCTGGCTCGGCGACCCCCTCGCGGGGGACGCCGTGGTCACCGGCTCGCACCTGGACTCCGTCCCCGACGGCGGAGCCTTCGACGGCCCCCTCGGGGTGGTGTCCTCCTTCGCGGCCCTGGACGAACTCCGCAGGAGGGGCGCGGAGTTCGCCAGGCCACTCGCCATCACCAACTTCGGTGACGAGGAAGGGGCCCGCTTCGGCCTCGCCTGCGTCGGCTCCCGGCTCGCCGCCGGGCAGCTGACCAAGGAGAAGGCGTACGAGCTCCGCGACGCCGACGGCATCTCCCTGCCCCAGGCCATGGAGGCCGCCGGATACGACCCCGAGGGCATCGGGGCCGACCCCGAACGCCTGGGCCGGATCGGCGCCTTCGTCGAACTGCACGTGGAGCAGGGCCGGGCCCTGGACCTGTCCGGGGACCGCGTCGGCATCGCCTCCGCGATCTGGCCGCACGGCCGCTGGCGGTTCGACTTCCGCGGCGAGGCCAACCACGCGGGCACCACCCGCCTGGTGGACCGCCGCGACCCGATGCTCACGTACGCGGCGACCGTGCTGGCCGCCCGTACCGAGGCGGCCCTCGCCGGGGCCGTGGCCACCTTCGGGAAGATCTCGGTCGAGCCCAACGGGGTCAACGCGATCCCGTCCCTGGTGCGCGGCTGGCTCGACTCCCGCGCCGCCGACCAGGTCACCCTCGACACGGTCGTCACCGCCATCGAGAAGGCCGCCCGCGAGCGCGCCGACCAGGACGGCATCGACCTCGGCGTCGTCCGGGAGTCCTTCACCCCGGTCGTCGAGTTCGAGCACGCCCTGCGCGACGAGCTGAACCGGATCCTGGGCGGCGCCGTCCCCGTGCTCGGAACCGGGGCGGGACACGACGCCGGAATCCTCTCCGCGGCCGTCCCGACCGCGATGCTGTTCGTACGGAACCCCACCGGCGTCTCCCACTCCCCGCGGGAGTTCGCCGCCGAGGACGACTGCGTGGCCGGCGTCCTCGCCCTCGCCGACGTACTGGAAGGTCTCGCATGCAGTTGAAGGGGCACGTGGTGACCGCGGAGAAGACGTACTGGCTGGAACACGCCTGGCTCGGCACCCACGTCGAGCCGGGCGTGGCCCTGGCCGTGTCGGGCGACGGCCGGATCGCCGGCCTGCGCACCGGCGTGGACGCCCCGCCGCCCGGCGCGGAGATCCTGCGCGGCCTCACCCTCCCGGGTCTGGCCAACGCCCACAGCCACGCCTTCCACCGGGCCCTGCGCTCCCTCGTCCAGGTCGGCTCGGGCACCTTCTGGACCTGGCGCGACTTCATGTACAAGGTCGCCCAGAACCTCACCCCCGACACGTACTTCGCGCTCGCCCGCGCCGTGTACGCGGAGATGGCGCTGGCGGGCATCACGAACGTCGGCGAGTTCCACTACGTCCACCACGCTCCCGGCGGCGCCGCGTACGCCGACCCGAACGCCATGGGCGAGGCCCTGATCGAGGCCGCCGCCGAGGCCGGCATCCGGATCACCCTCCTCGACACCGCCTACCTCTCGGCGGGCTTCGGAGAGGCCCCGAACCCGCACCAGCTGCGCTTCTCCGACGGCACCGCCGACGCCTGGGCGGAGCGGGTGTCCGCCCTCAAGGGCCGTGACCACGCCCTGATCGGCGCCGCGATCCACTCGGTACGCGCCGTCCCGGCGGGGCAGTTGGCCACGGTCGCCGCGTGGGCGCAGGAGCGCCGGGCCCCCCTGCACGTCCACCTCTCCGAGCAGACCGCCGAGAACGACGCCTGCCAGGCCGCCCACGGCCGGACCCCGACCCAGCTCCTCGCCGACCAGGGCGTGCTGGGCCCGCGCACCACCGGCGTCCACAACACGCACCTCACCGACGAGGACATCGCCCTCCTCGGCGGCACCACCACCGGCACCTGCATGTGCCCCACCACGGAACGCGACCTCGCCGACGGCATCGGCCCGGCGACCCGCCTCCAGCGGGCGGGCAGCCCGCTCTCCCTGGGCAGCGACAGCCACGCCGTCATCGACCTGCTCGAAGAGGCCCGCGCGATGGAGCTGAACGAGCGGCTGCGCAGTCGTACGCGGGGGCACTGGACGGCGAACGCCCTGCTGACGGCGGCCACTGCCGACGGCCACGCGGCGCTCGGCCGGCCCGACGCGGGCCGTCTGGAGGAGGGTGCGCTCGCGGACTTCACCACGATCGCCCTGGACTCCGTACGCACGGCGGGCCCGCTGCCGCGGCTGGGCGCCGAGACGGCCGTGTTCGCCGCCACGGCGTCGGACGTCCGCCACACGGTGGTGGCCGGCCGCCACGTGGTCCGCGACGGCGCCCACACCCTGGTCGAGGACGTCCCCTCGGCCCTGGCCGCGGCCATCGCGGCCCTCCGCTCCTGACCGGCGCGGCTCACACACGGCGCTCCGCGCCCGCGCCTCAAACGCCGGCGAGGCTGAAATTGCCGCTGCGCGGCAATCCAGCCGCTCTGGGCAGGCGGCACCAGCCAAAATCCAGCCCCGCCGGCGTTTGAGGCGCGGGGTCTGGGGCGGAGCCCCAGGAAACCCGAGAGGAACCATGACCACCACCGTCATCACCCACATCGGCAGCCTCGTCACCAACGACCCCGCCCTCGGCGACGGTTCCCCCCTCGGGCTGATCCAGGACGCGGCCGTCGTCATCGAGGACGACAAGATCGCCTGGGTCGGCCCCGCCGGCAAGGCCCCGGCGGCAGACGACACGTACGACGCCGACGGCCGCGCCCTGATCCCCGGCTTCGTCGACTCCCACTCCCACCTCGTCTTCGCCGGCGACCGCACCGCCGAGTTCAACGCCCGGATGTCCGGCCGCAGCTACTCCGCCGGCGGCATCCGGACCACCGTCGCCGCCACCCGCGCCGCCACCGACGCCGAGCTCGAAGCCAACCTGGTGCGCCACCTCGACGAGGCCCGCCGCCAGGGCACTACCACCTTCGAGACCAAGTCCGGCTACGGCCTCACCACCGCCGACGAGGCCCGCGCCCTGCGCATCGCCGCCGCGCACACCGAGGAGGTCACCTACCTCGGCGCGCACATCGTCTCCCCCGACTACGCCGAGGACCCGGCCGGCTACGTCGACCTCGTCACCGGCGAGATGCTGACCGCCTGTGCCCCGTACGCCCGCTGGGTGGACGTCTTCTGCGAGAAGGGCGCCTTCGACGGGGACCAGGCCCGCGCGATCCTCACCGCGGGCGCCGCCGCCGGGCTGATCCCGCGCGTCCACGCCAACCAGCTCTCCTACGGCCCCGGCGTGCAGCTCGCCGTCGAGCTCGAAGCCGCCTCCGCCGACCACTGCACCCACCTCACCGACGCCGACGTCGACGCCCTGGCCCAGGCCGCCGCCACGACCGTGGCCACCCTGCTGCCCGGCGCCGAGTTCTCCACCCGCGCCCAGTGGCCCGACGCCCGCCGCCTGATCGACGCGGGCGCCACCGTCGCCCTGTCCACGGACTGCAACCCCGGCTCCTCCTACACCAGTTCGATGCCCTTCTGCATCGCACTCGCCGTCCGCGACATGCGGATGACCCCCGACGAGGCCCTGTGGTCCGCCACCGCCGGCGGTGCCCGCGCCCTGCGCCGCACCGACATCGGCGCCGTCAGGCCCGGAGCCCGCGCCGACCTGGCCCTCCTCGACGCGCCCAGCCACGTCCACCTCGCCTACCGCCCCGGTGTCCCGCTCGTTTCCGCCGTGTGGCAGAAGGGTGTCCGCGTCCACTGACGAACGGTCAATTCCGGCCTGCCCTTTGTCTTCCCTCCGTAAGGCCCCGGGCGTACCTTGAGCCACCAATCTGATGTGTCGTCAGTAACTTGTGGCCCGAGGGGAAGACGAAGGTGTCCAACCGGAAACGCTTCACCGCGCTCGCGCTGGCGTCCGCGCTGGCCGGATCGGCGGTCCTGCTGGCCGCCCCCGCAGCCCACGCCGCCGTCGTCGACGTGGCATACGACTGCAAGACCCCGATCGGGGACAAGTCGGCCGTATCGCCCATCGACATCAAGGCCGTCAAGGAAGGCGACGGCTACAAGCTGACGATGTCCTTCCAGAAGGGCGTCTCGTCCAGCCCGATCGAACTCGGCAAGGGCGCGATGAACCCCAGCGCCGTCATCCTCGTCGGCGGCGCCGAGAAGGTCTCCGTACCGGTCTCCGGCCCGCCCAACCCCGAGGCCGCGCCCGCCAACACCCCCATCAAGATCACCGACCTGTCGGGCACCTACACGCCGAAGAAGAGCGGCAAGGTCACCTTCACCGCCGGTGTGCTCACCATCAAGGCGATGGGCACCACGACCACCTGCACCCCCGGCAACAGTCCGGGACCGTCCCTGGAACTGGACGTCACGGCCCCCGGCGGCGCCGCCGCGCAGTCCGGCGGCGACGGCGACGGGGACGGCACCCTCCCGCAGACCGGCCCCACCGACTCCGCCCTCGCCCTCGGCACCCTCGGCGGCACCGTGCTGCTGTCCGGCGCCGCGGGCGTGCTCTGGCTGACCCGGCGCGGCCAGCGAGCCCGGTCCTGAACGGAGCACCCCCGGCCATGCCCGTGCTCCGACCCTCCCGAAGGCTCTACCGGCTCGGGGTACCGCTCCTCGCGGCCACCGCGCTGTACGCGGGCGCCGCGGCCCCCGCGGCGGCCGACGACCCCGGCTGGACCGCCGAGCCCGCCGCCGGGACGGCACCCCGGCCCGGCGGCGTCCGCCCGTACTACTACATGGCGGGCGCCGCCGGCACCGTACTGGAGGACCGCCTCGCCCTGGCCAACACGACCGACCGGGAACGCACCGTCACCCTGCGCGGGGCCGACGCGTACAACACCGCCGACGGCGCCTTCGCGGTGCGCCCTCCCGAGCCCGCGGCCGCAGGCCCCTCGGCAGGTGCCGTGGAGGGCGCCGGAGCCTGGATCAGCTTCGGCGCCGGCGCCACGGTGACGATCCCGCCCCGCACCCGCGCGGTGGTCCCGTTCACCGTCACCGTGCCGCCCGCGTCCCCGCCCGGCGACCACCCCGCCGCCGTGGTCGCCAGCGAGGGAGGCCACGAGGTGGGCGTACGGGTCCACCTGCGGGTCGGCGGCCCCACCCTGGCCGCCCTCACCGTCGAGGACGTCGCCGTACGGGGCCGGGGCCCGGCCGCGGTCGTCGCGTACACCCTGGTCAACCGGGGCAACGTGGCCCTCGCCCCCGAGCTCGCGATCCACGCCGAGGGGCTCTTCGGGGAGGTACCGGGCCGCGGCGCCCGCGCCCTGCCGGTGGAACTGCTCCCCGGCCAGCGGGTGGAGCTGACCGAGCCCTGGCCCGGTGCCCCCGTGGCCGACCGGGTGCGCGTCACCCTCACGGTCACCGCCCCCGGCGGCGCCCGGGCCGTCGGCGCCGGAGCGCGCTGGCTCGTGCCCTGGGACCTCGCCGGCTGGACGGGCCTCGGCCTGCTCGGGCTCGGCGGGACCGCCGCGGCCGCGCTGCTCCTCGTACGCGGCCGGCGGCCGGGCCAGGACCCGCCGGACGACGCGTCGCGGGGCCGACAGCCCGCCCGGACCCCCGCACCCGAACACGAACTGACGGGAGCCCCCCGGTGAGAAGACTCGGAGCCCTGCTCGCCGCGGGGCTGGCGGTGTGCGCGCCGGCGCTGTTCCCGGCGTCCCCGGCCGCCGCCGACGAGGGCAAGCCGGCCGTGGCGCTCTCGCTCCAGGAGGCCGCCAAGGGCACCGGGATCACCGTCACCGGCACCGGCTGGCGGCCCAAGACGCTCGTGATGCTGCTGGTCTGCGGGCAGAACATGATCGGCGGCACCAACAGCTGCGCCAACGCCGACGGGGCGGCCGTCTCGGTCGCCGACGACGGGCACTTCGCCGCGCAACTGCCCGTGGTGGCACCGCCCAAGCCCTGCCCCTGCGTCGTCAACGTCACCTCCGTCAACGGCGACCAGTCCACGGTCGCCGTCCCCCTGAAGATCACCGACCACGCGGTGGCGGAGCTGCCCGCCGAATCCGGCACGCCCCGCCTGGCGATGCTCACCGGGGTCCGGCTGGAAGGCGACGACGGGGTGCTGACCTGGTTCGGCGCCCCGCCGAGCCGGAAGTTCAAGGTCACCGTCGGCAACCTCGGATCGGCCCCGGTCAAGGACCCGGTCTTCCAGCTCGGCACCGCCCACGGGGTGTTCGCGCCCCTGTGGGAGGAGGCCCGGTGGAAGGGCACCATTCCGCCGGGCGGCAAAGCGGAGATCGCCCTGGACGTCGGCCTCACCGCGGGCGCCCACGGCGACTACACGATCTCCCTCAAGTACGGAGAGACCGTCGTGGCCACCCAGCCCTGGGGCGTGGACCGGCCGTACGGGGTCCTGCTCTTCTGGGGCCTGCTCCTGCTGGTGATCCCGGCCGCCGTGTTCCGCGTCGGCATGGCCGTCGTCGACAAGGTCGGGCCGCGGGCCGCGGCCGCCGGAGGCCGTTACCGGGGGCCCGTCCCCGCCCGCTCCGAGCAGCCGCCGGAGCCCCCTGAGACCACCACGGCGGTCCTGCCGTGGTTCACCCCGGACAGCGCGCCGGAGACAGCACCACAGACGTCCGCACCGTCTGAGAACCGTTCGACGACGAAAGGACAATCGTGAAGACCCAACGGAGGGTGAGCGCGGCCGTGGTCGCGCTGCTGCTCGGCGGCGCGGGTATCGCCATTTCAGCTTCTCCCGCCCTGGCCGCCGAGGCCACGTACAAGGTCAAATGCGTTCCGCCGGCCGGCGGAGGAGACCCGGTGGAGGGCGAGACCACCGCCAAGATCACCGCCCCGGCCACGGCCAAGGTCGGCGACGAGGTCGACGTGGTCTGGGAGACCGTCAAGCCCGCCTCGAACAACACGGACCTGATGGACATCCCGAAGGACTCGGTCCAGCCCACCGGCTGGATCGCGCTGGGCGGGGGGATGGGCGAGCTGAAGGTCGTCGGGGAGAAGAAGAACCCGCCGATCCCCAAGAAGGCCCCGATGGTCATGTCTCCCATGAAGGGCAAGCTGAAGCTCACCAAGGCCGGCAAGATCACCCTGACGCCCGGCAAGTACGACGTCGCCGTCACGTTCTCCTTCGGCACCTTCGTCACCAAGTGCGCACCGGTGGGCGAGGTGAAGGGCGGGGCGACCATCGACGTGTCGGCGGGCTCCAGCGGCGGCACGACGAGCGGCGGCACGACCTCGGGCGGCTCCACCACCGGCGGCTCCACCACGACCGGCGGCTCCACCACGACGGGCGGTTCCACGACCACCTCGGGCGGCTCCACCACCGGGGGAGGCGGCGGCCAGACCGACTTCCCGGGCAAGCCCGTCGAGGTCTCCTTCGACTGCGGTCCGGTCGTCCCCGGGGGCATCAAGACCCCGGTCACGATCAACGCCAAGAAGAACGGCGGCAGCTACGACCTGACCGTCAAGACCGCCAAGGGCGCGATGGCCGCGCCCATGGCCCTGCCGGCGGGGGCCCTCAAGCCCTCGATGGACGTCAAGCTCGGCGGCGCCGACAGCGGCACCGTCAAGGTCTCCGGCCCGGCCAACGCGGAGGCGATCCCGGACAAGGGCCCGGTCAGCCTCAGCGACATGACCGGCACCTACAAGCCCGGCAAGACCGGCAAGGTGACGCTCAGCCCGGACCAGCTGACGATCGACGTCACCATGGCCCCGGGCGCGACGCCGATCAACGTCCCCTGCAAGGCGGCCAGCAGCGGCGTCTCGCTGGAGCTGGACACCACCGCCCAGGCGGGCGGCTCCGGCTCCTCGACCAGCACCACCACCTCGGGCGGCCTCGCCGACACCGGTGCCGAGGACGAGGGCGGCATCCGTGCCCTGGCCCTGGTCGCCGGCACGGTGATCCTGCTCGGCGGCGCGGTCTTCACGTTCACCCCGTGGCGCCGCCTGCGCGGCACCCGGTAGGAGCGGGTCCGTACAACACAGCGGGTCCGTACAACACAAGGACGGCCCGGCACACCAGGAGGTGTGCCGGGCCGTCCGTCGCGCGGGGGTGCGTCAGTGCACGCCGCCCATCAGCGCCTGGACCTTCTTGCGGTACGTGTAGACCGCGAAGCCGGCCAGGGTGGCGGCGGCCGCCTGCAGGGCGATCACGCCGAGGCCGTTCAGGTCCACACCGGCGATGGAGAGCAGGCTGGTGATGCAGTCACCGGCGGTGACCGCGAGGAACCAGACACCCATCATCTGGGAGGCGTACTTCTGCGGGGCCATCTTCGTGGTGACGGAGAGGCCGACCGGGGAGACGCACAGCTCACCGATGGTCTGGATCATGTAGATCGAGACCAGCCACATCGGGGAGACCTTGACGTCGCCGCCCGCCATGTTCATCGGGACGATGAAGACGAAGAACGAGGCGCCGATCAGGACCAGACCCATCGCGAACTTCACGATGGTGTTCGGCTCCTGGTTCTTGCGCGCCAGCCACACCCACAGCCAGGCGAAGACCGGGGCCAGGGCCATCACGAACAGCGGGTTCAGCGACTGGTACCAGGTGGCCGAGAAGCCGAGGCCGAACACGGTGCTGGCGGTCTTGTCGTCGGCGAACAGGGACAGCGTGGAGCCACCCTGGTCGTAGATCATCCAGAAGACGGCGGCGGCGATGAAGAACCAGATGTACGCGGTCATCTTCGACTGCTCGGCGCCCGACAGGTCCTTGTCGCGCTTGATGCGCGTCAGCACCGCGATCGGGATGATCAGGCCGGCCAGCGTCAGCGGGACCAGGGCCCAGTTCAGCGTGTAGGCGCCGAGGGCGACCACGGCACCGTAGAAGACGGCGATGCCCAGAACGGCGAAGACGACCTTGGTGAGGACGGCCTTGCGCTCCTCCGGCGTCAGCGGGTTCGGGACCAGGCTGCTCTTCGGGCTCAGGTGCTTGGTGCCGAGCAGGAACTGGAGGAGACCCAGACCCATGCCGACGGCGGCGAGGGCGAAGCCCAGGTGCCAGTTGTGCTCCTTGCCGACCGTTCCGACGACGAGCGGGGCGACGAAGGCACCGAGGTTGATGCCGATGTAGAAGAGCGTGAAGCCACCGTCACGGCGCGGGTCCTCCGGGCCGTCGTAGAGGTGGCCGACCATCGTGGAGATGTTGGCCTTCAGCAGACCGGAACCGGCCGCGACGAGGATCAGACCGACGAAGAACATCGCCTGGCCGGGGAGGGCCAGCGAGAGGTGACCAGCCATGATCACGAAGCCGGCGATGGCGACCGTCTTGCGGGCGCCCCAGACACGGTCACCGAACCATCCGCCCGGCATGGCCATCAGGTAGACCATGGAGACGTACACGGAGTAGATGGCCGTGGTCGTGGCCGCGGTCATCGCCAGACCGCCGCCCTGGCTGCCCGTGGCTGCGTCGGCGCCGCCCGAGACCAGGTAGTACACGAGAAGTGCGCGCATGCCGTAGTAGGAGAAACGCTCCCACATCTCGGTCATGAACAGAGTGGCCAGGCCACGGGGGTGGCCGAAGAAGGTCTTCTCGGCGGACGAATCCGCCGGGTCCCTCGTCAGGCTGGAAGCCATGGTCGATCCTTGCTTGGTCGGGACGCGCTTCGCTTCGTGAGCTGTTCAGCGCCCGGTGGGGGGTGGCCGGCACCGGCAGCGGGTGACCCACCCCACGCCTCGGGGTCCCGCCTCCGACGGATCGGGGGCGGAAGGTCAGCCGTAACCGGGATCCACGCCCTGTCGCGCAGCTTCGCGCTGACAAGGCCCGGCCCACAGGTCATTCACTGTCATCTGGGCCGGACAAACCGACCAGAGCAGAATTTGAGGTCTTTGGCGCGCTTTTCGGCACAAAGATCCCCTGGGTAGTGCATCAGGCGTCTCGCCACCATACGACACGACACTGCGGCATATGGAAGGACTTGAGATATGCATCACAGGTAACCCGGGAACCGATCGACCATATTCGAAGGTGCCCCCTCGTTCATAACCACAGATCAGGAGGGTCCCGCAGGCATGCCCCTCCTGGCAGCCGCCGCGGACTACCATCACCCACATGACGCGTGTACTGCTCGCCGAGGACGACGCATCCATCTCGGAGCCCCTGGCCCGCGCCCTGCGCCGGGAAGGGTACGAGGTCGAGGTCCGTGAGGACGGCCCCACGGCCCTGGACGCAGGCCTGCAGGGCGGCGTCGACCTGGTCGTCCTGGACCTGGGCCTGCCGGGCATGGACGGCCTGGAAGTCGCCCGCCGGCTGCGCGCCGAGGGCCACGGCTTCCCGATCCTGGTCCTCACCGCCCGCGCGGACGAGGTCGACACGGTCGTCGGCCTCGACGCCGGCGCCGACGACTACGTGACCAAGCCCTTCCGCCTCGCCGAGCTGCTCGCCCGGGTCCGGGCCCTGCTCCGGCGCGGCGCGAACGAGACCGCCCAGCCCCCCGCCACCCACGGCGTGCGCATCGACGTCGAGTCGCACCGCGCCTGGATGGGGGAGGAGGAGCTCCAGCTCACCGCCAAGGAATTCGACCTGCTGCGGGTGCTGGTCCGCGACGCCGGCCGGGTCGTCACCCGCGACCAGCTCATGCGCGAGGTCTGGGACACCACCTGGTGGTCCTCCACCAAGACCCTCGACATGCACATCTCCTGGCTGCGCAAGAAGCTCGGCGACGACGCCGCCAACCCCCGCTACATCGCCACCGTCCGCGGCGTCGGCTTCCGCTTCGAGAAGAGCTGAGCGTTGACTGAGCCATGCGCCGCCGCCTGATCAGCTCCACGCTCGCCGTGGTGCTCGTCGTGATCGCCGTCTTCGGGGTCTCCCTGGTCATCGTGGAGACCCGGACCATCACCAGCAGCGCCCAGGACCGCATCGAATCCGAGGCGCTGCGGCTGGTGGGCATCGTCGAGGCGAACGTCCTGGAGAAGCAGCCCGTCGACCCCCAGGCGCTCGCCGACCAGCTCGACATCGGCCACCACGCCAGGATCACCATCCCCGGGCAGCCGGCCGTGGAGGTCGGCAACCGCATCGACGGCGACGTCATCCGGGGCACCGCGCGCAGCGAGCAGGGCGAGATCGTGGTCGTCGAGGAGTCCCGCTCCACCGTGACCAAGGAGGTCGGGCGGACCCTGGCCGTGGTCGGCGCCGTGGCGCTGCTGGCCGTCGTGGCGGCCGTACTGCTCGCCGTACGGCAGGCGAACCGGCTGGCCTCCCCGCTCACCGACCTCGCCGAGACGGCGGAACGGCTGGGCTCGGGCGACCCGCGGCCCCGGCACAAGCGGTACGGGGTCCCCGAGCTGGACCGGGTCGCGGACGTACTGGACTCCAGCGCCGAGCGGATCGGGCGGATGCTGACCGCCGAGCGGCGCCTCGCCGCGGACGCCTCCCACCAGCTGCGCACCCCGCTCACCGCGCTGTCGATGCGGCTGGAGGAGATCACGGTCACCGAGGACCTGGAGACCGTACGGGAGGAGGCGACCATCGCCCTCACCCAGGTGGAGCGGCTCACGGACGTCGTGGAGCGCCTCCTGACGAACTCGCGGGACCCGCGGACCGGCTCGGCGGTCCCCTTCGACCTCGACGAGGTCGTCAAACAGCAGGTGGAGGAGTGGCGCCCCGCCTACCGCAGCGCGGGCCGGGCCATCGTGCGCTCCGGCAAGCAGGGCGTACGGGCCGTCGGCACCCCGGGAGCGGTCTCGCAGGTCCTGGCGACGCTGGTGGAGAACGCGCTGATGCACGGCGGCGGCACCGTCGCGCTGCGCACGCGGGTGGTCGGCAACCAGGCGGTGCTGGAGGTCACGGACGAGGGTCCGGGAGTCCCGCCCGACCTCGGCAACCGGATCTTCGAGCGGGCCATCAGCGGCCGCAACTCCACCGGGATCGGCCTGGCCGTCGCCCGGGACCTCGCGGAGGCGGACGGCGGGCGCCTCGAACTGCTCCAGGCGCAGCCGCCTGTCTTCGCGCTCTTCCTCAGCCGTACGGCACCGCAGCGGACCGAGCCTGAGCAGGCCACGGTCCGGTAGGGGAGGGGAGGGGCAGGGTGTCCGGGGCTAGTTCGCGGGCGCGGGGATCGGATCGGGCACCGGATCCGGCAGCGGATCGGGCATCGGCTCCGGCCTGGGCCCGGGCTTGGGCAGCGGCGCCGGATCGGGCATCGGCTCGGACCCCTCGACGCCCGGCGCGGCCGCGGGCAGGGCCTTGAAGACCCAGGTCCGGTACGACCAGAAGCGGAAGACGGTGGCGGTGGCGATGCCGATGAACTTGAAGACGTTGCTGGCGACCGGATCGTCCAAGCCGAGGCCGTACGTGGCCGCGTACAGCACGCCGTTCTCGATGACCAGGCCGATCGCGCTGAAGGCGGCGAACAGGGCCAGCTCGCGGGTACGGCCGCTCTGGGCGCGGTCCCGGTAGGCGAAGTAGCGGAAGCCGAGGTAGTTCGTGGCGATGGCGACGACGGTGGCTATCACGCTCGCGCGCACCACCTGGAGGTCGGTCGTGTTGCGGATCAGGTTGAAGACACCCAGGTTGACCAGCACACCCAGGCCGCCGACCGCCCCGAACTTGGCGACCTCCCGAACGAGACCGCGTACGCGTTCGAGAACAGATCCGTTCCCCGGCGTGCTCATCTGAATGGTCAGTCCCTGTCGGTCACCGCCCCGCTCGGGGCGTCCGGTCTTCTCCGTCAACCCCCACATGGTAAGTGTCCCCCCTGTGGCACGTCTGTGCCTTCGGACACCGTGCGACGCACGGCACACCGGGGGCCTCACCGGCGCGTCCGGGCCAGGGTCACGTCCGGATGGCGGAATACCGCCGGATACCCTGGAGGAGTGACGTTCCCGGTAGTCGGCATGGTCGGCGGCGGACAGCTCGCCCGCATGACCCACGAGGCGGGCATCCCCCTCGGCATCAGATTCAAGATCCTCAGTGACACCCCACAGGACTCGGCGGCCCAGGTCGTGAGCGACGTCGTCATCGGCGACTATCGCGATCTGGAGACGCTGCGCGCCTTCGCGCGCGGCTGCGACGTGATCACCTTCGATCACGAGCACGTACCCACCGAGCACCTCAGGGCCCTGGAAGCGGACGGCATCCCCGTCCGCCCGGGGCCCCACGCGTTGGTGCACGCCCAGGACAAGGGGGTGATGCGCGCCAAGCTCGACGAGATCGGCGCGCCCAGCCCCCGCCACCGGATCGTGCGCGATCCGGCGGACGTGGCGGCCTTCGCGGACGAGGTGGGAGGCTTCCCGGTCATCCTCAAGACGGTGCGCGGCGGGTACGACGGCAAGGGCGTGTGGTTCGTCCGCACCCCCGACGACGCGGAGGCGCCCTTCAGGGCGGGCGTCCCCGTCCTGGCGGAGGAGAAGGTCGAGTACGTCCGCGAACTCGCGGCCAACATCGTCCGCTCCCCGCACGGCCAGGCGGTGGCCTACCCCGTGGTGGAGTCCGTCCAGGTGGACGGGGTCTGCGACACGGTGATCGCCCCCGCCCCGAACCTCTCGGAGGAGCTGGCGGGCGAGGCCCAGGCGCTCGCCCTGCGCATCGCCAAGGAGCTCGACGTGACCGGTCACCTGGCCGTGGAGCTGTTCGAGACGATCGACGGCCGCATCCTGGTCAACGAACTGGCCATGCGCCCGCACAACAGCGGCCACTGGACCCAGGACGGGGCCATCACCTCCCAGTTCGCCAACCACGTACGGGCGGTCCTGGACCTCCCGCTGGGCGACCCGCGCCCGCGTGCCCGCTGGACGGTCATGGCGAACGTGCTGGGCGGGGACTACCCCGACATGTACGCGGCGTACCTGCACTGCATGGCCCACGACCCGCAGGTGAAGATCCACATGTACGGCAAGGACGTGAAGCACGGCCGCAAGGTCGGCCACGTCAACACCTACGGCGACGACCTGGACGATGTGCTGGAGCGCGCACGCCACGCTGCCGACTACCTCAGAGGAACGGTCACGGAATGAGCACCCCCACAGCTGGTCCCGTCGTCGGCATCGTCATGGGCTCGGACTCCGACTGGCCGGTCATGGAGGCCGCCGCCCAGGCCCTGGACGAGTTCGAGATCCCCTACGAGGTCGACGTCGTCTCCGCCCACCGGATGCCGCGCGAGATGATCGCGTACGGGGAGCAGGCCGCCGGCCGCGGCCTCAAGGCGATCATCGCGGGTGCCGGCGGCGCCGCCCACCTGCCCGGCATGCTCGCCTCGGTCACCCCGCTGCCGGTCATCGGCGTGCCGGTGCCGCTGAAGTACCTCGACGGCATGGACTCGCTGATGTCGATCGTCCAGATGCCCGCCGGGGTTCCCGTCGCCACCGTCTCGGTCGCCGGGGCGCGCAACGCCGGCCTGCTGGCCGTACGGATGCTGGCCGCGCACGACACCGAGCTGCTGGCCCGGATGCGCGAGTTCCAGCAGGAGCTGAACGACCAGGCCACCGAGAAGGGCAAGCGGCTGCGTACGAAGGTCGCCGGCACGGAGTCCTTCGGGTTCGGCAAGTGAGCGCGGCGCAGCGCCTGGACGAGGCGCGAGCACTCCTGGCCGAGCACCCCGTCGTGGACGGCCACAACGACCTTCCCTGGGCGCTGCGCAAGCAGGTCCGCTACGACCTGGACCAGCGGGACATCGCCGGCGACCAGTCGGCGTACCTGCACACCGACATCCCCCGGCTGCGGGCCGGCGGCGTCGGCGCGCAGTTCTGGTCGGTGTACGTGAGCACCGAGCTGACCGGCGACGAGGCGGTCAGCGCCACGCTGGAACAGGTGGACGCGGTGGACCAGCTGATCGACCGTTACCCGGGCGACCTGGTGCGGGCGCTGACGGCGGACGACATGGAGGCGGCCCGCGCCGACGGCCGGATCGCCTCGCTGATGGGCGCCGAGGGCGGCCACTCCATCAACAACTCGCTCGCCACCCTGCGCGCCCTGCACCAGCTGGGCGTGCGGTACATGACGCTCACGCACAACGACACCATCGACTGGGCGGATTCGGCGACGGACGAGCCCCGGCACGGCGGCCTCACCGACTTCGGCCGCGAGGTCGTCCGCGAGATGAACCGCATCGGCATGCTGGTGGACCTCTCGCACGTCGCCGCGACGACGATGCGCGACGCGCTGGCCGTCTCGGCCGCGCCGGTGGTCTTCTCGCACTCGTCGGCGCGCGCCGTGTGCGACCACCCGCGCAACATCCCGGACGACGTGCTGGCGCTGCTGCCGGCCAACGGCGGGGTGGCGATGGCCACCTTCGTCCCGAAGTTCATCCTCCCGGCGGCGGTCGAGTGGACGCTGGCCGCGGACGCGAACCTGCGGGCGCACGGCTTCCACCACCTGGACACCACGCCCGAGGCGATGGCCCTGCACCGGGCTTTCGAGGCGGAGCGCCCGCGCCCGGTGGCCACGGCCGCCACGGTCGCCGACCACCTGGACCACATGCGCGAGGTGGCCGGCGTCGACCACATCGGCATCGGCGGGGACTACGACGGCACGGCCTTCACCCCGTCCGGGCTGGACGACGTGGCGGGCTACCCGAACCTGATCGCCGAGCTGCTGACGCGCGGCTGGTCGAAGGCCGACCTGGCCAAGCTGACCTGGTCCAACGCGGTACGGGCGCTGCGCGACGCGGAGGCGGTGGCGCGGGACCTCTCGGCGTCCCGCGGTCCCTCGAACGCGGTGATCTAGCAGGCCGGGCGGCTGGGGCGTCGGGTGTGACCTGCGGGTTGCACCCGAATGCCACATCTGCCGGGCGGCCCGGGGGTCCCGCATGTCACGGTGGCACCATCTCTCCCTGCTGCCGCCGAGACCGGAGCGAACGCCATGGCCGACCTGCAGGATGAACCCCACTCCGTGGGCATCGGAGCAGAAGACCTCCCCGCAGCATCCACGGTGGCGGCCGGCGCCCTCGAACGGGCCGCCGCGCTGCTGTCCGTGCATCCCGTCGCGGACGGGTGCAACACGCTCGTCTGGACGCTGCGCCAGAGCCCGTACCACGACATCGACAAACCAGGGGACAGCGGTGTCGACACCGACATCCCCCGACTGCGCGCCGGCGGAGTCGGCGCGCAGCTCTGGTCCCTGCTGACCCCGCACGACACCGGTACCCCGACCGACCAGGTGGTCTCCGACACCCTGGAACAGATCGACGTGGCGCTGGCCCTGATCCGCCGCTACCCGGACAGCCTCTGCCTGGCGCTGACAGCCGACGACATGGCCGACGCCCGCAACCGCGGCCGGATCGCCTCGTTCCTCGGCCCGGTGCCCGGCCGGACACTGACCGACTCCCTGGGCGCGCTGCACGCCTTCCACGCGCTGGGCGTACGCATCTTCGCGCCCGCGGGAGCGCCCTGGGCCCAGCAGGACCTGACGGCCTTCGGCCACGAGGTGGTCCAGGAGGCGAACCGGCTGGGGATCGTCCTGGACCTGACCGGGTGCCCGCCGACGGTGGCCCGCCAGGTCGCGGCCGCCTCCAAGGCCCCCGTGATCATCTCGAACACGGCGGCCGCGGCCCTGAACCCGCATCCGGGCAACGTCACGGACGAGGTCCTGCTCGCGCTGCGCGAGGCGAACGGCCTGGCGATGGTCACCTTCGACGCCACGCGGACCGGGGACTCCCTGCACGCGGTCGCGGACCACGTCGACCATGTCCGTGCGGTCGCGGGCCCCCACAGCGTCGGCCTGGGCGCCGCCTTCGGCACCGAACAGGGCACCGCCCGCCCGGCCGGCCTGACGGACCCCTCGGGCTACCCCCACCTGATCGCGGAACTCCTGGACCGAGGCTGGCCGGAAGCCGACCTGGCCCTCCTGACCTGGGGCAACGCCCAACGAGTCCTCCGCGACGCGGAATTCACCTCCCGCGCCGCCCACCACCGCCGCGCCACGCCTTCCTGACGCGCTGCTCGCACCGCTCGGGTCCTGGCGGGCCGCGCGTTCTTGAGGCGCTGTTTGCGCCGCTCGGGTCCTGGCGGGCCGCGCGTTCTTGAGGCGCTGTTTGCGCCGCTCGGGTCCTGGCGGGCCGCGCCTTCTTGACGCGCCGCTCGCACCGCTCGGCCCTGGCGGGCCTCCCGGGCTTCGCGCCGCTGCGCCGGACTCCGTCCGTCGGCGGCCGGGCCGTGCTTGCCCGCCGGGGTCTGGCAAATCCAGCCTCGCCTGGGGCCACCTCCCAGCGGTAGCTGGGGGAGTTTGAGGCGTGGGGGTCCCCCCGGACGGAGTCTGGGGGAGGGTCTGGGGCGGAGCCCCGGGAAGGGGCAGGGCGAAGCCCGAGCCCCTGGCGGGGTCCGGGGCGGCAGCCCCGGTTTCCGGGGGCCCCTCCCAGCGGTAGCTGGGGGAGAAGGGGCGGGGTAGGGCGAATCCTCGTGCAGCGGCCCGGCCCGGCCCGCCCCCCCGCCCGGCCGGAGGGCTACGCGCGAGGGCGGCCCATCGCACGGTAGGTCCAGCCGGCGGCACGCCAGACGGCCGGATCAAGCGCGTTGCGCCCGTCCAGCACAAGGCGATCGGTCACGACGGCCGCGAGTTCCGCCGGATCCAGGTCGCGGAACTCCCGCCACTCGGTCAGGTGCAGGACCACCTCCGCCCCCCGGGCCGCCTCCAGCGCGGTGTCCGCGTACCCCAGCGTGGGGAAGACGCGCCGGGCGTTGTCCATGCCCTTGGGGTCGTAGACGGTGACCTGGCCGCCCTGGAGGTGGATCTGGCCGGCCACGTTCAGCGCGGGCGAGTCGCGTACGTCGTCCGAGTCCGGCTTGAACGTCGCGCCCAGCACCGCGACCCGCTTGCCGAGGAAGGACCCGCCCACCGCCTCCCGGGCCAGCTCCACCATGTGCCCGCGGCGCCGCATGTTGATCGAGTCGACCTCCCGCAGGAAGGTCAGCGCCTGGTCGGCGCCCAGCTCACCGGCCCGCGCCATGAACGCCCGGATGTCCTTCGGCAGGCACCCGCCGCCGAAGCCGATCCCGGCCCGCAGGAACTTCGCGCCGATCCGCTCGTCGTAGCCGATGGCCTCCGCCAGCTTCACCACGTCACCGCCGGCGGCCTCGCACACCTCCGCCATCGCGTTGATGAACGAGATCTTGGTGGCGAGGAAGGAATTGGCGGCGGTCTTCACCAGCTCGGCGGTCGGGAAGTCGGTGACGACCAGCGGGGTCCCCTCCGACATCGGCGTCTCGTACACCTCCCGCAGCAGCTTCTCCGCGCGCTCGCCCTGCACGCCGATCACGATCCGGTCGGGGTGCAGGGTGTCCTGCACCGCGAAGCCCTCCCGCAGGAACTCCGGGTTCCAGGCCAGCTCCACGTCCGCACCCGCCGGAGCCAGCTCCACGAGCTTCGTCGCCAGCCGCTCCGCCGAGCCCACCGGCACCGTCGACTTGCCGACCACCAGCACCGGCCGCGTCAGGTGCGGGGCCAGCGAGGCCATCGCCGCATCGACGTAGGACATGTCACAGGCGTACTCGCCGTGCTTCTGCGGAGTGTTCACGCACACGAAGTGCACGTCGCCGAACTCCCCGACCTCCTCCCAGGAGGTCGTGAACCGCAGCCGCCCCGTCGAACCCGGCAGCCCGGCCACGTGCGAGGCGAGCAGCTCCTCCAGCCCGGGCTCGTACATCGGCACCCGGCCCGCGGCCAGCATCTCGATCTTCTCGGGCACGACGTCCAGCCCCAGCACCTCGAAGCCCAGCTCCGCCATCGCCGCGGCGTGGGTCGCGCCGAGGTATCCGGTGCCGATCACAGTGATCCTGAGGGGGGCCATGGGTGCTCCAGAGGTGCGGGGCCGTTTGCGGCCACTGAGCATAGTCGGGCCCACCAGGGGGGACGTGCCCCAGGAGGAGCACCGCTGTCACGCAACTCACGTAGGCCGTCCATATCGCCATCCGTGACCGGGCCACTAAGCTTGGGTTACTTAACGGTAGTTAGCACACGCATCACCCTGGGGAGTGAGAGATCTTGGCGGGTTCTGCCGACTTCGACCTGTACCGCCCGGCCGAGGAGCACGACATGCTCCGCGAGTCGGTCCGCTCGCTCGCCGAGGCGAAGATCCTCCCGTTCGCCGCCGCGGTCGACGAGGAGTCCCGCTTCCCGCAGGAGGCCCTGGACGCCCTGGTCGCCAGCGACCTGCACGCCGTCCACGTGCCCGAGACCTACGGCGGCGCCGGCGCCGACGCCCTCGCGACCGTGATCGTGATCGAGGAGGTGGCCCGCGTCTGCGCCTCCTCCTCCCTGATCCCGGCCGTCAACAAGCTCGGCTCGCTCCCGGTGATCCTCTCCGGCTCCGAGGAACTGAAGGCCAAGTACCTCGGCCCCCTCGCCAAGGGCGACGCGATGTTCTCGTACGCGCTCTCCGAGCCGGACGCGGGCTCCGACGCCGCCGGCATGAAGACCCGCGCCGTGCGCGACGGGGACTTCTGGGTGCTCAACGGCGTCAAGCGCTGGATCACCAACGCGGGCGTCTCCGAGTACTACACGGTCATGGCCGTCACCGACCCGGAGAAGCGCTCCAAGGGCATCTCCGCGTTCGTCGTCGAGAAGTCGGACGAAGGCGTCTCCTTCGGCGCGCCCGAGAAGAAGCTCGGCATCAAGGGCTCCCCGACGCGCGAGGTCTACCTCGACAACGTCCGCATCCCCGCCGACCGCATGATCGGCGCCGAGGGCACCGGATTCGCCACCGCGATGAAGACCCTCGACCACACCCGCATCACGATCGCCGCCCAGGCGCTCGGCATCGCGCAGGGCGCCCTGGACTACGCCAAGGGCTACGTCCAGGAGCGCAAGCAGTTCGGCAAGCCGATCGGCGACTTCCAGGGCGTGCAGTTCATGCTCGCGGACATGGCCATGAAGATCGAGGCCGCCCGCCAGCTGACGTACGCGGCCGCTGCCAAGTCCGAGCGCGTCGACGCCGACCTCACCTTCTTCGGCGCCGCGGCCAAGTGCTTCGCCTCCGACGTGGCCATGGAGGTCACCACGGACGCCGTCCAGCTCCTCGGCGGCTACGGCTACACCCGCGACTACCCGGTCGAGCGCATGATGCGCGATGCCAAGATCACCCAGATTTACGAAGGAACGAACCAGGTTCAGCGGATCGTCATGGCGAGGAACCTGCCGTAGCAGTATTTTCGCAGGTCAGCGGCCTTCTCCGGTGATCCGATCGCGGTGATCGGCTTCCGGTCCGTTCGGGCCCGTTCCGGGCCTTTCCCGGGCGTCATGCCGGGGAGATCCTGGGCGGAGACTGGGCCCGAAACAGCTACTGACCTGCATAAACGACAAGGCCCCCGGCATGATGCCCGGGGCCTTCCGTATGGCTGGGTCAGGCGACTTCGTCTCGCTCGGTGGGGTCGTCCGCGCCGGGGGGTCGGCATGGTCGCGATGGCTGCGCGTCCGCGCTGCTCGGCCCCTTCGAAGATGTAGTGATAGTGCTCGCGGAGCACGTCCGTGCTGCTGTGTCCCATCCAGTCGGCCACGTCGTTCTCGGAGACGCCCGCATACAGCAGCCGAGCGCACGGTTACGGGGATTGACACTCTGTGACCAGGTTGCGCGTGGCGTACAAGCCACTCAGCAGTGTGACTGCCACCATGGCGACGGCAGCCGTATCGGCCCTCCTCCGGTGCGGTGGCAGCCACCGTCCATGGAATTCATTCGTCTCCCGCAACGGAAAGGCGATCGCGTCGTGTACATGATGCGCGAGGTGTACAGAGCCGAACGAGGGAAATCGCCGGAGATCGTGGCGGCGTTCAAGACCCTCACCGCGGTGTTTGAAGAAGCCGGGTATACGAACCGGCGCATCTACGTCGACTACGTCGGCCCCATGGACACGGTCGTCTGTCAATGGGAATTCGACAGCCTCGACCAGTACTTCACCATGGAGCGAGGGTTCTTCGTGAATCCGGATGAGAACGCGCAGTCGCTGATCAGCACGTTGAACAGCTACGCGGCATCCGGCTACAAGGAGATCTACGAGGTCATCCAGTAGCGGATCATCGAGGCAGGTCCCCGACACTTTCGGCCGGGGCCACCCACCCGTGAATGGACACGGTCATTTTGGTACGGCTGTGACGGTTACAGCGGTAGCCGAGTTCCTGAGCAAGCCGCGCAGTTGGGTCTAGGGCAATTGGCGCGGTGAACAGATGACCCCGCCCGAACCGCATGCGCGTACGACCCCCGGCATGCCGCCGGGGGTCGTACGCGCATGTGCGGGCAGATCAGGGCCAGGGCCGCGGTCAGGGGCAGCTGATGCGGATGTCGCCCGCGTCCGTGGTGCAGGTGTCGGTGTTGTGGCCGCCGCCGGCGGTGTCGTTGCCGGAGACGCTGTCGACGGTGCTGAGCCCGGCCACGACGATCTTCCCGCCCGGCTGCAGGGCCAGTCGCTGCCGTTCTCGCCGCCCTCGGCCGGCGTCAGGGTCCCGACGGTGACGATCCTGCCGTCGGGCTGCAGCACCATGTCGCGGCTGTCCTCGTAGTAGATGAGGTCGGTGACGACCTTTCCGTCACCCCCGCCGAAGGCCGGGTCCAGGTCGCCCGGCGCCGCCAGTACGGTGCCGGGCACGGCGAGCACGAGCGCCGCACCGGCGGCGGCGGCCGTCGTGCGGGCGAGGTGAGCATGCGGACGACTCCTTCTGGGGTGCCGGAGGATGGTCACGGTCCGTTCCCGGCGGCGAGCGTCCGGGGACCCGCGCGAAGGATCGCAGGAGTCAAGATCGACGGTATCGCCCGGTCATTTGGGGACACGCCGGGCGCTTCGGCCGTACGGGTGGTCCACGGCGCCGGAGGTGGGCGAACACATCCGCCCGAGGCCCTTGGGTGCCGCTCGGATGGGCTAAATTTGGACCTTCGTACGCCGGAATCGGTTGGGGAGAACGCAATGACGGAAGCGATCCTGCTGGTCGGCGGACAAGGGACGCGGTTGCGTCCCGTGACGGTGAACACGCCGAAGCCGATGGTCCCCACAGCAGGCGTCCCGTTCCTCGCCCACCAGATAGCCCGGGCCGCCGCGGCCGGGGTCACGCACATCGTGATGGCCACCTGCTATCTCGCCGAGGTCTTCGAGCCCTACTTCGGCGACGGTTCCGAGTTCGGCGTCCACCTGGAGTACGTCGTCGAGGACGAGCCGCTCGGCACCGGCGGTGCCATCCGCAACGCCGCGCAGCTGCTCACGGGCGGCCCGGACTCCGCCGTCCTCGTCTTCAACGGCGACATCCTCACCGGCCTGGACATCGCCGGCCTCGTGGCATCCCACGAAACGGCCGACGCCGACGTCTCCCTGCACCTGGTGCAGGTCGACGACCCGCGCGCCTTCGGCCTGGTGCCCACCGACTCCGAGGGGCGGGTGCTGGCCTTCACCGAGAAGCCGCAGACCCCCGAGGAGATCATCACCGACCAGATCAACGCCGGCTGCTACGTCTTCCGCCGCAGCGTGATCGACTCCATCCCGGCCGGCCGCCCGGTCTCCGTCGAGCGCGAGACCTTCCCCGGTCTGCTCGCTTCCGGCGCCAAGCTGCACGGCGTCACCGAGAACACGTACTGGATGGACCTCGGCAAGCCGGAGGCCATCGTCCAGGCCTCCGCCGACCTGGTCCGCGGTGTCGTGTCCTCCCCGGCCGTCCCCGGACGGCGCGGCGAGTCCCTCGTGCTGCCCGGCGCCCAGGTGGCCGCCGGGGCCAAGCTGTCGGGGGGCACCGTCGTGGGCGCCGGCGCCCGGATCGAAGCGGGAGCGGTCGTCCAGGGCTCGATCGTGCTGGAGGACGCGGTCATCGGCGCCGACGCGCACGTGAGCGCCGCCCTGATCGGGGCCCGCGCCTCGGTGGGCGCGCGGACCGTGCTGGACGGCGCCGTCATCGGCGACGACGCCGTCGTGGGGGCCGACAACGAGCTCCGCGCGGGCGCCCGGGTGTGGTGCGGGGCGCAACTGCCCGCCGCCGCCATCCGCTTCTCCCCGGACGCCTGATCCCGAAGGCCTGACCGCCCGACACCCGATCCCCGGCGGCCGGGGATCAGGCGGGCCGGGCGGATCACGCGGGTTGGGCGGATCAGGCGGATCCGGCAGGCCGGGCGCCCGGCCCGCCCCGGTCAGTTCCCGCGGACGGTGACCTTCTCGTCGTTCTGGATCTGCTTCACCAGCTGCTGCACCTTCGCCTTGTCCCAGACCAGGTTGCCGCCGCGCTGGCCGGAGATCGGCATGTTCATCGAGACGCCGTCACCGCCGTTGACACCCTTCATCGCGAAGAACATCTGGCCCATGTCGTACAGGCCCATGTCCTTGTCCACGATCAGCGTGTCCAGGCCCGCGCCCAGCAGCGGGTAGAGCTCGAACGGATTGAGGACCGTGGACGGGGTCGCCGCCTGGCTCGCGAGCGCCGACAGGAACTTCTGCTGGTTCTTCGTCCGCTGCAGGTCCGACTCGGCGAAGGCGTACCGGGTCCGTACGAAGGCCAGCGACTGCTCGCCGTTCAGCGTCTGCTTGCCCGCCTTGAAGTCGGCGCCCGACTTCTCGTCCTTGAAGCCCTCCTCGATGTCCAGCTCCACACCGCCCAGCGCGTCCACGATGTTCGCGAAGCCGGCGAAGCCGATCTCCGCGTAGTGGTCGATGCGCAGGCCCGTGTTGTGCTCGACCGTCCGCACCAGCAGCTCGGGGCCGTCCTCGGCGTACGCCGCGTTCAGCTTCACCCGCCGCCCCTGGGCGGGGAACTTCTTGCCCGACTGGGAGCCCACGAAGGACGGGATCTCCACGTCCGAGTCGCGCGGCAGCGAGATCATCGTGTTCCCGCTGGAGCACTTCGCCAGGATCATCATCGAGTCGGTCCGCTTGCCCTCGGCCGAGCCCGTGTGGAGCTTCTTCTTCTCCTCGTCGGACATCCCCTCGCGGCTGTCGGAGCCCACGATCAGGTACGTCGTGCAGTCGCCCTCCTTCGGGCGCTCGATGACCTTGGACAGGTCCACCTCCCGGCGCACCTTGGAGTCGGCCCAGAAGTAGGTGGCGACCGAGGTCACCAGCAGCGCGGAGACCAGCACGATCGAGCCGATCTTGATCCGCCTGCGCCAGTCGGGCGCCGGGCCGGGCGCCCCGGGGCGGCCTGGCCCCGACGGCGGCTGCGCGGGCCCGCCGGGCCCCGCGGGCGACCCGTAGACCTGGCCGGTGTTGTAGCCGCTGTCGTAGCCGCCGTAGGTGTCGGGGCCCTGCGTCTGCTGCGGAGGCACACCCGGTGCGGGCGGCGGCGTTCCGGGCCGCCGGGCGGGCGGCGGGACCGCCGGGCGCGGGGCCTGCTGCCGCTGGACGTGCTGCATCCGCTGCGCGCCCTCGGGCTGCGCCTGCGCGCTGCCGCGCCCGTACCCGTCGTCACGGCGTCCACGCTCGTCGCGGTCGCCGCTCCACCCCTCTGGCCAGTCATTCATGCGCCCAAGGATGCCTGCCCGGGCGTGTCGTCCGACAGCCCGGGGGGCGATCCGTACCGGGGCTGTTGCAGAGCTGATGCCTCTGGTACGCATCTAAGGTGTCCGTATGACAGAGATACCGGGCGAGATCCCGGGGAAGCCGACCGCGGCCTCCCGTACGACCCTCAGCCACATCATGACCGCCAACGACACCAACCTCCTCGGCACGGTGCACGGCGGCGTGATCATGAAGCTGGTGGACGACGCGGCGGGCGCCGTGGCCGGCCGCCACTCCGGCGGCCCGGCGGTCACCGCGTCCATGGACGAGATGGCCTTCCTCGCCCCCGTACGGGTCGGCGACCTCGTGCACGTGAAGGCCCAGTGCAACTGGACCGGCCGCTCCTCCATGGAGATCGGCGTACGGGTCCTCGCGGAGCGCTGGAACGAGTCCACCCCCGCCACCCAGGTCGGCAGTGCCTACCTCGTCTTCGCGGCCGTGGACGCCGAGGGCAAGCCCCGCCGGGTCCCGCCCGTCCTCCCGGAGACGGAACAGGACGAGCGGCGCTACCAGGAGGCCCAGATCCGCCGCACCCACCGGCTGGCGCGCCGCAAGGCGATCATGGCCCTGCGCGAGGAGCGGGCGGCCCAGGGCTTCGACGAATGACGGCCGCCGCCCGGCGCCGCGACAGGCCCTGGGACCGGCCCTAGCTCCCGCAGACCACGTCGTCGCCCGTGATCACCCCGGCGGCGCCGCCCTGGTACGGGTCCTCCGCACGCACCGGCACCACCTTGCGGTAGTCCGCTCCCGCGATCACCAGCACCGTCCGGCCCTGGCCCGCCACCGCCCGCAGCGCGCTGCCCGGCAGCGCGGTCGCCACCGACCGGGCGGAGCGGTCCCAGCGCGGGTCGTACGTGACCACCGTGCGCTTGACCTCGCGGCTGGCGCCGTTGCCCGGTGCCCGGGTGGTGTCGAAGCCGGTGGCGCGCAGCGCCGCGTCGACCCGGCCGCCCAGTCCGTCGATCCGGGTCCCGTTCTCCACCTGGACCCGGATCTGCTGCGGGGGCACGTCCACCGGCACCGCCGCCGGCCGGCCCCCCGCCTTCCCGGGCCGGGCGGGGGCGAGCGGCCGGTCCTGCCGCACCGCCTCGAACAGCTTGGCGGCCTTCGGCTCGTCCCACTTCACGGTGGAGCCGATTCCCTTGACGGGGTACGAGGGGTCGCCGACGGGCACGGAGGCGAACTCCGAGGAGGACGGGGTGAAGTCCCGCATGGCCTGCCCGAGCGCGAGCATCTGCTCCGAGCCGAAGCCGGTGTCGGCCCGGACCGAGCCGAGCAGCGTGGAGCTGACCTGCTTGAACTTCACCGGGTTGAGCAGCACCCCGCCGCCGGTCGCCTGCTGGATCAGGGCGGCGACGAACCGCTGCTGGCGCTGCATCCGGCCCAGGTCGGAGGCCCCGTCGATGTGGCGCGAGCGTACGTACTGCAGGGCCTGTCCGCCGGTCAGCCGGTGGGTGCCGGGCAGCAGGTCGAGGCCGGTGTTCGCGTCGCGCATGGTCTTGGCGGTGCAGATCTCGACCCCGCCGATCGCGTCGACGGTCTTCATGAAGCTGGTGAAGTCGACCTCCAGGTAGTGGTCGATCTTCACCCGGGTCATGCTCTCGACGGTCCGCACGGTCAGGTTGGGCCCGCCCTCCGCGTACGCGGCGTTCAGCTTCACGGGGTGCCCCTTGTGAGGCTTGCCGCTGACCAGGTCCTGGTGCTCGGGGATCTCGGTGTAGCTGTCGCGGGGCAGGCTGATCACGCTCGCCCGCTCCCGGTCCGCCGACAGGTGCACCAGCATGATCGTGTCGGTGCAGTGGCAGGGCGCCCCGCCGAGGCGGTACTCGCGCTTCTCCTCGGGGCTGATCTTGTCCCGGCCGTCGGTGCCCACCAGCAGGAAGTTCAGGCCGTGCCCGGCCTGGGGGCGGTTCTTCATGTCCTTGAACGGGTCCACCCGCTCGATCCCGGTGTCCAGCCCGGTCATCACCGCGTGTCCGACGGCCCCGGAACCCAGCACCACCACCGACAGCCCGGCCGCGATCCGTACCCCCCACCGGGGTCTGTCGCCCCGGCGCCGGGCCGGGCCGCCGCCCGTACCGCCGCGCCGTGCGCGCTGCGGCTGGGGCGGCCTGGCGGGACGGGTGGGACGGTGCGGCTGGGGCACGGTGGACACCTCCGCGGGGATCAGCAGGGAGCCCGGTCGACGGTCGGGCCAGATCGGTCTGATTTGTCAGAACAGTAGGCCCATACGATCAGCATCTGTCCGTACCGCTCACTCGGCGCGCACCCGGTTCCCTCGTACGCGGTAACGTGACACCGATACCCGACCTTGAAGGACCACATGCCCGCCCAGCAGCCCGCAGTCTCGGTGATCATGCCGGTGCTCGACGAGGAGCACTACCTCCGCGACTCCGTCCGCCACATCCTGGAACAGGAGTACGCGGGCGAGATGGAGGTGGTGATCGCACTCGGGCCGTCCACGGACCGCACCGACGAGATCGCCGCCGAGCTCGTCGCCGAGGATCCCCGAGTCCACACCGTCCCGAACCCCACCGGCCGGACCCCGGCGGCGCTCAACGCCGCCATCAAGGCTTCGCGTCACCCGATCGTGGTACGCGTCGACGGCCACGGCATGCTCTCGCCGAACTACATCGCCACCGCGGTGCGCCTCCTGGAGGAGACCGGTGCGCAGAACGTCGGCGGCATCATGCACGCCGAGGGCCAGAACGCCTGGGAAGACGCCGTCGCCGCCGCGATGACCTCCAAGATCGGCGTCGGCAACGCCCCGTTCCACACCGGCGGCCAGGCGGGACCGGCCGAGACCGTCTACCTCGGTGTCTTCCGCCGCGAGGCGCTGGAGCAGCAGGGCGGCTACAACGAGGAGTTCATCCGCGCCCAGGACTGGGAGCTGAACTTCCGTATCCGCGAGGCCGGCGGCCTGATCTGGTTCTCCCCGGAGCTGAAGGTCCAGTACCGTCCGCGGCGCTCCGTACGGGCCCTGGCCAAGCAGTACAAGGACTACGGCCGGTGGCGGCACGTGGTGGCCCGCTACCACGCGGGCTCCATCAACGTGCGCTACCTGGCCCCGCCGACCCTGGTCTGCGCGATCGCGGCGGGCGTGGTCGTGGGCGTGGCCGTCACCCCGCTGGGCTTCGCCGTTCCGGCCGGCTACCTCGCGGCGATCGCCGTGGGCTCCGTCCCGGCGGGCAAGGGCCTGTCCCTCAAGGCCCGGGCGCAGATCCCGCTCGCCCTCGCCACCATGCACCTGTGCTGGGGCTACGGCTTCCTGACGAGCCCGCGCTCGCTCGCGAACAAGTTGATCGCGAGCCGCCGCCCGGCCGTGCACCAGGACGCCTCGCAGGTCTGAGACGCAGACGTACGGAGGGGCCCGGCGCGGCGGCTGCGCAGATCACAGCCGCCCGGCCGGGCCCCTTTCGCGTACGCGCCTACCAGGTGAACCCGGGCTGGATCGGCATGCAGGCCTTGTCGTTGTCGCCGTTGAGCGCGTGGGCGGAGTCCGGGGCCTTGGTCGGGGCGGGCGGCGGCGGGGTCGGCGCGTCGCCGGTCCGCCAGTCCTTGCCGACGAACACGGTGATCCCCGACACCTCGTCGGACTTCTGCACCGAGGAGGCCGGCAGGCCGAGCGCGGTGGCCACGGCGGCGGCGTCGGCCGCCTGGCCGTCGGCGGCGAAGCGGACCACCGTGGTGTCCTCGGCCCCCGTCTGGTTCTCGGCGGTGGCCTTGGTGAATCCCTTGCCGGTCATCAGCGTGGCGACCTCGCTCGCCCGGCCCTTGGCCTTGGCCTGGGCGCCGTCCTTGCCGCCGGTGGCGTTGCGGACGCCGACCGCGATCTTCGCGGGCGGTGCGGCAGGGGCGGCCGGGGCGGTGGTCGGCGCCTGGGCCGGGGGCGTCGGGGCGGTGGCGGCGGCCGACGGGGAGGCGGCGGCCGTGGGGGTTTCCGAGCCCGAGCCCTTGCCGTCGAGCGCGATGTCCTCGCGGACCATCCGGAACACGTCCTCGGCCTCGCCCGCCATGGGCTCGACCCGGCCGTCCATGCCGGGCTTCGTGCTGTAGACCCACGGCATGGTGGTCATGGTGATCCGCCCCGGCGGGACCTTCTTGAGCTCCATGCTGAGGTCGTACAGCTTGTCGATCTTGTTCAGGCCGGGGTCCACGACCATGGCCTCGATGGCCGCCTGCGCCAGGCTGTTGAGCTTGACCGGGTTGGTGAGCTTGGCGTTCTTGCGGAACTCGCGGGCCATCGAGTTCATGTACTGGTGCTGGGCGTGCGTGCGGCCGATGTCGGTGCCGTCCTCGAAGCCGTAGCGGGTGCGCAGCCACTGCAGGGCCGTCTCGCCCTGGATGACGCTCGTGCCCGCCGGCAGCTTCAGGCCGGAGCCCTTGCCGTCCCGGGTGCGGGAGTGGACGTTCTGCTCGACACAGACCGGGACGCCGCCGATGGCGTCCGCCATGGAGACCACGCCCTTGAAGTCGATCATCATGAAGTGGTCGATGGGTATCTTCGTCAGCTCGGTCCAGGCGGCGACCGTGCAGCCCGGCCCGCCGCGGCTGAGCGACTCGTTGGTCTGGACGAGTCCCTTGCTGGCGGGGTGCACCTTGCCGTTCGGCTCGGTGCACTTGGGCATCATCAGTATCGTGTCGCGCGGCATCGACACCACGGACATGTTGCTGCGGTCCGCGGACAGGTGCAGCAGCATCTGCACGTCCGCCAGCGGCGGTCCGTCGAAGGTGTCCGTCGCCCCGCCGAGGGCCTGGTTCGCCGCGTCGTTGCGCGCGTCGGAGCCGATGAGGAGGATGTTCAGCGGGGTCTGCCCGAAGGCGTTGGGCTTGGAACCGCCCAGTTTGGTCTCGCCGAGGTTCAGCGGGTCCGTCTTGATGCTGCCGTTCAGATGGCGGTAGTACAGGTAACCGGCCGCCGCCGTCCCGAGTATGAGCAGGGACAGCACGGAGGCCACCCAGCGCAGCACGCGCCGGCGGCCCCGCCTGCCCGCGCGGCCGCCCGCCGCCCGGCGGGCGGCCCGGGAGCCGCCCCGGGGCGGCGGCACCGATCCGGCGGCGCCCGTACCACCGCCGGATATGTCCCCGGACGTGGCGTCGGACGTGTCGCCGGCGGCGCGGGCGGTCGCCCCCTCCCCCCGCACGCTGCTGTGCCTCACGCGTACTCCCCCTAAAGATCCTGATGACTCGGCATGGTGCCGGTACTACCTGCTGCGGCCCGTTACTTGGCGCAGATCGCCTTGTCGGCCTGGGCCTGCTGGACGTCCTTGGGCAACTCCTGCGGAACGGGCGGCGCCAGCGGCGCGCCCGGCTCCTTGAAGTCCGGGCCCAGCGTCAGCTTCATCGGCGTCTTCGCCCCGGCGTCGGCGGTCCCCATCTTCATCGCGGAGGCCGGCAGCCCCATCATCTCCGCCAGCGCCCGGGCCTGGTCGGCCTGGTTGGGCGCGTACTCCAGCTGCGTGGCCCCGACCTTCGCGGGCGCGTTGCCGAGGTTGCTGGCCTTGGGCACGCCCTTGGTGATCTGCAGCCACTTCAAGGTGGTGGAGGCGGAGCCCTTGGGGCCACCGCCGTTGTACACGTCCACCCGTACGTCCGCGGCGGGCGCCTTGTTGCCCTGGAGCAGCGCGTCCTGCTTGGCCTTCGCGTCCGCGTCGGCCGACTCCTTCGCGGCCTGCTCCTGCTTCTCGACCTCCGTGAGCGAGACGTCCCCCCGGATCATCTGCAGCAGCGGATCGGCCAGGGCCTGGTTGACGACGACGGTGGCCTTGCGGTTCGGCGGCTCGTCCGGATTGTCGAGGACCGGCACGGTCGTGAAGGTGATGTTCTTGAGGTCGATGTCCTTCAACTCGCCCGCGAGGTCGGTGAGTTTGTCGATGGAGCCCAGACCCTGGTCCACGGTCAGCGACTTGGTGGCCGCCTCCGCGAGCGAGAAGAACTTCTTCGGACTCGTCAGCGTTTCCTTCGACTTCATCTCGCGCATCATCGAGCCGAGGAACTGCTGCTGGGTCTTGATCCGGTCCAGGTCGCTCTCGTTGCCGAAGGCGTGCCGGGTCCGTACGAAGGCCAGCGCCTGCTCGCCCGACAGCCGGTGCTCGCCCTCCGACAGCTTGAGCTTGGAGTCCTCGTCGTCGACGGCCTTCTCCAGACAGACGGGCACCCCGCCCACCGCGGTGCTCAGGGTCTTCACCGCGTTGAAGTCGACCATCATGAAGTTGTCGACCTCGATCCCGGTGAGGTCCTTGACGGTGCGCATGGTGCAGCCCGCGTCGCGGCCCTCCTGCCCGAGGCTGTTGTTGAAGCGCGTGGCCCTCGTGCCCTTGATCTCCTTCGTCGTGCCGTCCGGCTGCTTCGTCGGGCAGGACGGGATGTTGGTGATCAGGTCGCGCGGGATGGACAGCGCGGTGGCGTTGGAGCGGTCCTTGGCGACGTGGAAGAGGATCGTGGTGTCGGCGTGGCCGACGCTGTCCTTGTCCCCGTAGCCCTCGTTGCCCGCACCGCTGCGCTTGTCGGTGCCGATGACCAGGATGTTGATGGCCTGGTCCTTCTTGAAGCCGCCGGTGCCCGCGCCCGCGATGTCGGTGACGCTGAGGTTGCCGTTCAGGTGGTCGTAGTAGAGGTACGCGCCCACCGAGCCGGCGACGAGCAGGAACGCCAGCGTCCCGCCGGTGATGAGCAGCGCCTTCTTGCGCCGCCCGCCGCCTCCGCCCTTGCGGGAGCGGCCACCGCGCCGGCCGCCGGGCGGCGGCCCGTCGCCGCGCCGCGGCTTCGGTACGGCAGGGGAGGGTGCGGTGGGCGCCGAGGGCGCTCTGCGCGGGGCGCCGACGGTGGGCCGCTGCTGCGCAGCGGAGTCGGCCAGTCGCAGTTCGTAGTGGCCTGTGCGGGGATTGAGCACCCACTGGTCTGCGGGGTCGATCTCGTCGGCCCGCCCACGGCTTTGCGCATCCACGGTTGCTCGAATCCTCCGTCGGTGCCTCGCGACGCGCCTCCCCCAAGGCGCACGGTCAACGATCCGGCTGCTGGTGCCCGGCCTCTGGTCCGGCCGGGGCACCGGATCGCTCACCTTATCCGTCAGGTTCGGCTGCAAACCATGCTGGTGACAAATTCCACTCCCCTTATAACGGGGCGAACCACCCATCCCACTCGGTTCGGTCACCGGCTTTTGGGATTGCTTTACCGGCAGTCGGCGATGCCCGCCGTCGTCCCTGTGAAGGTGGGGACGGGTGCGGGGGGCGTGGCGGTTCCCTCGGGGGTCTCGTCCGGCACGGCCGGCGCCGCTCCCCTCGGCGGGGCCTCGACCGGCTCGATCGCGCTCTCGGGCTTCGGCGGGGCGACCGTCACCGGCTGGTCCGTCCGCAACTGCTCGAACAGCCGGGCCGCGTCCGGCTCCACCAGCTCGTCCCGGTTCGGGTTCGCGGGGTACGGCCGGCGGGGCACGGTCAGGAACTTGACCTGGTCGGTCGGTATGTCCCGTACGCCCCGTACGAGTTCGTACAGGCCGCGCAGCGAGGCCAGCTCCGGGTCGGTGGTCACCGAGGAGGTCGCCGCGTCCAGCAGCGGATACAGCCGGGCCGGATTCAGCAGCACCCCGTTGCTCTGCACCTTCTTGACGAGCGAGCCGAGGAACTGCTGCTGGCGCTCCATCCGTTCCGTGTCGCTGCCGTTGCCCAGGCTGTAGCGGGCACGCACGAAACCGAGCGCCTGCTCGCCCTGGAGGGTCTGGCGCCCGGCGGGCAGCCGCAGCTTGGCCTCGGAGTCGTCGACCGGCTGCTTGAGGCAGACCTCCACCCCGCCGATGGCGTCCACCATCTGCTTGAAGCCGCCGAAGTCGATCACCATGTGGTGGTCGATGCGGATCCCGGTGAGCTTCTCGGCCGTACGGATCGTGCAGGCGGCCCCGCCCCACTGGAAGGCCCAGTTGAACTGCGCGAACTGTTCGCGGGTGCGGCTCCCGTCCGCCATCAGGCAGGCGGGGATGTCCGCCATCAGGTCCCGCGGTATCGACACCGCCGTCGCGCTCCGCCGGTCCGCCGGCAGGTGCAGCAGGATCGTGGTGTCCGAGCGCTGCCCGCTCTGGTCCTGCCCGTACCGGGCGTTGTCCTTGCCGGAGCGCGAGTCCGAGCCGATCAGCAGGATGTTCTGGGCGCCGCCCGCGAAGTGCGCCGGACGGTCGTGCTCGTAGCGCCGCAGCTCGGCAGTCGCCGAGGTGTCCTCGGTGATGTTCCCGTCGAGCTTGTTGTAGAGCCACCAGCCGGTGGCCGAGCCCGTCAGGGCCATGAAGGTCGCCCCGAGTCCGATCCAGCGCAGGAGTCGGCGCCGGCGGCTGCGCGGAGGCTTCGGGGTGCCTCCGGCCGTCTCGGTCCCGCCCGGTATGCCTGCGCTGTCCGTCACTGGCGTCCGTCCCCTCGCCGATGCGACCGCGGCCGTACGGGTGAGCACGGCCACTGCCGATCCTGCCCCCGGGCCGTGGGAGCGGCCCGGGGGCAGGGGCGTGTCTAGAGCCATGTGGGTGACAAATCGCCCGTTCCCGCTGTTAACCAGTCTGAGTGACGGCCGCGCGGACGGCGACGGGACGGTCCGGGGGGCCGGGCCCTGTCGGACCTAAAGGGTGTGGGTGACGCGCTCGCTCTCGATCCGCTGCGCCAGCGCGTCCTTCGACAGCAGGTCCAGGTTCCGGCACAGCACCACGGACCCGCCCGACGCCAGAGCGGCGTAGAGCCCGGCCGAGAGACCGTCCCACGTGTCGTAGCCGAGCCCGCTCAGCACCCGGGAGCCCTCCCCGAGGCCGAGCCGCGCCGCGTCGTCGCGGGCGCGGTCCGTGAGCTCCGCGTACGAGAGCTCCTCGCCGCCGACGACCAGCCCGGGCCCCTCGGGGTCCACCGGCACGAAGGGGGCGAAGCGGTCGCCCTGCCCCGGCACCTCCACCGCGTAGTCCGCGAACCCGGCCGGCGGCTGCGGGAAGCGCCCGCCCAGCGGCCGCAGCGCGAGCGCCACGCGCTCCCCTCCGCACGCCAGGGCCCGGTCCAGCGTGTCCGGCCCGCTGACGACGAGGTCGGCGTCGCCCGGATCCCCGTCCACCTCGGCGACGACCCCGACCGAGGCGCAGGCCAGCAGCCAGACGGCGCTCTGCCAGTGCGCGGGCAGCATCAGCGCGAGCCGGTCCCCGGGCCCGGCGCCCAGATCGCCCTGGAGCAGATTCGCGGTCTTGGCCACCCAATTGGCGAAGGTGGCGACGGACAATTCCACGCGCTCGCCCGTGGCGTCGTCGTAGAAGGTGACGAGCGGGCGGCCCGGATCGGCGGCGAGCGCGGATCGCAGCAGGTCGGCAGGGGTGCGGTCAGTGGAGTTCACCCGGCTCAGGTTACGCGGGCCCGTACCCCGTACGGTGGCCCGCGACTGCGCCGTACGGAGGAGGGGTACCGGCGCGGCGCCAGACGGAGCGTCAGCTCCCGGATGGCGCCGGGTGCTGACGGTACTCACCATCTTTTTCATGCGTGGATTCCTTGCTTCCTCGATCGGCGTCGCGACGGCTGCCGCACTGGCCCTCCCCGTCGTGCTCCCTACTCCGGCCCTGGCAGAGGCCTCCCCAGTCACCCCCGCCGGGTCCACCCAGTCGCTGCCGCTCGTCCCCCTGAGACCCTCGGCGGACCGGACCCCCGGCGTCCCCGGCATGAGCGCCTCGCCGCGCCTCCCCGAGCCGCAGGGCCTGGCCGCACGCGAGGTCAAGACGTTCTCGCTGGTCGGCGTCGTCTGGGACGACGTCGCGACCCAGCTCCACGGCAGCGTCCAGGTCCGTACCCGCTCCGCGAAGACCTCCACCTGGTCCGGCTGGCAGGATGTCGAGGTCCACAACAGCGAGCACGCGGCCGACCCCGACGCGGCGGAACGCGGCTCCGGCCGGGTCCGCGGCGCCACCGCCCCGCTGTGGGTCGGCGAGTCCGACGGCGTGGAGGTCCGCGTCCAGGCGGAACCGGGAACCGCGTCCGCCCGCACGCCGTCCAGGCTCCCCACGGGCATGCGGATCGAGCTGGTCGACCCGGGCGCGGAAGTGCCCGGTACGGGGGCGGACGGCAAGAACGGCGGCCCCGTGGGCGACGACAAGGGCGAACTGGTGGCGCCCGGCCTGACGATGGAGATGGCCGAGTCCTCCGCGGCCAACCTCCCGCACGCCGAGCTGGGCGCGAACGAGATCATCGCCCTCGACAAGGCCGACTCCACCGCCGACGCGATCTACGCGAGCGAGGGCGAATTGAGCGCGGCGGCCGCCCCGTTCATCGGCCCGCGCCCGCGGATCGTCACCCGCAGGGGGTGGGGCGCGGACGAGAGCCTGCGCGAGAAGGGCTTCGTCTACACGAACACCGTGAAGGCGGCCTTCGTCCACCACAGCGCCTCCGGCAACAACTACGCCTGCAAGGACGCCCCGGCGGTGCTGCGCAGCCTGTACCGCTACCACGTGCTCAGCAGCGGCTGGCGCGACTTCGGCTACAACTTCGCCGTCGACAAGTGCGGCACGGTGTACGAGGGCCGCGCGGGCGGCGTCTCCAGGCCGGTGCTCGGCGCCCACACCATGGGCTTCAACACCGACAGCATGGGCGTCGCGGTGCTGGGCACGTACACGTCCACGGCGCCCCCGGCGGCGGCGGTCGACGCGGTCGCCCGCCTCACGGCCTGGAAGCTCGGCCTCTTCGGAAGGGACCCGCGCGCGAAGGCGACCCTGAAGTCGGGTGGCGGCAACCTCTACGCCAAGGGCAGGAACGTGAAGATGAACGTCATCTCGGGCCACCGCGACGGCTTCGCAACGGAATGCCCGGGCAAGAAGCTGTACGGCAAGCTCCCGACCACCCGCACCTCATCGGCGAAGCTCCAGGGCCGGCCGTAGCCCCCGGCGGGGCCGGATTGCCCGCAGGGCGATTCCGGCCCCGCCGGCGCTTGAGGCGCGGGCGGGGAGCGCCGTAGGGGCAAGGGGTCCGGGGCGGAGCTCCGGGAACGGTGGAGGGCGGGGTGGTGGAGGGCGGGGTGGTGGAGGGGCTCCGCAGGGCTACGCTCAAGGCATGGCCGGCCGCTTCGATCCCCTCACCCGCACCGCGGTCCGCGGCGGCCGCACCGACGTACCCCCGGCCATCGGCACCAGGGTCGGCGCCGGCGCCAAGGAACGCCGCTGGACCCCCGACGGTCCCCTGGACCTCGGGCTCACCCTCGGCCCGCTCAGACGCGGCCCCGCCGACCCCACCTTCCGCACCACCCCCGACGGCTCGGTCTGGAAGACGAGCCGGACGCCCGACGGCCCCGCCACCCTCCGCGTGACCCGGCCGCACGGCCAGGACGTGCACGCCGAAGCCTGGGGCCCCGGCGCCGACTGGATCCTCGAGCAGCTGCCCGCACTCCTCGGCGCCGGCGACGACCCCGCCGTCTTCGTCCCCCGCCACCGCCTCGTGCACGCCAGCCACCGCCGCCGCCCGGGCCTGCGCCTCACCCGGACCGGCCTGGTCCTGGAGTCCCTGGTCCCCACCGTCCTGGAGCAGAAGGTCACCGCCGACGAGGCCTACCGCGCCTGGCGCCGCCTCGTACGCCAGTACGGCGAACCCGCCCCCGGCCCGCAGGACCTCGGCCTCCACCTCCACGTCATGCCCGCCGCCCGTACCTGGGCGATGATCCCGTCCTGGGACTGGCACAAGGCCGGCGTCGACGCCAAGCGCTCCGCGGCCATCGTCCGGGCCGCCCGCGTGGCGAACCGTCTGGAGGAGGCGGCCGCCATGGCCCTGCCCGAGGCCGTGCGACGGCTGGAGGCCGTCCCCGGCATCGGCCCGTGGACCTCCGCCGAGACCCTCCAGCGCAGCAACGGCGACCCCGACGCCGTCACCACCGGCGACCTCCACCTCCCCGGCATCATCGGCTACGCCCTCGGCGGGGACCGCGACGCCGACGACGCCGCCATGCTGGAGCTCCTCGCCCCGTACGCCGGCCAGCGCCACCGCGCCGCCCGCCTCGTCCTCCTCGCGGGCCACTCCCCGCCCCGCCGCATGCCCCGCATGCCGCGGACGGACATCGGCCGGCTCTAGGCCCCGTCCGCCCGGACAGGACCTGGGGACGCAGACTCAGCGCACCTGGATGAAGTCTGCGGCAGACCGCGCCGGCCGCTCCCGCGGCGGCTCCGCCGCGTGACCCACCGCGACCGCCCCCATCGGGTCCCAGTCGTCCGGCAGCCCCAGCACCTCACGGACCACGTCCCGGCAGAACATCGTCGAGGACACCCACGCCGAGCCCAGCCGCTCCCCGGCCAGCGCCACCAGGAAGTTCTGCACGCCCGCGCCCATCGCGACCACGAACATCTCCCGCTCCGCCGCGTCCCGCCGGGCGTGCCCGTAGTCGTGGGAGCCGTCGGTCACCATGCACGGCACCACCAGGTACGGCGCGTTCCGCAGCACCTCACCCCGCCGCACCCGCTTGGCGATGGACTCCTCGGACTTGCCGTCCGCCCGCAGGTCCGCGATCCACGCGTCCCGCATCGCGTCCAGCAGCCGCACCCGCGAGGCCTCGGACTCCAGCAGGACGAACCGCCACGGCGTCGTGTGGTGCGGGGCCGGGGCCGTCACAGCCGCCGCCACGGCCCGGCGTACCGCGCCCGGGTCCACCGGCTCGGCCGTGAAGGCCCGTACGGTACGGCGCTGCGTCACGGCCTCCCGTACCGCCTCCGAGGTGCCCAGCCGGAACATGTCGTCGGCCGGAGTGCGCACCAGGTCGCGCGCCGAGGAGCCCTCGGCGAGCACGTGGGCCAGCCCGCGTACGACGGCCACCGGCAGCCCGTCCGCCTTGCCCTTGACCAGGTCGCCGGCGGCGGCCAGCTCGTCCGCGGTCGCCACCACCGTCGCGCTCAGCGGGTTGCCGTGCGTGTCCGTGCCTCCGCGCAGGTCGTCCAGGACCCGCACCCCGGCCGAGCCGATCGCCACGTCCGTCAGCCCCGTGCGCCAGGGCCGCCCGAAGGTGTCCGTGACGACCACGCCCACGTCCACGGAGAGCGCGTCGCGGACCCCCGCGCGGATCGCGGCGGCCGAGGCGTCGGGGTCCTCGGGCAGCAGCAGCACCGTGCCGGGGGCGGTGTTGGAGGCGTCCACCCCGGCGGCCGCCATGACGAGCCCCTGCCGGTTCTCGACGATGCGCAGGGGGCCCCGGCGCGCGACCACCCGTACGGTCTCCGCGTCGATCGCGTCCTCGCGCGAGTCGGCCTCCACGATGCGGCCCTCGGCCTTGGAGACGATCTTCGAGGTGACCAGCAGGACGTCCCCGTCCCGCAGGTCGGGCGCGGCCACCGTGATCAGCTTCGCCAGGTCGTCGCCCGGCCTGACCTCGGGTATCCCGTCGACGGCCCGCACCTCGTACGAGGGACCGTGCCCGGCGGAAGGGTGCCCCGCGGTCACCGCGAGGCCTCGGCCAGCTCCAGCGCCGCGCGGGCCATCTCGGCGGTGGCCTCCAGGCCGGTCATCATCAGCGGCACCGCGCGGCAGGTGATCCCGGCGGCCTCCACCTCGGCGACGGCGTCCGCGTCGGCGGTGTCCACCAGCCAGCCGTCGAGCAGCTCGGTCCCGTAGTGCCGGGCGACCGCGGCGGCGGTGGACTCCACGCCCACCGCGGCCAGGACCTTGTCGGCCATCCCGCGGACCGGCGCGCCCCCGACGATGGGGGAGAGGCCCACGACCGGCGCCTCGGCGGCCGCCACGGCGTCCCGGATGCCGGGCACGGCGAGGATCGTCCCCACCGAGACCACCGGGTTCGACGGCGGGAAGATGATCACGTCGGCGGCCGCGATGGCCTCCAGCACGCCCGGCGCGGGCTTGGCCTGCTCGGCCCCGACGGGGACGACGGCCTCCGCGTCCACCGCGGCGCGCAGCCGGACCCAGTACTCCTGGAAGTGGATGACGCGCCGCTCGCCCGTGCCGGCGTCGGTGACCGCCACATGGGTCTCGACGCGGTCGTCGGACATGGGCAGCAGCCGTACCCCGGGCTGCCAGCGGTCGCAGAGGGCTTCGGTGACGGCGCTCAGGGGGTAGCCCGCGCCGAGCATCTGCGTACGGACGATGTGGGTGGCGAAGTCGCGGTCGCCGAGGCCGAACCAGGTGGGTCCGACCCCGTACGCCGCGAGTTCCCCCTTGACGGTGAAGGACTCGTCGGTGCGGCCCCAGCCCTGGTCCTCGTTGATGCCACCGCCGAGGGTGTACATCACCGTGTCCAGATCGGGGCACACCTTGAGCCCGAACAGGTGAATGTCGTCACCGGTGTTGCCGATGACCGTGATGTCCGCGTCGGGGACTGCCGACTTGAGTCCGCGGAGGAACCGGGCGCCGCCTATACCGCCGGCCAGAACAACAATGCGCATACAGGCAGTCTGTCAGCCGCAGGCTGTCGTTGAGGGGTGGTGGTCGGGCGACGGGTGGGACTGTCAGGCCGCCGGGCCCAGGTCAGGCGGGTACGGACTCCGGGCGGGCCGGGGAGCAGCTGTGCATCGGCATCTCGGTCAGGCCGGGGAAGTAGACGTGCAGGCTGACGGCGCCTTCGAGGGAGTCGTTGACGACCTCGTGGGCGTAGCCGGGGGCGAAGACGCGCTGGGAGCCCGCGCCGAGGGCGAGCCGCCCGCGGGTGTGGTGTTCGGTGAGCTCGCCGTCGAGGACGGTCAGGACGCCGGAGGAGGCGCCGTGGTCGTGCCGGCCGCTGCCCTGGCCGGGGACCCAGCTGAGCAGCCAGACCTCGTAGCCGGGGCCGGTGCGCAGCCGGTGGTACCAGCGGGTGGTGGCGTCGTACCGGACGAGGTGCTCCCAGGAGGCGCGGTCCTCGGCGATGGAGCGGGCGAGGCCGGCGAATTCGGCGACGGTGGCCGGGTGCTCGCGGGCGGGCTGGAGGAGGTGCTGGACGGCGAGGATGTCGCCGGCGATCTGGAGGTCGCTCTCGGTGTTCGCGGGGGTGGCGGCGCTGTTCATCGTGGGGATACCTCGACGGATGTCAGTGGTGCTGGCGGTTGCTGCGGGGGCTGGCTGGAGCGGTGCGGAGCCGGGGCTCCGGGGGCATCAACAGCTGCAACAGCAACAGCGAAGCTGGGCAGCGCACAGGAACCCACGAATGGGGGTCCGGGTGGTGGCTGCGCTCGCTGACATGGGAACAAGGAGAGCGGGTCCGGGGTCGGACTGTCAACCCAATGTCTGGTTTGGGGGAAAAGTTTCACCTCATCCGGTTGCTGTGCGGGGAGAAAGGTTTGTGCATGCGACCCCGGGGGATGTGGCGCTGCAACCGAGCTCAAACCAGGTCCGCCGTCTTCGTGACCGGAATGTGATCTGCGCCGCTTCTTTGGCCGGATCGCAACCCCACCGCAGAGTGACGCGTGGAATACGGGTAAAGCCGGGCATCACGTGACGCCCGTGGCATGTGTCACGATTTTTGGCGATATGAACACTTTTTGCATAGGCTTGGTTCCGCAGAGTGAATAAGGGGCCCAATAGCAGATCTCGGCTTGACTGCGCCGGAGCCACACACTTGTAATTTCACTCGTGTCGTTACGTAGCGATCAGTAACGGCAACACCACGGGGACGCACAGACAGAGCGAGGGGCGCACATGACCGAGCTGTTTCAGGAACTGCTGGTCGAGGAGGCGGACGAGGAGCTCGGATGGCAGGAGCGCGCTCTGTGCGCCCAGACCGACCCCGAGTCCTTCTTTCCCGAGAAGGGCGGCTCCACCCGCGAGGCCAAGAAGGTCTGCCTGGCCTGCGAAGTCCGCTCCGAATGCCTTGAGTACGCCCTCGCCAACGACGAGCGATTCGGCATCTGGGGCGGACTGTCCGAGCGCGAACGCCGCCGGCTGAAAAAGGCAGCGGTCTGATACCCCCCGGGCACGTCCCGCCGGGCACCTACCGCACATCGCACGACATATCGAACTGCCCGACCCGCAAGGCATTGAGCAGAACAACGAGCAGAGCAACGAGCAGAGCAAACGGTCCGCCTCCCGCACCTTCCCCGCAGGAGGCGGACCGTCGCTTTTCCAGCCGTTAGTGTGGGGCGCTGTCCAGCAGCCTCCGAGGGCACACCACCCCCGGACCCTCCTCACCGGACCCTGTCCGGGGGGACCCCCAGGCCGGAGGGCCAGTAGCGCGATGTCCCTGCACAGCCAGTCGGCGGCCTCCTATCAGGCCCCCGCCACACCCGAGTTCCCCCGGCACGTCGTCACCGCGGTCCTCGTCGCCCACGACGGCGCCCGCTGGCTGCCCCGGACACTCGCCGGCCTCCTCGGCCAGGAACGCCCCGCGCAGAACCACATCGCCGCCGACACCGGCAGCGCCGACGACTCCGCGCGGCTGCTCACCGAGGCCTTCGGCGACGACCGCGTCCTGCACCTCGCCCGCCGCACCGGATTCGGCACCGCCGTCGACGAGTCCGCCCGCACCGCCGGCACCCTGACCCCCGAGGACCTCCCGTACCTCAAGCGCCCCAGCGGCTGGGACCCCGTCAGCCGCACCTGGCGCGACGACGCGTACGACCTCCCCGAACTCCCCCACGGCGACCCCGTCCAGTGGCTCTGGCTCCTGCACGACGACAGCGCGCCCGAGCCCGACGCCCTCACCGAACTGCTCCGCGTCGCCGACGAGAACCCCGAGGCGGCCGTCATCGGCCCCAAACTGCGCGGCTGGTACGACAAGAAGCAGCTCCTCGAAGCCGGCGTCACCATCGCCCGCAGCGGCCGCCGCTGGACCGGACTCGACCGCCGCGAACAGGACCAGGGCCAGCACGACCAGGTCCGCCCCGTCCTCTCCGTCTCCACCGCCGGCATGCTGGTGCGCCGCGACGTCTACGACGCCCTCGGCGGCTTCGACAGACGCCTGCCCCTCATGCGCGACGACGTCGACCTCTGCTGGCGCGCCCAGAGCGCCGGCCACACCGTCCTCGTCGCCCCCGACGCCGTCATGCGCCACGCCGAGGCCTCCGCCCGCGAACGCCGCACCGTCGACTGCGCGGGCCGTACGAGCTCCAGCCCGCACCGCGTCGACAAGGCCGCCGCCGTCTACACGATGCTCGCCAACAGCTCCGGCCGCGCCCTGCCCTACGTCCTGCTGCGCGTCCTGCTCGGCACCGTGCTGCGCACCCTCGCCTACCTCGTCGGCAAGGCCCCCGGCCAGGCCGTCGACGAGATCACCGGCCTCCTGGCCACCCTGCTCCGCCCCGGCCGGATCCTCGCCGCCCGGGGGCGCCGCCGACGCCCCGTCGTCCCCGCCGCCGACCTGCGCCCGCTCTTCCCCCCGCCGGGCGCCTCCCTGCGGGCCAACGCCGAACAGCTCGCCGGCTACTTCGCCGACGGCCGCGACACCGAGGCCGCCCCCGCCGGCCGGCACGGCGGCGGCAGCATCCTCAACGCGCCCGGCGAGGACGACTTCCTGGTCACCGAGCGGTTCGCCCGCCTCAAGCGGATCGGCCGCAACCCCGCGCCCGTCCTCTTCGGCCTCCTCCTGCTCGTTTCCCTCGCCGCCTGCCGCTCCCTCATCGGAGGCGGCTCCCTCATGGGCGGCGCCCTGCTCCCCGCCCCCGACAGCGGCTCCGAGCTCTGGCGCGCCTACACCGACGGCTGGCAGCCCGTCTCCACCGGCTCCACCGCCGCCGCACCCCCGTACCTCGCCGTCCTCGGCGCCTTCGCCACCCTGCTCTTCGGCTCCACCCAGGCCGCCCTGACCCTGCTGCTCGTCGGCTCCGTCCCGCTCGCCGGACTCACCGCGTACTTCGCCTCCCGGCCGCTCGTCGAATCCCGGCTGCTGCGCGCCTGGGCCGCCATCGCCTACGCCTTCCTCCCCGCCGTCACCGGAGCCCTCGCCGGCGGCCGCCTCGGCACCGCCGTGCTCGCCGTCCTGCTCCCGCTGATCGCCCGCTCCGCCGTCGCCGCCTTCGCCCTCGGCGGAGCCGACGGGGAACGGACCGGCTGGCGCGCGGTGTGGACATACACCCTCCTGCTGACCCTGGCCACCGCCTTCACCCCCGTCGTCTGGCCGCTCGCCGCCGCCCTCGGGGCCGCCGCGCTGGTCATGCGCCGCACGCAGTGGAAGACGTACGGACCGCGGCTGCTCGCCACCCTCGCCGTCCCGGTCCTCGTGCTCGCCCCCTGGTCGCTGGGCCTGCTCACGAACCCCGGCCGCCTGCTGCACGAGGCCGGACTGCCCTACGGAACCGGCTCCGCCTCCGCCCTGGACCTGCTCGGCACCAGCCCCGGCGGCCCCGGCGCCACCGGCGGCGTGCTGCTGGTCGGCATCGTCCTGGCCGCCCTGGCCGCCCTGCTCCGGACCGACCGGCGGTTCGCCGTCCGCACCGCCTGGGCCACCGCCCTCGCGGCCCTGCTCCTCGCCGTCCTCGTCAACCGGACCGGCTGGGCCGGACCCGCCACCCTCGTCTACGGTCTCGCCCTGCTGACGGCCGCCGCGCTCGGCGCGGACGGCGCCAAGGAACGGGTCGCCGCCCGCAGCTTCGGCTGGCGCCAGCCCCTGGCCGCGCTCATCGCCCTCACCGCGGCGGCCGGACCGCTGCTCGCCGCGGCCGCCTGGCTGGTCGCCGGCGCCGACGGCCCGCTCCAGCGCCGCGACCCGGTGCAGGTGCCCGCCTTCGTCGCCGAGGCGGGCGGGGACGACAACCAGACCCGCACCCTGATCCTCGCCGTGGACCCGCCCGCCACCGTGTCCTACAGCCTCGTCCGCGGCTCCGGAGGCCGCCTCGGCGACGCCGAGACCGCCGCCCGGACCGGCAGCGACCCCCGCCTCGACAAGGTCGTCTCCAACCTCGTCGCCGGCTCCGGCGCCGACCAGTCCAGCCAGCTCAGCGCCTACGCCATCCGCTTCGTCATGTTCCGCCCCGGCGGCCCCGAGGAGATCCGCCGCGTCCTCGACGCCACCCCGGGCCTCAGCCGCCGCCACCAGCAGGACGGCACCGCGCTCTGGGGCGTCGAGCCCTGGCTGCCCCGCGCCGTCATCGTCTCCGGCAAGCAGGGCGAGGCCCCGATCCCGGTCGCCGCCGGCCCCGTCGAGGCCCACGGGAAGATCCCGGCCGGTGAGGCGGGCCGCGTGCTGCGCATCGCCGACCGCGCCGACTCCGGCTGGCGGGCCACCCTCGACGGCAAGCCCCTCACGCCGAAGACCCTCGACGGCTGGGCGCAGGGCTTCGAACTGCCCGCCGACGCCGGCCGCCTCGACCTCGTCCACGAGGACTCCCTCGTACGGACCGTCTGGCACTGGGCGCAGGGCGTCCTGGCCCTGGTGCTCCTGGTCATGGCCCTGCCCGGCCGTCGCGAGCGCCTCGACGACGACCTTCCCGAAGAAGACGCCGCGGTCCCGGGCACGCCCGGCCCGGGCGAGGCCGGCGAGGGCCGCCGCGCCCGCCGCCTGCGCGCCGAGGCCGAGCCCGCCCCCGTACCGGTGGAGGCAGCCGTGTCCGCCGACCCGTACGCGGAGATCCCGGCGCAGCCGGTGTACGGGGAAGAGGCGTACGGGGAGGACGCGTACGCCTACCAGCCCTACCCGGACCAGGGCGGCTACGCCTACGAGCCCCAGCAGCAGCCGCCGCAGCCGTACGCGCAGGCCCCGGAGTACGAGCAGTACCCGTACCAGCAGCAACAGCAACAGCAGCAGCAACCGGTCCGGGACCCGGACCAGCAGCAGTACCCCTACCCGTACGACACCTACGGACAGTACGACCCGCGTCCGGACGGGAGCCCCCAGCAGTGAAGCAGCGCGTACCCCTGACGCTGGCGGCCGTGACCGCGGCGCTGGCCGCCCTCACGGGCATCGCCGCCCTCACCGCCCCCGCCGCCGGGGGCACCGCGGCCGACGGCAAGGCCGCGGCCGCCGCCCGGATGCCGGTGGAGCGGTCCCTGCTCGTGTGCCCGGCGCCGAGCTCCTCGGACATCGCGGACACCACGTACACGGCGTTCACCCCCGGCGCGGCCGGATCCGCCGAGGGCAAGGGCTCGGCCCGGCTGCTCGGCGCCACCAAGGACGCCAAGCCGGTGCTGGAGCCCAAGGAGGCGGGCAAGCCCTTCGGGGCCACCGCCTCCGGCGCCGACGCGCCCGCGCTGACCGGCAGCGCCGACGGGATCCTCGCCCCCGGCTGGACCGCGCAGCTGACCACCAAGGTCGCCGTCGGCCGGGCCCGGGGCGTCCTCGGCGCGGGCTGCACCGCGCCCGGCACCGACTTCTGGTTCCCCGGGGTGAGCACCGCCAAGGGGCGCGAGGACTACGTCCACCTCACCAACCCCGACGACGCCGCGGCCGTGGTCGACATCAAGCTCTTCGGCCCGGACGGGGTGGCCAAGCCCGACGCGGGCACCAGCGAGAACATCCGCATCGACCCCAAGTCCAGCAAGTCCGTCCTGCTCTCCTCCCTGGTCCCGGGGGCCCAGCTCGCGGACGCCACCGCCCATGTGACGACCCGGGCCGGCCGGGTCGGCGCCACCGTCCAGGTCGGCGAGGAGGGCGTGGGCGCCGACTGGCTGCCGGCCGCCACCGACCCGGCGGGCTCACTGGTCCTGCCGGGCATCCCGGCCGACGCCGTCTCCGTCAGGCTGGTCGCGTTCGTACCCGGCGAGGAGGACGCGGACCTGAAGATCCGGCTGTCCGGGCCGGGCGGGGCCATCACCCCGGCGGGCAACGAACAACTGCACGTCAAGGCCGGGATGACGGCGAGCGCGGACCTCAAGGACGTGACCCGCGGCGAGCCGGGCTCGCTGCTGCTGACCCCGGTGGACGCCAAGAAGGCCTCCCCGCTGGTCGCGGCGGTACGGGTGGTGCGCGGCAGCGGCGCCAAGCAGGAGCTGGGCTTCGTCCCGGCGGCCGCGCCCGTGGGCGCGCGGGCGACCGTGGCCGACAACCGGCCGGAGGAGAACACGACCGTCCTGTCGCTGACGGCGGCGGGCGACCAGGACGCGAAGGTCAAGGTGACGGCCTCGCCGGGCACCGGCGGCGGGGACGCGTCCTCCCAGGAGGTGACGGTCAAGGCGGGCACCACCCAGACGGTGGCCGTGGCCCCCGCCGGCACTGGCCCGCGCAAGGGGTCCTACGCCCTCACCGTCGAGACCCTCTCCGGCGGCCCGGTCCACGCGGCCCGCACCCTGTCACTCCCGCACGAGGGCATCGCGATGTTCACCGTCCAGACCCTGTCGGACGACCACTCCACGGTCTCGGTCCCCAGGGCCACGCAGGACCTGTCGGTCCTGACCCGCTGATCCGCTGACCCCGCCGTCCCGCGCTACCGGACAGGGCCTAGCTCTCGCCGTAGCGCGGGTCCACCGTCTCCGGCGAGAGGCCCAGCAGCTCCGCCACCTGCTCCACCACGATCTCGTGGACCAGCAGCGCCTTCTCGTCCCGCGTCTTGGTACGGATCTCCACCGGCCGCCGGAAGACCACGATCCGGGCCGGCTGGCCCTGGCGGGGCTCCGCGACCGCGCCCAGCGGCACCGCCTCGTCGTTCCAGCCGCCGTCCGCGCCGCCCGGCGGTCCCGGCACGTCACCGACCAGGAACTCCACCTCGGCCAGCTGCGGCCAGCGCCGCTCCAGCCGCTCCACGGAGTCCCGTACGAGGTCCCCGAACAGCTCCGACCGGCTCGCCGACAGCGGCACCTGCGGCGGCGCCACCGGCCCGCGCATCCCGCGTCCGTGCCGGTCCCGGCGACGCGGTCGAGGCTCGGCGGGGGGCTCGGCGGGGCGGGAAGTCAGGGGGCTGTCGGTCACCCCCGCAGGGTAGCCCCCGGTACGACACGGGGGAGTGAGCGGCGGGAGAGTCGTCGCGGCCCGGTCAAGAGTGCGGTACCGTCCAACGTCGTGAGCCTTGTACGTCGCTGTTCGCGCACTGCGTGCGGCCGCCCTGCCGTCGCGACACTGACGTACGTCTACGCCGATTCGACCGCAGTTCTCGGCCCGCTCGCCACCTACGCCGAACCCCACTGCTACGACCTGTGCGCCGAGCACTCCGAGCGCCTGACCGCCCCGCGCGGCTGGGAAGTCGTCCGCCTGTCCGACGGCTCCGCGCCGTCGCGCCCCAGCGGCGACGACCTCGAAGCCCTCGCCAACGCCGTACGCGAGGCGGCGCGCCCGCCCGAGCGCGCGGCCGGGGCCTGGGGCTCCGCCCGGACGGAGTCCGGCAAGGGCCCCGGCAAAGGGGGCCCGGCCACCGGCGAGACCCGCCGCGGACACCTGCGCGTCCTGCGCTCGCCCGATTCCTGACACCCCGATCGCCTGAAGAGCCGGGTAGTGGGCAGGGTAGGTTTGCCGGACCGCACAGGACCTTCAGGAGGGCAGGCAGTGGCCGCAGATCTTTCGAACATCGTCAAGGCATACGACGTACGCGGCGTCGTACCGGACGAGTGGGACGAGTCCCTGGCCGAGCTGTTCGGTGCCGCATTCGTCGAGGTCACCGGTGCCCCGGCGATCGTGATCGGCCACGACATGCGCCCCTCCTCCCCGGGCCTGTCCGCCGCGTTCGCGCGCGGCGCGGCCGCCCGCGGCGTCGACGTGACCCTCATCGGGCTGTGCTCCACGGACCAGCTCTACTACGCCTCCGGTTCCCTGAACCTGCCCGGCGCCATGTTCACGGCCTCGCACAACCCGGCCAAGTACAACGGCATCAAGCTGTGCCGCGCCGGCGCCGCCCCGGTCGGCCAGGACACCGGCCTCTCGCAGATCCGCGAGCTGGTCGAGAAGTGGTCCGACGAGGGCGCCCCCGCCATCGCGGCCGACACCGTCCCCGGCACGGTCACCGAGCAGGACAGCCTCGCCGGCTACGCCGCGCACCTCAAGGGCCTGGTCGACCTCACCGCCGCCCGCCCCCTCAAGGTCGTCGTCGACGCGGGCAACGGCATGGGCGGCCACACCGTCCCCACCGTCTTCGAGGGACTCCCGCTGGACCTCGTACCGATGTACTTCGAGCTGGACGGGACCTTCCCCAACCACGAGGCCAACCCCCTCGACCCGAAGAACATCGTCGACCTGCAGGCCCGCGTCCTCGCCGAGGGCGCCGACCTCGGCATCGCCTTCGACGGCGACGCCGACCGCTGCTTCATCGTCGACGAGCGCGGTAACGGAGTCTCCCCGTCCGCGATCACCGCGCTGGTCGCGGCCCGCGAGCTGGCCCGCAACGGCGGCACCGGCACCGTGATCCACAACCTGATCACCTCCTGGTCCGTCCCCGAGGTCGTGCGGGAGAACGGCGGCACCCCCGTCCGTACCCGCGTCGGCCACTCCTTCATCAAGGAGGAGATGGCCAAGACCGGCGCCATCTTCGGCGGCGAGCACTCCGCGCACTACTACTTCAAGGACTTCTGGAACGCGGACACCGGCATGCTCGCCGCGCTCCACGTCCTCGCGGCCCTCGGCGGCCAGGACGGCCCGCTGTCCGAGCTGGTGGCCTCCTACGACCGCTACGCCGGCTCGGGCGAGATCAACTCGACCGTCGCCGACCAGGCCGCCCGCCTCGCCGCCGTCAAGGAGACGTACGGCAAGCGCGACGACGTGACCCTGGACGAACTGGACGGCCTGACCGCCACCGGCGCCGACTGGTGGTTCAACGTCCGCGCCTCCAACACCGAGCCGCTCCTGCGCCTCAACGTCGAAGCCCGCGACGAGGCCACCCTCGCCAAGGTCCGCGACGAGGTCCTGGCCCTCATCCGCGCCTGATGGGTGCGCCGGGCAGGACCGGAGCGCGCTCCGCTCACATCCGGCCCTGCCCGGCGCTCAGGCCGCACCATCCAGCCCCGCCTGGGGGTCCCCCGGACGAAGTCTGGGGGAGTTTGAGGCGCGGGCCCGGGCAGAGCCCGGTGCCCGGCGGAGCCGGGCTTCCCTCTGGCGGAGCCCGGGCCGTGGCGCCACCCGCCCCGGCGGCACCTCCGGAGAGCACAACACCGCACCGGAGGTGACTCGGCGGTACGCTGACCACGCCCAATCCGCATGTTCGAAGGGAACGCGCCCCATGCCGCTCGAAGCCGGTCTTCTGGAGATCCTCGCCTGCCCCGCCTGCCACTCGCCCCTCGCGGACAAGTCGGCCGACGAGACGGCCCCCGAGCTGATCTGCACCGGCCAGGACTGCGGCCTCGCCTACCCGGTCCGTGACGGCATCCCCGTGCTCCTCGTGGACGAGGCCCGCCGCCCCGCCTAGGCCGCGCCGCACGCCACCGCACCACGAGACGCGCAGACTGGTTCCGTCACACAACAGCCGGAGGCCGCCATGCTCGACGAGTCGCTCCTCGACGCACCGGACGATCTCGCCCGCGCCGACCGGCGGGGCCTGCTCCGAAGTGCCGCCGAAGCCGGAGCCAGGGTCCGCACCGCGGCCCGGCACGCGGCCGAGGCGGGCCTCGGCGACCTGCGCCCCGACGGCCGCCCCCGCGCCGTCCTGATCGCCGGGCCCGGCACCGCCGCCACCGGCGTCGCCGACCTGCTCGCCGCCCTCGCCGGAGCCTCCGCGCCCGTCACCCGACTGGACCCCACCGGCGTCGCCCACGCCGCCGGCGCCCTGCGCTGGGCCCTGCCCGGCTGGGCCGGCCCCGTCGACCTGCTGCTCATCGCCACCACCGACGGCACCGAGCCCGGGCTCGCCGTCCTCGCCGAGCAGGCCTACCGGCGCGGCTGCGCCGTCGTCGCCGTCGCCCCCGAGCGCTCACCGCTGAGCGAGGCGGTGGACGGGGCGCACGGACTCCTCGTACCGATGGCCAAGGCCCCGTACCAGGAGTACGACGAGTCCGCGGCGGCCGGACCCGGCGCCCTGTGGGCGCTGCTCACCCCGCTGCTGGTGCTCCTCGACAAGGTCGGCCTGATCTCGGCCGCCCCCGACACCCTCCAGCTCGTCGCCGACCGGCTCGACCGGACCGCCGAGCGCTGCGGACCCGCCATCGCCACCTACTCCAACCCGGCCAAGACCCTCGCCGCCGAGCTGGCCGACTCCCTCCCCCTCATCTGGAGCGAGGGTGCCGGAGCCGGCCCGGCGGGCCGCCGCTTCGCCGCCACCCTCGCCGAGCTCGCCGGCCGCCCCGCGCTGGCCGCGGCCCTCCCCGAGGCGCTCCCCGCGCACGGCGTCCTGCTCTCCGGCTCCTTCGCCGCCGGCGCCGATCCCGAAGACTTCTTCCGTGACCGGGTCGAAGAGCCCCAGGCTCTGCGCGCCCGGGTGGTCCTGCTGCGTGACCGGCCGGCCGGCGGCCTCACCGCCGCCCCCGCCGCGCGCGAGCTCGCCCTCAGCCACGACACGGCCATCAGCGAACTCGAACCGGAGGAGGGGGTGGAGCTGGAACAGCTCGCCGAACTCCTCGCCGTCACGGATTTCGCCACCGCCTACCTGGCGTTGGCTTCCGGGGGACACAGCTGAGGTACCTTCCTGTACCCGGCTCTATCCAGGAAGACGACGATGGACCGCCTGACGAACACGATCCGCCCCTACGCCTGGGGATCGACCACCGCCATCCCCACGCTCCTCGGCGTCGAACCCACCGGTGAGCCCCAGGCCGAGATGTGGATGGGAGCCCACCTGGGCGCTCCTTCCCGCATCGACCGCGGCTTCGGTGAGACGGCCCTCTCGGACGTCATCTCCGCCAACCCCGACGGCGAGCTGGGCGCCGCCGTCGTCGCCAAGTTCGGTCCCCGGCTGCCCTTCCTCCTCAAGATCCTCGCCGCCGGCGCCCCCCTCTCCCTCCAGGTCCACCCCGACCTCGCCCAGGCCAGGGCGGGCTTCGAGGACGAGGAACGCCGCGGCATCCCGATCGACGCGGGCCACCGCAACTACAAGGACCCCAACCACAAGCCCGAAATGCTGTGCGCGCTCACCCCGTTCGACGGGCTGTGCGGCTTCCGACCCCCGGAGCAGGCCGCCGATCTGATCGAGGGCCTGGGGGTCGGCTCGCTCAAGCCGTACGCCGACCTGCTGCGCGCCCACCCCGAGGACGCCGCGCTGCGCGAGGTGCTCGCCGCCGTACTGACCGCGGACCGCGAGCAGATGGCCCACACCGTCACCGAGGCCGCGGCCGCCGCCGAGCGCCTGGGAGGCCCGTACACCCCGTACGCCTCCCTCGTGCACGAGTTCCCGGGCGACCCGGGAGTCATCGCGGCCATGCTGCTCAACCACTTCCGACTCCAGCCCGGCGAGGCGGTGTTCCTCGGCGCGGGCGTCCCGCACGCCTACCTCCAGGGCCTGGGCGTCGAGCTGCTGGCCAACTCCGACAACGTGCTGCGGGCCGGGCTCACCCCCAAACACGTGGACGTGCCCGAGCTGCTGAAGATCGTGAAGTTGGAGCCGGGGGACCCGCACGTGCTGCGCCCCGAGGGCGACGGCGAGGAGGTCTACGAGACCCCCATCGACGAATTCAGGCTCTCCCGCTTCGTCCTGGCGCCGGGCGCGGCCTCCCGCGCTCTCCCGGCGGACACCCCGCAGATCCTGCTCTGCACGTCCGGCTCCCCGCACCTCGGCGAACTGACCCTGGCGCCTGGCGAGTCGGTCTGGGTACGGGCCGGAGAAAAGGCCGAACTGTCCGGAACGGGCACCGTCTTCCGCGCGACTGTGGTGGTCTGACGTAGCGTCCCCGGTGTCAGCTGCAACAATGTGCGGCCGGTAGTCAGTGGCTAGGAAGGACACCCTGCACCCATGAGCGCGTCGGGCGGTACCAAGGCGATCGTGGCGGCACTCGCCGCCAACCTCGCCATCGCTGTAGCCAAATTCGTGGCGTACCTCTTCAGCGGCTCCTCGTCGATGCTCGCGGAAAGCGTCCACTCGCTGGCCGACTCCGGAAACCAGGCGCTGCTGCTCCTCGGCGGAAAGAAGGCACAGCGGGAGGCGACGCCGCAGCACCCCTTCGGGTACGGGCGCGAACGCTACATCTACGCCTTCCTCGTCTCCATCGTGCTCTTCACCGTCGGTGGCATGTTCGCCATCTACGAGGGCATCGAGAAGATCAAGGAACCGCACGCCATCGAGGCCTGGTACTGGCCCGTCGGCGTCCTCGTCTTCGCGATCATCGCCGAGTCCTTCTCCTTCCGGACCGCGATCAAGGAGTCGAACGAGATCCGCGGTGGCCAGACCTGGACCCAGTTCGTCCGGCGCGCCAAGGCCCCCGAACTGCCCGTCGTCCTCCTGGAGGACCTCGGAGCGCTCGTCGGCCTGGTCCTGGCCCTCGGCGGCGTCGGCCTCGCCCTGGCCACGGGGAACGGCGTCTGGGACGGCATCGGCACCCTGTGCATCGGCGCCCTGCTGATCGTCATCGCGATCATCCTGGCCGCGGAGACCAAGTCCCTGCTGCTCGGCGAGGCCGCGGGCACCGAAGAGGTCGAGAAGATCAAGGTCGCGCTCGTCGACGGGGACGTCGTCACCCGTGTGATCCACATGCGGACCCTGCACCTCGGCCCCGAGGAGCTGCTGGTCGCCGCCAAGATCGCCGTCGAGGGCCACGACACCGCGACGCAGGTGGCGGACGCGATCAACGCCGCGGAGGCCCGCATCCGCGAGGCCGTCCCGATCGCCCGGGTCATCTACCTGGAGCCGGACATCTACCGTCCGGACGCCGCCAAGTAACCCACGGGCGTACGGAAGGCCCCCGCGAGCCGCACACGGCTCGCGGGGGCCTTCCGCGTTCCGGTCACTCAGGGCTCAGGCCGCGGGCCAGATCGGCGCGACCTGCTGCGCCGGCCGCCGCCGGCGCAGCACCAGCGCCCAGATCCCCAGCCCGCCCCCGACCAGGAACACGACGGCCCCGCAGACGACGGCCCCGCCCGCGACCAGGAGATCCGTCGGGCGCGCGACGTCCTCGCCGATGACCGCCGACAGGGGGAGAGTGCCCTGGTCCTCCCCAGGGCGCAGCGAGGAGTCGAAGGAGTTCATCCGGTTGTCGCCCATCAGGAACACCCGCTCCTTGGGCACCGTCACGTCGAAGGGCACGCTCGACGGCCGCGACCGGTCCAGGACGTACGGCTCGTCCAGCGGCTCCCCGTTGAGTCTGAGCGTCGTCTCGCCCCGCCGGTACTCGATCCGGTCGCCGCCGATCGCCACCACCCGCGACAGCAGGGGCCCGTCCGGCACCCACTCGGGAACCGAGACGAGCACCACGTCCCCACGCGAGACCTCGAAGTTCTCGCCGTCGGCGCCCATGGAGAACCAGCCGCTGTCCCCCGGCTCGTACGTCGGCCGCATGTTCTCGCTCGGGATGGTCTTCTTGTCGTAGACCACCTCCCCGTGCTGGGCCGACATCGCGCCCCAGAGCGTCCCGCCGAGCACCGCCAGCCCGCCGGCCACGAGCAGCACGATCGCCCAGATGCCTCGTCTGCGGCCCCGCCTGCGTTCCATCAGCCCATCCCCCTCAGAAGCACCGTGTGAGCGGGCAGCGTACGGAACGCCGTCGGGCCCCCCCGCCACCAGGGTGGTGAGGGCGGTCCCCAGGCAAGGGCTGGATCAAAAGTCCGAAAGGCCCCGAACAGTCCCGCCGGAAGACCTCGGACAGGGGCAAGACTTCCCCCTCGGCCGACTGGGGCACGCTGCGCTGATCGGTGTAGATTCGTCATCAGTGTCAGGCGTCGCTGCTGATGGCGGTCGGGCGGTCTCGCGACCGGCCGAGGGGAGAGAGGGCCCCCGACGGACTGTGCTCGGTGCGCCGCCCCCTGCTCAGGCACGGCAGGCGCACGGCTCAGCCGTACCCACCCTCTCGAACCATGAGGAGCAGCACCCATGGACTTCAAGGTCGCAGACCTTTCCCTTGCCGCGTTCGGCCGCAAGGAGATCACGCTGGCCGAGCACGAGATGCCGGGCCTGATGTCGATCCGTGCCGAGTACGCGGCGGCCCAGCCGCTGGCCGGGGCGCGCATCACCGGCTCCCTGCACATGACCGTGCAGACCGCCGTGCTCATCGAGACCCTCGTCGCCCTCGGCGCCGACGTCCGCTGGGCCTCCTGCAACATCTTCTCCACCCAGGACCACGCGGCCGCCGCCATCGCCGTCGGCCCGAACGGCACCCCGGAGAACCCGCAGGGCGTCCCCGTCTTCGCCTGGAAGGGCGAGACGCTGGAGGAGTACTGGTGGTGCACGGAGCAGGCGCTGACCTGGCCGAACACCCCCACCGGCGGCCCGAACATGATCCTCGACGATGGTGGTGACGCCACCCTCCTCGTCCACAAGGGCGTCGAGTTCGAGAAGGCCGGCGCGGCCCCGGACCCGTCCACGGCGGACTCCGAGGAGTACGCGTACATCCTCACCCTGCTGAACCGCACCCTCGGCGAGGCCCCGCAGAAGTGGACGCAGCTCGCGTCCGAGATCCGCGGCGTGACCGAGGAGACCACCACCGGTGTCCACCGCCTCTACGAGATGATGGACGAGGGCACCCTGCTCTTCCCGGCGATCAACGTGAACGACGCCGTCACCAAGTCGAAGTTCGACAACAAGTACGGCTGCCGGCACTCCCTGATCGACGGCATCAACCGCGCCACCGACGTCCTCATCGGCGGCAAGGTCGCGGTCGTCTGCGGTTACGGCGACGTCGGCAAGGGCTGCGCCGAGTCGCTCCGCGGCCAGGGCGCGCGGGTCATCGTCACCGAGATCGATCCGATCTGCGCCCTCCAGGCGGCCATGGACGGTTACCAGGTGGCGACGCTGGACGACGTGGTGGAGACGGCGGACATCTTCATCACGACCACGGGAAACAAGGACATCATCATGGCCTCGGACATGGCCAAGATGAA
>NZ_JBICZH010000016.1:0-175479 GCF_043201995.1 Streptomyces sp. NPDC048258
CCAACCCGTTCCATACGGCGTCATCCCCCCTGAGCCTGTGACTGAAGGGATTGTTTCACGGGGCCGACAGCGTCTCCGCAGGGCGGCATTCTGAAACGATCAGTAAGGCGATACGTCTCAGGCGGCCGGCGTACTCCTGGGCAGGGCGATCCGCGGCAAGCGTGCGTGCGGGGCGTCAGCCATTGGAAGCAGGTCGCACCGGTGTAGACCGAGGTGGGGCCTCGCCCGTGCGGGTGAGACCTGGCCTCAACTCGGGGCAGGCACAGCCTTCGGGTTGGCCGTTCCTCTAGCGTGCGGCTGTGGAAAGCATGCTGGCCTAGATCCCAGGTGCGTGAGCACGCAAGACGACGGAGGCGTGTTGACACCTCTGACCCGGATTTCGCTGGACGGCGGAGGCTGCGTTCTGGTCGAGCAGCAGGACGAGCGGGTGGGGCCGGTGGAGGCCGGCCGGATCAGCGACGCCGTACGCGAGCTGCCAGTGACGCTGGAAGGAGCCCTGGAGCCGGTCACGAAGGCCGCCCGTGCCATCTTTGGCCAGCTACGCAAGGCCCATCCCGATCAGATCACCGTCGAGTTCGACGTCGACCTGCCCTGGAAGGGCCGATCCGATCACCCTCACGCAGACACGAGTCACGAGTAGGGGCTGACCGGGTGAGCAGCGCTGAGAAGGAACTGGGTGAGGGCAACGCATCGGACCTGCTCGCCGCCGTTGTTCAGGTCCTCCGGCCGGACGGAGGCGTGGCCGGGGTGGGGTTCCTGGTGGCCGACGGGGTCGTGGTCACCTGCGCGCATGTCGTCGAAGCGGCTGGAGGCGGCCCGGAGGCTGTGGTGCAGCTGGCCTTCCCCCACGTGAGGGGTGCGGACCGGGTAGAGGGGTCGGTCACCGGCCACCTGTGGCGTGCCAGTGAGGACGAGGACGTGGCCTTCATCCGGCTGAGCCGGATGCCGGCAGATGCACGGACGCTGCCGTTGGGCTCTGCGGAGGGGTGCCGGGGCCACCATGTGCGCTCGTTCGGATTCCCCGCGCAGGCTCCGCCCGAAGGGCACTTCGGCTTCGGTGTGGCCGGCGATCTGCTGCCGGGCTCGGGCGGCAGGAGCGCGCACCTGCAGCTCACCGCGGCCAACGATCTCACTACCGGGTTCAGCGGCGGGCCCGTGCTCGACGAGGTGACCGGCCTGGTCATCGGCATGGTCACGGAGATCGCCGCGCCCGACGAGTTCGAACGGGGGCAGGGCGTCGCGTATGTCACTCCGACACAGGTACTGCGGGAGATCCTGCCGGAGCTGGCGGAACGGGGGGTGTGCCCGTACCGGGGGCTGGAGCCGTTCACGGCGGAGCACGCTCGGTGGTTCCAGGGCCGGCAGGAGGCGGTACGCCAGGTCGTGACGAACCTGGCACAGCAGCGGCGGCTGACGCTGCTGCTCGGGCCGTCGGGGTCGGGCAAGTCCTCGCTGATCCAGGCGGGGGTGCTGCGGGCACTGGCGGAGGAGGAGTTGCCGGGGAGTGACCGCTGGCTGGTGATGCTTGCACGGCCGAGACAGGACCTGGCCGCGGAAATCGAACGGGCGGGGCTGCCGACGGCCGTCACCGACGGGATCGCCGGGGCGGTCACCCGACGGCTGGCGGCCGAGCCCGCCCATCAACGCATCCTGTTGATCATCGACCAGTTCGAAGAGCTCTTCATCCAGACGGTCGACGGTCACCCGCGGAACCGTCTGGCCGTCGCGGACCAGATCGCCGAAGCGGTCGATTCGCATGCCGAACTCAGCGTGATCCTGGTCATGCGGGACGACTTCTATCCCCAGCTGGCCGCCTTGGCGCCCAGGCTGCTGAAAGCAGCAACGCCAGGGCTCCTCAACGTTCCCGGCACCTTGAACCAGCGGGACCTGGACGACATCATCGCCCTCCCCGCCCGGGACGTGGGTCTCCGCTTCCAACCAGGGCTGCCGGAGCGGATCGTCACCGACGTCCTGGCGACCAATCCCGAGGAAGCGTCCGCCAGACAGGCGCCCGTGACTGTGCTCCCCCTGCTGGAGCTGACGCTCAGCCAGCTCTGGCTCCGCCGCCAGGACGGCTACCTCACCCATGAGGCCTACCGTCGCCTCGGAGCAGTCAGCGGAAGCCTGACCACCTGGTGCGACAGCGCCCTCAACGAACTGCCCTCCGAGCAACGGCTCACCGCGCGACGCATCCTGACCTCACTGGTGCGTCCCGCCGACCGCAGCCGCCGCATCCCGGCCGTCCGCGCCCAAGTCCCCCTCGACGAACTGCGCGACCTAGCGGCGGGCCCCGACGATGCACCCGACCGGGACGTCGACACCGTCATGGCCGCCCTCGCTCGTCGTCGCATCATCACCACCCAGACGCTGCGCGACCCCCAACACCCCGGTGCCCCTCCCGGCGAACCAGTGGCCGAACTGATCCATGATGCGCTCATCCGTGACTGGGGAGCACTCAGCGAGTGGGTCAGGCAGGATCACCGATTCCATGACTGGCTCGACCGAATCCGTGAACGGCATGCCAGCTATGCCGCGAAAGGCGATCCAGGAGACCTGCTCGGGGGAACAGCGCTCGCGGAAGGGCTGGAGTGGGCCCGGCAACGCCGACTGCCGGCCGACATCTCCGCCTTTCTTACCGCGAGCAAGCAGCGGCAACAGGCGGTCATCCGGCGTACCAGGCGCCTGAACACGACCCTTGCGACACTGCTGGCCCTCATGCTCCTCGCAATGCTCGCCGGAGGAGCCGCGTTCTTGCAATGGCGGGCGGCGGACGCCCAGCGGCAAGCAGAAGTATCCCGGCAGTTTGCCATCCGGTCTGAGACCCTCATTGATGCCAACCCTGAACTCGCTTCGCTGCTGGCCGTCAAGGCATACCGAACCAGCAGTACTCCCGAGTCCATCGCAAGTCTGCAAACCGCTGCGTCTCGCTCACTGCGTCGACCTTTGACCGGCCATTCCGACGCAGTGGATTCGGTGATGTTCAGCCCCGATGGACGCACTCTCGCCACCGCCGGCAGCGACCGCACCGTTCGACTGTGGGACGTCGCCACAGGTAGGGCCCGCGTCGTTCTGCCCAAGCAAGCAGGCGCAGTGCTGTCAGTGGTCTTCAGCCCCGACGGACGGACTCTCGCCACCGCCGGCAACGACGGCACCGTACAGCTCTGGGACGTCGCCACAGGCAAGGCCCACGTCGTCCTGCTCAAACAAGCAGACGCAGTGCAGTCAGTGGCGTTCAGCCCTGACGGACACGCCCTCGCCACCGCCAGCACTGACCGCACCGTGCGACTGTGGGAAGTCAGCAGTGGCAGGACCCGCGTCGTCCTGACCGGGCACACGGACGCGGTGCAGTCAGTGGCGTTCAGCCCCGACGGACAAACCCTCGCCACCGCCGGCACCGACCGCACAGTACAGCTGTGGAACACCGCCACAGGCGAGCCCCGCACCACGCGCCTTGTCGGGCACACGGACGCGGTGCAGTCAGTGGCGTTCAGCCCCGACGGACAAACCCTCGCCACCGCCAGCACCGACAAGACTGCCCGCCTATGGGACGTGGCCACCGGCATGTCCCGTGCCACCCCATTCCGGCACGCGGACACAGTGTTGTCGGTTGCCTTCAGCCCCGACGGACAAACCCTCGCCACCGCCAGCGCCGACCGCACCGTACAACTGCGGGACGTCCTCCTCAACCAACCCTCCGCGGCAATCCAGAAGATCTGCCGCACAGTCAAACGCGACTTCACCCCAGAAGAACGAAAGACATACCTTCCACACCATTCAGGGCCCGTTTGCCCAACCTCTGATAGCGTTTCGTGAACTCGGATCTGAACCGAACAGAGGTCGCGGCACGACTCCGGTCGGTCCCTCAGCCGTCCCCACCGTCGGCGACGTGTTCACCCCGACCGGGCCCCAGCCCGCTCCGACACCACGCGCGCTGGACACCGCCGAAGTACCCGAGCACGCACAGTCCTACGCCCGGGCCGCCCGCCGCGCCGTCGACGCGGGCTTCGACGGTGTGGAACTGCACGGCGCCAACGGCTACCTGATCTCGCAGTTCCTCTCATCCAACGCCAACCTGCGCACGGACCGCTACGGCGGCTCGATCGCCCATCGGATCCGGTTCGCCGTCGAAGCGGCCGCCGTCACTGTCGAGGCCGTCGGCGGGGACAGGACCGGCATCCGGCTCTCACCGGGCGGAAGGTTCTGGGGAGTCGAGGAGACCGACGTCCGCGAGCTCTACACCGTGCTGCTGACCGAACTGCGGTATCCGCGAGCTCATCCGCTCGCTGGACCGCCATGCCGACCGACGCGTCTTCCTGCGCTACGCGGACCCCGAACCCCACCTGCGGCTACGCCTGCGCGGCAACCCCTCCGTGCTCGTCCCCGCACTCAGCGACTGGGCCGGCACCCTCCTCGCCGACGGCCACGTCTCGCGGTTCACGTTCGACGTCTACGATCGTGAGGTCGAACGCTACGGCGGCCTCATCGGGATGGACGTCACCGAACAGCTGTACTCCGCCGACAGCTCCGCCGTTCTCGACCTGCTCTCCCTCGACCTCGCCGGGGAGTCTCGGCTCGACAGGACGGGCCTGGCCCTGCTCACCATTGACGACCTGTTGACCGGGCTCGGCCTGAGCGAAGCCGAGAGGCTCCGCTTCTACCACCGGGAGACTCCCCAGCGACGGCTCGCGGGCGCGGAGTACCGCACCCGCAAGGCGGAATTCTGTGACCTGCTGCGCAGACCACCTCCTCGTCCCATTGGCGACGTCCTCACCCAGCGTCGTCCTCACCTGGCAGACGTCGCCGACCGGCTCGCCGATCTGAAACGCCGCCGGCAACTCGGCAAGACGCTGCCCGAGCTGTGCCACAGCTACGTACACCTGCACTGCAACCGCCTCCTGGGCACGGACCGTGCTGCCGAGAACACGGCGTTGGAACTGCTCTACCGCACCCGCCACAGCCTGGCTTCAGGAGCCTGAACCCCGATTCTGGGTGGCCGGGTGGTGAGGGGGCACACAGGATGCCGACCGATTGTGATGGCCTGTCACATATGCCGCTGACCTGGGGGCTTCGCGGTCAGCACAAAGCCGGCACCGTTCGATGACGCCGCCGGTTTGCCGGTGACCGAGGCGCTTCGCGGCGCCTCAGACCGGGCCGACCGGGCCGACCGGGCCGACCGGGCCACGATGGACCGCTGCCCATCACGTTCAACGTCAAGCTGAGGGCCACGACATCAAGGACGAGGACGTCGCCCGGCTCTCCCCACTCAAGGACCGGCACATCAACTTCCTGGGCCGCTACCTGTTCAACATCAAGGCCAGCGGCCCCGGCCAGGGCCTGCGCCCCTTCCGGGATCCGGACGCCGTCGAGGACGACGAGGACTGACGGCCGGCACACCCCCCGTTCCGAGCACGAGCTCAACCGGACGGCGTGACCGAGGACCACACGCCGAACCACTGCTCGGCGCCGTACTCCTCGAACCGCTCCACCTCGGTGAACCCCAGCTTTTCCGCGAGACGCATCGAGCTGTTGTTGGCGGTCTGGGTGCAGAGCACAACCGGCTCGCCGGGAAGCGCGTCGGCGAACCAGTCGAGTGCCGCTGCGCACGCCTCGGCGGCGTACCCGCGTCCCCACGCTTCCGGCAGGAACATGTAACCGAGCTCGGCCTCCCTGGCATCCGGAAGGACGTGACCCGGACGCTCGGCGTCACGTCGGTCGAACGAGACCGTGCCGATCATCGCTCCGTCAACATCGATCACGAAAACACCGGGGCGGCGCCCAGGTACTTCAGGCACCGCGCGTTCGAGCTCATCACGCGGTCGAGGGCCACCGAGGTAGGTGCGCACCTCTGGCGATGCGAACAGCTCGATGAACGCCGCACGGTCTCGGGCCGCGGACTGGCGGAGCACGAGCCGCTCGGTCTTTATCGGGGCAGGTGGCCAGACGACGGGTCCAAGCTCAGTCATGGTGGGCAACCTCTTCCGGGCCCAGGACGCCAAGCTCGACTTCCTCGAAGACGCGTGACCACCAGGAGTCTTCGTCCTCGAAACCGCTCGGATCGCTTTGCCGGGCCCGCTCAATGACGTCTTCGATGTAGTCCTCGTAGTCGTCGTCCGCTTCGCTTCTTCCCGAGTAGGCGAACGCCTCCCACACCCCCAGGACCTGCTGCAGACCCGCAACCGAGGAGTTGACCAAGCCGTACTGCTGGTCCCCATCGGCTTCATAGCCGCGGACCATCCAGACTTCACCGCTGTCGATCAGCAGCCAGTACGTGTTGCCGCCGTCCTCGAACGCTCCGAGGAACGCAGCCCGGCCCTGCGGAAGATCGCGGACTTCCAGCTCCCGAGCCGAGTCCCTCACGAACATGCGATGGCAGTCGACCGGCAACCCTCGCTCGCCCAGCGCAGACACCGCCTCGCCGCCGACAGCCAGGCGTGCGAGAGAACCCGCGTCATACGGCAGCCACAGCATGGTCGGCAACCGACAACCTCCACTATGCGATCCATCCACCCGGCCTGATCCTCTCAGACCTCGTGGACGACCCATCGGACAGGGCCTGGGCAGCGTCTTGTCGATCACTTGTCGAGCCAGATGAGGGTGCTGGCGAGGGTGATCGCTGCCTGGTATCGGTCGGGGTGTCTGTCGTAGCGGGTGGCGATGCCGCGCCATTGCTTGAGGCGGTGGAAGCAGCGTTCGACGACGTTGCGGCGCCGGTAGACGGCCTTGCCGAAGAGGCAGGGCCGTTCCCGACGCCTGGCCCGGCCCTCGAGTTGGTCGACCCGTTCGGGGAAGGTGGCCTTGATGCCGCGCCAGCGGAGGTATGCGCGGAAGGTGCGGGACGAGTAGCCCTTGTCCGCGATGACCCGCTCTTGCCGCAGGCGGGGGCGTCCGGGGCCGCCGCCCGCGACGCGGATGAGGCCGGTGACACTCTCGGCCTGGGTGCAGTCGTTGCGTGTGCCCGCGGTCGGCCCTACTGGCGTCGGCAGCCCCCCACGGAGTCTGCGGCTTTCCGCCGCTGCCCCCAGGCCAGGGCGACAGCCAAGCGGCGCCCGACCAGTACATACCTGGCCGGGCGACGCGCCTTAGCTTTCCTCGGCTCACACCCGGGGCTCCGGTCCCCTGCAAGAAGTTCAGGGACCGGCCTGGGAGGGCGCCCAGGTCGCGCGCGTGGGAGGCGGTGGGGTGGGTGCGTCCATCTCTGTCCTGTGACAGTGAAATTTGCCCATTGTCAGCGGAGCTTGACCGCAATGTCGCTGCTACCCGATCCATCGACCCGGCCTCCGAGTGATCGCGGTCCAGCCCACATGATGAGGCGATACCGAAGGGTGCGACCATCCTCGGATGCGAGCGATCGATGAGCTGGTCAATGTGGACGGTCCGGCGTGGCCGGAGCTTCAGGGGATTGTCGGGGCGAGCTCCGTTCCGGTTCAAGTGCTGCCCGGCGACATCGACGAGGGCCGCCGATGCCTTCTGCAGATGCAGGTCAGCGCGCGATCGGCGCTGGGTGCTCTGGCGTTGAACACCGGCGGATTGCTCGTGGACAACGGGTGGGTGCGAGTGTTCGGCGGGGGTTCGGGTCCGGTCGCGGATGGGCGACTCCCGAGTCTGGCGCAGGTCAACCGTTTCCCCATGGACTTCGACCCTGGCTGGCATCCCGCGACAGGTCTTGTCGTCGGCCACGACGTCGTCGGAGGAGTCTTCGCGTTGAACGGTGGCGATCCCGCGGCTGCGGGCCGTCCTGGGGCACCTGGCCAGATGACGTACTTCGCTCCCGACACTCTGGCGTGGGAGGCAATGGAGATGGGCCACTCCGAGTGGGTCTCCTGGCTGCTCTCGGGCAGGCTGGAGACGTTCTATGACGGAATGCGCTGGCCCGGCTGGCGTGAGGAGTCCGCGGCCCTGGCCTTCGGGCAGGGTGTTTCCGTGTATCCGTTCCTGTGGTCCGAGGAAGCGCACGCCGATCTCGCGGCCACGAGTCGGCGGCCTGTGCCGATGCGCGAGGTGCTCGGAGTCGCCGCGGACTTCGCCCGGCAGATGGGGCCGTCCGATCCTGGATTCCTGGGCGACGTGTGACTGGATTCGCTGCCGCTCCTGGTGCCTGTGTCAGCGAACTCTGAGCGCGTGCCATCGGATGGTCGCGAAGCCCTGGGATCTCGTAGAGGTCAGGCGCTCCACCACTGATCAGTGCCGCAGCCGACTTCGTAGTGCCACCATCCTTGCTCTTGCCCCTGAGTCAGGAGTGCCTTGATCCCGGCGAAGTCCGCGTCGGCCGGTGCGGTGAAGGCCACCATGGGGAAGTCCTCGCTGAAGACCTCACCTCCGAGCCCGAACGATGAAAGGCGCTGATGCACTGCCTGGGGGCTGCGTCCCAGGGGGCCGGCAGGGACGGGCACAACTCGAATCGTGCAGCTGCCGGAGGAACTGACACGCCCGACAGCAACTGAGACGGTCCTGGCCTCTCGGACGGCGCCGCCTACTCCCAGTACTCCTCCTCGTATTCCCGATCCGGCTCCTCGTACGGGCTCGGGTCCGTGACCCAGCCGGCGGCGAGGACGAGGCGGGAGGTGCGGTGTACGGCCATGAAGCCGAATGGCCGGTGGAAGCGCACGTTCGCGTGGCGGGCGCGGTAGCGGCATCGGGGTGGGCCGGCCCCCACCGCCATGGCGAGAGCGGTTACCGCAACGGCCTCGAACCCCCGTGCGTGGAAGCGCGCGAGCGCCGACTGCCGCGCCGAGCCGACGGCCAGGGGGGCGGAGCTGATCCCGGGGAAGTGGCCGGCCCGGGTGTCCGAGGCGGCTTCCAGGCCGAACAGCCGGGCCTGGTCCAGGAGGTCGTGCTCCGCCCGGACCTCGAAGGCGGGTGTCGAGACGCTGAGGCAGGGCCGGGGCGACGCGGAGGGCACCGTGCGGATGGTCAGGCCGGGGCCCGGGTCTCCAACGGGGAGCAGGCTCGCGCCTGTAGACGGACGGGCCCTGGTGGCGGCCTGGATCCCGGTCGACAGGACCGCTCCCGGCGGGGCGCCGGGCTCGCCCAGGACGAGGTGGACGTCGACCCCGGTGTCCCCGACCACCTCCAGCAGCGTGACCGGACCTGCGGGTCCGTGCGCCACTTTGACCCGATCCAGCAGGGACGTGGTGCGGTGCAGCATGACCAGATGCCGGCCGGCCCACGGCCCCTCGTCCGCTTCGTGGGGGAATTCCCGGAACGGCTGGATCCACTTCAGCCGCAGCGTGAGCGCGGATGCCAGTACCAGCCTGATCTCGTCCGGGTCCTCCGGAAGCTTGACTGGCATGCGGTCGATGAGGTCGTCCGTCCGCTCGGCAGCCCACGCGTCCAGCGTCTTGTGGTCGGCGTCCGGGTTGCCGGTCAGCGTTCCCCGGGCACCCTCGGGGAGCCTGGTCAGCCAGGCCGGATCCAGGGGGAGGTCGGCCTTGGACCACAGGCCCGTCGCCGCCCGCAGGCCCCGTACGCCGGCCAGCGCGGCCAGCAGTTCCCGCGCGGCCCCAGACGCTTCTTCGGCGGGTATGCCGAGAGCCTCCGCCAGCTCCGCGCGGGCCGTGCCGCCGCTCCGTCCGCGAGGAGGGCGAGCAGAGGCCAGACCCCGGCCGCGGTGAGGACCGTACCCCGGTTCCCGCCGCAGGCAACTGCGGCCCAGCGCGCCGCGAGCCGGTTGACCGCCCCTACCGTCGAGTTCTTCATGCCGGGAGCGTACGTGGTGGGCGCCGCTGGGCCGGACGGTTTTCCTTCGGCTTGGCGGCGCTGGCTCAGCGGCCGCGCAAGCCCTCCCCGAAGGCGGTGGGCAGCTCACCGTCGGCCGAAGTGGTGGCCTGCACTTCTGAGCACGGGCGGCAGCTGATCGAGCAGTACAAGGCCCGGCCGTTCGTGGAGCCCGAGCTGTGGGCGGGCAAGATCGGCCGGGCCGGCACAATAGGTGCATGGGGCCGCCCCCCCCGCCCTCGCTCGGGAACAGTTCGACGAACGCGGGCATATAGCCGGGTCGATGTCACCTGGGCAGCCTTGACCAAGATGCCGTACGGCATTTTGATCGTCGGCCCCACATACCCCATGAGCCCCAGCAATGCCGTTCGCTGAACGGTCACCGCAACCGGTCAGCGAACGCGGCCCAAGCCCGGAGCCGGGGCAGTCGGTCTGTGAACTGGCCTTTGGGGGATCAGAAGCAGGTACTGAGCTTGTTCTTCATGGTCTGACCTCGCAGGGCCGGGACAGGGCTTGACCTCAAGTGAGGTTCAGGTTGGAGGCTTCTTCGTGTGCCGCTGGCCGTACGGCAGCGCAGCACTTCACACGTTGGAGGAAGTCTCATGTCGAGCAATGCCGTTCCGAATTCCGGCCCCGCTGTGCCCGCCGCACCCTCGGTCCACCGTTCCGGCCTCACCTGGTGGAAGGTGCTAGTCGCCGGCGCGGTCGGCGCGGCCGTAGTCAATCTGATCGTTCTTGCCGTCGCCAAGCTGGCCGGTGCCTCGCTCATCGTCGTCGACGGCAGCGAAGAGCACCCGATCACGGTCGGGGGCGTCATCGGCGCCTCCGTCGTCCCGCTGGTCGTCGGGACGGGCGCTGCCCTCTTGATGGGCCTGTGGAAGCCGGTCTTCCTGCGGATCGCGCAGTACGTGGGCGGTGGGCTGGCACTGTTGTCGGTTGCCGGCCCGCTGTCGTCCGGCGCCGACGGCGGCACCGTCGCAGCCCTGTCCCTCATGCACATCACCCTCGGCGTGGCGGTCGTCACCACCCTGAAGCTCCACCGCCGCCACCATTGAGCTGTTCTTCATTGGTCTGACCGCGAACGATGCCCACCGCTCCGCCTGGATCGACCACGACGGCGACCTCCCCCTTATCGAGGGCATGTTGATCCGGCTGGAGGTCGACCACCTGCCGGGCGGCGGGGAACCGCTGCCGGTCTGGCTGTGGTCCTCGAAAAATCGGCATGACCGGTGCCGACGTGGACCTGCGCTGGCAGGCGTTCCTGCGCAGATTCGACGAGCTGGGGGTGGGCGGTTGCCGAAGGCCTCCGCCGCCCCTGGGCGAAGCCCGCCCCGCCCGGCCGGCTCACACCGGCTCGGGTTCGACGCGGGTTCCGGAACCTCCGTGCTCACCTGCCATGCCCAGCCCGTGCACCGAAACCGAACCGGCCCGGCCCGGCCCCGGCAGACCTCTCGGCTCGAAGAACCAGCGACCCGCCACCCGCTACGACGTCGGCAAAACCGTGAAACGACCCGATGCCCTCATCGAACGGGACCATCCCAGACCATAAAGAACAAGGTGGGTGTCGAGCTGGTACAGGACGTGGGCGCGGGGCCGTTTCAGCTGCCGGGGGTGCCGTGCAACCGGAACACCGGGGCCCTCCTGGCCGCCGAGCTTCACCGCGCGCTCCGGTCGGTCGTGTCACTCTCCGTCGAGCAGGCTCCGTACCTCCGCGGCCTGCGGCGCACCAAGCTCGGTGTAGAGGTCCCGGGCCCGTACAAGGTACGGCCTCGCTGCCGCATCCTGACCCCGGCTCAGCTTGAGTCTGCCCAGCTCCAGGTTGGCGCGGGCTTCGCCGGAGGGATCCCCGATCTCCTGGTAGGTCCTGCGCGCTTCCTTGAACTTGCTGTCCGCCAGATCGAATGCGCCTCGTACGGCGTCGAGTGCGCCCAGCTCGATCTTCGTCCACGCACCGCCTCGGCGGTTTCGCATGCGCTCGTACCTCTGGAGCGCCTCCTCACCGTAACCGAATGCAGTGCGGGTCTCCCCCAACGCGCGGTGCAGGGAGCACAATTCGACCTCCGCGTCCGCGATGTTGCGCTGACTTTCCAATGCCTCGAATTCCCGCAGCGCATCCTCCAGCAGGGTACGGGCCTCGTCGTACTGACCGCGGATCCTCTTCAGGATCCCGATTTCGCGCCGGGCCCAGGCGCAGCCGTTCCCGTCCTGCAACCTGGTGTTGATGCGTAACGCAGCGTTGAACCGCGCCTCAGCCCTGCGCAGTTTTCCGGTCAGCCTGTCGATGACGCCGAGTTCGATGAGAATCCATGCCTCGTTGCGATGGTTCTGTATCCGACGGTAGAGGGTCAGGGCCTCTCTGAGGTGTTCCCGTGCTTCTCGGTAGTTGCCCGTCGCCCTTTTGATCAACCCGAGAACCCCCAGACCGTTCGCCGTCCCGCGCGGTTGGCCCTCGCTTTGGTGGAGCTCGACGGCACGAGCCATCGTTTCGCGTGCGGAGGTGTAATGGGACAGGTGGTACTGGTTCATGCCTACTTCGGCGGCGGCATACGCCTGGTTGCATCGGTCACCCAGCCGGATGAAGGCCTCTGTCGCTTCTTCGGCCTGCTCCAGAGCCTCGCCGTACTCTCCCGATACACGATGCAGGGCCGCCAACTGCGCCTGACAGTGAGCCTTGCCGGCCTCGTCCGACGCCGGTGCGAACCGCAGCGCGGCTTCGTTGAGTCCTATCGCCTGGTGGATGTTCCGCTTCTTCACGCGCATGTAGTAGGCGAGCCCGGCCGTCAGTCGCCAACTCTCCGGCCAGGCGTTGTCGATGGCCAGGCGTGCCACCGACCGCAGGTCCTCGAAGTAGCGATGCAGCCACTGCAGTGCCTGTTCCTCGTTCATGGTCGCCTGGGGTTCCCCGAGGTGGAGTGGGGCGTGGATGCCATCGTTGGCCCGTACCAGCTGGTCTGCCGCCCATGTGAACAGCCGCTCGCGGGCCTGGGCGCACGTTCCGTCCCGGAGGTTGCACTCCCGGTGTGCCAGCGATCGCACCAGGTCGTGCAGACCGTATCCGTGTGGATCGGGCCTGAGGATCAGTCCATGCTCATGCAGCAGGGCAAGAGCGCCTTCCGCTTCCGGGAGGGACACATCGGCCAGGACCGCGGCGATCTCGGCGGTGACGTGTGGTCCTGGATGGAGTGCCATCCGCCGGAAGACCAGGTGATCCACCGGCGCCAGCGCTTCGATCGCCGCCAGCATGGGTTCGGTACCTGCACTGCTGACGGGGATGGGCGGCTCGGCGCGAAGGGCGATCGGTGTCCGCTCCGCCACAATCCGGTCGGCGATGTGCCGGATGGTCAGGGGCAGGCGGTACTGGGCGGCCACCACCGCGTCGATCACTGTGTCGTCGACAGTGCGGGAGCCTCGGCGCAGGATGGCGGTGACGACCGACCTGGCGCCGTCTTCGCTCAGGGCGTCGACCTCGATGTGCACGTCCGCGTCGAGGCCCGTCAGCATGGTCCGGCTGGTGACGATGACCATCGAGCGGGGGGATCCCGGAAGAAGGGGGTCCACCTGGTCGGCTCGGTTCACGTCGTCGAGGACGATGAGGAACGGTCTGTTGTTGGCGGTGTTCAGCCATTGGCTGGTCATGCTGCGCGGATCGAATTGCGTGGTTCCCGCAGCGGCGCCGACGGCGGCCAGCAGGGCGGCCAGGGCGTCTTCCACGAGGAGTCGACCGGCCTCCGGAGCATTGCTGCGGTACCCGACGAAGAGCTGACCGCTCGGATAGCGCACGGCAAGGCGGTGGGCCGCCTGCACGGCAAGTTCCGTCTTGCCGCTCCCCGGAGGGCCCGTAACAAGGCAAACCAGGGGCCGTGGCCCCGCTGCGGGTGGCTGGGCGTTCAGGATTCGGCCAAGCTCACTCTCGCGGTCGGCGAACACCGCGGTCCCCGGAGGGAGTGTGCTCGGGCCGCCGCTGTGGCCGTCGGGAACCTCGACCTGGGCGGAGTCGTCTGCGGGAGAACCGCTGCCCGGCACCAGTGCGGCGCCCACGGCCCCGAGGGAGACCAAGAGGAGCAGCGCCCCGAAGAGCCACCAGTTCCAGGTGGAGGTGATCAGGTTGGTCACCACGCCCACGCCGGCCCCGAGGACTGGCCCGGAAGCCAGTATCAAGACCTCACGTCGTCGCCTGGCGAGGCTTGTCGTCATCGACCCCCCACTGTCGCTGAGCGAAGAGACATGCCCGTACGCACACGGTTTCACTCCTCGACCGCTCGCATGCGTCGAAGGGAGCTGAAGACGGCCTGGGCAGCTGAGGACGAACAGTTGTGGGCGGCGGACTTCGACCAAGCGCACGCCTGGGTCGGCCGGACGGGCAACAACATGCCTGTCGGCGGCGCCTATCCCTACGCCTCCAGCCGCAGCAGGGTGGTAGTCGCCCACCGGGCTCGTCAGCGACCCGATGCGCCACCTGACGGCGCGACGTGCAGCCGTAGACTCGCGCGCCATGGAAGAGATTCTCAAGCTCGGCGAGATCAGCTGCCCGTCCGGGAACCTGATCGTCATCGACGGTGGCCATCTTGGATTGTGGAGCGGGGAGCGGTCCCCGGCGGAGATCGATCCCGCTGCACTTGGCATTGATGACGGCGCCGTGGCTGCCGATGTCATCGACGCAGTTGACTTCGCAGTAGTCGGCCCAGACGCTGCGACAGCAGCCCGCAGCTTCGACCGGCAGCCAGGCGCCATGCTCCACGACATCCCGGCTTCAGGAACCGCAGAACTCGCGACCACGTTCGACGAGCACTGCCGGACAACCGGTCTGGATGCCCATCTGGAGGCGTTGCCGAGTCGCGAGTCACATGCCCATCGGGTGCGTCGCACTGTTGATGGAGGCGGTGGCAGCTTCTTGATGTTCGGGGTGCCCGTCGTCGCAGTGGGCGGCGTGCCCAGAGACCGGTACCTGCCGGTACAGGCTTCTCGGGCCGATTTCGGCGACGGCATCGGATCGCGTTGGTCGGAGGTGTCGATTCGGATGCGGGACACCGTGGTGGAGTCGTCCGTACCGCTAGGTGACATCCGTGTCGACTGGGCCCGGGTGCTCTTCGGCGATGCCGATGCCTTGAACGCCTGGCAGCACGACGAGCCCGTGGACGGCTTGGCCGACGTCGCGTTCTGGGGCGCTGCAGCGGATGAAGCCGCCGCATTGTTCGCGGCACCTGAACTGGGCGAGCCTGGCGAGGACGGGATTCGCGGATGGACCGGGTTGGCCGTCCCCGAGGCGATCGACAAGACCCGTGCGCTGCTGAGGTGGAAGGAAGAGACGGGACGTCGCATGGCGGTGGACTTCCGGCCGCACTCCCATCACTGGCAGGTCATGCGCCAGGTCCGCGCTTCCGAAGCCGAAGCTGGAACCGTGGATGTCGGCGATGCCCGACTGCTCTGCACGATGACGAGTTGGGGCGACGGATACTTCCCCGTGTTCGCTGACCTGGACGTATCTGGCGACCTTGTCGCGGTCCGAGTGAGGTTCCGCACCGTCCTCGAGTAGCCCGGCCGACCTCGGATAGATCAACCCCCTGCACGATGAGCGTGCTCTGTCGCTGATGTTGTGATGATCAGCCGTCGAAGCGGAGCCAGTCAATGGGGAGGTCGGCCAGTGGGTTCAAAGCGCTTCGGTGGGTGGCCCCGGCCCAGACGTCGAATTCTTCGCCGTCCTCGCTGCTGACACGCATCACCAGGCCGGGTGCCACGTAGAAGTGCGTGGGAACCCAGGGCCAGAAGGGACGCAGTGGCGCGAGGTGGAGGGCTCGGGTGATCTGCTCGACCTGTAGTGCGGTGAGTCTGCGGGGCAGGGCCAGGTAGTCGGCGCCCATGGAAGCCTCGAAGAGGGAGAACTGGATCAGAAAGCCGCTGAGCGGTTCCTGTTCGGCGATCGGTTCCTCATCGAACTCACCGAACCAGACCGTCGGATCGACCTCCGGTTCGTCGAGCGTCCAGAGGAGCGACCAGAAGAAACCTCCTTGGCTTTCGTCGCCGAAGATGCGCATCTCCCCGCGAAGGTCAGTGTGCAGGCGGGTCTCGGGCAGGATTCTGTTCTGGACTCCGAGGACGCCCGGCCGCCGCTCCGCGAGCCGGTACAACTGCCTCAGCCCATCGGGCAGGTAGGACGCAGTGCGGGTCGTGGGAGGTCCGGCCTCTTCGGTATCCGCCTCGGTGGGGGCCGGGTACCAGCCGGTGATGAACTCCTTCAGTGCTGCCGCCCTGTCGCCGTTCACATGCCTGAGCCAATCCAGGCCCGGCAGGTCCTCTGGAGGGCGCGGTGGACGCACTCGGTCGAGGAAGTCCCTGCTCAGCGGGGATTCAAGGCGCAGTTCGCAGTCGGTCAGAACGCCGTCGGACACGCTGGCGCGGCTTATCCGGCCGATGCCCAGGTAGAGAACCTCTTCCTCCATGCCGACCGCGATGTGGATCGGAGACGAACCCTCGTCCCCGCTGCAGGGCGACCCCATGAGTCGCTCTGCGACGGGCGCCGGTGCGGGCCCGATCAGACGGACCTCCTCCGCGTTCCACACACCGCTCAGGCCAGGGCGGTCTCCCGCTTTCACGATGATCACCATTCCGGCTGGGCCGATGACGACGACTGCACCACCCACCATGTAGCGCCCGGCTATCGCCGAGCCGCCGACGAGCACCGGTATGCGCCCGTCATCGAACAACGGCGCCGGAATCAGGCAGGGACCTTGATCAGTCATCCCTGCATCATCCTCGACCACCACCGGTCACCCCCAATGGCTACCCCGACTCCGACCTGTACAGCGCCTCCTCGAAGTCCGGCTTGCCTGCCCGGACATCACCCGGGCCTGCGATCTCGCCCGGGCCTTCACCGACCTGGTCCGCAACCGCCGCGGATGCTTCCTGCTCGAATGGATCCGCCGAGCCGAGCAAGATGCTCCGAAACCGATGGGCGGCTTCGCAGGGTTCCTCCGCCAGGACCTCGACGCCGCCGAGCGTCGTTCCGACTTCTCCGGATACGCATCCTCAACCAGGTGTGAGCATCTGCCCGGGCGAGATCAGCACGCCCAGCTGTCGTGTCCGGGCGGGAGCTCTCCCCGAAGAAGGCTGATGAAGGCGCGACCACACGCCAGCAGGGGGTCGGTGGGCTGGTCCCTGAAGAACGGCTCATCGCCGGCCGTGCCGAAGGAGTTCACGAGATCCTTCGGGATGGCCGGGGCCCATGCGAGCAGTCGCTGCAGGGCGCGCTCCGAGAGGTGGAGCGCGAGCGCGACGCGATCGGAGTCCGTTCCGAGGCGCTCGTCCAGACATGACGAGACGCATCCCACGAAGCCGGTCGTGGCCTGTATCTCCCAGTCGTCGCAGGCGCGGGCCAACCACGCCGGAGCGTCAGCGACCGCCCTTGCTTCCTGCGCCAAGAGGTACAGCCATATCTCGGCTTGGAAGTCGCGGACCCAGAACCCGGAGTCGCGGTAGTACATGTTCGAGGTGGCCACGCCGCGAGTAGACCACGCAGGCGCAGGGGGCCACCACGGAATTCCGGTCAGAGCCGAGTCCGGCGAACGGCTGCCGTCGGTCAGCCGGGGCTGCCCGCTCGTTCAGTGTCCGGACCCCGCCCAGCCCGTCCGCACTTATCCGGGGTGCCTGAGCTGGATCGGCGGTTCACAGCCTTGATCACCGTCAAGGCATATGAGGCATACGGAGGGGGAGAGTCGGAGTGTGCCGATGGCCACGCCCGCCCCCGCGGTCACCGTCCCTCGATCCGGCCACGATGATCGCAGACGCGGCGGCGTTCAGCGCGGAATCGCCCAACCCGGCGCCCAGGTCCCGGCGGCGTCGTGGCCGGCCGCTGTGGCGGCGAGGTGGGCGGCCGCTGTGGCGGCGAGGTGGGCGCGGAGGGTGGTCAGCGCCGGGTGGGGGTTGTCGCGGTGCCAGAGGAACGAGTGCGGGTAGACGGGCGTCGGGTCGGTCACCGGGATGCGGCGCAGGCCGTGGCCGGCGGGCCAGACGAGGCGGGTCTGCTCGCCCATGAAGGTAGCCAGGGCCCGGGTGTCGGCGATGGTGTCGAGGAGCGCGTCGGAGCCGAAGTTGGGGCCGGTCGCCTCGATGGTCAGGCCGAACTCGGCGGCGAGGTCGTCATAGTAGGCGGCCCACTCGGTACCGGGGACGATGCCGGGCATCCAGATCCGGTGCCCGGCGAGCTGAGCGAGGGGCACCGACCGGGCGCCCGCCAACGCGTGGGCGGGGCCGGTGAGGAGCTGGAGCGGCTCGTCGAGCACTCGGACGGACTCGATGTCCTCGGGAAGGGGCCGGCCGGGCGCGGCGACGGCGCGGAAGGATGCGTCGATCGCACCGGACCGGATGGCGGCGACCGCCGTCTCGATGTCGAACAACATCACCACGTCGAGCTCGATCTCGGGGTGTGCGCGGTGGAAGCCGCGCATCAGGCCCGACGGAGCGACGCGCGAGGCGATCACGTCGACGCGTAGCGGACGGCGGCCGGGGCGCACGGACGCCACCGCGCGGTCGGCGACGCGCAGCAGCTCGCGCGCGTGGGGCAGGAACGCCTGCCCGTCGATGGTGAGCTCGGCGCCGCGCGCGGTGCGGGTGAACAGCCGCACGCCGAGGTTGCGCTCCAGCGCGGCGATGCGCTTGGAGACGGCCTGCTGGGTGACCGCCAGCTCGGCGGCGGCCTCCTGGAACTGCCCCGCGTCGGCGGCGACGACGAAGGTCCGGACGGTGTCGAGGTCCATGCCAACACCCTACGGGTACAACCGCTGGTTGTGGCTGGGCGGACCTGTGGTTGTTTGACCCCCGGGTAAGGCGCTCGCTTTGATGCTTCCGATCGCGGATCGGTTGTGCGGGTGAGTGGCGAGGGGCGGTGGGCATGGGCAGCGGGCACCGGCTGGGACATCTGCTCGGACATCGGCTGGGGCAGCGGTTCGGGTGGCTCTGGGGAGCGTACGGAACCAGCGCGCTCGGCACGTGGCTCGCCTTCGGCGCGTTCCCGCTGATCGCCATCCAGGTGCTGCACGCCGGACCGGCCGAGGTCGCCGTGCTCTCCTCCGTGGGGGCCGCGGTGGGCGCGGCCGTGGCGATGCCGCTCGGCCCGTGGGTGGAGTTCCGCCGCAAGCGGCCGGTGCTGATCGCGATGGACCTGGTGCGGTTCGCGGCGCTGCTGACGATCCCCATCGCGTTCGCGCTCGACGTGCTCACCTTCCTTCAGCTCCTGCTGGTCTCGGTCGCCGTCGCGGCGGCCGACATCACCTTCCGCGCCGCCTCCGGTGCGTACCTGAAGACGCTGCTGCCGGCCGAGGACCTGCTCGTCGCCAACGCCCGGTTCGAGTCCACGGCCTGGACGACCACGATCATCGGGCCGCCGCTGGGCGGTGCGGCGATCGGGCTCCTCGGTCCGGTGGCGACGGTGGTGGCCGACGCGGTCAGCTACCTGCTCTCGGCCCTGGGCATCCGCGCGATGGGCGGGCACGAGCCGCTGCCCGAGCGCCGGGAGGCCGCGCGCATGCGGGCTCGGGACCTGCTCGACGGTTGGCGGTACATCCTCGCCGACGCGACGCTGCGCCCGCTGTTCTTCAACACCGCCTTGTTCAACGGCCTGGTGATGGCCGCCCAGCCGCTGCTGGCCGTCCTGATGCTCGGCCGGCTCGGGTTCGCACCGTGGCAGTACGGCCTCGCCTTCGCCGCGCCCGCGATCGGCGGGCTGCTCGGTTCGCGGCTGGCCCGACCGCTCGTCACCCGGTTCGGGCAGCACCAGGTCCTGGTCATGGCCGGGGCGCTGCGGGCGATCTGGCCCGTCGGCCTGGCCTTCCTGGGGCCGGGCACCGGCGGGCTGCTGCTGGCGATGGGCGTCGAGCTCGGACTCATCTTCTGCTGCGGGGTCTTCAACCCCGTCTGCGCCACCTACCGCCTCGAGCGCACCGCGACCGACCGGGTCGCCCGCGCCCTGTCCGCCTGGGCGGTAACGACCAAGGCCTCGACCGCGCTCCTGACGGCCGTCTGGGGCGTGCTGGGCGTCCTGCTCGGCCCGCGTACGGCCATCGGCCTGGCCGGCGTGCTCCTGCTGGCGACCCCGCTGCTGCTCCCCCGCCGCTCGGCAGCGCACGTCTCCGAGCCGGAACCGGCACCGAACCGCACCTGACGGGCCGCTACGGCCGTCACCGCGATCGGGCTGCACCGAGCGAGGCCTGCCGGCCGGAACCGCCCTTCTTCGAAGCGACATCGTGGCTCACGTGCCCAATGTGCTTCAACAGCCCCCAGATACTTGGGAGGCACCTACGGCGCAAGCCCACCCGCCTCACACACCTGAAGCCTTATGGCGGCCCCGGACAACAAGGGCGCCTTCGGCTGCCTCGCTCACGCGCTGCGCTAAGCGCACGCTGGACCGGCCACCACGGCCCGGGTGCCGCCCTGGCTATCGGGCGGCCCCCCTTGTGGCGCCCATCCGCAAGTCAGCGCGGGTCTACCTGGGGAATCAGGCCGAGCCGCTCTGCTCCCCACCCCGAGCACAGGGTGGGGAGGTTCAGCGCCGCGCAAATCGCGACGGTCGGTGAGAACGCCCAGGGGCGGTGCGCTGGTGGCAATCCGTCAGCGGGCGATATGCCTCAGGCAGGGCGTTCGGCGGCGAGCCGCTCCAGTACTTCCATATCTGGTACGTCGAGGGCCGGTATCCGCAGGCGCTGGAAAGGGAATCCGTATGCGCCGGCCTCGCGGTCGCGGAACTCCATGCGCAGATACGCACCGAGCTCCTCTTCGTCGACGCTGGTGTGGACAAAGCTGTAGCGCAGCACAGTGATGTCCTCCCACGGTATGTGGGTGCCCTGGTAGTGCAGCCCGTCCCGGACAGCGGTCACGGGACCGAACTCCACCTGGCCTCCTGCCGCCAGGGTGGCTTTGGCCTTGGCCAGCTGTGCTTGGGTCACGCGAGTGTGGATGTGTGCCAGCAGCGGCCAGATGGAGGAAGGGGGGCGGTCGGCGATCTGACCCGTGCGGAAGACGGCCCCCGGGGTGGTGACCGGTGGGTCGGCCAGTCGGGAGGTCACGACGGTGTCGTCGGCGAAGTCCAGCCGCTGAATGTAGACCCACTGCGTGACGACCGCGTCGCCCTCGGTGTGGTGCCCCTCGATGTCACACGTGAGTGACCTCGGCCCAGGGATACGCCCGAGGGGCGAGGGCCGCATGCCCGTCGCCGCCATCGTCCGCGGCCAGCAGGAGCCCCCTGTCGAGCACGGAGAGCGTCACCGTCAGTGGTCCGTCGGAGTCGTTGATCTGCCCGGCCAGCATCCCGTGCACGGGATTGGCACAGCAGTTCCCGCACCGCGGGGGTCCACACGCGCCAGGGCCTGAGGATGGTCTCGCCCTCACGACGCACCGTCGACAGGCCGCCACGCATCGATTCACCGTCCTGGATCATGACGGAATCCTAGTGAGCGGCGGAGACCCGGCCCCGCGGAGCGGGTCCAGGCGCGCGATCCGCTCGGGTGGCTCCGGCAGGTCAACGGACTTGCATCACTCAGCAGACGGTCCCGCAGACAGGACCGCCACGGCCGCGAAACGGCTGACGAAGGCGGCGGACCACAAGCCGATCGGCGCCCTGGTCGGTTCCTGACCACGGCTTGCGCGGCAGAGTCGGCGTCGAGCGCCAGGTTACTCGCGGGCCTGAGCGTTCACTGTGGGATGCGCGTCACCGCTGTCCGCGCCCAGGCCCGCGAGCAGGCGCAGCCCGTCCTCGGTCGGGCTGGCGGGGGCCGCGGACAGCACCAGCAGCTCCATGCCCGATTCGCCCGGTAGTGCGAAGTTCTCCTGGTGCAGTTCCAGCAGTCCGACCAGCGGGTGCCGGTACGCCTTGCGTCCATGTGTCCGGGCACGCACGTCCGCGCGGGCCCAGAGGCGGCGGAAGCGCTCGCTGCCCATCGCCAGCTCGCCGATGAGCGAGGCGAGGCGGGCGTCCTCGGGATATTTGCCGGCGGCCAGGCGCAAGTGCCCGACCACATCGAGGGTGCATTGCTCCCAGTCCGCGTAGAGGCCGCGCTCGGCCTCCTCAAGGAAGATGTGCCGGGCGGTGTTCAGGCCCGGCATCGGCCGGCCGTAGAGGAGCCCGGCGAGGCGGTTCCCGGCGAGCACGTCCAGGCGGTGGTCCATGATCAGCGCGGGTGCGTCGGCGACCAGGTCGAGGACGCGCAGCAGCTCCGGCCGGATCCGCCCGCCCGGCGCCTTCGCGCGGCGGCGGCGCTGCCGGGCGAGCCGGTACAGGTGCCCGCGTTCGGTCTCGTCGAGGCCGAGGACGCGGGCGAGCGCGTCGAGGACCTGCTCGGAGGGCTGGGTCGCGCGGCCCTGCTCCAGACGTACGTAGTAGTCGACGCTGACTCCGGACAGGTGCGCGACCTCTTCGCGGCGCAGCCCTTCGACCCGGCGGCGGCTGTCGGTGGGGATGCCGACGGCCGCCGGTTCGACCCGGGAACGCCGGGTCCGCAGGAAGCCCGCAAGATCGGCACGCGGCCGGAGCCCAAAAAGAGGGGGCCCTGGACCGGTGAGGCACTCGGGCGGTCCCGCGGCGGACTGACCACAAAGATCCACCAAGGCGTACTCCTCACGCGTCATTCGCGACCACGTGAGCAAGCGCGGCACCCGAGCGGTGATCCCCCTCCGGCGGACCGGTTTTCGGGGCCACCGACTGCGTCGAGGCAGCCGCGGTGGCCGGCCCCGGCCTTCGACCGCGAAGCATACAAGCAGCGCAACTCGGTCGAGCGGTGTATCAACCGCTTGAAGCAGTGGCGCGGCATCGCCACCCGCCAGGAGAAGACCACGACCACCTACCTGGCCGGACTCCACGTCGCAGGGCATCTTTCTCTGGTCCGCGAGATGAAGCCGTTCTATGACGAGACCGTCTCTTCCCAGCACGTTCGCAGTTGTGCCTGCAGGTCCGGAACGGATGCTGCGTCGCAGGACATGACGACTACGAGCCTGCTGAGGTCAATGCCCTCGGGCCGCTGTGTGGAGGACCACCGCTGTCCTGCCCGTAGAAGAGTCCCGAAGAGCAGCCGCCGCCCGGCGGCATCGCCCAACAGCGCCTCATCCGCGGCCTCGACGATCAGTACGTAGTGGTCCGCGGGCAGCCACTCCAGGTCACGCAGACAGTCGGAGAGGGCATTCCAGTTCCACCCGAAGTAATCCGGCAGCTTCAGTCCGTCGTAGAACTGCTGGAAGACGGAGTCCGTGTCGCGCATCTCCCGGCCGTCGAGCCGCGCTACGTACGTTCTGCCGGTCATGGGAAGGAGCAGATCGACAGGCAGGGCGCCTTGCTCCGGAACGACGTGTACCCAGGGCACGATGTGCACCGCCATCCTCCCTCCGGTGATCCAGGGCGTCCATCACCGTCAGAGCCGGTGACGGCAGCAAGCTGCAAAGTCTAGATCCAAACCAGACGGCGTAGGCGACGGCGGCGTCGCGTTCGTCCAGCAGCGTCTCCCAGACCTCTCTCACGGTGGGGAGTTGACCGGCGTGAGTGGCGGCGTACGTGTTCAGGATGGCGGGACCGGCTGCCCTTGGCTGTACCGACGATGGGGGCGCGTTGTTTGGGGCGGCGGCGTGGGTGAAACCCGGGCTCGGCTGGCCAGGTACTGACTGCTCGAAAGGATGATCTCAAGGGCGGGGAGATGATGACCTGGTGCAGCACATCCTCAACACGCCGGGACCGCTGACGGACAGGGGCGGCGCTTCCCCGCCGCACCGCACACCCAGTGGACATCACACGGTGCCATCACGCTGAATCGTGTCAGGGGCCGTGGCGGGGGCGGGGGCCCGTGACGAAGTCCGCGATGCGCAGTCCCCAGGTCCGCACGTCGGCGCGGGTACGGGAGAGGTGGAGCTCGGCCTCCGGCAGACAGTCGGCCAGGGCGGCCGCCGTCGACACGGGGTGGCCGGGGTCGTCCACCCAGGTCAGGATCAGAGCCGGGCACCCCAGCGTGGCGAGCGTGGCGGGCGGGGGCAGGTCGGAGCGGGCCAGGCCGCGCAGGACGGACGGCAGGATCGGCTCCGGCGGCGTGGGCGGGAACTCGGGGACGTCGGCGACGACGACGGGGCGGTGCGGGGCGCCTCGGGCGGCGAGCCAGTCCCCCGCCCCTTCCCGCTCGATGGTGTCGGCGGCGGCCCGGTTGGCCCGGGCGTACCCCTCCCGGGTCGCCCAGGCGGTCGGCGGGAGAAGCAGGACCAGCCGGGAGAAGCGGTCCGGCGCCCGGACGGCGGCGTGGAGGCAGGTGCCGCAGCCCATCGACGCGCCGATCGCGTCGACGGGCTCCGCGGCACCCAGGTGGTCGAGCAGGCTCAGCAGGTCGTCGGCGAGCGAAGCGTACGTGTAGTCCTCATCGACGGGCCGGCCGGTGGAGCGGCCGTGCGCGCGTGCGTCGTAGCGGACCAGGCGCCGGCCCGCCCGAAGGACCGGCGCCCAGTCGAACAGGTCCATCCGCCGCTCGACGGCCTGGCTGACGAACCCGCCGTGCGCGTACACCGCCAGGGGTCCCGTGCCGGCGTCGTCGTACACCAGCTCGGCCCCCCCGGTGGCAGAACCGGCCCTCTGCGACCGGCCGCGTTCCCGGTGTCCCCATGGTGAGGCGCCTTCCCGCCCGTCCGGTCGCCATGCCGCGGCGTCGGCGCGGGCCGGAGGTCAGCGCTGCGCCGTGGAACTGGCCCCGTCCAGGGATTCGCGGATGATGTCCGCGTGCCCGGCGTGCTGCGCCGTCTCCTTGATCAGGTGGAGCAGGATCCGGCGCGCGGACCAGTGGACGGGCTCCGGCGGGGACCACGGGGTGACGGGCAGCGGCACGGTCCGGTCCAGGTCCGGCATGCCCGCGACGGCGTCCTCGGTCGCCTCCGCGGCCGCCGCGTACTGCCGGAGCAGCCCGTCGAGCGTGTTGCCGGCGCCCATCCGGTACTGCTCCATGTCCAGCATGCCGTCGGGCAGTTCGCCGTCACCCTTGACCAGGATCTGCGTCCACACCCGCTCCCCGGACACGAGATGCCTGAGGATCCCGCCGAGCGTGAGCTCGCTGACGGTGGTGCGCCGGGCGGCCTGTTCGTCGGTCAGCCCGCGAAGCGTGATCAGGAACAGCTCCCGCTGCTCCGCGAGGGCTTGGAGGAGCTCTCCGCGCTCACCGGAAAGCGGTCGGGCCTGGTTCTGCGAAGAGGAAGAAGAAGTGGTCATGCACGGCAGCGTAGACAGCAACGAGGTCAGATCTTGTCCTATATGCGCCAGGGCCGACCGTCTGCGGCGGGCCACGGCGGTGAAGACCGCCGAGGAGGAGCACACGGGGTCGAAGTCGGGCGGGGAGCCCCGGGGCGGGAGGCAAGCGGCGCGGCGGGCTCCGCCTCCCAAGCAGAGCCCTACCTCCCGTAAGGGCAGGCCGTGGGGGCGGGTTGTCGCCGGGAGGGAGCCCGGCGGCAACCCGCCCCCAACCCGGACCCGCCCCCAACCCGGACCCGGCCCCCGACCCGGCGTCGAACCCGGACCCCGCCCCGGTCCCGGCCTCTCGCTCGTCTTCGGCATCGACGAGAAGACCTCCATCCCCTACGCGGACTCCGCACGGACACTGCTGGAAAGGGCCGCTGAACAGCAGCTTCGATGAAATTCGGTCGACCGGACACTTCCAGGAGGGAATCATGAGCGGGTGACGTCGACCGAATCAGCAGCCAGCGATCTACAGGACCATGCCACTCTCTGGAGCATCGGAGAAAACCGGGCCGGCGATGTCGTCAGTGCCGCCTGTGATGCGCTCGTTGCCGGGCTCGACAGCCCCGGACTTCGAGTCCTGGCCGCCTGCACACGCGCCGAGGCGGACTACGACGTGCACGACCTGCTCCCCGAAGCGCTCAACGAACTCGGCCTCACGTTCTATCCGATCGGCAGCAGTGCCGGCCAGGAAGCCGCCGCACGAGCACTTGCACGCCGCATGCTCGCCGGCGAGCTGACGGCTCAGGAGTTCACCTTCCGCGTTCACCAGCGCTACGGACATGAGCTGGCTCTGACCGAGCGGCTCGCCGAACTCGATGACGAGTACGACATCCTCGAATACGGCGACAGAACAGTGGAACAGGTCGATGCCGAGGTCACGGCCGAAGCCCGCCGCCTCGCAGACCCCCGTATTTCGACCGAACCCACGGACACACCCAGCTGATACACACGGACCGGTCGCGCCGGCGCCCGCCTGGAAGAGCGCAGAAGCCCGAGGGGCCGGGTGCCGGGTCGGGTCAGCTCGCGGGTCAGGCCCTGCACGGCCGCTCTCTTCGCGGCTGCGGGCCGCAAGCCCCCCATGGGATTGCCCCATGCCCTGGCGGGCATTGCTCCCGTTACCGGTCCGGGGAGATCTCGTTCACCGGGTTATGAGCCTTTCTGATTCCGCAATGTCTACAGGTGTGTGTGACGACTCGGACGAGGCCGTCGTCGTGGCGGTGCGGCAGCTGACCCGCAGCACGCCCTGGACGGTCGTCGGGCAGGTGCCGCTGGACTTCCCCGCTCACCATCCTCAAGGCGTCACGCGTGGCCATGACCATCGCCTGTACGTGTCGACGGCGGAGATCACCGAGGCGACCCGCTTCCACGCCAGCCCGGTGGACGGCTACGACCGAACTCCCGGCCAGGGCCAGGGCCATGTGTTCGTCACGGACACCGAGGGCGCGGCGCTGGGCCGGGTGAGCGTGGGCGAGGGCACGATCTACCACCCCGGCGGCATCGACTTCGACGGCGAATCCCTGTGGGTGCCGACAGCGGAATACCGGCCCGACTCCCATTCCATCGTCTACCGGGTGGACCCCGACACCCTGGACGTGCGGGAGGCCTTCCGCTTCGACGACCACATCGGCGGAATCGTGCGGGATCGCCACAGCGGCCTGCTGCACGCCGTCACCTGGGGATCCCGGCGACTGCTCACCTTCACCGTCGACGGCAAGCTCCTCCACCAGGTCGACAACAAGAGCCACTTCGTCGACTACCAGACCTGTGTCACCGCGGGCGGCGGCCACATGGTGTGCACGGGCATCGCGGAATACCCCCTGCCCGGGGCCGGCGTGTTCAGCCTCGGCGGGATCGCCGTCGTCGACATCGAGTCCGGCCGCATCGAGCACGAAGCGCCGGTGACCGTACTCTCACCGGCCGGCCGAGTCGTCACCTACAACGCGGTGCACCTGGAGACGGACGGGCGGGTCCTTCGGATGTTCGCCGTCCCCGACGACGGGGAAACGGCGGGCGAATCGCACCTGATCACCCTTGAGACGCCGCTGGCCCCATGACGACGCGGACGGCAAGGAAGTAGAGCCCCTCGTACATCACCTCGCCCTCCAGCTCCGAGCACAGGCTCTGCGGGGTGAACCGGCGCCGGTAGATGGGATACGTGGCGTCGGCGACGGAGCGCAGCTCGATCTTCTCCTCGTGCAGGTCGCCGTCGCTGCGCAGGTCGATCACGATCAGCTCGCGCGCCGTACGACGTACCTCGGCGAGGAACACGGCCCGCTCCGCGGGCCGCAGCAGCCCGTAGAAGTTCGCGGTGACCACGCGGTCGAAGGCACTGGTGGCGAACGGCAGGGGCGGGAACAGCGCCCGCACACGCTGGGCCCACGGCGCCCGGGTGCGGGTCAGTTCCAGCATCTCCGCGCTCTGGTCCAGGGCCACGACCGGGCCGCGGAGGAACTGGGTCCACACGCCGGTCCCGCACCCCACGTCGAGGGCCCGCCCTTCGGGCAGCGCGGTGAGCAGTTTTCCGATGTCGGCGGTTTCCCGGTCCAGGCCGGCGTTCACCACGGGGTCGCCGCGATAGCTGGTCTCGTCGTAGACCGGGGCACGATGCCGGTAGTACTGCTCCCGCACTAAATCACGCATGCCCCGACAGCTACCCCCGCCCGAACAGCAGGCAAACAGCGGGCGTACTCCCACGCGGGAAGGGCCGGAAAGGCCCGTTGGCTGAAGGGCGTCAAGTCCGTCGGCTTGCCTCAACCCCCTGCTGGGCGCGAAGCCGGAGCCGTTGTCCCCGACCACGGTTCCGGCGGTCCTGTCGGACCGTGGAGGTCCGGCCGGGCCGTCGGCGTCGGCCCGCGTGCCCGGTGGCCCAGAGCCCGGGCCCGGTCCGGCGTGTGACCTGCCTGCGGACGGCAATAGGCGCCGCGCCCTGTCCGCCCACAGGTGGGCCTTCCAGGCCGGCATGCGGTCGCGGGGCGCCCGGCCGCTGCCGGGGTTGGCCCTCCCCCTACGCCAGGCTTGAGGCTGTGGGAGAAGGAAAGGGCATGTCCATGGGCTACGCCGTTGGTCAGGTCTCGGCCTTCGCCGGGGTCACCGTACGCACGCTGCACCACTACGACAGGGCGGGACTGCTCTCGCCCAGTGACCGCAGCCGGGCCCGGGTACCGCCGCTACGACGACGCCGACCTCGCGCGGCTCCAGCAGGTCCTCTTCTACCGCGAACTGGGCTTTCCCCTCGACGAGATCGCGGAGATCCTCGCGGACCCGCAGGCCAACGCGCTGGAACACCTGCGGACCCGGCAGCGGCAACTGGCCGAGGAGATCGCCCGGCTGCAGCGGCTGACCGAGGTGGCCGAGCGGGCGATCGAGGTCCAGCAGACCGGGGTGTCCCTGACGCCCGCGCAACGGTTCGAGGTCTTCGGCGAGATCGCCTTCGACCTCAGCTACGCCACCGACGCGCAGATGAAGTGGCAGGACTCACAGGGGCACCGGGAGGCGATGGCCCGCGCCTCCGCCCACACCAAGGAGGACTGGCGCCGGCTGATGGGTGAGGCCGCCGCCTGGCGGGCGGAGCTGCTCGCCGCCAGGCACCTGGTGGCCGTACGTCGGTGCGGCCCGGGGACTGCCGGCGGCCCTGGAGGACTTCCTGGCGGCGGGACCGCGACCGGTTCTCGTCGGCTTCGGCAGCATGGCCGCCGGGGAGGGGGAACGCCTGAGCGAGATCGCCGTACATGCCCTGCGGCGGGCCGGGCTGCGCGGCGTACTGCAGTCGGGCAGTGCCGTGCTCGCCGCCGACGGGGACGACGTCCTGACCATCGGCGACGTCCCGCACGCCCTGCTGTTCCCGCGGCTGGCCGCCGTCGTCCACCACGCCGGGGCCGGCACCGCGGCGGCGGCCTTGCGTGCCGGGATCCCGTCGGTCGCCGTGCCGGTGACCGCGGACCAGCCCTTCTGGGCCGCGCGCCTCGCCGCGATCGGCGCGGCCCCGGACCCGATCCCGTTCCGGGCCCTGACCGCCGAAGGCCTCGCCGACGGGCTCACGGCCGTGGTGCGGGATCCGTCGTACGCGAAAGCCGCCGCGGCCGCCGCGCAGCACATGGCGGCGGAGGACGGTGCGGGCGCCGTCGTGACGGCCGTACGACGACTGGCAGGGTGAGTCGAGGACCCAAGGACCTCGGCGCAGATACGTGCGGCGAAGCGCCAAGCACTGAAGGACAGCCGCCGAGCATCACAAGGCGCCCGTTCAGGTGGGCCGCTTGTCGCCGGTCCGAGCCGCATGCGGATGAGCCCTTCACCACCGGCCCCGCCCGCACCAGAACCGATCGGCCCGGTTCCGCGTCCTACTCGCAGAGCCGTCTCCGGCCGCCCGGTGCGGAGCAACCCCAACCCTGGAGGGGCATCATCGGCACGTTCACCCCTGACCGACCCGCCCAGAGCGCACGGCCCCGCCGGACGACCGGAATCGGCAGGGTACTGCTGGGCGGCGTGGCGGGTGTCCTGCTGACCGCCGCGCTCCTGACAGTTCTGTGGTGGCCGCGGACCGAGGTGACGTACCGCAGCAGTGCTCCCACATCGGTGGTGTATGACGACGAGTCGTTGCATTTCCTGGGGCTGGTGCACCAACACAGCCTGTCCGGGCGGCACTCCTACAAGATCGTGATCGGCAGGGACTCCGGACTGTCGTACGGACACTGGGTGGACATCGACACCGACCTGGGCGTGAAGGGAATCGAATCCACCACGTGGACGGAGTCCGGAGTACGTGTCCGCTTCCCGACCGGTCACGAGGTCTTCGTCCCAGCCCGCTTCTTCCTGTACGGCAGGTGACCCCGAGAGACCGTGAAGTACCCGGGACGTCACGACGCACCCGGTGGCTTGTTCGGAGCCGAGCGCGTCCCGAACCGGTCACAGTGGAATGATCAAGAGATGACCGAAACGAGCAGTGAGGACGGCCGCGCGTGGCCGTTAAGCCACCGCCCCGTACGGGAAGCAGGTGTGCTTCCCGTACGGGGCCGTGGCGCTGCCCGCGAGCTACCTCTGGTCGCTGCGCAGCATGGCGACGTACTGCGTCGCCTGGGCGTAGGTGGTCACGGTGACGTTGCCGATGGCGGTCGGCGTCGGGTGCGAGCCGTTGCGGTCCTGGTACATGAACCGGGAGCCCCTCGCCCAGTCGTTCTCCTCGGCGGCCTCGTGAGGGGTCAACGAGGCGCCGCCGCCGACGGCCTGGCGCACCGTGCCCTCGATGTCGCGGAAACGGGCCGCCTCGGACGTCACGGCGATCGCGGCGACCAGGGGGTTGCGGAGCGCATTCGCGTTGCCTCCGTTGCGGGCGTACTCCCACATCGCGTTCATGTGGCCCCACAGGCCGTTCGGAGTGATCCACACCTGCCTGGTGCTGGAGTCGCCGTGTTCCAGGCTGTGGTCTCCGCCGTAGTGCCCGCCGTACGGCAGACGGATGGCATTGCGGCCGAGCTGGTGGCCGAGGTCGTAGTCGGCGTCGTCGAACTGGACGACGTTGCCGGCGTTGCCGGTGGAGAAGCCACGCAGGTAGAGGTTGTTGGCGGTGACGTAGAGGGTGAGCATCCGAGTTTCCACGCCGTGCTGGTAGGTGACGTTGACGGCGACGACCTCGTTGCCACGGCTGGTCTCCCAGACCCTGGTGGAACCGGAGCCGCTCACGACGGACCCTGCGGTGTTGCGCAGCGACGTCATGAACGCCGTGTACCGGCTGCGCAGGGTGTCGGCGCCGGCGTTGGTCAGGTCCCAGTTGACCGTGCGGACGGGGACCTGAAGGGCGGAGACGGGTGCGGCCTCGGGCCGGGACTCGGCGGCCTGGGCGGTGGGCGCGGCGGCGGCCAGCAGGGGAAGGCACAGGAGTGCCGCTACGAGGGACTTGCGCATCTGGGTGTTCCTCACGGTGGGCGTCGGTGACGTGCGGGTGGCGGTCGTTGTGGTGGAGGAGGGGGGTCAGCCCACCGTGAAGACGACCTCGGCGTTCTTGCCGCCGCCGCCCGACTGGGCGCAGGTGTGGCCCCCGGGGACCTGGCAGGAGTAGCTGTTGCTGCCCGCGAAGGGGTTGTCCCAGCGGAAGACGACCTTGCCGCCGCCGGACATCTGGTACTCGGCCGAACCCTCCGTGCCGGTGGCGAAACCGTCCGATTCGCTCTTCCAGCGGGCCCAGTCACCGTTGTTGATGGTCGACGGCGGCAGCTGGTCGCCGCTCCAGATGCCGTGGTCCAGGCCCGCCCCGGTCCGGGCGAGGAGCGCGCCCGACTGGTTGACCACCGTGACACGGGTGCTGCGGACGGGGGTGACCGCGGCCGTGCCGGCCTGTGCGAGGTTCGCCAGGCGGGCGGTGTTCTTCTCCGTCAGGGTGAAGTTGACGGTGGCGTTGTTCCCGCCGCCGCCCGACCGCTCGCACGCGTAGCCGTCGGGCGCGTCGCAACGGTAGGAGTTGCTGCCCACGTAGGGGTTGTTCCAGCGGAGCATCACCTCCATGGAGGTGCCGGCGATCTTGTAGGACGTGTGGCCCTGGGTGCCGGTGGCGAACCCGCAGGACTCGCTGCTCCAGGAGGCGGTCACGGTCTTGGCGATGGCGTCCGGCGGCAGGCCGTCCCGGGACCAGCACCCGTGGTCCAGGCCGGAGCCGGTGCGCTGCAGCTGGCGGCCCGTGTTGTTGTAGAAGACGACGCTGGTGCTGCGCTCGGAGGACTGGACCGTGGCGCCGCCGGACGTGGTGGCGTCGGCCTCCGCGGTGACGGCCTGGGCGGTGACGGCCTGGGCGGCGGGGGCCAGCACGGTCGCGCCGCTGGCCACCGCGGCCAGGAGGGCGGCCGAGGTCGCCCAGCGGGCGGAGGTCCGCACGTGAGAGAGCATGGGCATGACAAAGTCTCCTTTGCGGGAAGGCGAGGGGGAGAAAGGCCGGGCAGGTCAGTCGACGTACCAGAGGAGGTAGCGGCTGGAGCTGTCGTTCGGGTTGCACTCGTAGCGGCTGTACAGGCCGAGGCCGACGGTGAGCGAACCGGCCTGGTTGCACTGCGCGTAGCTCGCGTACGCGCCGCCGTAGATCCGGTACTCGGCGGCGCTCGCTGCGCCGGCGGAGGCCGCCACGAGGGCGGCTGCGGCGCAGAGGCCGGCGGCCAGTCTGCGGGGGATGATTCCGGGCATGCCGAATCGCACGGGGAACACCTTCCGTTGGTAGTTCGGATCCGTGCGCCGCGTACGGCGGCGCACGGGGGACCGGACGCGTTCTTCGACGCGCCTGCCTGACGACCGGGTCGGGCCCACAGCCACCCAACCGGCAGCGGATGGAGTCCGCTGCCCCCGCACCCGGTCTCCCGGGCGGCTCAGTCGAGCGGCTTGCGGGGGCACCAGGCGTCGCCCCAAGCCGTCGTCACGGTGCACTGCTTGTCGCCGTGCCCGGCGCCGTCGGGCGGGAGCGTGATCGTCGTGCCGTGTCCGGGGGCGGAGGCGGAGGCCGCGGCGGCGCCGCCCCACAACATCCCGGTGCTCAGTACGACCGCGAACAGCGTCCGCATCACGATTGCGCGCATGGCGTCAATTCCCCTCGTTTTGGCGACAGTCCGACCACGGCGGGGCGGTGCTCCTGGTCGGGGAGCCGTCCCTGCCGTGGTCACCACCCTGCCAGTCGATGGATGGCACATGCATCCCCGACAAGGGATCATGAGCCTGCCAGGCACTTTTAGGAGGTATGCGATGGAGACGGACAGCGGACCCGGCACGGCGGCCCGAGTGCCCGGCCTCGACAGCGCGGCCGTCATGCTCTACCGGTGGACGGTCGTGCACGAACGCCTCACCCCGGCGACCCTCGCGCAGGCGGCGGCCGACACCGGGGTCAGCCCGCCGGCCTGCCTGTCCGCGGTGAAGGCCCTCACCGACTCCTGCCTCTTCACGGAACTGCCCGCCGACGGCGAGGAGCAGGAGCCGGCCGGCTGGCAGCCGGTCAGCCCCCAGGCCGCTACCGCGCAGCTGCTGTCGGACCGCGACACCGCCCTGCGCGCGCAGGAGGAGGCACTGCGGGAACAGCGCCGGCGCATCCAGCAGCAGCGCGACGGGCTGGCGGCGCTGGTGCCGGTCTACCTCCAGGCCCGCCAGCACGTTTTTCCCCAGGGGACGATCGACCACCTGCCGGACAAGCTGGCGGTCCGCTCGCTGCTGTCGGACTTGATCGACTCCTGCCGCAGCGAGGTCCTGGTCTCCAAGCACGGCGGGGCGTTCCCGCCCGCGGCGCTGCGGGAGGCGCTGCCGCGCGACCTGGCGCTGCTCGGGCGGGGCATCCGGATGCGGAGCCTGTACCAGCACGCGACACGGTTCGACCAGCCCACGCGGGTGCACGCGGAGCAGCTCATCGGGGCGGGCGCCGAGATCCGGACACTGCCGGAGGTACTGCCGCAGATGATCATCGTGGACGGGTCGCTGGCCCTGCTGCCGGCCCGGTCGGGCGGTGCGCTGATCATCCGGGAACCGGACCTGCTGGCCTACTTACTGGACGTCTTCGAGCGGGACTGGGAGAACGCGGCGCCGTTCGCGACGGGACCGCAGGCCGCGCACGACGTGTCGAAGACGATGAAGCAGAGCATCCTCGTGCTCCTCGCCAAGGGGCTCAAGGACGAGTCCATCGCGCGGCGCCTCGGGATCTCCTTGCGCACCTGCCGCCGCCACGTCTCCGAACTCCTGGAGGGACTCGGCGCGCACAGCCGCTTCCAGGCGGGCGTGATCGCCGAACGCCAGGGCCTGACCGCCCACCCGGACCGGCCCCCGGCCGCCCCGGCGTGCGGTGACGGGCGGGGGGCGGCCGAGCCGGGGGCCGGGTCCGTGGACCCCGGAGCCCGGTCGGCTGGGGTGGCCGCTGTGCCCGGGCCCAGGGCCGCGGCCTTCGAGCCCGGGCCCGGCCCCGGGGCGCCGGCGGTCGAGCCCGGACCAGGGCGCGTCGAAGCCGGGCCCGGGGTGGTGGCCTGCTCGGCCGGGACCGGGGTGGTCGTGTCGGGCTGTCCGGGGTGTGGCGGGCCGGTGGGCGCCCCCGCCGCCGCCCCGGGCGGGCCCGGCGGCCGTCCGCCCCGTTACTGCTCGCCCCGCTGCCGCTCCCGCGCCTACCGGGCACGGGTGAAGGACCAAGCGGCCGGGCCGTGAGATGCCGGGCCGGACCGTCCGGGCGTCACGAAACCCGCCGGCCGCGTCACGTAACCCCCGCGGACCCGCTCCCGCCCGGGCCGGCGCGCAGTCGAGGACCGGGGGACCTTCGGGTGCGCGTTCCACCAGGCCCGGTAGAACGGGTGGCTGTCCACGTCGGCGAGGTACGCGCCCGCCGCCGCGCGTAGAGGACGTACGCCTGGAGCTCCGAGACCGCTGCAGGACGAACGTGCTGGTGTCCGCGGTGAACCCGACGACTGGCAGCACGGGCAAGACCCCCGGCACAGGGCCGCCACCCCTCACGGGGTGGCGGCCCTCGGCTTGCCCTGCCTACGGGGCGGGTGAACTTCACATCGGTGCCACTGCAGTCGGCCACGTTGCCCAGCAGCCGGTCATGCTCCGCCTCGCCCACCGCCAGATCCCACCGCAGCTTCGTCGCGGTCCACTCCGCGCCGTACCGGCACGCGCCTCCGGCGACGGCGGCAGCCACTCCCCCGGATGCTGATCCGCTTGCTGCCGGTTAGACCGGGCCGTCACCGCCACCAGTCTGGAGGACTGGCCGAGGTCGTTCGCGTACGCCTCCCGACGCACCGCCGCCACGGCGGCCGCGGCGGTGACGGCGGTGACGGCGGTGACGGCGGTGATGGTCTCGTCCACGCTTGCCCCCCGCCGTGTGCGCGTCGGGCAGAACGCGCGCGACGTCGACGGAGAAAGGAGCGGGGGCGTAACGCGACGGGGTTCGGTGGCCGAGGGGCCGTCTTCTGGTGGGCTCGGCGGCCGGATACGCAAAGACGCTCGGCCGGGGAGTCCCGGCCGAGCGTTTTCGTGCGTCTGCTGTCCGCTGGTGGCTTAGTACCAGTGGTTGGCGGACCAGAAGTTCCAGGCGCCGACGGGGCTGCCGTAGCGCTCGTTCATGTAGTCCAGGCCCCACTTGATCTGGGTGGCCGGGTTGGTCTTCCAGTCCGAGCCCGCGGAGGCCATCTTCGACGCCGGCAGGGCCTGGGCCAGGCCGTACGCGCCCGAGGACGGGTTGGTCGCCGTGTGGTCCCAGCCGCTCTCATGCGAGATGATCTTGTCGAACGCAGCGAACTGGGCCGGGTCCTTGATCATCTGCTGCGCGATCGCCTTGGCACTCGTCGGGGCGGCCTGCGCGGGAACCGCGGCCAGCATGGAACCGGCGACACCCAGGGCGAGGACGGTACCCGCGAGGGTCTTCTTGGAAGCGGCGATGCGGCGGATGACAGCGTTGGACACGGATTGACCTTCCGAAGGGAACAAGGACGGTCGCGGGCATGCCGAAGACATGCGTGAGCCACTCACGCAAAGGAGAGGGGTTCGTCGGCGGCGGGTGAAGCACCCCTGCCGCCCTGCGACTCATCCAGTTCTACAGACGCCCCGCCCCCCTGGCAACGAGCCCGCCTACTAGCCGCCCTCGCAGTCGGGGGCCAGCGGCCCACCGGCGGACTTGGCGGGATCCGTGCAGGTGGGAGCCGATGCCAGGAGGCGGTATCGGACCATTGGAAGCTACTAGCCCGGTTCGTATGTGACGTGGGCCCTATGGGGCGAGTCACCTCCAGAGCGCCCGAATATCACCGAATGTCATCGTATGTACCCCTTCGAGAGACCTGGCCAGATGCCGGAATTAGCCAAGAATCGAAGGAAATGGGTGGGGTCGAAGGCCGCCTTCCATGTGGCTCGCCGCAACGCTTTCAGCAGCGTGGCGCCCAGACCCCGTGGCCGCCGCCACCCGGCGAAGCTCGGGGGCGGGGGCAACATGACGCTTCTCGGCGAGGTCAGTGAAGGGGAGACCGCCGGGCCCTCTCACAGGGAGGCCACGGTGCATCTCGAAGCCGCGAGGACCGCCGCCCCACACGGCAGACGCCGGAGAGGCTGTGGGCCTCTCCGGCGTCTGCGGTGTGGGGCGGGGCTCACTTACCGAGCTTTGCCTTCAGCTCCGCCTTGAGCTGCTTCTTGATCACCTGCTTGTCGACCTTGCTCACCGTGCCGCCCGTACCCGTGCCATTACCGCCCACGGAGGTGGCGTCGCCGGTGTTGACGGCGTCAGCACTCGCGTTGCCGCCGGTGGCCGCACCGGTCGTGATCGTGCACTTGCCCTTGCAGATCCCGACACCGGAGTTGGCGTTTCCGCCGGTGGCGGTACCACCGACCGTGGTGTTCTCGGCGTTGGCGTCACCACCCGTACCGATGCCGTCGGCGCTGTCACTGGGGGCGAGGGTGACGGCCTGCTGCGGAACGGCGGCCGGTGCGGCCATCGCGGTCGCCGGCAGTGCGATACCGCCACCCACCAGCGCCAGGGAAGCTCCGGCCAGAACAACACGACGAGTCGAGAACAGCTTGTGCATGGGAATTCTCCATTCGGAATTTAAGAGGTTTGAAAGCTGTCCCACAAAAAGGCCTGGGACAATTTTTCGGCCTCATATTCTCCGGGAGTTCCCCGGTGAGGACGTGCTTCAAATAAACCCTGCCGGAGGACGAGCGTCACGCCACTCGAATACGTGGCTGGACATCCAGAACCGATCTTGATAAAAGCTGCCGCCGTGTCGGCGTGAGCGGTGTCGGCTGCATACAAGGACGTCCGGAGAGTCAAGAGGGAGCCGCACACCTCCCGCCACGGTGATCATGGCGGGAGGCCCCCGGGACGCTCGACGCCCCGGAGCGGCCGGACACGGCGGCGTGCATCGCGTACGACGCCGCGGAGGCACTCCTGCCGACCCTCCGCCACGGCCATGACGGCGTGCCCAGCTCCGACGCCTGAACGACCAGGGCCCGGCCTACCGGACGGTCGGCGACCGGACGGTTACCGACCGCGTCGTCTCGCGCGCGCAAACCTGCCCTGTCACACGCCTGTGACAGTCGGCGGACACTCTCGCGAAGGTGCTCGGCCAGTCTCTTAACAAGAGACAAAACGGGCATTTAGCCCGCTGCTTCCGCGGACGTGAGCAGTGATGACCGAGCCGATCAGGCGGAGGAAATCCCATGAGCCTCACCCTCACCAAGCCGCACGCCCAGGCCCCCGCAGCCACACTGGCCCCGCGCGAGCAGGAAGCACTGCGCCACATCGCCGCAGGCCGCACCTACCTGCAGACCGCCCGCCACATGGGACTCTCCAAGCACACCGTCGACGTCTACCTCCGCCGCATCCGCGCCAAGCTCAACGTCCACACCACCGCCGAGATGACCCGAATCGCCATCTCCCTGGGACTGTGACACCCCGCCACCCAGCCGACGCGAAACGTCAAACCACGAATTCACGTGACTGGAACCGTTGAGCACCCCGCCGCTCCCTGAAAGCCACTCCCGGATGCGACCGGGGAGGAATGCAGGAGAACGGTGATGTCCGCATACAAAAACAAGCACTCCACGGTCTAGGCGAGGCGTTGGCTCGCCGCGACGATCACGGCTCTGGCGCTGGCCTCCGGCGCGGTGCCGGCGCCGGCCGCGCCGGCACAGGCGCAGGCCCCTGGCACGGCCCACAGTGACCAGCCGACCACGTTCCAGCCCTCGGCCGGAGGGACACCGGGGACCACGCGGGCGCCCTCGAGCTCGCCGGGCAGGTACGCGAACTCCTCGCCGCCGCCTGCGCGGACGACGAAGCGCTGGTCGGGGTCCTGCTCGTCGAAGGCGACCTGCATGGGGCGCTGGGCGACCTGGCCCGGGCGCAGCAGGTGCTCCGGCAAGCGCTCACCCTGGCCGACGGGCTCGCGCACTCCCGCGAGAGGGCCCGGCTCCTGGCTCGTGCGCAGAGCGGTCTCGCCGCTGTGTACCGGATGCGGGGGAACTATCGGCGGGCACAGGAGCTGTTGCGCGCGGCCCTCTACGGGACCGAGCACGCCCGACCGCCGTGTGACCTGCCCCAGTGGGCGACCCTGTTGAACGAGTTGGCCGTCACCTGCAAGTACACCGGCGACTTCGACGAGGCCGAGCGGCTCTACCACCGGGTGTGGGCGGTGCTGGTGCGTATCGGTGGCCCCGGCCATCCGGAGCTGGCCACCGTCTGGCACAACCTCGCGGGTCTGGCACACGCCCGGAGGTGACTTCGCCACCGCCGAACCGTTGGCCCGCCGCTCGGTGGCCTTGCGCGAGCGCGTTCTGGGTTGCGACCACCCCACCGTGGCCGCCGACCGTGCCGCCCTCGCGGCGATCCTGGACGGCCTGGGCAAACGCCGGGAGGCGGAGCGCTTGTTGCGGGCGGCGTTGGGGGTGTTCAGCCGGGTGCACGGTCCCGGACACCACGAGACGGCCGTCACCTGCCACAACCTGGCGTGCCTCGCCTACCGGCGTGGTGGGCTGGTGGAGGCCGAGGCGCTGTTCCGTCGGGCGCTGGTCATCAAGGAGACGGTACTCGGCCGGGACCATCCGGAGCTGGCCGTGACGCTGAACCGCCTGGCCTTGGTCCGGGCGGACCGCGGCGGGCGGGCGGAGGCTCACGCGCTCGTGCGCCGGGCTCTGGGCGTGCTGGAGGGGGCCGTGTCGCCCGATCATCCACTGCTGTCCGTCTGCCGCAGCCACGATGCTGCGCTGAGCAGCTGACGCGCCCGCCACGAACTGCCCGCGGGCGCGGCAGGGGGCGTACGTCGGCGCTCGCCCGGAGCTCAAGCGGGTACAAGGGAATCCGGGTGAGCCCCCGGGCAAGCTCTTCGACACCTCCGGCGTTGAGGCCGTCGGCCACGCCTGCCCACCGCGGTTCCGCTGCCTGGGCTGCGAAAACTTTGGCACTGACGTGTCCTACCTTCCGGACCTGGACCGGTACTTGGCGGGACCCGCTTCGCAGTCGCGAGCGCCTGCAGCCCGCCCCCTCCGGCTCACCGGCCGGCGCCGGCCCTTCCCAAGTGGGGCCGCAATCCGCGGAAGCGCGCCTCGACGAGGACGGGAGCGGCGCCACCCTGCTGGACATCGCCCACTCCCAGATGCTCCTCGTCCCGGCCCTGCCCCCTCCCCCCGTGGAGATCGCCTCGTTCACGCAGCTGCTGCGCCTGGTGCCCTTTGGCCCGGAACGCGCAGAGTGCGGACGGCGGCCGGCCCGGACCGGAGTCACTCCTTGCTCAGTCGCACCGTGTCTCCCGTCCGTCCCCCCGCGAGGACGTCGATGCGCACGCCGGTCGCGGGGTCGGTGAAGCTCTGTCCGGGTGCGTACGCGGCCAGGTCCAGCGGGGTGCAGCCGGTGGGCGGGGGCGTGTTCGGGTTCGGGTTCGGGTTCGCGTTCATGATTCGCACCGGGCCCTCGCCGGTCCGGGCGGCGGAGTCGACCTTGTAGACGAGGACGCCGGTGGAGCAGGCGGCCGCGTCGTTGCCCTGGGCACGGCGGGACTCCGCCACGTACGCCGTCGTCTCACCGGTCCGCAGCACGGCGATCTTGGTTCCGCCGGGCCGTTCCACCGGAGTCAGCCGTACCGTTCGGCGACCGGACGCGGGCAGGCAGGCGACCTCGTCGTCGCGGGTCCACCCGAGCTTCCAGGAGTGCCAGCCGAGGTACTGCGGGGCGTGGCCGGCGATGTCACCCATCACGTCCCAGCCGCCCACGTACTGGTGGGTGGCGCCGGTGAACGAGTACAGGTCGGGCAGGCCGAAGGTGTGGGCGGTCTCGTGGGCCGCGACCTTGTGGCCCCAGCGCCACATGTCCTGTCCGAAGGTGACGGCCCACTTGAGGCGGGTGCCGTCGGCGGTGATGCCGGGCGCCGCCGGGTCGTAGAGGTAGGTCGGTGAGAAGGGGATGGCGGTCGCCGTCCTGGCGGGGACGACGTAGACCATGTCGTAGCGGGAGAAGTCCGCGTAAGGGTCGGCGGCCGTGATCGCGTCGCGGAGGTACTTCTCGTGGGCCTCGAAGGTGAGGCCGCGCGCGAAGCCGTAGGAGGTGGACTCGGCGGGCATCCGGATCCAGCGGTGCAGTGAGGTGTTGTGCAGTCGCAGACGACCGTAGCTCGCGCGGCCCATCCAGCCGGCGGCCGGGGCGAGGTGAGCGGCGTACGGCTCGGTGGAGTCGGTGGCCGGGGCGTCGGGGAAGTCCACGTACAGCGTCAGGACGCGGCGGGTTCCGGTGGCGGGCTGGAACTGGTTCCGGTCGATGTCGTGACCTTCGTCCGTCCAGCCGGTCCGGCCGGGGAGGGCGCAGCCGGCGGCGGAAGGCGGCGAGCCGGGGGCGGCGGCCGCGGTGGGGGCGGACAGGCAGGCGATGAGGGCGACGGACGCGGCGAGCGGCCGCAGGCGGTGGAGCGGGGTGGTCATGTCTCTCCCGTCGGAGGCAGGTTGAGGGGGTACAGGGAGGGAGGGAAGGCGGGCGGGAGCTGCTAGGCAAGGTGGGAAGGAGCTGCGAGGGTCTTACGCGCGACCCGCGGCCAGGTCCATCAGGCGGGACAGCACGCGGCCGCCCGAGGCGGTGACGCCGTCGTGCTCCCATTCGTTGGTGACCCATACCCGGGTGGCGCCGACCTCGCGCGCGGTGCGAAGCGAGAGCCCGGCGTCCACGTACATGTCGTCGTGGTAGACGAGTGCGGCGAGCGGGACCCGGTTGGCGGCGAGGCGGCGAGGGTCGTACAACGGTGGCCAGTCGGGGCGTTCGGCGAGCAGGTCGGCGGCGTCGGCGAAGGGGCGCAGGCCCTTGATCTCGCGGAACATCCAGGGGTAGATCATTTCTCCGGTGAGCAGGAGGGGGTCGGCGTTTTCGGTGAACTCGGGGAACGCCGTCATGGCCCTGGACGCCGCCCAGCCGGTCGGCCCCGCGCCCTGGCCGTACAGGGTCTCCTGCATGACGGCGAAGAGCGGGTTGTCGGTGAAGCCGGTCAGTGCCATCACCTGGTGCAGGAAAGTGTCGGTCAGCTTCGCTTCCTCGTCGAGGGATTCGTCGAGGAGCCAGTGGATCCGCTCGAAGCCGTCGCCCATGCCGAGGGCGAGGCCGAGCATGCGCAGGCGGTGGGGGGTGAGCCGGTCCCCGTCGGGCAGGCGCACATCGGTGGCGGCGAGTTGGCGGGCGATGTCGCGCAGCCGGGCGGCGTCGTCGGGGTAGCGGGCGTAGAAGTCGAGGACGCGGTCGCGCACCCGGGGGTAGGTGCGGGCGTAGACGTCGTCGGCGGTGGCCGAGAGGCCGGGCAGGCCGCCGGTGACGTAGCACGCACGCAGACCTTCGGGGGCCTGGGAGAGATAGGTGAGGGTGATGAAGCCGCCGTAGCTCTGGCCGAGGGTCTCCCAGGGCTCGTCGCCGCACAGCTGCCGGCGGATCAGTTCGGCGTCCGCGACGATCGAGTCGGCGCGGAAGTGGCCGAGATGGTCGGCCAGCCGGGCCGGTGAGGCGAAGCGGGAGGCCGCCCGGGCGGTGACGGGGGTGGAACGGCCCGTGCCGCGCTGATCGAGGAGGAGGACCCGGTGGGTTTTGAGGGCGTGGGGCAGCCAGCCGGGTGAACCGGCCGACGGCCTGGGCGACTTGCCGCCGGGTCCGCCCTGCAGGTAGAGCAGCCAGGGTAGGTGCCGATCCGCTCGGCGCGCATCGGTGACCTCCCGGGCGAAGATCTTGATGGCCGGACCGTGCGGGGCCGCGTGGTCCAGGGGGACGGTGAAGACGTGGTCGACGGTCGCGTACGCGGGGTTCATGGGTCCCTTTCGCGGCCGCCTGGCCGCACAGTGACGTGTGACATTGCAGCGACAGCATGGCCCGGCCGACGGTGGCCGTGGAGCCCCCACTTACCCATAACTCCGCGCTATGGAGGCGCGACAATTGTGGGGTGCCATTTCACATAACTATGTTACGGGTCACATTCCAGCCCCCTCCGGCTGCCCGACTGTTCACGGAGTGACCACTGATGAACAAGCGCACTCTCCACGCCGTCGCCACCGCCCTGGCGGCGACCGTCACACTCGGCATGGCCGGCTGTTCCAACGACAGCCGCTCCGGCAGCAGTCAGCAGGACAAGGACTCGAAGAACCCCGCACTCACCAACGCGGGCGCCACGGTCGGCGGCACTCCGCAGAAGGGCGGCACGCTGACCGTCCTGTCCAACCAGGACTTCACCCACCTCGACCCGGCCCGTAACTGGGTGATCGGCGACATGGACTTCGGCACCCGGCTGCTCTACCGCACGCTGGTTACATACAAGGCGGAACCGGGCGCGAAGGGCGGAGAGCTGGTCCCCGACCTCGCCGAGGACCTCGGCGTCTCCTCCAACGGCGCCAAGACCTGGACCTTCAAGCTCAAGAAGGGCCTCACGTACGAGGACGGCACCCCGATCACCGCCCAGGACGTCAAGTACAACGTGGAGCGGTCCTTCTCCCCCGACCTGCCCGGCGGCCCGGACTACGCCGCCCGCTACCTGGCCGGCGCCGAGGGCTACCGGGGCCCCGCCCAGGGGCAGCACCTCGACTCCGTCAAGACTCCCGACGACCACACGATCGTCTTCGAACTCCGCAAGCCCTTCGCGGAATTCCCCAACGCCACCGTCCTGCCCACCTTCGCCCCGGTGCCCAGGGCTCAGGACAAGGGCCCCCAGTACGACAGCCGCCCACTCTCCTCGGGCCCCTACAAGATCGAGTCGTACGACCGGGACAAGCAGCTGGTACTGGTCCGCAACCCCCACTGGGACCCGGCGACGGACACCGTGCGCAAGGCGTACCCGGACAAGCTGGTCGTGGTGATGGGGCTGAGGGCCAACCAGATCGACGACCGGCTCATCGCCTCGGAGGGAGTGGACGCCTCCGCGGTCTCCTGGAGCAAGCTGCGCCCCGAGAACACCCCCAAGGTGCTCACCAAAGCCGACGTCAGGGCGCGGCTGCTCGCCGAGTCCACCAACTGCACCGAGATGGTGCAGATGCACACCGGCCGCGCCCCCTTCGACAACGTCAAGGTCCGGCAGGCCGTGCAGTACGCCCTGGACCGTGAAGCGTTGATGACCGCCTCCGGCGGCCCGGCCCTCAACGACCCCGCCACCGCCCTCATGCCCGGCTCAGTCCATGGCGGCAAGCAGCCCGACACGCTCGGGATCCCGGCCACCGGTGATGTGGATAAGGCGAAACAGCTCCTGAAGGAGGCCGGCAAGCCCGACGGGTTCACGACCACCATCACCGTCTCCAACGGGGACAAGGGGGTCGCTGAGGCGATCCAGCAGTCCCTGGGCCGGGCGGGGATCAAGGTCACCATCGACGCCGTCGACCCGTCGGCCTTCTACGACAGCATCGGTGACACCAAGAATCGGACCGACCTCGTCTACACGGGCTGGTGCCCCGACTACCCCTCCGGCTCCACCTTCCTGCCCTTCGTCTTCGACGGCCGCTACATCAAGGAGAAGGGGAACTCCGGCAATCACTCGCTCTTCCGCGATGAGGCGACGATGAAGCGGATGGACGAGATAGCCGAAATGACCGACGCCGCGCAGGCCAACACGGCGTGGCGGCAGCTGGACGGGGAGATCCTCGCCAAGGCCCCGACGGCGCCCGCCGTCATCGAGCGCATGCCGCTGCTGCTCGGCACCAACATCGCCGGCGCCTTCGGCCACACGTCCTTCGGCGGCCAGCTCGACTACGCCACGATTGGGCTCAAGGACCCGGCGAAGAGCGGCAACTGACCCCACCCCGCGCAGCGCCCCCGCTCCTTGGTGTGGATCCGGGGGCACCGCCGCATCCATGGCGGCGCCCCCGCTCGGGCGCCGTGGGTGACACGGAGGCCGGCTGGGCGCCGGAGCCGCTCCTACGCCTTCGTGGTGCATACGGTCTCGCCGCAGCCGTCAGCAGCGAGCACGTCGATCCGTACCCCTGCTGCCGCATCGGTGAACGACGCGTCGGCCCATGACGGGGCGTCGTCCGGCGGACGCCAACCGCCGGCGGGTGCGGTAACCGTCGGCGGGTGCGGCGGGCGGCCAGCCGCCGATCAGGCCCATCACGTCCCGGCCGCCGACGAAGCGGTAGCGGGCTTCCGTGAGCGTCGCCGCATGTGTGACATTTCACATATGACTGACGGGCGCCGGGTCCTGTCCGAAAGCTGTCGTCGTTCCATAGCATGCGCGGCATGGAACTGGAGGTACGGCACCTGCGTGTGGTGTGCGCGATCGCCGAGGCCGGCAGCCTCACCCGGGCCGCCGCCGCGTTGTCCATGTCCCAGCCGGGCCTCAGCACGCAGTTGCGCCGCATCGAGTTGATGCTCGGCGGTGTCCTCTTCGACCGGCGGCGGGCCGGGGCCACGCCAACGGCCTTCGGTGAGCTGGTGCTGGCCCGGGCCCACGCCGTCCTGCCGGGCATCGACGCGCTCCTCGCCGACACCGCCCGCGCGGCCAGCCACCTGGCGTCCCCGGACCGAGTCCGCGTCGGATCGGTCGGTGCTCCCCTCATCGGCCACCTCGTCCTGGCCATAGGGACGTTGCTGGCCGAGGCCGAGGTGACGTCCCGGTGCCACTACTCCCCCGTCACACTCCTGGACGAACTCGCCGCCGGCCGCCTGGAGGCGGCGGTGCTCGGCGACCACCCGGAGCAGGTTCTGCCGCCGCGCGACGGCGTGGTGCTCACTCCCCTGGTCACCGAACCCGTCTTCGCCCTGCTGCCCGCGACCCACCCGCTGGCCGGCCAGGAGGCTGTGTCCCTGACCGAACTCGCCGATCACGACTGGGCGATGCCGCGGCCCGATGGCGACCGCACCCGCGAGTACTGGTCCTCCGTCTGCGCCCTGACCGGCCGCCGTCCCTCCGCCCCGCACGAGGCCGAGGGGCGCCAGCTGATCGAACTGGTCCGCGCGGGCCTGGCCGTCAGCCTCTGCCAAGCCACCTTCTCGGAAACCCCCGGCGTCGCCGTCCGCCCCCTCGCAGGAAACCCGCTCTGGTACCGCCACGTCCTGGCCTGGCACCGTGACGGCCCGCTGGCCTCCCACGGCGACGACATCCTGCGTACGGTGGCGGCCGGTTACCTGGACACGTGCGCCGCCAGCCCGGTCTACGCGGACTGGCGCCGCCGACACCCGGGCGCGGCCCAGCTCCCGCATGCCGGATGACGTGTTTGCGGTGATCGAAACGGGTTCGAGGGAGATGGCCGCCGCGACCAACCGGACCATCTCGCGCGGACCGCAGCTCAGATTCCGCGGAGGTTCCAAGGTCCGCGAACCCCCGTCCACAGAGAGCGATTTCACGGCAGAAAGCCCCGTTGATCTGCGTGAACAGGTCAACGGGGCTTCTTCAAGTCCGCATTCGCGCGGCGGGAAAGCGGGCGAAAGCGGGGCTCGTCAACTGCGCCGGATTCTTCAGTCGGGCAGTCCTCGAACGAACCCGGCGACCAGCGTCGCCACCGCTTCCGGAGTCTCCAGGTTCATGAGGTGGGTGGCGTCGATCCGGTTGACGCTGATCGTCGGCCGGGTGCGGGAGAGCGCGGTCAGCCCGTCGGAGACCCCTCGTGCGAACCGGGCGCTGAATTCGCCGAACCACTCCATGCCAGGCGCAGGCGGTAGCCGTCGCCCGGCCTGAACCAGCAGCAGCGGGGATTCGACCCCGTCCAGCCACGTGGTGACACCGAGCGCGAAGATCCTGTGGAGTTCGTCGAAGATCTCCAGCGCCTCCGCCCGTTCCGGCAGCGTCTGCCACTTGCCGTCGGGCAACGGGCGTACGGCCGCGCGTACAGCGGCCTCCGCACGGTCGGCGGGAATCCCGAACCGGGCGGAGTTGACGACCATTTCCTCGATGTACTCGGGTGGCGCGATGGTCCCGGCCGACGCCAGCAGCCCCTCACTCACCCGGTCGGCGCCGGGGTACTCGCGTCCCCACCAGAAGCCATCGAGATTCACGGCGGCTCGGGCACGGCCCGGGTTCGCCCGGGCGTACTCGACCGCGACCACTCCGCCGAGGGAATGGCCCACCACAACGGCCTCCGGCGCGCCATGTGCGTCGAGCGTGTCCGCGATGTGCCGCACCACGGCGGGGATGGTCCAGGGGGAGATATCGGGAGAGCTGCCGTGCCCGGGAAGGTCGACGGCGAGGACATGGTGCCCGGCGGTGAGGAGGGCAGCCGAGGCGTCCCAGTCGGCGAGCGACCGTCCGTATCCATGCAGTAGAACCAGTTGAGGGCCATCGCCCCCATAGTCATGAACATGTAGGAGTGTCATTGGGCTTCACTGTAGGGGGCCGCACAGTATTTCGAACACCCGATTAAAGATCTCCGCCGCACGCGAAGCGCACTTTCGGTGCAACGTGAGCAAGGCGTGCGGACGTTGGACGAGGTGATTGGCGATGCCGGGCGCGGTACGGAAGAGACGTGACCAGCGGCGGCGTCCGAAGAAGTCGGACGGCCCGGAGGTCCAGTCGATCAATTCTTGGGGCCAGTGGACTACTGACCTGCGACAACACTCCCTCCGAGCCTGATCGCGATGGTTCCGAACAGCCCCTTGTCGGCAGCTGTTTACCGCCCTGACCGGGACGTCGTGACACGCGCCGCTCACGGCGGTGTGCTGACGCCCCGCACGACGAGTACGGGGAGAACTGCCTACGCCAACGAGGCGATGACTGAACGCGGGTGGCGATTGGCCCAAGATCTCAGAAAGGAAGTGGCACTACCAGCCGGACCACTCTGTTCCTAGCCTGAGCTGGTGACCAACAAAGTCGACTTCTACTTCGATCCCATCTGCCCGTTCGCCTGGATCACCTCCCGCTGGATGCTGGAGGTCGAGCGCCATCGCGAACTCGACCTCAACTTCCGTGTCATGAGCCTGTCCGTCCTCAACGAGGGTCGCGAAGGCCTCCCCGAGCGTTACCAGAGGTTCCTCACCACGGGCTGGGGCCCGGTGCGTGTCTGCATCGCCGCTGCCCAGCACCACGGCGACCACGTCCTTCGCGACCTCTACACCGCGCTCGGCACCCGCCTCCACAACGAGGACCGGGCCGCCGATTCCACCGTCATCAGGGAATCCCTGGCCGAAGCCGGCCTCCCCGAAGACTTGGCCGACGCGGCCGGCAGCACCGAGTACGACGACGCGCTGCGCAAGAGCCACCACGAGGGCATGGACCCCGTCGGCGAGGATGTGGGAACACCCACCATCCACATCGACGGCACCGCCTTCTTCGGCCCCGTCCTCACCTCGATACCCCGTGGCGACGATGCGGTCCGTGTCTTCGACGGCGTCCGACTCCTCGCCGGCTACCCCAAGTTCTTCGAACTCAAGCGAACCCGCACAGGAACGCTCGACTTCAGCTGAGCCCCTCCCCGAAGCGGACGCATGTGGGGGTCTCACCCGGTGATCCCGTCCAACGTGCGGCCCGAAGACCGCACACCGGGGTGTCCAGGTGTCCATGGCAGCAGGCATCGTGCAGATACGCGAGACGGTGCCTGACCCCGTGCGGGCGGGCGTAGGTCGCCCGGCGGCGGGGCCGGGCTCCCGGTCGGGATCCTTGTGCTTCCGCCGCACGCTCAATCCATTGCCGCCCCGGGTGGGGCTGGAGGTTGAGCGGCCCGAACTCGTCCGAGCAGAGCGGCCCGCTCGGCGGTCCGAGGTGGGGACCGGGTATGACGGCTGTCCCAAGACTCGTACGCCTCGGCAACCGATCAAGGCGGGCGGGCCCAACCTCGACCCCATTCCCTTCACGCGAGCAGGCGATCCCCCACCGCGCGGCACCCTGCGATGAAGTCCCGCGCAGACTGGGCCGTGACGGCTTCCCCCCTGCTGTGGACCGTCACGTCGCGCAGACGCTCCAGAACCTTCAGGATGTCCACCACGTCGGGGGGATACCCCAAGGCGGCAAGCGCGTTGGCGAGGGCGTACTCGCCCGACAAGGCCCTCTGATCCGTGTCCAGGATGAGCAGACCGAGCAGCCTCAATGACTGCCATGCCGACAGGACGCCACCGGATGGGGAGACGTCGACCATGTCCGAGGCCTCATCCATCCGCAGATGCCACCCGCGGATGAAGGGCGCGAGTTTTTCCTTCGGAAGGCGGGGAGGGGGGGACGTCGTCCTTCTTTCTCTGACGGCTTCGGCGCGGGGCGAACCGACCAATGCGCGAAGCTCCTCCGTGCGACCCTCCGCAAGGAGCTGCGCGAGCCGCACCATTGTCGCCGTACGCGCCTCCTCAAGGCGACGTGACACCTCCGCGTCCGGTTCGGAATCCGGATCCGGATCCGGATCCGGATCCGGCATCGCCGATCTGTGACCGAGGCGAAACATCGGATGTGTGAACGAGTCCCCGTGGGCAGGGCTCCTCGTCACCGGCACGTCCATGTACGGGTGCCGAGTAGTGAACCCCAGCCGCGGGCGGCTCGAGGGCGCCAGGCTCTCGATGCCCTCACCCCATCACTGCTTCAGAGGTCCACCATGCCCACTCCTGATGTCCCGCACGTGCCGGCCTCCGACGAGGCTGCCCTGTACTCGCCACACGGCCGAAACGTGCCGGCCGTGCTCCCGGCCGAGGAACGGTCCGGGTTCACCGTGTCCGAAGTCGGGGTCGCATACCGGGGATCGTGCCCGGGCTGCGTCTGGACGGTGCCGGATCGGGTCCGGGCACCCGTGTGTCACGGGTGCCCGGGCCCGCGGGGCGGCTGCGGAACGGCCCGCGCGGCCGCCCGCTACGGCGCGCAGCGGTAGGTGAACTCCGCAGCCGCCGACGTGCGCCGGGTCGGTTCCATCAGCTCCAGCTGGGCCTTGGCCGGGTAGTTCCCGGCGCCCTGGAAGGTCCACAGCAGGTGGAGGCTGGCTTCCTGCCGGCCGCGGGGGACCCGCTCGGTCAGCGTCTCGGAGCGGGTGCCGTCGCTGCGGATCCACCGGTAGGTCAAGGTCCCCGGGCGGCCGTTCGTCCGGACGACGGCCACGACGTCGGCGGCCCCGCCGCAGGCCGGCCCTGCCGGATCGGTGGTCACGGCCACGTCCCGTACCGCGATGCCGGGGCCGTAACGCTGCCAGCCGAGGCACGCGAGGACGGCGACCAGAACGGCCGCCGCGAGCGCGTACCGCCGCAGGCCCCCGCGCCGCCGGGCGACCGCGGGCCCGGGCACCACCGGGAACGGTGCCACGGCGGCCGCGGTGACCCCGGGTCCGAAGCGCAGTACGGAGCCGTCGACGCGGTCGGGGGCCACGTCGGCCCGTTCGGGCGGCCCACTGATCCAGTGGCTGCCGAGGACGGTGGCGCTGTAGTCGTCGTCGCTCATCGGATCTCACACCGCTTGATCAGGATCTGCTGGACCGCGGCCCCGTTGCCCGCCGAGGGCGTGGTCGTGGCGCGTACGCCCCAGTAGCAGCCCGTGCCCGAGAAGGTGAGGGTCCTGGCCGTCGCCGCCGTGGAGGAGGGGAAGGTCATGGAGCCCTCGGACGCGCCGAGCGTGCCCCGCGAGTCGCTGCTGAACCACTCCAGCCGGACGGTCGCCGGACCGGACGCGTCGACGGAGAGCGACACCAGCGCCGCCCTGAAGTCGGTCTGCCGGAACGAGGTCACGGTCACGGCCTTGACCTTCACCGCAGGGGACGGGGCGGGGGTGGTCGGCGGTGGTGTCGGCGGTGGCGTGCCCGTCGGCGCCGTGGTCGCCGAGGAACCCGGGCCGGGCGTGGTCGTCGCGGACGTGCTCGCGGACGCGGAGGCCGAGGCGGACGTGGATGGCGAAGCCGAGGCCGACGGGGACGGCGACCCGGAGGGCGAGCCCGACGCCGGCGCCGACGGGACCGGGCCGCCCGCCGGCGGAGCCGCGCTGGTCGTCGCGAAAGCGCTCAGCGCCGCCGCTCCGCCCGTCCGCTCCAGGGCCGCCGCCTGCGTGAAGACCAGCGCCAGCCCCAGCACCAGCGCCACGCCGGCGCCCAGCCAGCCGCGCCGCCCGGGCGCCCACAGCGAGGTCGTGGCGAAGGCCGTGGCGGACGCGGTGGAGCCGCCCGCCGACGGGAACAGCAGCGGCAGCAGCGCGGCCAGCGCCGCCAGCTTGCGCTGGCCGCGCTCCTCCCAGTCCGGTCCGTACGCCGCGAGCGCCACGCCCTCCAGCTCGGCCACGAACGCCTCGGCGGTCTCCGGTCGCTCCTCCGGCTCCTTCGCCAGGCCCCGGCGGATCAGCGGGCGCACCGCCTCCGGTGCCTCGGTCTCGGGGACCGGGGCTTCGATGTGCTGCAGCGCCAGCTCCGCGAAGTTCTCCCCGGCGTACGGCTTGCGCCCGGTGAGGCACTCGAAGAAGGTGGCCGTCGCCGCGTACACGTCGGCCGCCGGGGAGGCGGGCCGGCCCTGCCACTGTTCCGGGGCCATGTACGCGGGTGTACCAGCCACGCCCGGGGTGGTGCCGTGGTCCGCGGCGATGCCGAAGTCGACCAGTTTGGACGAGCCGTCGGCGGCGACCAGGACGTTCTCCGGCTTGTAGTCGCGGTGGACGACCCCCGCCCGGTGCGCGGCCGCCAGGCCCAGCAGGGAGCCCTTGAGTACGACCAGGGCCGACTCGGGGTCGGTCTGCCCGGCCTGCGACAGCAGCGCGCGCAGGGCGATGCCGTCGACCAGCTCCATCACGATGGCGGCGCCGTCGGGCGCCTCGACGTACTCGTACAGCCCGACGACGTACGGCGATCGCAGCCCGCCCAGCAGCCGGGCCTCCGCCCGGAACCCCCGTACGAACGCCGGATCGCGGCGCAAGCTGTCACTGAGGTACTTGACCGCGACCGCCGTGCCCGTGCCGTCGTGTACGGCGAGCACGACCCGGCCACTGGCGCCCGAGCCGAGTTCTCTGGCCTCCGTGTAACCGGGGACCACCCACGCCTTCATCTTTCCGTCCCCCCTGTTGTGCGTCTTCACCCCCTCCGGACACGGACGAGCCGTGGCCGTTTCCCGACCGTGCGGTCCGCTCAGGCGGCGGCCCGCTCAGCGCAGACCGGGGCGCGCCGCCGGTGGGCGGCCGCCCCGTCCGAAGGCAGGGCCGTCGATGGGGGTGTGTATGCGTCTCACTGCGCCGCGCTGTCGCGCAGGCCGTCGCGCAGTGCCGAGCGGGTGCCCGGTCTGCAGCGGGGTCATGATAGGGCCCGCCGCCGACACCCGGCGTGGAGGGTCCCCGTCGCCGGATGCGGCCGGTGGCGAAATGGGGACCGGCCACCGCACGCCCGTTGGGCTGCCGGTCTTCCCGCCCACCCGTCCGGCCCCCGCGGCCCTCTCCGATCCGCGTGCCACAGCCGCCGACCCGGCCGGCTGCAGGCGGCTGCCGCGGCGGCGGCCGTGGCGGCGGCCGCAGCAACGATCGTGGGAAGTCTGCAACTCCCCTCCAGCGCGTTCGGCGCCGAGGACGCGGGGGACACGGGGGACACCGTGTCCGAGTCCGCGAGTTCCGAGTCGGCGCCGCCGACCGGTGAGGCGCCCAACTCCCACACGGTGGACTCCGCCGCCTGCCGCCCGCAGCGAGGTCGGCCGCGGCCGCCGCACCCGCACTCCCCAGGGCGAAGGGTGGAAGCTGAGCGGAGCCACCAAGTGGCTGCAGACCGGCTACACGATCAAGTTCTACGACCAGAAGTCCGCTGACTGGCCGGCCCCGTACGTGCAGGCCTCCGCCGCGGACCTGCGGCGCATCACGAACCTGCCCGTCACCGTCGACCGGCTCCGCGGCGCCGTACCCGGCCGCCAGTACGGCGCACGGGCACGGGCACGGTGACACACCGTCATCGCCTCGCCGTACTGCTCAGGTCGGAGTGCCGACGGCCGGAAATCATCATCAGGGCGCACCGGTCGCACGAGGGACGCCGCCATGATGTCCGTCATGGCACAAGAACTCGGAACCCTCGCCCAGCAGACCGCGGACCGGCTGGCTGAACAGCAAGTCGGCGTGGTGGTGGCCGCGGTGGCGGAAGACGTCGTGGAGATCCGGGGTGCCGGAAGCACCGGCGCGGACCACAGCCGTGCCCCCGGCCCCGGCACCCTGTTCGAGATCGGCTCGGTGACCAAGCCGTTCACCGCCCTGGCCCTGGCGCGCCTGGTATCCGCGGGCACCGTGGGCCTGGACGAGCCGCTCGGCGATCTCCTGCCCGACGGGACGGCCGTACCGTCACGGGACGGCCGGCAGATCTCCCTGCAGCATCTGGCCACCCACACCTCCGGCCTGCCACGGCTGCCCCGGGGCATGCTGCTCCAGGCTCTGTTGCGCCCGTCGAAGCCGGATCCGTACGCCGACTGCACGGCCGACGCCCTGCTGTCCGGGCTGGCCAGGACGCGCCTGGGAGCCACTCCGGGGAAAAGTTTCCGCTACTCCAACCTCGGAGCCGGGCTGCTCGGGCTGGCCCTCGCCCGCCGGGCCGGAACGGAGTACGAAACCCTCATCACCCGCGAGATCTGCGCCCCGTTGGGCATGACCGACACCGTCGTGACGGTGGACGGCACCCGTTCGGGACGTTCTGCGCAGGGCCACAGCCGCCGCGGGCGGCCCGCCGCAGCGTGGCACCTCGCCGACCTGGCGGGAGCGGGCGGTCTTCGGTCGACCGCGACCGACCTGGTGGCCTTCGTACGGGCCCAGTTGGACGGCGGTCCCGCGGGGCTCGCCGAGGCGATCCGCCTGAGCCGTGCGGTCGAGCACCGTACGAGCCCCTTCGCCTGGGTGCACCTCGGCTGGATGGCCCACCGCCTCCACCCCCGGCAGGGCGCCCACCTCCAGATCTGGCACAACGGAGGGACCGGGGGCTTCTCCTCCTTCGTGGGCTTCGATCCGGAGAAGCGGCTCGCCGTCATCGCCCTCGGCAACACCCAGCGCCCGGTGGACGGCCCTGCCTTCGACCTCCTGCGCACCCTGCAGACGGAGCATGCGGCCAAGCGGGACTGACACGGCTCGGGGTCCGGCCGAGGGTGGTGATCTCGTAGGCTCGGCCGGCCCCGTCGACTCCGGCGCCCTCGCCGTCCTCGGCCGCCCCCACGCCCTCCGCGTCCGCTGTGAGCGGTGTCGTGGGACGCGCCTTCGCGGAATTCGTGAGGGCATCTGGGCAATCCGGTCGACCCTCCCCGGCGGCGAGGACCGGCGGCCGGCGGCCGGCGGACCGTGCTACTGCTCCCCGGATGCGTTCTCTGCCGTCTGGAGGGCCTGGTTGGCGATGGTGATGGCTTCCTGGTCGTGACCCGCCGCTTTTGCCGTCCGTGCCTGGCTGAGGGAGACGCGGAGCAGCTCGACGGTGTGTTCCGGCAGGGCGTTCGACGCCACGACGTCTTCCAGTTTCCGGATGGTGTCGGTGGCCAAGTCCTCGGACATGGGGCCGTCTCCTCTGTCATCGATCAAGGGCGTGCGACGCTACCAGGCACCGACGGATGCGCGGCGGATCACAGCGAGACCGCGCGTCACGTCATCGGCCGTCGGCGACCAGTTGGCGCCGAGCCTCCGGAGCTATGGCTTCCGTCACTGCGTGAAGGGTGTGTGCATGCTCGACTGACCAGATGTTGATCAACCTGATTCTCCGCGTCGTGCCGTTCTGGGTCCGCGAGCCTCTGCTCATCGCCGCCAGCCTCTTCTTCGCCGGCTTCTGCCTCTACTGGTTCGCTGCTGTCGGAGAGTGGCAAAGAGCTGCCTTCGGCGTCGTGTTTCTGGCGCTCGCGGTTCTGCGGGCCTTTGTCCTGCGGCGCGAGTGGAGATCCCGTCCAAGAGCCGACCAGGCCGGATGAAGCCGCACACCCGGCTCTCCCGGGTTGCAGGTGCGGCCGCCCCAGCAGGCTCCTCCGCAGCCTTCATCCGTACTCCGTTCCGCAGGCCAGGAGCTGGCAAGCGGCGTGCGCCGCCGGACAGATTCGGCCGCGCCCCGCCACCGGTACGCGCACGGGCAACCCGGCCGCGGCACGCCACACCCATCCCCGTGCACATCACCGATTGCCCGGGAACGTCAACCGCAGTCCCGCGCACCGGGGTCGAAGCCCTTGCCAGGTACTCCCTCGTTCGGGTCGCTCGGCGGCCGTGTCGGACCGGCCGCCCTGGAGCCCGTACCCGACCCTGCGTGCCAGCCGGCCGTCTGAGGCCTCTCAGGCGGTGGCGGGCGCCGCGGCCTCGGGAGGCTCCGTGGGCTCAGGGGTCTCGGCGGGGACCGCGGCCCCGGTCTCGGCATCAGGGCGGCGGATGCGGTGCAGCCCCCTGCGGTCGTAGAGGTGGGTGACGGCGAAGCCGAAGATCAGCGCGGCGACCAGGGCGACACCCATCGCGGCCCACGCCCGGGTCAGGCCCGCGTCGGCCTGAGCTCCGTAGTAGAGCAGAGAACGCAGCCCCTCGGTGATCTGGCGCAGCGGCTCGAACTCGGCGAGGGCGCGGAAGAACCCGGGCAGCGCCTGAACGGGCACGGTGGCGCCGGACGAGGGGACGGCCATCGCGACGAAGACGATGGTGGCCAGCAGCATGCCGGGGGTGCCGAAGGCGGCGAACAGGGCCAGGCTGCCCATGCCGACGACCGCGATGGTGGCGACCGAGTAGAGCCACAGCAGGCCGAGGTGGGAGGCATCCATGTCGAGGATGGCGACCGTGGCGACCTCGACCAGGGTGCCCATGACCAGTGACACGCCGAGCATGAGCGCCATGCCGACGGCCAGGGTGCGGACGCGACTGGTGTGCTGAACGGGTTCACGCTTGCGGAAGGGGCCGAAATCGGTGTGCACGTAGCCGAGCGCGGTGTCGACCTGGGAGTTGACCACGTTGGCGCCGAGCATGCCGCAGACGACCAGGACCAGTGCGTAGTAGAAGGCGCTCAGGCCCATGGCACTGCGGGAGCCGACGGGGTGGCCGTCGGCGACGCTCACGGTCACCGGGTCGGCCAGCTTGAGCTGGGCGGCCGTCGGGAGCGGGGTCTTCTGGGCTCCGGCCTGCTTGAGGAGTTCCTGGCCGAGCTGGGCGGAGGCGGCGTGTGCGGCCTTCTGGGCCGCCTGGGAGGACATGGAGGAGCCGATGCTGCCGGCGGCCTGGTTGGTCAGCACGGTCAGGGTCGGCGGAGCGGCCTTGCCCTGGGGCGCGGGCTGCGGGGCAGTGAGCCCGGTCACCGTGGCGGAGAAGTCCTTGGGTATGACGAGGGCGCCGAAGACCTTGCCCCGGCCCAGCCGCTTGTCGGCCTCCTCACGGCTGACGACCTGCCAGTCGATGCTCTTGTCGCCCTTGGCGGCCTTCTGGATCCCCGAGACGACCTGCTCGCCCAGGTTGACCCGTTGGCCGTTGACGTCGGCGCCGCTGTCGGAGTTGACCAGGGCAACGGGCAGGTCGCGCAGGTTGCCCCTGGGGTTGACGTTGCCACCGACGTAGAGCAGGGCGAACAACATCGAGACCATCGCGGCGATGAGTCCCGTGCCGATCCACAGCTGGGGTCGGCGGAGCACGGAGGGGGGTGTGGAGTGAGGCATCGATCCTCCGGAGCGGCGGCGTTCCCAAGCTGGATACTTAAGCTATCCAGCCACTGGATAGTGGCAGTATCTTGTTGTGGTGTCCAATCGTCGATGACCGATACCGGACGCATGACCAGCAGGGAAGCCGCATGAAGATCTCGGAGCTCAGCCGGCGGACCGGCGTGCCGGTCGCCAGCATCAAGTACTTCCTGCGGCAGGGTCTCCTGCCCGCGGGACGGGCGACCGCCGCGACCCTGGCCGAGTACGGGGAGGAGCACGCGCAGCGGCTGCGGCTGATCAAGGCGCTGACCACACTCGGCGGCCTGTCCATCGCCGCCACTCGTGACGTGCTCGGGGCGGTCGACCAGGCCCACAGCTCCGAGGGCGCCCTCGGAGCGGTCAGCTACGCCCTCCCGGTGCCGGTGGCGGCCCAGCGAGCCGCAGGCGAGGGGGAGGAAGCCGAGGCCGACGCGACCGCCGGGGCCGAGGTGGCGGAGCTGCTCGCGGCCCTGGACTGGCAGGCGCCCGGCACGTCACCGCACGTGAAGGGGCTGGCGGCGGCCCTGAAGGAACTGCGACGGCTGGACGCGCAGTACGCCCCGGGCGAGCTCGCCGCCTACGCGAGGCTGGCCGAGTCGGTGGCCCGGCTGGACCTGGAGCGCGCGGCCGGCCTCGACGACCCGGTGGCCCTGGCCGAGCGGGCGGTCATCGTCTTCGCGATCTGCGCACCGGTGTTCGAGCTGCTGCGGCGTCTCGCCCAGGAGGACCAGGTCCGGCGCCGAGTCGCAGGCGACCGTGCCGAGTCCGCAGCGCCCCGGTAGCGCTCGTACGGAGGACGGCCGGGGCTGGGCGCCCAGTCCGCGTCCAGCAGGCCCAGGTGCCAGGTGCCAGGTGGCCGCCTGGCGGGCGTCGCCAGGCCGTCGCACAGCCCGCCGAGCGTCCGGCCGTCGTCCTCATGCCGCCGTTCCGCCGGCCGCCACGGCCGCCGTCCCCTTGACCATGCCAGGTCCCGGCCGTGGTGCCGATATCGGTTGCGGCCTGCGAGGGCTGGTCTTGCCGCGCGGACCCGGAGTCCCGGCCCATCCTGTCCAGCACCGTGACGATGAGGCTCTGGTGGGACGTTGTTCGTGGAGGAGCCGGCCGTTACCACGGCCTTCAGCCGCCAGACCCTGCAGCGCGCAGCTCCTGCCCGGCCACCGACTGCGCCGGCCCCGGCGGAGAGAGGCCCCGCCCGCCGCCCCCGGGGTGGGACTCCTTCAGGAGTGGAGGCTGCTCACGTAACGGCGAGCCGCTGCCTCGCTGGTGCCGAGTGCGGTCGCCACCGTCCCGATCGGCACTCCCCTGGTCAGCGCCTCACTCGGCGCGTCCGCACCCACGTCCGCGATGACGTCTGCGATCACGTACAGAAGATCGGCCAGCGCCTTCCACACCACCACCGGCTCCTCCCCCGCCGAACCCCCAAGCCGGCCGGCAAGCTCGGCCGCAACCGCGACGCGTGCCTCCGGCACGGGCACCGCACCAAGCGGGCGAAGAGCCGCGTGGCGCAACCGGCTGACATCGGCGCCCGCCGCGACGTCCTTCAGAGCTCCCCGGCACACCCTGCACGTCACCTCCTGTGCCCGGACCGCTGCTACCGGCGGCACCATCGGCCTCAGTGCGCAGCCACCCGCCGTCGGCGATTCCGCAGTGGTGGCGGTGGAGTCCTCCGCGCAGACGCCCACCCGGCCTGGGCATGTTCGGTCGGGGGCACTGAGCCCAGGCGGCGGCACGTGGTCGCGGAATGTCGGAGTTCTCGCCGGCACCGCTACAACCGCATCAGGAACCGCAACGCGGCCCGTAAGGGAAGGGACCACGCCGGTGAGCGCCGACCCGTACATGTCCGTTCACGTCGCCCGTGACCCCGACGGCCACGAGTCCGACGGCCGCCCGGACTGCACCTCCCGCGGCGCGGACCTACGCTGATCAGGTGACCTGCTGCGCCGGAGGCCATGGCGATTGCCGATGCCATCCGGAGCCGGCCAGAAGGAGGTGATGCCCGATGTCTGCACCCCGGGCAGCCGCGGCCCGCTGCGCGGCCGTCGGAACTGCCTGCTTGTTGATCTTCCCTGGCGCGGGCGCTGCCAGGGCCGATGACAACGGCATCGCCGACAAGAGCGCCCAGGCCATCGCGGACGCCACGCGCGAGGCCATGTCCGGGGTCACGTCCATGCGCATGGTGGCCAAGGTGACCGACGAGTCGGGCACCACCGCTCTGGATCTCCGATTCGACGAGACGGGCAACTGCGTCGGCACGGTCACACCTCCCGGCAACTCGGGCATGGCCGACGTCATCAAACGCGGCGACGACGTGTGGATGAAGCTCGACGATGCCCTTCTGCGAGCCCAAGTACCAGGTGATGCGGCCGAGGACGCGATCGCGCTCATCAACGGCCGCTACCTGCACGGCACTACGGGCAACTTCCTGTTGCGCGACTTCGCCGAATTCTGCGACCTGGACTTCTTCAAGAAGGAGTTCTCTTCGAAACCGGTGAACGAACAGCTGACCAAGGGCAAGCGGACCAGCGTCGACGACCGTCCGGCCATCACCGTCACGAGCCGGCGCGACGGAGAAACGGGCATGTACCAGGTCTCCACCGAAGACAAGCCGTACCTACTGCAGATTCAAGGCACCGATGCGTCCGGCGAGCGGGTGGAAGCCTCCTTCTCCGCATTCGACGAGCCCGTCACGGTCAGGCCCCCCGCGCCCGCCGACTCGGTGGACCTGTCCCAGCTCCAGTAGCACGGGCCCCATGGGGAGCCACTGCACGACACCGGCGCGGGCTCGCGCCGGTGTCGTGCACGGCTACGGTGCCTCCACGCTGCGGTCCGGTGCCCCAGGTCGCGTACGGTTCGCTCTCTCCGTTCGGCCCGGGGGCATTCGGCACCTCGCTGCCTGCGTGCTGTGAGGCCGCGGGAGCCATGCCTCACAGCACTGCGCCGGCTGCACGCGATGCCGCGAGGGCGGTACGCCGTCGCGAACAGCTCATCGGCAGGGGTACCACCTCACCGGCGCAGGATCACGCGATGCTGTCGAGAACCCGCTGCAGGTCACCGAAGGCGTAGGCCCAGTTGTGGCACTTGAAGCTGCGCATGTCCTCGATCGGGGTGCTGCAGCCATGACAGCGCAGCCCGGCGATGGCTTCCGGGGCCTCGGCGTTGACGTACTTGCGCTCACCCAGGATCACTTCGGCGATCATCTTGCGTTCGTGCACACCACCGAGTGCCGACGAGACGATGTCCAGCCAGCTGGGCTCCCTGCCGCATGCCGAACACTCCCGGGTGTCCCCGCTCAGCCAGAGCGGCGCGCCGATCGTGCCGGCCTCCATCCCCAGCAGCTCCTCGACCTTGCGCACGTCTTCCTCCCGGGTCACCCATCGGTGGCGGCCGGGCAGCGAGGCCGGGGAGTCGTATACGGCACGGAAGACGGCATCGCTCACGTTGTGGGTCTCGCGTCGGGACGTCATGGTGACCACTTTCATCGGAGGCACTGCCCGGTCTGCGGGCTGCGCGTATGACGGAACGCGGCTGACCTCCGGCGGCAATCCCGCCGCGGGCCGGACGGGGATCGGGATCAGCCTGTGGGACTCGCTTGGGGGGTGAGGGGTGGTGCGACTCCGCTGGTGGATCTCGCCCTCCCGCTCCCCGTAGAGCCCGTGATGTCGACTCCGAGCTTCTCGTGGCGAGGACGCAAGGAGAGACGCTTGCTCGCACAGGAGGGCGCGAAGTCGGGGATCACCACGCGGTTGGCCTATACGGAGTGTTCGCGCACTGTGGGAGTGAGTCCGGGGACTGCTGCGCCTGGAGCGTTCCCGCCGCGCCGCGCTCGATCCGCGACGTCACGCGGAGCGACATCCGACCCTCGTCATGTCCGCCGGGTTCGTTTGCCCGGACCGGGGCGCGCAACGGGCCGTACGTCGCCCACACGCTGAGCCGGACCACCGTCGTCACCATCCCTACGTCGCCCACGTGGCCTTGGTGGCGTCCCCGTACGCTCAGGAGATCACCCTCTCCTTACTCGACGCCCCGACCGCCCCGAAGACCGGCTGCATCACCGGCCTCAAGCCGCCCGAGCTCGAGATAGCCGAAGACCTGACGGGGCGGCGGCCGGGCTCTTCCACCGGTCCCAGCGACGATCAAGATGTGCGACCGGGCCGACCGCTCCCGGCCGAACGCTTCCCCGGCCGACGGCGATCGGTCGACGCCGGACGCCCCTGACTCAGGGACGGACCGTGCGGGACGGCAGGAGTCACCGTCTCACCGAGGTCGAGGCGGGGCGCGGGCTGTCGTCCCACCGGTGCCGCAGCAGTCGCGCCGCTGCATGTCGATCACCCTCATCCGGCTCACCACGAACACGACGCCGAAGAAGGTGGCGGACCGCCCGCCCCGCCACCTGCCGGGCAGGGAGCGGCATGCACTCGATGTGCGGACGGCCCCGGCCGCGCGCGCCGGGCCGGAATCACTGCCAGCGGTACGGCTTGATGCTCGGGTCGTAGGAACAGGTGACCGTGGTGCCGTTGGTGGCCCTGGCTGTGCGGCCGCGGTCGGCGTTGGGGCAGAACTGACCGTCGACGACGGGGTGGCCGTTGGAGGTACAGGCGTAGCCCTTCTTGCCGTCGGGGCAGGTGATCATGGAGCTGCCGTCACCGCCCGGCGCGGGCTTGGTGGGGGCGTGGGTCCGTTCCGGCTCCGGAGTGTAGGTGGACTTCGGCTGCGGGGCGGCGGGGGTGGGGGCAGCGGTCGCGGGCGGGGTGTACGCGGGGTCGTTCTTCTGGTCGAGGAAGCCGTGGAAGCTGACGGAGCAGTCGCCGGACTTCTCGGCGAGCTTGAGGGTGATGCCGACGGAAGGCGCGATCGGCGCGCCGTGCAGGGGGCTGGTAACGCAGACGAACCAGCCGTTGTGGTCCTGAGGAAGGGCTACGTCGTTGTGCAGGGCGGCCGGCGTGATGCGCGCGGCGGATATGTTCAGGCGCGCCAGCTCCTCCTGCGCCTGCTGAGAGGTTCGCCCGATCAAGGCGGGCATGACCGGATCCGGGGCGGCCGTGGGCGCCGAGGCGTCGGCGGACGGACTGACGGAGGAACTGACGGAGGAACTGACGGCCGGACCGGCCTTGCCTTTCCCGTCAGCCGTCGCACCGCCTTCACAGCCCGTAAGGGCGAGGACGCCGAGGATGGCAACAGGTGTGAGGTAGCGGGAAATCCACACGGTGCAGGTACTCCTCTTCTGAGAACGGCTATCACTGCGATGGCGCTGTCCGGCCGGTTCACAGACACGGCAGCGGCCCCCAGGCCTGCAGCGAGCCCCCGGACCGCACTGCGGAATGATGAGGCGGGGCGGCCGACATCACGGCAGCCGCCTATCTGGGACTGACCGCCCCATGTGATGCGGGCGGGCGACCCCCGCTACCGGTCCTGCTGATCCGAACGGGCTGCGTCGGACCGGTTACCGCCGGGGTCGAGCATTACCGGTGTCAGGGACAGCTCTCGCCGAACTTGACGACGCCGACTGAGATCTTGTCGGTGACGGGGATGGCTTTGTTCTTGGGGTCCTGGTCGCAGATCTCCCAGTTCGACAGGAGCAGCACCGTGCGTCCCTGGCCGCTGACGTCGTGGAACGAGGTGGCTTTGTAGCCGTCGGCGAAGCCTGCTGTCTTGAGCGCTTCCACGAGCAGGTCACCGGACTTGCCGGTCATGTCCGGTACCAGCGCAGTCCGCGGCGCGGCTTCCTGCGTCGGCGACGGCTCGGGCGCCTTGGCCGCCACGGGCGGGGTCGCGGTGACCGTGACGGTTGCGGTGACTGTGACGGTCACCGTGACAGTGGGGGCGGGCTTCGCCTCGGCGGACTTGGCCTCGGAGGGCGACATGGCCGCGGCGACCAAGGTGACGATGAGGAAGAGGGCGACCATGCCGCCGCACCCAAGGACCGCCTTCTGCTTGGCGTTGAGCTGACCGCCGGGCTTGCCGGGGCCACCTTCCGGCCGCGGGGGCAGGGGGTACCCAGCCCCCGCTTCTACGGGAGCTGGAGCGCCGTCGGGCTGCTGGGGGTAGCCGGGCGCAGGGGTGGGCACGGTCATGGATTGCTCCTCTGGCAGGAGAGAGGGGAGCCCCAACTTGGTGCGGTGAAGTGGGGTTCTCACACTGACGCCGGGAGCTGGCGGCGCTCAACATACAGGTTGAACATCGAACAATGCCAGGGTTCGTGACAGGTGCACCGTCCACGTTCCGCGGGCGGGGACGGGAGCCGCAGCTACCCCTCCCATGGGTGGTCCGGGCATCTGTACGAGCAGGTCGAGCAGCTCGGCACGGCCTACCACCCCGGTCAGTTGACGGTCAATGGATTGCGCGGCGCTGCCCGCGCTCGTGCGAAGACCTCCAGATCGAGGGCGGCGCCGGGCATGTCCGGGGTACCGGGCAGCACGAAACGTCGCCGCCACTGCGGGGTCGGTCTCACAACTGCGGTGGGACCGACCGGCCGAGAAACGCCGCAAGCCGATCGATGGCCGGAGCGGTCTCCTCGACGGGCTGCGGCTCGGCGAATCGTCCCGCTCGGGACTGAGTGGAGAGTTGGACCCGAACGAACGCCAGGGCCTGCTCGGCAAGGTCTTCAGGCAGCCGGGCAGGAATTCCGGCGGCCTGGGCGATGTCCCATCCGTGAGCGAGCAGGTCGTACAGGCGGATCTGCAAACGCTCGGCACCCGTGGCGCTCCCCAAGGCTCCGCGATAACTCCGCTCGAGTACTCCGGGACGGGAGAAAGCGGCCCGCAGCGAAGCGCTGGAGGACCGGTGGGCTCCGGCCGGGTCGTCGCCGAGCCGGTCTGCTCCGCGCTCGGGCATCGGGCCACCCTCGATCATGGCTGCGAACACCAGGTCCATGCCGACCAGATGATCGACCACCTCGCGCACGGTCCATTCCGCGCACGGCGTCGGCGCCTTCCACTGCTCGGGGCGGACCTCGGCGATCAGGTCGCCGACGGCTTCGCACGCGCGTGCGAGATCTTCAACAGAGACGGTGGTCATCCGGGGAGACTATGGCGTCACCTTCCAGACTGCCCACGGGTTTGTGCCGGTGCGGAGAAGCCCTGTCGAACCGGGTGGCCGCGCGACCGCTCAAGATCGATGAGCAGCACCTTTCACCAGTGCCGATTCCGCCCACCGAACGCCTGGCACAAGGCGGTCAGCCGCCGGTCGCCGAGAAGTGCTGGTAGTCGGGGTTGGACCAGCGCCCACCCCAGTGCCAGCCCACCTCCTCGAAGGCCCGGGTGAGGGCGTCGCCGCGGCGGATCATGCCCGGGGCGTGGCGGTCGCGCCGCAGATGCCGGCGGCCGGCGGGCGGGCGGGGGGTGCCGTGGCGGTCCACGTACGGGTTCTCCACCGGGTTGACGTCCACTGCCTCCCCTTGGGCGTGCCGGGAAAGGCGGCTGGGGTCGCCGGTGACCTGCCGGCAGTTGAAGGCGGACGTGTTGTCGTCTGCCATCGAACGGGCGTCGTCACCGCCGTAGGTCGCGGCCGACCGCATGCGACGGATGGGGAACCTCGCGTCGAACGCCTTGCCGAAGACGCGCAGGAGGGGGTGGACCGCCCGCTCGTGGACGACGAGTTCACCCCGGTGGACCTTGCCGTCGAAGCCCCAGTGGTTCATCCGGATCAGCCGCAGACGGTCGGGGCCGACCGGGCAGCCCGGCGCGTACGTCGCGCCCAGCGCCGCGGCAGGCACCGTCGCCACCTCGGCGGCCAGCTCAGGGTGGGCCTGGACACGGGCTGCGAGCGGGGGCGAAGGGACGGCCGTGCAGGCGAGGGTGACGGTGCACAGCACGGCGACCGCCGCGACGGCAGTGGAAGCAACGCGCACCACATCACGGTAAGGGGTCCGCCGCCAAGCCGCGCCGCGCCTCACACGGACCGGGCTCAGCCCGCGTCCCGCGGAGTGGGCCGTACCTCGAAGCCGAGCAGTTCCTCCGGCGCGGGTGTCTCCTCGCGGACCTCTACAGCGTGTACCTCGGCCGCCGCCGGTCCCGTACGCGCCCATCGCACCATCGCCGCAACGGCATCCCCGTCCCCTTCGAACAGCGCCTCGACATCGCCGTCGGGCAGATTCCGTACCCAGCCCGACACTCCCTGCGCGAGCGCCTCACGGCGGCAGGTGTCCCGGAAGAACACCCCTTGCACGGTCCCCGACACGATCACGCGCTTGCGTACCATGCTCAGACCATAAGGCCGGGTCTGCCCCGGCATGGGGTGTCCTGTCTCCGCCGTGTCGGCTCCGGCAGGGACAGTGTCCACCACCCCCTTCGACCCGGTCTGCGTCACGGACGGGCTATGGGCGTTCGATCTGTATCCGCTACCACCCCAGGCCGAGGACGCCGGGAACGTTCGCCGGGTCAGCTGTGGGTGATGGCTGGCCAGGCTGCGGGAAGGGTGTAGTGCCAGCCTTCCCGCCATCCGAACGGCGCGTCGACCAGGTCTTCGATCGAGGCGCCGGTCAGGAGGCAGTCGAGGGCCCATTTGTTGGCCGAGTGGGCGATGACCAGGACGCGCTGTCCGTGCCGGTCGGTGGCCAGCTCGTGGAGGAAGTCCGCGGTGGCGGCGATGACCTGGCGGTAGCTCTGGCCGTTGGGGAAGGGGACGTCGATGTGCCGGGAGCGTTCGGCGGCCAGGGCGGTGACCGGGCAGCCGTTGAGGTCTCCGTAGTCGCATTCGTGGGTGCCGAGATGCCCGGCCGCCCGGCGCCTCTCGCCGGTTGAACAGTGCGACCTCCGTATTCGTCCGGGTGGGGCCGTCGAAGGCGAGCGACCACTGCCTGGGCTGCTGTATCGCTGTGCGGTTGTCCGCAGTCACCTCACGGGACGGCGGGGCGCAGCCCGAGTCCAGGGACAAGCTGGTCCACCGTCATGCCGGCCGTGGGGGCGAACCACCCGCGACGTCCACCCGCTGCGCGGCCCCGGCCCCGGCGCCGCCGACGATCTGGACGCCGGGGAGACGCCCCGTGTACTCGTCCCGCGCGATCCGCCGGCAAGACCGCGACCGTCTCCTGGCTGGGCTCCACGTCGCCGCCGTTTTCATCTGGTCAGCAAGGTGATCCCGAAGCAGCGCCCTGCCCGTCCCCTACTTGAGCGGTGAGCGAGCCGGCCACGGCATGGGCCATGGCATGGGCCATGCGCTCGTAGAAGCGCCAGAGGAACGGGTCGCGGGGGCTGGGGGCGCCGAAGTAGCCCTGCGGCGTCACCCTGCGGGCGTGTTCGCCGCCTTTTCGCCATTCGGCCAGGTCCGCCGGCCCGAGGCCCGTCGGCTGAAGCCGGGTCATGGCGTCGTAATCGACGAGCTCAGGAAACCAGCGCATCATCAGCGCACTCTCGATCTCCTCGGCATGGACGCCGAGTTCACCGGTCAGCTCCAGGCCCTCGAACAGCGGCTGCATGGCGAACGTGGCCAGAGCGGGTGTCTTCGCCGCCTCGCCCAGGCGGTCGGCGATGAAGTCGGGCTCGATGAGGACGACCCCCGTGCTGCCTTCCTCGTGTCGGCGCGTCACGACGTCGAGGAGCATCCGGTTGTGAGCGATGTCGCCCTGATGGTTGATCACGAAGATGTGCCGGAACCCGTCTGTGGCGAGGGATTCCATGATGTCGAAGTGCAGTGCGGCCGCGGTCTCGGGACGTGTGCGGAACGTCCCGGCGAAGGCACCGGAAACCTGATTGACGCCCCAGAACACAGGTGGGGCGATCAGCGCCGGTATCTGGTGCCGGTCGAGCTCGTCCTTCACCATCCGGCACAGCTGGTAGGCGCCGTAGGCGTCGGTGCCCAGCGGCAGATGGGGGCCGTGCTGCTCGATGACACCTGTGGGCAGCAAGACGCATGCGCCGGCGGCGGCCGCCGCCTCCACCTGCGGGTATGTGAGGTCGGCCATCGTCCCTGCGAAGACCGAGTATCCGCTGTGCATGAACTTCCCCCGTACGTGATGTCCTGACCGGCCTGATCACCGGTCGTGATCATCTTCGCCAGGACGAGCAGCCGCCCAAAAGCGGCACCTACACCGCAAATCACGCCTGCGCCTTGTAGGGAGATCACAAAATGGCCTCCGCGAGCCACCTCTCCGGACTCCACCTGTCGGCACCTCCGCACCTCCCTCTGGCCCGCACGAGCCACGGTCATGTCGAAGCCGAAGCGTGTGGAGCTGCCCCTCTGCCGCAGTGGCGGGATGCCCCGGATGCGGGACGGACGCGCGGGGCAAGGCGGGAGACAAAGTTGGAGGGGCTGGACTCGGTGGACTGGCGCGGGCTGGAGGCGCGTACGGCCGGAGCGCCCCGGCCACCGACGTGCCGAAGGTGTTGTGGCGGATCGCCGGGCGGACGCCGCCGCCGGGCCGGAGGCCGCGGAGCGGGCGTACGGCGATCTGCCTGCAAGACGGGGAGATCCGCGCCCGGATCGACCCGGTACTCGCGCTGCCATCATGCTGCCCTCACGGGCCCGGCCCGCACCGGACGGTCCCCCGGCCGACCATGCCCCGGTGGCCCCGGACCGCACGACACGGAACTGAACGGCGAACGCCCGGGGTGCGTCTGAACGAGCGACAGCAGACCTTCCCCTGAGGGGACTTCAGCCCGTGCCCTCGTGGGCGCCGACCTTCTGGGAGACCGCGTCCTGGAGCGGTTTCATACGGTCCACGAGCTGAAGACGGCCATGTTGAACTGGTTGTTCCGGTCGTCCTTGTAGAGGGCGATCTGCTCGCCGACGCAGCCCGCGCTGTCGTCGATCATGGCGGCCAGCCGGGGTCCGACCCCGTCCCGCTCCGTGCAGGACTCCATCACGGTCGAGCCCAGCCGGGTGAAGGTGGCGCCGGAGGCACCCTTGACCTGGGCCGGGAACAGTTCGGCGAGCGGCACCATCGGCCGCGTGTCGGCGGCCACGGCCGCCGTGCCCCGTGACGGCGCGGTCGACGGCGCGGCGGAGGTCGCCCTGGCAGGTGTGGACGCCGCCGGAGCGGGCGCGGCGGCGCCGTCGCCGGCGTCGGGTGACACTCCGGTGTACTTCAGCACGGCGAAGGCGGCGCCCGCCGCCACCAGCGCCAACGCCAGGTTCAGCGGCCACGCCCGCCGGGGCCGGGGCGCGGACTGCAGACCGGAGTCTTCCGCTTCGAACCGCCTGACGAAGTCATTCCACTCATCGTCACCCTGGCCGCTCCGGCCCGTGGGTATCTCGTTGTTGTTCGGCACGCACGAACCCTAGTGATCAGCGCGGGTCAACTGAATAGCCGCAGGTCACAGCCTCATTACTCTGCTGTCTCGTTTCACGGGGCCGGGGCCTTCGGCCCGTTGGGGATGTCCGCTTCGCTCCACCCCTGCTCCCTCCGGATTCGAACGCGGCGCCCCCGTCGGCCAGTGGCCGCATCGCTCTCAACACGCTTGGGACCGGCTGCCGCCGCCGGCCCGTCGGCTGGTCGGCGCGGCCCACACGATCCCCGTGCGCGAAGCGGTCGACCACGCCTTTCAGCCGGTCGACACGGCCCATCCGGTCGGTGCCGACGTCGACGCCGCCAGTCCCCTGCACGTCCACCGCCGCCGCTGACCCCCGCACCACACCCCCGGCAGGGGCCGGCCAGCACCCGGGCATGCCGGGGCCGGTTGCACCCGGCAGCGGCGCCGCCTGATCATCCTGTCGACGGCGATCGCGACGCACCCGTTCTGGTGTCCCGGCCGGTCTTCCGCGCTGCGTACGGAGCTGAGCCGCGCCGACAGGTCCGCCACGGCACCCGGGTGACCGGCGGGTGAGACCGCGGTGGTCAGGACGGGTTCCTCCGGCTCGGTGGCCGGAGGCTGGTGCTCGTCCCTGCGCGGCAGGAGGAACGGGGTGGCCAGGAGCAGCACGCCGGCGATGCCGATCGCGATGCGTGCGTCGGTGACAGCGGCCAGGACGCCCCACAGGGCGGTCAGCACGGCGATCGCGCCGGTGCCGGTCACTTTCCAGGCCATCAGGACCAGTTCGACGGCGATGACCAGGATCACGCCGGCGTTCCCGGGCATGACGAAGAACAGCCCGACGGGCCACAGACCGAGGTGCCCGGGCAGCGCGGTGCAGCAGGGGCGACGTGGCCGAACTGCGGCCCCTCGGGCAGCGGTTCGACATCGCCGTGGCGGTCCAGCTGCTCAACTACGCGGAGGAAGTCGCCGCCATGGAGCGGATGTGCCGCAAGGCGCACCGGAGCCTGGCGCCCGGCGCCGGGTTCTTCGTACTCGACCAGAGACACCCGACTACCGCTTCGACGGGCCGTCCCTGGACAAGTACGGCTTTCGCTCCGAGCCGACCGGCGAGGAGGCCGAGACCGGACCGCAAGTCAGGATCACGGCGCTGCTCGACCACCAGCCGATCGAGTTCGTCACCACCTGCCCGCGCCGCGAGGTCTACGAGGAGTGTCTGCGGACTGCCGGATTCAGCGAGGTGACCTGGGTTCCGCTGGAGGTGTCCGATGCCGGAGTGCGCGCGTTCGGTGCGGACTTCTGGGCGGACTTTCTCGCCAATCCCCCACTGGAGATGCTGCGCTGCCGCGCCTGACGACCGGCCGGACCGTCCCGGTGGCCCGACCTCTGGATGCGCCCGAACGGGGGTAGGGCCGCCGGGCGTTGGTCCTGGCCGCTGAGCGGTTTCGAGGAAGTCCGGCCGCGTCGGGTTCCGATCCTCCTCAGGGCCCGAGCAGTTCGCGAACGCGCGCCTCGATCTGGTCCCGGATCCGGCGGACGGACTCCAGGCCCTGACCGGCGGGGTCGTCGAGTTTCCAGTCGAGGTACTTCTTGCCGGGGAAGACGGGGCAGGCGTCCCCGCAGCCCATGGTGATCACGACATCGGATGCCTGGACCGCGTCGACGGTCAGGATCTTCGGGATCTGGGCGGAGATGTCGATGCCCACCTCGGCCATCGCTTCGACGACGGCCGGGTTCACGGCGTCGGCCGGGGCCGAGCCGGCCGAGCGGACCTCGATGCGGCCTTCGCCGAGGTGGGTGAGGAAGGCAGCGGCCATCTGCGACCGGCCGGCATTGTGGACGCAGACGAACAGCACGGACGGGCGCGAGGAGGACGGGTTCACGGCGGGGATCTCCAGAAGGTTCAGCGGGCGGGAACAGCAGCGGCGAGCGGGACGGCGGTCCCGGCAGCGGCACGGGCGGGCGGGCCGAAGACCACGGCGGTCAGCCCCAGACCGACGGCTGCGCCGACGAGCTGGGCAGCGACGAACCCCGGCACGGAGGCAGGGGTGATCCCGGCGAAGGAATCGGTGAAGGCCCGGCCGATGGTGACCGCCGGGTTCGCGAACGAGGTGGACGAGGTGAACCAGTAGGCCGCCCCGATGAACGCGGCCACCACGGCCGGGGCCAGGCTCGCCCGGCCGGCCCGAGCCAGGCCGAGGACCACCAGCAGGAGTCCGGCCGTCGCCACCACCTCGCCCAGCCACAGGTGGGAGGCGGAGCGGTCATGGCCGGAGAAGGTGACCGCGGGCAGCCCGAACATCGCGTTCGCCAGCACCGAGCCGGCTATCGCGCCTGCGATCTGGGCGGGCACATACACCGCGACGTCCCGCAGGGACATCCCCTCACCCGAGCGGCGGCCCGTGATCCAGGCGGCCAAGGTGACCACGGGGTTGAAGTGGGCGCCCGAGACCGGCCCGAACACCGCGATCAGCACCCCCAGCCCGAATACGGTCGCCAGGCAGTTGGCCAGCAACTGCGTGCCGACGTCCCTCGACAGCTCGGTCGCCTGGATGCCGGAGCCCACCACGACCGCCACCAGACCGGCGGTCCCTACCGCTTCCGCGGCCGCACGCCGGCCCAGCGGAACGAGGGCGTTCACGCGCTCACCCCGGCGGCCTGCGAGCCCAGCAGGGCAGCCGCCAGCCTCTCCAGCGCGGCGGGCAGCACCCAGTAATAGACCCACGTCCCGCGGCGTTCGCAGTCGACGAGACCGGCCTGCCGCAACAGCTTGAGGTGGTGGGAGATCGTCGGCTGGGACAGCTCGAAGGCCGGCGTCAGCTCGCACACACAGACCTCGCCCCCGTCCCGCGAGGCGATCATCGACAGCAGCCGCAACCGGACGGGGTCGCCCAGGGCCTTGAACACTTTTGCCAGGTCGGCGGCCTGGTCCTCGTTCAGCGGCGCGGCCGCCAGCCCCCCGCAACACGCGTCCTCGGCGTCCTGACCGAGCACCCCGAGCTCTTGTTTCGACATGCTTCTATGTTGACGTTTTGCCATTCAAGGCGCAAGCTTGAATCGAAAGATGTCGATGCAAGCAGATCCGGGCCCCGTCAGGCCCCGACAGCTTGGAGTGCACGTCATGAGCGAGCAGAGCAACGACCTCCGCGAGACCGTCCGGCAGCACTATGCCGCAGCCGCCGTCCAGGTCACCGAGGGCGGAAGCGCCTGTTGCGGGCCGCAGGCCATCGAGGTCGACGACACCTTCGGCTCCACCCTCTACGCCGACGACCGCGAGGCTCTGCCCGCCGAGGCCGTCGCCGCCTCGCTGGGCTGCGGCAACCCCACCGCAGTCGCCGACCTCCGTGAAGGCGAACGCGTCCTGGACCTCGGCTCCGGAGGCGGCATCGACGTCCTCCTCTCCGCCCGCCGAGTCGGCCCCACCGGGACGGCGTACGGACTGGACATGACCGAGGAGATGCTCGCCCTGGCCCTCGCCAACCAGAAGAAGGCCGGCGCCACCAACGTCGAGTTCCTCAAGGGCGTCATCGAAGCCATCCCCCTCCCGGCGAACACGATCGACGTCGTCATCTCCAACTGCGTCGTCAACCTGTCCACCGACAAGCCCGCCGTCTTCGCCGAGACCTTCCGTGTCCTGAAGCCCGGCGGCCGCATCGGCATCTCCGACGTCCTCGCCGACGACACCCTCACCCCCGGGCAGCGGGCCGAGCGCGGGGAGTACGTCGGCTGCATCGCCGGAGCCCTGTCGTTCACCGAATACCGCGACGACCTCCGGGCCGCGGGCTTCACCGACATCGAGATCACCCCGACCCACGCCGTCGCCGACGGCATGCACTCCGCCATCGTCCGGGCAGCCAAGCCCGCCGCCACCGCGGCCGAAGCCGTCCCTGCGGCGAAGACCTGCTGCGGGGTCACCGCCTGCTGCACCCCTGCAGAGGTATCAGCGGACCCGGACACCACCGTCGGTGAAGCCAAGGCCGCAGTCGGCTGCGGCTGCGGCTGCGGGAGCTGAATTCGCGGAGCACCCGTCCGGATCCTGGTGGCGAACACGATGGGCGACGTGCCGACACCCAGTGCGAAGTGCCGGCATCCCGCGGAACCCGGAACTTCGCCCCTCATCGAGTCGCGGTTCGCGTTACCGTCGATAGAGGGGAACCGGCGGTCGCTCGGGGAGTGACGCCGACGAGTGAACCGGGAGCGGCACATGGATGCCAGTCTGACCGCAGCGGAGATCACTCCTTACGTGGTGAGCGCGATCGGTGCCTACGGGACCGCGGTGCTCACTCGCGCGAGGGACCAGGCAGCGGACGCCACCGTTTCGCTCGGGCGGGAGATCCTGCAGCGCTTCACTCGGCGGAACCGGCATCGGCAGGAGCTCGAATCCGCCGTCGCAGACGTAGCGGAGGCGCCTCAAGACCCCGACTTCCAGGCAGCGTTGCGGGGACAGCTGCGTCGTATTCTCGAAGGGGATCCGGAGTTCACCGCCGAACTCGGCGTGCTGCTCGCCCAGTCGGGCGCTCGCGTCACAGCGCTGGGTGAACGTGCCGTGAACGTCGGACACATGACCGGTGGCACTGTCGTCACCGGCGATCACAACCGGATCAACGGGTGACCTCCGACGCTTCACGTCCGGGCGACCGCGGGGTGGCCGCGGAGCACATCGTCGACTCCGTCGTGGTCACCGGTGACGGCAACATCGTCATCTACTACGCCGACGGCGGCCACGTCGAGCCCGCCGCTCCCGTCTCGCGTGCCGACGCGGAGCTCATGCTGTTCGGACCGGAGCCGACGACCCCGACGGACCGACCGTGGACCTGGCTCACCCCGGAAGCCGGACTGCACCCACTGGTGAGCCGCCCTGAGGAGGCGGACCTGGTCGAATGGGCACGCGAGGGCCGTGGAACCGCGTTGCGGCTTGTCTGCGCCCCCTCGGGCCAGGGCAAGACCACCCTGGCCTTGCAGCTCTGCTCCCGGCTCCGGGGTCTGGGCTGGACGGCCGGTGTCGTCGACCTCGAACGGGCTCCCACCGCGTACGCTGCCGGCACGCAAGCCATGGCCGGGTCACTCGCCCGATCCGCCCGGCGTTGGGACCGTCAACTCGCCGCGGCCGCGGCTCTCCCGCGGCTGTCCGGCCGAGCCCTGCTCGTGGTCGACTCCGCCGAAGTACACCGATCGCGGATCGAGGAACTGCTCCGCACGGTCACCGAACTCCCTACCGTGCAAGGCGTTCCCCCCGTGAAACTCCTCCTGCTCGCCCGAGACACCGGAGAATGGTGGGAGGAACTCTCCGTCGGCAGCCAGCGTCATCGCTGGATCGAGCGGCGGGTGACGCGGTTGGCACCCGTCACGCAGGGGATGAACGCAGCCGGGCTGGGCGAGATCTGGCAGGAAGCGACCGCGGGGTTCGCGCGAGCCGCCGAGCAGGCCGGCATGAAGCTCGCCCCCCGCACAGCACACTCGATCGCCGAGGGTCGCCCCACCGTCGTCCGGACCACTCTCGACCTGTATGCCGCGGCGCTGCTGCGCGTCCTCGACGCCGCGGAAGGCCGGGCCGCCTCGCTGGAATACCAGGACCACCCGATCACCGGGCTGGTCGAACACGAACAGCGCTACGTGGTCGGCTCGTTGACCGCCGCCGGTGTACCCGTCAGCCATGACGGCGCACGCCTGCTCCTCGCACTGGTCTGCCTGCACACCCCGCCGGATGAGCAAGCCGCGCTGCGGACGCTGCGGCGCGTCGAAACGACGGCGGCGGACGGCGATCTCGCGAGGAAGGCGAGGCACTTGCAAGCCCTCTACCCGGGTGATGGTCGAACGCTGTGGCGGGCCCCCGGACCGGACCGCCTGGCCGACTCGGTCCTGCACGCCCTGGCGGACGGGAGTCGATCGGATGTCGAAGCCGAGCGTCTGTTCCGCACCCTGTGCGGCACGGACGACTGGTTCGAGGGCAGGGATTGCGCCCGCGTCCTGATCAGAGCGCTGGGAACGGCGGGCGAAGAGCCGACGGCTTCGGCAACCGTCACCCAGCGTCTCGGCGGGGCAGTGAGCGGGTTGATCCTCGACCACCCCCGGGGTTACGCGCGCGCCGCGCTGGAAGCGGACGTGGACCGGTTCGAGCAGCAGATCCGCGCAGCGGTCGCCGGACGCGGCGGAGCCGCTCCCGCGTCCCGGCTGGGAGTCGGGGAACTCGAGGCACTCGACCTCCTCCTCGGCTCCACGGCGAGCAGCGACAGCCGGGCCAGGATCGCCGTCGCGATATCCGACAGACTCGTCCACGCGCCGGTGGAGGCATGGCAGGGCACCGGCCCCTGGCAGGAGAGCGGCCGGCTCATGAAACTCGTTCGGTACGCCGGCGCTCTCCGGCGGACCGACGACCTGCAGCGCGCCGACAGCGTGGCGAGTGAAGCGGTGACGCTGGTGCGCGGGATGCGGGAGTCCGGTGGCACGACGGCCAACGGACGCATCGCACAGAGACTGTCACGCGCGAGCGGCGAACTCGCCGCGGCCGGGTTGGACGTCGCGGCACTCGAACTCAGTACGGCCGCGGTGGAGAGCGCGTGGTCCTCGCTGTCCTCTCCTGAGCCCCTGGACATCGCCGAGCGGGCAGCGATCCTGAACGGGCACTCCCAGCGGTTGTACGCCCTTCGGCAGGTGGACGCCGCCGCCGGATGTTCCGCGGAATCGCTCTCGCTGTACCGCGAGGCGGCGCAACAGAGCCCCGGCCGCTACGAACTGGAGCTGACCGGCGCACAGGCCGACTACGGCATGAAGCTGCGGGCGGCGCGACGTCCACAGCAGGCGGAGCCCCATCTCGCCGATGCTCTCGCCGCCTACCGGCAGCACCTCGCGGCCGACGACCGGCCGGACACCCGCCACGGCCTGGCACTGGTCCTACGCGCGTACGGAGCGGTCCTGCATGACCTCGGCCGTAACGGACAGGCGATACCTCATGTCGAGGAAGCGGTGGAGCTGCAGCGCGCCCTGGCCACACACGACACCGGCGCCACTTTGGACCTCGCGGCCACGCTCAACCAGCTGGGGGCGGCCCTCGCCGAGATCGGCTCCGAGGAGGCGGGGCGCCACCACTTGGAGGAGGCGGTCAGCACGCTGCGAGGTATGCGCGGCGAGCCTCGTGTGACGGAGGAACTGGCGAGCGCGCTGGCCAACCTGGGGACCCTGTACGGGGAGTACGGCGATGGGGCACGGGCGGTGAGCCTCCTCGAAGAGGCGTTGGCCCTCAAGGAGACCTCGGGTGCGCGCCGTGGCGGGGCGGTCGACGACCTCAAGGCCACGGCACACAACCTTTCGCTGGCACTGCACCGGACGGGAGACGACGCGAGGGCGCGGTCGGTGCGCGCCCGGTACGTCGGTCCGAAGGAGGAAGGGCCGCCCGCCGTACGGACAGCGGCGGAGATCAGGGCCGAAATCCCACCTGTGACCGAGGAGCTGAAGGCTGCGGCGCTGCGGATGCCCGGGGGCCATCTGTACGCCATCGACCCCGCCTTCGATCCGCAGGGCGGAGTGCCTGGGCACGGAATCCGCGGCGCGTTCCGCGTCGGGGCCGATGGCGAGATCACCGGATTCGAAGCCAACGAGCGCTATCGTCCCTCGCCCGTCGCGCTGAACTTCCCTGCACCGACGGATCCCGTGGACGAGGCCGCTCAGCTGGCCCTGACCGGCTACGGGTCCGATGCGGCGTTGGAACGTGCGCTCAGGTCGGCCACGGTCGCGGTGGCCGAGGCGGTCCCCTCCACCACGTCGGCCCCGGATACGGCGGTCTTCACCTCGCCGGGCCACGTTCCCGACGGCATCGCGGTCATCCAGATCTCCGGCGAGGAACTGCTGGCATCCCTCCCGGTGGGGGCCGCGATCTCCATCAACCCGGCCTCACCGGTCGTCTATCGGCTCGATCGGGCCGGCCAGGTCACGGAAGACGCCCGGGAACCGGACCAGCCCCGCGGGAACACGCCCGGCCCGCCCCACACGGTGATCCCCGCGCCCCCGCAGACCCCCCCTCAGCCCCCGACGTCGACTCCTCCCGGCGCCGCCGCCCAGCCCGTCGCCGCGGAGGACGAAGTCGCCGGGCTGTGCGCCCGGTATGCCGACGGTGAGCCGGTCTTCAACCAGCTCGCGGCCGCACTCCGCAGAAGCCGCGTCTGGTACATCACCGCCGGCGGCGACCGTCGTCATCCCAGCATCACGCAGATGTACGACGGCCGTTCCGCCGTCTTCGTCTACAGCTCGCGCGAGTACGCCTCGACGGACGTGCTGAGCTTCGACGGAGGGGCTCGGTTGTCCCCAGCGATGATGAGCGACCTTCTGAGGGACCTTCCCCCCGCCACGTACGTAGTGGTCAACAACGAGGGACCTCATCCGATGCAGATCTCCGCCTCGGCCCTCCTCGCCTACGGCTGATCGCGCTCCTGCAGTGCGCGAGATGCCGCTGCGCCGCGAGACCGAGACCGAGACCGAGTACACCCTCGCGTCCTTCAGGGACGACCGCGTGGGCGGCGACGGATCGAAGCGGGCGGTCAACGCCCTTCGCGCGGCGTTGGACGCGGGCAGGTTCACCGAGTACCAGGCCGTGCTGTTCGAGAACACGGACCGGGTGACACAGCCCGCCCCGGAGCCCATGGCTCCGGGGCGGGCGGATGCCGGCTGCGCAGGTCAGGCGGCGGTGATGTTCTCCGCCTGCGGGCCCTTCTGGCCCTGCGTGATGTCGAAGGTCACGGCCTGGCCTTCCTGCAGCTCGCGGTAGCCGGTGGAGTTGATGTTGGAGTAGTGGGCGAAGACATCCGGACCGCCGCCGTCCTGCGCGATGAAGCCGAAGCCCTTTTCGGAGTTGAACCACTTCACGGTTCCGCTGGCCATGCTCGTACCTCTCAGTCGATGTCGGATCCGCACCGCGCGGACCCGGAGGTGATCGCCCTGGTCCGGCACTGCACAGCAAAACGCCCACGCCTGGGCGCGGGCAGGAACTGCGAACCACGACAGCTACAGCAGAAGCTACACGCCGGAACCGCCCATCACCAGAGAGCAACGATCACCGAATTGCGTCCGGAAGCGGGCCCGTACGGTCGATGGGCGCGCTCCTTGCATCCCGGAGCAGACGGCACACCGCCCAGGTCGGCGCGGGTAGGGAAAGTTGACATCCTCAGCGCTTGCGAATTACCTTCGCCATTACTTGAGAACATGAACCATCTACTCCCTTAAGCATCCTCGCCACCGGGGGCAGCACCATCAGAGGAAGGGCACGGACATGAACCCCGCCCAGCACGGAGCCGCCGTCGCAGCCGAGACCGCCGGATTCATCGCCACGGTCACGGCAGCCGACCTCTCCACCCCGGTGCCGACCTGCCCCGGCTGGACTCTCGCGGACCTCACGCAGCACGTCGGCAGCGTGCACCGGTGGTTCACCGAGCTGCTTCGCCGGCGCATCCAGCAACCGCCGGCCAGCCGCGAGGTGGACCTGCGCCTGCCGGAGCACCCCGACCGCTTCCCGGACTGGCTGGCCGCGAGCGCAGCGGAGGCTGCCGAGGTGTTCGCCGCCACCGACCTGGACGCACCGATGTGGGCCTGGGGAGTCGACCAGCACGCCCGGTTCTGGGTCCGGCGCATGCTCTTCGAGACACTCGTCCACCGGGCCGACGCCCAACTCGCCCTCGGGCTGTCACCGCACGTCGACCGCGTACTGGCGGTCGACGGCATCGACGAGTTCCTCACCAACCTGCCGTTCGCCTCCTCCTTCGCGCCGCTGACCGCCCAACTGCGCGCCCCTGACCGGACCATTCGCTTCAGCTGCACGGACGGCGACGGCGACTGGCTGGTCGGCTTGCGCCCCGACGGCTTCGCCCTGGTGGCCGACCGCGCCGAGCCCCGCGCGGCGGACGCCACGGTCCGGGGAACGGCCGCCGATCTCCTGCTGCTCCTCTACGGCCGCCTGGACCGCCGGAGCGACGCCTTCCACCTGCTCGGCGACCCGGACCTGCTCGCCCACTGGTTCGCCCACTCGGCCTTCTAGGTTCGGACAACCGTGACGCGGGACCAGCCCGCACCGGTCCGCCACCCCACACCATCAAGGGAAGACGGACCTCACCATCGCCCAGCAGTCCCAGCGGGAGTTCGGCCTGAACTCGGTGGTCCTGCGGGTCTCCTCCGGCAACCGGGAAGTGCTCACCACGGCTCTGCTCACGGAGCGGGTGAGAGAGCCGCTCGGGCTGAGCCGGACCAGCAACCAGTACACGCCGCAGATCCCGGACCCCGTCCTGCACGCCTTCACCTCCGAGCGCGGCACCTACGAGGAGTCCACCTTCTGGAACCCCTCGTGGACCACCGCTCCCGGCGCGGTTCTCGTGCAGAACATCTGCGATCTGGACCGGTCGGCTCGTGCCATCGGCCGGGGAGCTGGTGTCTGCCAAGTCCTTCGTCAACGGCTGGATCCTGACGAACCCGTCGTTCCCGGGCTACGCGGCCATAGCGGCCTACCTGCCGACGCAACAGCTGTCGATCTCGGTCAGCGTGACGAAGGGCCCCAAGAGTTCCGAAGGCAACTCGGCCCAAACGATCGCCGAGCGCATCTCCGCCGCCCTCGCCCCCGGACAGGCGCTCAAGATGAGGTGACTTCCACAGCCCGGACGTGGAGCAGTAGCTACTTCAATCGTCTGCGGCGACCAGGAGGGCAAGGGTGCCGGCGCGGCGGTCGATGATCACGAGCTCGTGAAATTCGATGTGGATAGGGCCGTAGTCGTGGTGTGCGTCCTCGGGGAGGGATCTCAGTGCGTATCGGCTCGTTGCCCGGTGGATCGGGGTGTAGACCGCCTCGTGCAGCCTCGCTTCCAGATCTGGGGGAAGAGGTACGCCGCCGGTCGCCCATGAGTGAATGGTGCCGGTCGCGCTCGACTCGTCCATGGCCGTGTACGTACCGGGAGAGATCCGGTCCGACCACCACTGACCGTGGCGCGGCTCGTGCCAGACGCCGGCTCCGTCGTACGTGTCTCTGAACTCCGGGTGGGCGATCAAGGCGGCCAGCAGGTCCTGGTCGGCCGGTGGGTCGTCCGGCAGGTGGAAGCGCTTGATGTGAACCCATCGGTATCCGTGGCCCCGCCCATCGGGGAAATCGAACTCTTTGAAGTTGATGAACGGGCTGTCCCGGTGAGTGAGCACATGCGGCATACCGAGCAGCATCGCCCAGCGCCACGCCTGAGTAAAATCGCAGGTCAGCGCAGATGCCCGGCCGCCGGCTGGGGCACGGCGGCCAGGGGCCAGCGGCGTGTGATCAGATGGCCGGATGATCGTCACCATTGCCTGGGAGCGGGCACTGCACCAACGGGGAGCCCTGTCCGCCTACGCGGTGGGAGAGGACTGCGTCGTCCTGCACGAGCGGCGCACCCGGCTGGTCTGCGTGGAGCGGGCCGACGGGACGGTGCGCTGGGACATCCCTCTGGGTACGTGGCCGCGCGGGATCGCGCTCTCGGGGGACCGTGTTCTGGTGCTGCCTCAGGAACCGGACCTGCTGTCCTGTGTGGATCTGCGGACCGGGGAGCTGCTGTGGAGCGCCAGGACACCGCGGTTCACCGGGGGCGTCGTGGCGACCGAGGACACCGTCGTGGTCGGCGGCTGGCGCGGCTACACGCCGATGACCGGGCTGGACCTGGCCGACGGGCGCGTGCGGTGGACCACCACATCGCCGGTGCACTCGGTACAGCCGCTCGCTTGGGGCGGTGGGGTGCTGACCGGCAGTGGGGCCGAGGTGGTGCTGGTCGACGCACACGACGGCAGCGGCCTCGCGCGGTGGCGACTGCCGGAGCCGCTGTTCCAGCGGGATGGCGCGGTGTTCACCCCGCTGGGCACCGACCGTTTCGTGGCGGGCTGCGGCCAGGCGTCGCTCGTGGCCTTGGGTCTCGGCTCGGACGAGCCTGACTGGCGCGGCGCGTACGAACCGTTTGCCAGGTTCGAGAGCGTCGGGGGCGCCGTCTGGATGCACCGGCCGCGTACCGGTTTCCTCACGGTCGATCCCGCAGACGGGACGCGCCTTTGGTCCACGGGTACGGGCGTCGGCCAGCAGCGGGTGGCGGGCGCGGTACCGCACGCCGACGGATTCCTGGTGGGCGCCGACAACGGCGGCATCTACCGGCTGGGATCTGATGGCCAGGCCGTCTCACGGTGTTCTCTGGGCCGCCGGATCGACGAGATGATCGACGCCGGCGACGGAGGCCTGTTCGTGATGGCGAAAGGCACCTTCGCATCAGTCGCCGTCACTGCGCGGGGCAATGCAACCGTGCCGCCGCCGGCCGCATCCGCCACCAGCGGGCGTCTCACCGACATCACCACAGATCGAGCTCGCCCCTGACTCGGGAACAGGGCGGCATGATCCGCCGTGCGCCCGCCCCACAGGCCGGGCGGGCGCGCGGGCGGGCGGGCGGGCGCCGGAGTGCTCAGACGATGCCCTCGGCGATCTCCGCCTGCTCGCGGGCGTTTCCGTAGGCCGACGGGGTCCCGTAGGAGCGCCGGGCGACGGACCACCACACGGTGGCGAGGACCAGCACCACCGCCAGGGCGATCACCGAGTAGTTCATCGAGTCGATGGTGACCGGGGACTTCTGCGGCAGGCAGAACACGACGGTGACGACCGCCACCCACACGACGGCGGTCCAGCCGATCGGCTTGCTCCAGCGGCCCAGGCTCCACGGACCGGGCTCGAACCGGTTGCCGGCGCGGAGCCGCAGGTAGATCGGGATGGCGTAGGCCGGGGTGATGCCGATGACGTTGATGGCGGTCACGGCCCCGTACGCGGTGGCGGAGTAGAGCGACGGCAGTGCGAGCACGCCCGCGACGACGACCGAGAGCCAGACCGCCGGGACCGGCGTCTGGGTACGGCCGCTGACCTTGCGCCACAGGGCGGAGCCGGGGAGCGCGTTGTCACGGCTGAACGCGAAGACCATCCGGCTCGCGGCGGCCACCTCGGCGTTGCCGCAGAAGAGCTGCGCGACGATGACGACGAGGAGCAGGGCGGTGGCACCTCCGGAGCCCAGGGCGTCGAGGAAGATCTGGGCGGGCGGGACACCGGTGGCGCTGCCCTGGACGGCCGCGTAGTCCTGGATGGCGAAGGTGAGCCCCGCGAGCAGGGCGAATCCGGCGATCCAGGAGACCCAGATGGCCCGGACGATTCCCCGGGCGGCGGAGACGGAGGCGTTCGAGGTCTCCTCCGAGAGGTGCGCGGAGGCGTCGTACCCGGAGAAGGTGTACTGGGCGAGCAGCAGGCCGACCGCCGCCACGTAGAACGGGTTGGCCCAGCCGGTGTCGTTGACGAACTCGGTGAAGACGAACGAGGGCGACTGGTGGTGGTCGGGAACGAAGGCCAGGGCGCCGACGATCAGGGCGACACCGCCCAGGTGCCACCAGACGCTGACGGAGTTGAGCACGCTGACGAGGCGGACGCCGAAGAGGTTGAGCCCGGCGTGCAGCAGCAGGATGCACAGGAAGATCAGGAAAGTCGATCCGGAGGTGGGCACGAAGCCGAACTGGAGGTTGAGGAAGGCGCCGGTGAACAGGGCGGCGCCGTAGTCGATTCCGGCGATGGCCCCGAGCAGGCCGAGCAGGTTCAGCCAGCCCGTGTACCAGCCCCAGCGGCGTCCGCCCAGCCGGTCGGCCATGTAGTAGAGCGCTCCCGAGGTGGGATAGGCACTGGTCACCTCGGCCAGGGCGAGACCCACACAGAGCACGAAGAGGCCTACGCCGACCCAACCCCACAGCATCACGGCGGGGCCACCGGTGCCCAGGCCGAAGCCGTACAGGGTCATACAGCCGGAGAGGACGGATATGACCGAGAAGCTGATGGCGAAGTTGCCGAAGCCGCCCATCCGGCGGGCGAGGACGGGCTGGTAACCGAGCTCTCTGAGCCGTTCCTCCTCGTCCTGTGGGCGTGGGGCCTTGCGGCCTCGGTCAGCTGCCCATGCGGTTCGGGACACGACGGTACCTCCGGGTGGGTGGTGGAGCACGGGGACGGTGGAGCGGGGGGACGGTGGAGCGGGGGGTGAGGGAGCGGGGGGCGGGAGCGGGGGGCGGCAGAGCGGCTGCCGTGGGGAAGGAACGTCAGTCCCGGGCTGCCAGGCTGCGGGACCTGGCCTGCAGGAACACCTCCTCGGCCAGTGCCTGGTCGGTCGGGGCACGGGTCCGGTAGGCCCACGGCAGGGTGGTCCAGTACCGGTCGATCGCGTCGAAGACCCGGGCCGCCTCGTCGAACCGCAGGGCTCCCCACAGGGCATGGGCGAGATGGTTCAGGTCGAGCGGAGAGGCGTGTCGCGGGTCGGCGCAGCCGAACCAGGCGTCCAGGGCGTGGGCGGCGTCGCGGATGGCGTTCTCGGCGACCCAGTGCAGATCGAGGGCCCTCTCCTGGCCGCGTTCCCGGCGGTAGCGTTCGACCCGTACGTAGAGCGGAAGGACGTGGGCGGCGGACCCTGGCGGGGCGGAGTCGGCAGCCCAGTGCGCGAAGTTGGCGGCCTCGGAGAGCGGTCCGGTCGTGCCCGCGTACACGAACTGGAGCATCCGGTGGTACGCCTCGCGGTTGTGCGGGTCCCGCTTGTCCGCCTCGGCGAGGATGCCCCAGGGCCCTGGGGGCAGCACCGGGCCGGGCGGCGGAAGCCGGTGCTCGTCCATCTGACGGTGTTCGTCGAGGGGGGCGAGGGCGAGCAGGCAGACCCAGGGCACGGGATCGGCGGGGCTGATGCCGGCGGTGTCCCGGCAGGCCTCCCAGGCCTCCCGCCACAGCTCGCGGGTACGGGGGTGTCCGGCGCGGTGGGCGCGGACGGCCCGTTCGACGATGACACGGGTGTGCATCACGGTCGCGGCGACGCTGTGCGGTTCCTCGGTACGCCACGCCTGGACCACGTCGGATCCGGCGGCGACGGCGGCGAGGACCTGGGTGCGCTGGGTCCACAGCCCCCAGGTGTCCGTCCGTTCGAGCAAGTGCGCCATCGACACCCAGCGGCCGGTCCGCAGGTCCTGGACGGCGACACGGAGCTCGTTGTCGTGGCCGGCGGGGTGGTAGACGGGCCGGAAGTCGCTGCCCGCCATCACCTCGTCCCGGTCGATGGGCACCCGGGACGGGTGCGTCGTGCGATGGTCGTGGTCATGAGTCCTCGGATCGCGTGGAGGGTGGGTCCATCCGGCGTTCGACTGCCGCTTCGGCTGCCGCACCGCAGCCGTGCCGTGCCGGGGATGCGCGAGCCGCGCGTGAACTGAGCTACGGATCCCCGCCGTTGATCTGCGGCCGGCGTTCTTCCCCTTGATCGGCGATCACTATAGAGCGAGTGTGGGCATGCGCATCCAGATTCCTGTTCGAACGCAACTAACAAGCCACGCGTGTGATGTGACTTTGCGTCAGTACCTTGCGGGCGACAGCAGAGGATCTTGACGCGCGTCGTCCGCTGGTGGAGGCTTCCGACCGACGATCAAGCATGTCGACACCAGGGACGGAGTGGTGATGACGGGCCCGGTGCTCGCTGTCGACCAAGGCACATCGGGAACCAAGGCCCTCGTCGTCTGTCCGGTACGCGGGGTCATCGGCTCCGGTTCTGCGCGCGTACGGCCCCGCTACCTGTCGAGCGGCCGGGTGGAGGTCGACCCCGGCGAGCTGCTGAGTTCGGTCGTCGACGCCGGGCGGGCCGCACTCGCGGCGGCCGGTGAGCCGGTCGTCGCCGTGGGGCTGGCCAACCAGGGCGAGACCGTTCTCGCCTGGGACCCGACGAGCGGTGAGCCGTTGACCGACGCGATCGTCTGGCAGGACCGGCGCGCCGAGCCGCTCTGCACCGAACTGGCCCCGCACGAACCGATGTTGCGGGAGGCGACCGGCCTGCCGCTCGACCCCTATTTCGCCGCGCCCAAGATGGCCTGGATACGACGCCACCTGACGCGGCACGGCGTCGTCACGACCAGCGACGTGTGGCTGGTGCACCGCCTCACCGGTGCGTTCGTGACCGACGCGGCGACGGCGGGCCGCACCCAGTTGCTGGATCTCGACACCGTCGGCTGGTCCCAGGCCGCACTCGACGCCTTCGGCCTCACGGACGAGCGGCTGCCGGAGATCGTCGACGCCGACACCCGCGTCGGCACCACCTCCGCGTTCGGACCCGAACTGCCGCTGACCGGGCTGCTCGTCGACCAGCAGGCGGCGCTGCTCGCCCAGCGCGTCACCGAGCCCGGCACCGCCAAGTGCACCTACGGCACGGGCGCGTTCCTGCTCGCGCAGACCGGTCCGCTCCCCCGCCGCAGCGCCTCCGGGCTGGTCGGCTGTGTGGCCTGGCGGCTCGCCGGACGCACCAGCTACTGCCTGGACGGGCAGGTCTACACAGCCGCCTCCGCCGTGCGCTGGCTGACCGATCTCGGCGTGATCTCCGGCGCCGAGGACATCGACTCCGTGGGCGGGAGCGTCCCGGATGCCGGCGGCGTCACCTTCGTCCCCGCGCTCGCCGGGCTCGCCGCCCCGTGGTGGCGGGGCGATCTGCGGGGCTCGGTCACCGGTCTCGGCCTCGCCACCACGGCCGGGCACCTGGTGCGCGCACTGTGCGACGGCATCGCCGCCCAGGTGGCGGAGCTCGCGGACGCGGTCGCCGCCGATCTGGGCACCCCGCTCACCGCCCTGCGCGTCGACGGCGGCCTGACCCGGTCCGCGCTGCTCATGCAGGCCCAGGCCGATCTGCTCCAGATCCCCGTCGAGGTGTCGGCGCTGCCGGACGCCACCGCGCTCGGCGTCGGCGCGGTCGCCCGGCTCGGGCTCGATCCCGCGCTCACCCTCCAGGAAGCCGTCCCGCGGTGGAAGCCGTCCGCCGTCTACGAGCCGAGGGCCGGCGCCGGGCAGGCCGCGGAGCGCCGCGCGCGGTTCCGGACGGCGGTGTCGGCGCTGCTCGACGGCCCGGCATGACCGTCACCACCGGCGGCGCCCTGCCCTGCGGAGCGTACGACGTGACGGTCGTCGGCGCCGGGGTGGTGGGCTCGGCGATCGCCCGCGAACTGGCCCGGCTCCCCCTGCGGATCGCCCTGGTCGACGCATCCGACGATGTCGGCGACGGCACCTCCAAGGCCAACACCGCCATCCTGCACACCGGTTTCGACGCCGTGCCCGGCTCCCTGGAGTCCAGGCTCGTCCGGGAGGGACAGCGCCGGCTCGCCGCGTACGCCGCCGACAGCGGCATCCCGGTGGAACCGCTCGGGGCACTCCTGGTGGCCTGGGACGAGGAACAGCGTGCCGCGCTGCCGGGCCTCGCCGACAAGGCCGTACGCAACGGCTACCGCTCGGCCCGGATCGTTCCGGCCGAGGAGGTGCGGGCCCGCGAACCGGAACTCGGCCCCGGGGTGCTGGGGGCACTCGATGTACCGGGCGAGTCCGTGATCTGCCCCTGGACGACCACGCTCGCCTATGCGACGCAGGCCGTCCGCGCCGGCACCGACCTCCACCTCAACTGCCGTGTGGAGTCGGCTATTTCTGGCGACCCGCACGTCCTGGCGACCAGTCGGGGACCGCTGCGCACCCGCCACCTGGTGAACGCGGCGGGCCTGTACGCCGACGAGATCGACCGGCTCCTCGGCCATGCGGACTTCACCGTGACGCCCCGGCGGGGCCAGCTGATCGTCTTCGACGAACTCGCCCGGGGGCTGGTGCGGCACATCCTGCTGCCGGTACCGGGCGCGCTCGGGAAGGGGGTGCTGGTGTCGCCGACGGTGTACGGGAACGTGATGCTCGGACCGACCGCCGAGGACCTGGAGGACAAGATGGCCACCGGATCGACCGCCGAAGGGCTCGCAATGCTGCGGGAGAAGGGCCGGCGGATCCTGCCGGCGCTCCTGGACGAGGAGGTCACCGCCGTGTACGCCGGACTGCGGGCCGCCACCGGGTCCGAGGATTACGCGATCCGGGCCCACCCCGCGCAGCGGTACGTCACCGTGGGCGGGATCCGCTCGACGGGCCTGACCGCCTCGATGGCGATCGCCGCCCATGTGGTGGAGCTGCTCGCCGACGGCGGTCTGCCGGTGACGGGCGCACGGGAGCTGGAGCCGGTGCGGATGCCGAACCTGGGCGAGGCGTTCCCCCGGCCGTACCGCGACGCGGAGCTGATCGCTGCGGACCCGGAGTACGGCAGGATCGTCTGCCACTGCGAGCGGGTGACCCGCGGCGAGATCCGCGACGCGCTCGCGGGGACCGTCCCGCCCGGCTCGCTGGACGGCCTGCGGCGGCGCACGCGCGCGCGGGGTGGCCGCTGCCAGGGCTTCCACTGCGGCGCCGCCGTCCGCGCACTGTTCGAGGAGGCCCGCCGGTGAACCGTACGGACGTACTGGTCGACGTACTGGTCGTCGGCGCCGGCCCCGCCGGTCTGGCCCTCGCCGCCCGCCTCGCGGGCGGGGGCGCGGGGCGGGTCGAGGTCCTGGAACGCGAGCAGGACGCGGGAGGCGTGCCACGCCACTGCCACCACGGCGGGTTCGGGTGGCCGCCGCTCCCCTGGCTCCGGGGCCCGGCTTACGCACGGCGGTCGGTAGAGGCGGCGGTCGGGGCGGGGGCCGCGGTCCGTACCGGAGTCACCGCCACCGGCTGGGCCGGCCCCCTGTCCCTGGAGACCACGAGCCCGGCGGGCCTGGAGCGGATCACGGCCCGGGCCGTCGTCCTCGCCACGGGTGCCCGGGAGCGCCCCCGCAGCGCCCGTCTGGTGCCGGGCTCCCGTCCGGCGGGTGTGCTGACCACCGGGGAGCTGCAGCAGTCGGTCCATCTGTACGGGCAGCCCGTCGGACGGCGGGCCGTGGTGGTGGGCGCCGAGCCGGTGGCCCGTCACGCGGTACGTACGCTGCGCCGGGCGGGTGCGGACGTGGTGGCGATGGTCACCGAGCGCTCGCGCGGCACCGCCGTGCCGGGGGTCCCGCTGCTCACGGCCACGACCGTGGACGAACTGCGGGGCCGGGGCCGCCTGTCGGGCGTGGCCGTGCGCCACGAGGACGGCCGGTCGGGCGTTCTCGCCTGCGACACGGTGGTCTTCACCGGTGACTGGATCCCCGACCACGAACTGGCCCGGCGCGGCGGCGTCACCCTGGCCGAGGCCACCCGCGGACCCTCCGTGGACGCGTCCTTCCGTACGTCGGTGCCGGGTGTCTTCGCGGTCGGCAACGCCCTCCACGGCGTCGAACGCGCCGCCACCGCGGCCGCGGAGGGCGCCGCCGCCGCAGCCGCGGTGCTGGCCCACCTGTCGGGCGCCCCGTGGCCGGATCCCGGCCCGCCACTGGTCGTGCGGGCTCCGCTGGTGTGGGTGACGCCGGACCGGGTCACGGGCGTCGCGGTGCGGCCGTTGCTGCTGCGGTCCGGGGAGCCGCTGAACGGTCCGGTGGTGACAGTCGGCCAGGACGGGCGGCTGCTGTGGCGCCGGTGGTTCCCGGGCCCGGTGTCACCGTCGCGGTCGCTGCGGCTGCCGCCGGGGTGGACGGCCCGGGTCGACCGGGCAGGCGGCCCGGTGGTGGTGGGCCTCAGCTGACGGCACGGCCGGGGTGTCCCCCGGCGACGACCGCCCACTCACCGGGTGGGCGGCCCGACCACGGAGACGTTCGCGTCACGCGGGACGTCGGCCGTCCCGTCATCGGTCGAGCGCTGGGTGCGGGGTCGCACGGAGGGCTGCCGAGAGGGCGGGCAGGGAGTCCGTCGAGGTGTACACCGTCGCCGCGTCCACCGTCCCGGCCGGGCCCAGGTCGAGGCGGACCCGCGGGTCCAGACGCACGGCCACGTTCAGTGAGCTGTTCGCCGAACAGGCCACCGCCTCCGGTTCCCCCGGCACCGGCCGCGGGCCCCGGCCCGGGACGGTGCGGACCACCGGCGCCACGGAACGGACCGCCGAGCGCGGCAGCGTCACATCCCCGAGGAACCCGGTCCGCAGGACCACCCGCTCCGCGTCCACCTCGTGCGGATGCCGGACGACCGCGGCCACCAGGCCCAGCCCGGCCAGCACCAAGAGCAGTTCCAGCGCCGCGTGCACCGGCCGGACCGCGGGCGGCAGCATCGAGGAGAGCAGGAAGGCCACCACGACTTCCATCGCCACCAGGACCAGCACCACCTGCCGCAGCTCAACCGAGTGCCGCAGCCCCGGCACCGGCCGGCGCCGCACCAGTACGGCCGCCAGCGAACCGGCCCACACCCGCGCGATCCCGGCTTTGGCCGGCCTGGCCGTCACGCCCCCCATCGGCCGCTCCGTCGCTGTCACCGACACCCCCTACCCCCTCGTTCCGCCGTTGCTACTCCCAGGCTCGCGCGGGTCCGGCGGAACGAGAAGTGACGAATGTCAGGGGCCTGGGGCAGAGCGATGGGATGGTCCCGCTCGCACGGCCGGTGATGATCACCTCCGGTTGCCGCGCCGACGCCGACTCACGGAGAGGTGATGGCCTGTTCCAGCAGGCCGTGAAGGACGCGCTGCTGCTGCGGGGTGAGGCCGGACAGCGGGGAGTCCACGGCGAGGAGTGCGAGGAGACGTGTCCGCAGTGCGGTGCCCTCGGCAGTGAGGACGAGGTGCTTGGCGCGGCGGTCGGTGGGGTGCGGATGGCGCTCGACCAGGCTCTGCTTCTCCAGCTTGTCGACGACGAAGGTGGTGTTGGAGGGCTCGCAGCTCATGCGCTCGGCGAGCTCCCGCATGGTCATCGGCCCGCTCATCTCCCGCAGCGCGGTCGCCTGGGACGCGGTGAGGCCCAGAGTGGCGGCGCGCTCCCGTACATGCTCGGCGATCCGCTGGGCCAGTCCGTTCACCAGGCCGCACAGCTGTCGCTCGGCGATGGCCTGCTGCTCGGGGGACGTCGTCATGCCATCACCCTAGCAAGTCCGTCAAGGCGAAACATTTCTAGCTTGAATGATTCGAACTTGATGCTTATGGTTGGCGTCGTCGCCGCGGGAAACCCCGCGTCGACCTGATGACGACTCACAGGGGAGAACCCATGGCTGACTTGACGGTGGATCAGTACGAACGCCTGCGCCGGCCGGCGGGAATCCGCTCCATACGGCTGGGCGACACGAAGGTGTCGTACGTACCGGACGGCGATGTGCGGCTCCGGCCGCTGCAACTGCTCCAGGACACCACCGACGAGGTGTGGGCCGCACACCCGCAGTACCTGGACGAAACGGGCCACCTCGTGGGGAGCGTCGGCAGTCTGCTGGTGGAGCACGGCGGCCGCGCGCTGCTGATCGACGCGGGCTTCGGCCCGCAGACGCACGAGGCGCCGGACGGCCCCCTCGCCACGATCCAGGGAGGCGCGCTCCTCCGCAGCCTGGCCGAACTCGGTCGCAGCCCCGAGGACATCGAAGCGGTGGCCTTCACCCACCTCCACGCCGACCACCTCGGCTGGGCCTGTCAGTCCGCCCCCGGCGGTGACCGGCCCGTGTTCGCCCATGCCGAGTACCTGGTCTCCGAGCCGGAGTGGGACCGGCGCGACCTCCTGGAGGCCCAGGGCATGACCGAGCAGGTCGCGGCCCTCGCACCGCACGTCCGCACGATCACGGACGGGCAGGAGATCTTCCCCGGCGTACGCGCGCGGATCACCCCCGGCCACACCGTCGGGCACGCCGAGTACGTCATCACCGGGGGCGGTAGGCGCCTGATCGCCTTCGGCGACGCCGTGCACTCGCCGATCCAGATCGACCACCCCGACTGGTCCTCGGGCTTCGACCACGACCTCGCGCGGACCGCCGAGCACCGCCGCCGCCTCGTCGCCGAGCTGGCAGAGCCCGGCACGATCGGCTTCGGCGTGCACTTCGCCGACGTGGTGTTCGGACACGTCCGGCAGGAGGGAGACGGCCCGGCTTGGCGGCCGCTGGACGCCTGACCCGCCGGGCGTCATGGGGTGGTTCCCCGTCGGCCCAGGCACCACCCATGCCCCGACGGCGCGGCGCCGCGGCCCGGTTCCGGCGGGGAACAGCACCCCGGCGGTCAGGGCGACTGCGCCTCGGCGACCCCGCCGGGTCGCCCGTGCGGGTGCTTCACCGGAGGTATTGCCTGCTCAGCCCAGATGATCTTGCCCGTGGCCGTGTAGCGGGCACCCCAGTGCTGGGTTGTCTGCGCCACGATGAACAGGCCCCGGCCACCCTCGTCGTCGCCGGCGGCCTGCCGCAAGTGCGGCGACGTGTAGCCGCTGTCGGACACCTCGCAGATGAGCGTCTGGTCTCGGATCAGGCGCAGCTGGATGGGGCCGGCTCCGGCATACCGGATCGCGTTGGTGACCAGTTCGCTCACCACGAGTTCGGTGGTGAAGATCAGGTCGTCATCGAGCCCCCAGGCGCGGACCTGGGCAGACGCCGCAGCCCGCGCCCGGGCGACGTCCTGAGGGTCGGCGGTCAGGTCCCACACGGCCACCTTGTGCTCGCCGAGGACCCGGGTGCGAACCAGCAACAGCGCCGCGTCGTCGTCGGCCGGGCCCGGCAGCAGAGCTCCGACCGCCTCGTCGCACAGGTCGTCCAGGGGCCGGGTGGAGCGACTGAGGATCCCGGTCAGCACGTCCAGCTGCTCCTCGGAGTCGCGGTCACGGCCTTGCACGAGGCCGTCGGTGAACAAGGCGAGCAAGCTGCCTGGGGGAAGGGTCATTTCCGCGGATTCGAAAGGCAGGGCGCCCACCCCCAGCGGCGGGCCCGAAGGCAGCTCGGGGAAGGTCACCGTACCGTCGTCCGGGTCGACGACGGCGGGCGGCGGATGCCCGGCCCGCGCCATCGTGCACGTTCCGGACACCGGGTCATAGACGGCGTAGAGGCAGGTGACGCCCATGGCCTCGTCCTCAGGCAGTTCCTCGCCCGCGATGCGTGCCGCGGCTCTTTCGTCGGCGCCTTGCGTGACGAGGTCGTCGAGACGGGCGAGGAGTTCTTCAGGGGCGAGGTCCATCCGGGCGAGCACGCGCACGCTGGTGCGCAGGCGGCCCATGGTGGCGGCGGCCCCCAGGCCGTGCCCGACCACGTCCCCCACGACCAGTCCCACCCGGGTTCCGGACAGGGCGATGACGTCGAACCAGTCGCCGCCCACGCCGGCCCGGCTGTCGGCAGGAAGGTAGCGGTACGCGAGCTCCACGGCGGACAGTTGCGGCAGCAGCCGGGGCAGCAGGCTGCGCTGCAGGAGGAGGGCCGCGGCGTGCTCGCGCGCGTAGCGACGGGCGTTGTCGACGCACACGGCGAGCCGCGCCACGAGTTCGTCGGCCACGGCCAGTTCACCGTCGTCGAAGGGGACGGTGCGGTGTTCCCACGTGAAGGACACGATGCCCAGGTCGGTCCCCTCGGCTCGGAGCGGGATGGCCAGCCGGCCCGGCTCGCGAACGGGCCGTATGACGGCCGGTGCGCCGTCCTCGGCTGAGACGGCGAAGGGTGCGGCGGGGCTTTCCTCGGGCGGTGGTGGCCATACCCGGGCCATCCGGGTGTCGGGCCCGGCGCCGGGGTGCGAGCGGTCACCGTTGAGCGCCGTCTCCAGCAGGTCCACCGTGACCGCATCGGCGAACCACGCGGTCGCAACGGCTGCGAACTCGCGGGCGGTGCGGCTCATGTCGAGCGTCGTGCCCACGCTCCTGGCGGCTTGCACCAGGAGGTCCAGGCGCTGCTGGGCGAGGTAGCGCTCGGTGATGTCCACCGTCTCCTCGCACACGCCCAGCGGTGATCCGGCGGGGTCCTCCAGCCGGTAGTACGAGCATGACCAGACGTGGTCACGATCGGGGACGGAGGGCGGGCGGCCCCGGTAGTGCAGTTCCACGACGGGATCGCCGGTGGCGAGCACCCCGCTCATGACCTCTTCCAGCGTGTCGGGGCCGGGAGAGAGGATCACGCCGTGCGAGACCATGTCGTCCGGGCCGACGCCGGCGTAATCCGCCGGACCCATCTCCTTGTAGAGCGCGGCGTTCGTCCATACGACGCGCAGCAGGGTGTCGTAAATGGCCAGGCCGACGGGCGACTGGGTGGCCAGCCCGCGCAGCATCGACTGCAGGGCGCTCCACTGCTCGGTCTCGTCGGCGTCGGCCATGGCGAGGAGGCGCGCGGGCCGCGTCCCGGCGCCGCCGCCCAGGTCACTGCCGTCGTCACCGGGTTCCTCGCCGCCGGGCGACAGGGGGAGCACGGCGATCACGGTCCGCACGCGCTGCCCGTTCCGGTGGCGCAGTCGCAGCGGGCGCCGCAGGTCCGACAGGAGTTCGTTCCCTCCGGGGCCGGTCACGAGGTCGGCGAATGCCCGGCCGAGCACTTCGGACGCCGCGTACCCCAGCAGGTTCGCGGCTGCCGGGCTCCATCCCACCACCCGGTCCTCGCCGTCGAGGACCGCCATGGCTGCCCTGGACACATCAAGAGGGCCATGCGGTTCACCGAGGTCCGGGACCCCGTCCATGACGCCTCCCCCCACTGCGCAGGCCACCCGCCATACGCGGCGCGTGGACGCCGTCGGGCGGGCCGGCGGCGTCATCCGTGACCTTCCGTGAGGCCGAGCACGCACGGGCGGCCACGCCCCCGGACCGCTCGGTCCCTCGGGTCACGCCTCTCTCCCGGTCACACAGCCAGGATGCCCCTGCTCCCCCGGCTGCCGCATCCGGACGGCGGCGCCGCGGGAAGGGCACTTGGCCGAGCCTTCCGGGCACGCGGGTGACGGCTCCCAGGATGCGGCGGGTCCATGCCACCCCGCTCACTCCCCCGGACCTGCCGACGAGGATGACGTTGCCCGAAGCCCAGCGGCGCGGGACCACACGTACTGAGGCCGCTCCCGCTCGTAGGCTCGATCTGTGACCGAGAACGAGATCAAGCTCAAGGCGATTGCGGCGCTGACCGCTCTGCGCGGAGGTGTCGACGAGGGCCTCGTCTCCGACCTGCTCGGGGAGGTGATCCCCGAGCAGTTCTTTGTGCCGGCCGGGGCCCCTCCGGAAGAGGTCGGCGGTGCCATGCTGGACCAGCTGGCCGCGCCGCTGAGCGCCCTGGTCAGCGGCTTCATCGCGGCCTTCGAAGCGGTCGCCGACGCGTACGACGAGACGGGCTTGGAGCCGGATACCGAGGTGATTCTCCAGGACCTGGCCCTCCGCCTCGCTCGTGACAACTCAGGGTGACGGCAGTGAGCCGGTCGCGAAACTGCTCCGTCTCCGCGACAGCTGGGGCTTTCCTTGGATCATCCGATCTTGTTGCCTGCCCAAGCGGCGCGTACCGCGCCGCGCGTAGCAGCCGTGGGGCCGTTGGGGTGACAACTGTGTGGCGGGGGCGTACTCCCGCGCTGCACAAGCTGCTGAAGCGGGCAGGAATAGCGAGGCCATTCCCCCTGCAGGTGAGGAGCTGATGTCCCGTGCTCGAGCGCACCCGGCGCAAGAAGCGCACCGAGATCACGTTCGTCCTGCCCGCCGGCCATCCCGCGGGTGAGGTCAGCGTGGTCGGCGACTTCAACGACTGGCAGCCCGGCGCCCATCCCCTGGCCGAGCGCCCGGACGGGACCCGAGCGGTCACCGTCGCCTTCCCGGCGAACGAGCGGCACGGCTTCCGGTACCTCGCCGACGGCGGCCACTGGCTCGACGAGGAGGAAGCCGACGGCCACGACGGCCGCAACAGCCTCCTGCACACCTGAGACGCCACACGCCGTACTGCGGGCCACGACCACAGCTGACTCCCCGCCCCGGCAGCTCCTGAGGCTCCCCACCAGCCGGGGCAGACGAGGCCGCGGCGGGCACCGCAGGCGCCCACGTCCGGGGCGGTTTGCGTGCGGGTCCTCGGGGCACGGGCTGGGCGAGGGAGGCAGTCCGGCTCAGAGCGCGGAGGAGGTTGTCATGGACGACCAAGGTGGCGCGGGAGGCGTGCCGTTGAACGACGAGGGCAACGAAGAGACCCGGCGCCGTAAGCCGCACGCGGAGCGGACCGAGTCCCACCCGAAGCCCGAAGGTACCCGGGCCGCGGACACGGACGAGGCAAGCCGTCTCGACCGGCCGCATGTCCAGCCGCAGGATCCGGATGACCCACGCAAGCACCGGGTCGAATGGAAGGGTCCCGAGGGCGGCTGAACGTCGGCGTGCCAGTAGGCCTCGCGGAAGGGCCACCGGGCGGGCAGAGGCCGTTCGCCGCGGTGGCCCACTCGCCGAATGAACACGCCGTGTGCCTGGGCGATCGCACCGGACCCGGGGCGCGGCCGGTGGGCCTGAACCGCTTCCGTCCGGCCGAATCTCCGTCGTTCCACGTGCCTCGGGCCCCGTCCACGCTCCGCCAGCCGGGTGCCCGTCCGACGTGTCGTCCTGGAACCGGCCCGGCCTCGGGACGAGGATGTGGCCGACGTTTCCCGACTCGGCAGGAGCTTCCCGTGCTCGAACGCAAGCGCCGCAAAGGCAGCAAGGACCACACGGAGATCACCTTCGTCCTGCCCGCGGACACCCCGCCCGGACCTGTCAGCGTCGTGGGCGACTTCAACGACTGGCAGCCGGGCACGCACGAGCTGCGGCCACGCAAGGACGGCACGCGAGCGGTCACTGTCGCCCTGCCCGGGGAAAGCACGCACGCCTTCCGCTACCTGGCGGCGGGCGACTACTGGTTCAACGACGAGGGCGCCGACGCACTCGACGGCTCCAACAGTCTCCTGCGTACGTGACGGACTGCGTCCACTGACCTACAAGCCGTCTCCGGGAGCGCCCCACGAGTACCGTGGTAGGGGCTCCCTGGGGTGCACCAGCGGACGGGGTTGAGAGTCGTGTCGACATCGAGCCACGAAACATTCGGCGCACCCTGCTGGGTCAGTCTGATGGCCCGCGACCTCGACTCGGCGCAGGAGTTCTACGGTGCGGTTCTCGGCTGGGAATTCGGGCCCGTCCGTCTCGGAGAGGGGTTCTCCGTCGGCTTCAGCGACGGGGTCCCGGTGGCCGGTCTCGGGGCTCTGCCCCCCAGTGTCACGGTCCCCGTCGCCTGGACCCCGTACTTCTCCGTGGACGACGCCGACGTCACGGCCGCACGCATCCTCGAACGCAGCGGAACCGTCGCCGTCGGCCCGTTGTCCTTCGGCACCGGACGGGCGGCGCTCGCCGCCGATCGCGACGGGGCGCTGTTCGGGATCTGGCAGGGGGATGCCATCCCCGACTGGGGTATGGGCGGCGACGCCGCTCCGGCCTGGCTCGAACTGCGCACCAGGGACGCCTTCGACGCTGCCATCTTCTACGGCGAAGTCCTGGAGTGGGCTTGTGACGCCGGGTGCTGCGAAGTCGCCTACGTGGAGGACAACAATCGCATCCTGCTCCGCCACGCGGGCCGGACGGTGGCCCGCCTGCACGGCGGGACTCTCACCGAGTCCCCGGACCCGCACCTCCGGCCACGCTGGCACGTCCACTTCCGAGTCCCCGACCTCGAAACCGCTGTGAAGGCGGCTATCGGACTGGGCGGCAGCACTCTCTCCGTGACGGACTTCGGTCCCCTCCCCCACGAGATCACCCTGCGGGACCCCGAAGGCGCACTGTTCGGCATCGTCGGCCCGGCCGGGCCCGGCCTCTTCTGACCAGCCTGCGAGACCGACAAAGACAGAGTCGACGGGCTCGACGGTCCGGATTCATCCGCCTGCCGACGCCCTGCCCACGACATGGGACCGACCGAGCGCCGACGACACCTGGGCCGCGCGTCAGCCGCCGCTTCGCCTGCCGGGCGGGTCCTGCGGGTCCTGCGGATCGATCCCGGTAACCCTGCGGCTCGGGGGCCGGATCGGCATTGCAGGCCAAGGCAGGTTTGGCCCCACACCCCGTACGTCCCGCCCGGCCGTCCCTCGGCGGGCGGGACAACACGGGCTGCGTGCGATCAGTGACCGAGGGCGTTCTTGAGCTGCTGCTTGGTCATGGTCGAGCGGCCCTCGATGCCCCGCTTCTTCGCCTCCCGGTACAGGTCGTCCTTGGTCCGCTCGGACGAGCTGCCACCTCCCCCGGACTTCTCACCACCACGCTGCGAGGCGGACTTTCCCTGAGTGGAGCTGCGACTGGCCGTCTTGCTCTCCCCCGAACGGGCAAGTTCCTTGTTCACCGTGCGGGATGCCATCTCCTTCGCACGGCCCTCCGACATGCCGCGCTTCTCGCCGGACTCCTTGATGTGCTCGTATTGGCGCTCACGCTTCGGGCTGGAACCTCGCGGCATGTCGCGTCCCTTCATCGATGCTGTGATGTCACGGTCATGGTGAGGCGACCACGACCACCCCGCATCTCGCCCGCGCCGAACGAGGGGCCCGCCCGCCGGCGAGCAGTCCGCGCCGAACAGCAGTTCTTCGTCCTCCTCACCATGGACACACGAGTACATGTGGCCCCGGCCGGGACAGGGGCTCGTACTGGGTGGGGTCCATGCGTTAGCCGCGCACGCGACCGGGCAGGCGCCGGGGGACGAAGCGAACGCGGGAGCCACAAGGGAGGCACAGGCACAGTTGATGGCCACTGCCCCAGCGGCCGAGAGGACGAAGGCCCTCGGTGTCGGCGCGCGCTGCCTATCTGCGGCACCGACAAGGACAGGCGAAGCAGGTGAAGGCAAGTGAAGGTGATGGACCCCCTTACCCACTCCGGCCGCTCCGGAGGCGGAGAGGAATCAGTGGCCGAGCTCGTCTCGAAGGCGTCCCAGCAGCTTTCGCAGCTGGTCCGTGACGAGTTGCGCCTCGCGCAGGCGGAGATGACACAGAAGGGCAGACGCTTCGGCCTCGGCGGGGGCCTGCTGGGTGGCGCGGGAGTCGTGGCCCTGCTGGCGGCGCAATCGCTGGTGGCCGCGGCGATCGCGGCCCTGGCTCTGGTCGTGCCGGTCTGGGGCGCCGCGCTGATCGCGGCTGGAGCGCTGCTGTTGCTCGCTGCCGCGCTGGGCAGCGTCGGCAGGAGGAAGGTGCGCCAGGCCGGTCCGCCAGTACCCGCGCAGGCCATCGAGAGCGTGCGGGCTGATATCGCCGAGATCAAGGAAAGGGTGCACCGATGAGCAGGACGTCCCGGGAATCCGGATCCCAGCCGGCCAACGAGCGCCTGCGTGAGCAAGTGGAGGACGACCGGGCCGAGTTGGGCAGGACCGTGCAGGCACTGGCCGCCAAGGCGGACATCAAGGGCCAGGCGCGCGAGAAGGCCGCGGCGGCCACCCACCAAGCGCGCGAGAAGGCCGTGGCCGCCACCCACCACGTGGGCCGGACGGCGTCCCGGACGGTACGCCGCGACCGGTGGCTGCTGACCGCGGGCGCGGCATGCCTGGTATGGCTGGTGGCGCGGCAGGTCGCCGCACGGAGGCACCGATGAAAGCCGCAAAGATTGCTTACAAGCCCGTGGGACTGGCCCTCGGCGCCATTGGGGGCATGCTGGCCGGCGCCGCGTTCAAGCAGATCTGGAAGCGGCTCGGTCACGAGGACGACGCGCCGGACGCCACCGACGAGGACCGGTCGTGGCGGGAGATTCTCATCGCCGCGGCCTTGCAGGGTGCCGTCTTCGCCGCTGTCAAGGCCCTGATCGACCGCAGCGGCGCAGTGGCCACCAAGCGACTCACCGGCACCTGGCCCGCCTGACCCGGCCCTCCGGGGCCTGGTCAGACCACGCAGCGGTTCCCGCGTGACGAATCGGCCGTGTGAGCACCCGGCAGGTCGCCGTCTGAGCGAGGGTGGGGGCATGGTGCATGTACTGGGCAGCAGGATCCTGCTGCGTCCTACGGACCCCGAGCGCTCCCGCGCCTTCTACGGCGACACGCTCGGCCTCGCGGTCCACCGCGAGTTCGGTACCGGTCCCGAGCGCGGCACGGTCTACTTCCTCGGCGGCGGGTTCCTGGAGGTGTCGGGGCGCGCCGACGAGCCGCCCGGTCCTGGCCTGCGGCTGTGGCTCCAGGTCGCGGACGTGCGGGCGGCGTACGAGGAGCTGCGCGGCCGGGGCGCCGAGGTGCTGCGGCCTCCGCAGCGCGAGCCCTGGGGCCTGATCGAGATGTGGATCGCCGACCCCGACGGGGTGCGCATCGCCGTCGTGGAGGTACCGGCGGACCACCCGCTGCGCTTTCGCCCCTGAACCGGCACGGCCGCGCGGCCTGCGCGACGTGCCGGTTGGTGCCCTGCCCCACGGCGTACCCGAGCCGCTCGGCGACCGCGCCGTCTCGCGCGTGCAGGCGTGCCTTGTCACACGCCTGTGACAGTCGGCGGACACTCTCGCGAAGGTGCTCGGCCAGTCTCTTAACAAGAGACAAAACGGGCATTTAGCCCGCTGCTTCCGCGGACGTGAGCAGTGATGACCTAGCCGATCAGGCGGAGGAAATCCCATGAGCCTCACCCTCACCAAGCCGCACACCCAGGCCCCCGCAGCCACACTGGCCCCGCGCGAGCAGGAAGCACTGCGCCACATCGCCGCAGGCCGCACCTACCTGCAGACCGCCCACCACATGGGACTCTCCAAGCACACCGTCGACGTCTACCTCCGCCGCATCCGCGCCAAGCTCAACGTCCACACCACCGCCGAGATGACCCGAATCGCCATCTCCCTGGGACTGTGACACCCCGCCACCCAGCCGATACACCCCGTTACCACAACCGTCCACGAGCGATCCCTCCCCGGCAAAGGCGCACCCGCCGCGCCACCCGCAGCTCCCGGATGCGAACCAGCAAGAGATCGTCAGACATGGCTGCATCCCGTCGACTCAGCAGTCGGAGTGCGTCCGGATTCTCCCGGAGGAGAGCATGGGGCTCGACGCCCCGCTGAGCGACAGGTTGGCCCGGCATGGCGGCGATCACGCACCGAGGACGCCGAAACGAATCGGTGGTTCGTCGTCACCGCTTCGGGAGGAGCGCGTCCGTCCCCACGGACGACAAAAGGCAAGGAGTTCCCACTCCTTGCCACTCTCAACGTATAGCGCACTGGGGGGCTTGCGGCAAGGCCCGGGGCGTGCCACAGAATGGCCGGCCAAGGCCAGGACCTGCGGAAATAACTGATCCGCGAACTGCGCGGGCCGCTGGCCGCTGGCCGAAATCCAATCTCGTTGAATGGGTGTGCTGATGATTGACGTGATCGTGGTCGGCGGCGGACCGACCGGCTTGATGCTGGCCGGCGAATTGCGGCTGCACGGCGTGCACGTGGTCGTGCTGGAGAAGTTGACCGAGCCGACCCAGCAGTCCCGCGGACGCGGCCTGCACACGCGCAGCGTCGAGATGATGGACCAACGCGGCCTGCTGGACCGGTTCCTCGCGGTCAGTGAGAAGTTCCAGGTCGGCGGTTTCTTCGGCGGTATCCACAAGCCGTGGCCGGACCGGCTGGACACGGCTCACCCGTACGGCCTTTCCACTCTGCAGCCGGTCACCGAGCGGCTGCTCAACGAGCGTGCCCTCGAACTCGGTGCCGAGATCCGGCGCGGCTGCGAAGTGGTCGGGCTGACCCAGGACGAGGACGGCGTGAGTTTCGAGCTGGCGGACGGCACGCACCTGCGCTCGCGCTACCTCGTCGGGTGCGACGGCGCCCGCAGCGTGGTGCGCAAGCGGCTCGGCGTCGGATTCCCCGGTGAGCCCGCCAAGGTCGAGACGTTGCTGGGCGACATGGAGATGACGGCGGATCCGGCGACGGTTGCCGCCGTCGTCGCGGAAGTCCGCAAGACCCAATTGCGCTTCGGCACCATCCCCAACGGGGACGGGACGTACCGCGTCGTCGTGCCCGCCGACGGGGTGGCCGAGGACCGTGCGACCGCGCCGACCCTCGAGGAGTTCAAGCAGCAGCTGCGGGCCTTCGCGGGTACCGACTTCGGCGTGCACTCGCCGCGCTGGCTGTCCCGGTTCGGCGATGCGACCCGACAGGCCGACCGCTACCGGGTCGGCCGGGTGCTGCTGGCCGGCGACGCGGCGCACATCCACCCGCCGACCGGCGGGCAGGGCCTCAACCTCGGCGTGCAGGACGCCTTCAACCTCGGCTGGAAACTGGCCGCCGAGGTCAACGGCTGGGCTCCGGAAGGGCTGCTGGACAGCTACCACGCCGAACGGCACCCGGTGGGCACCCGCGTGCTGGACAACACCCGGGCGCAGATCACTCTGCTGGGGACCGATCCGGGTGCCACCGCGCTGCGGGAACTGCTCTCGAAGCTGATGGACTTCGAGGAGGTGAACCGGTACGTGACCGAGATGATCACCGCGGTCGGGGTCCGCTACGACTTCGGCGAGGGCCACGAACTGCTCGGCCGGCGGATGCGGGACGTGCAGCTGAAGCAGGGTCGCCTCTACGAGCTGATGCACGGCGGCCGCGGCCTGCTGCTCGACCAGACCGGCCGGCTCTCGGTGGAGGGCTGGGCGGACCGGGTCGACCACGTCGTCGACGTCAGCGAGGAACTGGACGTGCCCGCGGTGCTGCTGCGGCCGGACGGCCACGTGGCGTGGGTCGGTGACGACCAGCAGGATCTGCTCGGCCGACTGCCCCAGTGGTTCGGCACTGCCGTCAGCTGAACCGCCGAGTCACTGAGTCACTGTCCTGTGGGCGGTGTTCGTCGACCACGTGCCATCGAAGATTGATCGCTGTTACCAGACGACGATCCCACCGCCCTCGGCCCTGGCTCTCAGCGCGGCGGCAACGATGTTGTCGAAGCGCTCGGTGACGTAGTCGGCGTCGTAACCGCCGCGCCCGGCAAGGTGGCCGAGGTGCGGACGGATTGCCTCACACTCGGCGAGGAAGTCGTCGATCTCCTCCCGCTCCACGTAGAGGTTGTCGCCGTCGAGTCGCGGGAAGAACCGGGAACCCAAGGCCCGGATCGCCTCGGAGCCCCACAGTCGGGTCCGGGTGCTCTCGAAACCGGCCAAGGCATCGCCGTACTCGGGGTCCTCCAGGAAGTCGTGACCGCCGTCGGCGTCGTAGACAAACGTGTGCACGAGAAGACTCATGGGCCGATTCTCTTGAGCAGGGTCATGCCACGTCCAACGCATTGCCGAAGCCCCGGCCACAGTCGGCCGCAGCGTGTGGGCGCCGGGGGCTGTCGCTGTTCCGGTGCGGGTGTGGCCTCCGTCACATCCGGGTGGTGTCACATCCGGTGCGGCTGCGTTGTCCTCACTACGGAAGCGAGAGAAGGGATCGTCAGGATGAAGGCCGTCATCGTGTGCGCCTCCGTGTCGCACGGCAATACACGTCGCGTCGCCGACACCATGGCCCAGGTACTGGGCGCGAAGGTCGTCGCCCCCGAAGAGGCCGATCTGGCGGAGCTGGCCGGCGCCGACCTCGCGGGATTCGGCTCGGGCGTCTTCTACAGCAGGCTCCACCCCCGCCTGACCGACTTCGTCAAGGCACTTCCCGCCGGGCGGGGCCGGGCGTTCGTATTCGCCACCAGCGGGCTCCCCGAGATTCCGCCGGCGCCTTTCACCCGCCCCCTGGTCCAGCTCCTCGAAAGCAAGGGCTTCGAGGTGGACGGCAGTTTCTCGTGCCGGGCGTTCGACACCTGGGCGCCCTTCAAGCTCGTCGGCGGCATCAACAAGCAGCGGCCGAACATCGGGGACCTGGCCGCCGCACGGGCGTTCGCCGAGCGTATGCAGGACGTGACGGGGCCGGTGCCGTGACCGCCGACGGCCCAGGCCCGGGCCCCGGCGCGCGGGACGGACAACGGAGGTGCTCGGATCCTGCGCGCCCGGGCCGGCAGCGTCGGTCAGGACGCCCAGGCCTTGATGAGCACCTTGCACCGGGCTTCCGGATCAGTCCCGCAACAGCAGCACCAGGCCCGCCAGCACGACCGCCGAGGTGAGGGCGAGAAAGCCGTATGCCAGCCGGTGGTTGCGGAGCACCGGCACGAAGCGGTCCAGGGCGAAGCGGCCCGGGCCGGTGAGGGCGATGGTGACGGCCGCGGCAATGATCAGGGACTCGAACTCGACGCCCTCCCGGCCGAGCACGGCGCCGGCCCACTTGACGGAGATGGCGTTGATCATGACGCCGACGACGGCGGCGGCGGCCAGCGGGGTGAACAGGCCGAGGATCAGGCCCAGACCGCCCAGTGTTTCGGACAGGCCCGCGATCGTCGCCATCGCCTCGCCCGCCGGGTAGCCGGCCTTGCCGAAGAACATGCCCGTGCCCTTGATGCCCGGGCCGTCGAACCACTGGAACAGCTTCTGGGTTCCATGGACGGCCATGATCAAGCCGAGCACCAGGCGCAGCACGGGCAGGCCGACGTCATAGGGGGTGGTACTGACGGTCGCGGTGCGGGGAAGAGCGGAGAATTGCGTCGTGGACATCGTGGCGCTTTCTGTCGGGGCGAGTGAAAGACCGGGCAAGAGGGGGGGATGGTCAGCCGAACCGAACGGAACGCTCGGCCAGACCCGTCTGGAAGCCATCCACTGAGGTGCGGTGGGCAGCGAGCTTCCGGTGGCATCAGCCACGCCCAGGGTGACGAAGAGCAATGCGAAATGCCCGGTATACGGATGTGCGAGTCGCCTGGCCGGGATGCGCGTTCGAAGCAGGCGGGGCGTCCGCACCACCGGCGGCCGGCGCTCGCGTTCGTCCCGCTGCCGGGCCGGCTCACGCCTCCGCCCACGTTCGCAGCACGGCCTCCCGCACGCGCGGCTTCGGTGTGCCCTCCAGGGCGTGCTCACGACCCCACGCCGCGAGGACCCGCGGGTCCGCGGTTCCCGCCACGAAGCGGGCGAGCAGCTCCTGAGAGAGCGCTGCCTCCTCGGCGCCGTATCCTCCGGCCGCCGCCGAGTACACCGTCACCGCCTCCGGCCCGTACTCCGTCTCCAGCCGGAGCGTCATCTCGGGTGGTCCCTCACCGAGGAAGGCGCCGAACGCGGCCGAGATCATCGACCCGAGGAACTTCGGCGCACGGCCCGACGGACTCTCGGCGGGCACGTCCTCGACGACCGCGGAACGCAGCCCCTCCCACGTCCACGTCCGGGAACCGTCGGGGTCCACGGCTTCCAGCCCGTCGGCGGTCAACCGGACGCAGCCCCCGATGGCGGTCGGCGGCGACCCCACGTACACCGCGTCCGGAGTGACCCAGAACAGCCCGACCATCGTCACAACGACTCCCACACTCGTCTCTCCGGCACGAGCCCCGCCGACCCGGCCTGCCACCCGTACCGCCCGACCGGAACGGAACGCCGCAGACACGCCGAGCGGTCGTGACGGGGATGGTGTTGCTGCCCGTAGGGAGGAGCCCCGGCAACAGCCGATTCCGGATGACGGAACACCCCGCCCGGTCCACGCGGTACCAACCAGCCGCGGGCGCCCTCGCCGCATTCGTACCTACAGGTGGTTGCAGGTGCCGGGCCCTCCTGGCCGCGGTACGGGCACTTCATGACGCAGAAGAAGGACAAGGCGAGCGATGGCACCGACGCGCGGCCAAAGCTATCGAGCAACTGGCCCTCGCCGTCAGGGCCGGTTTCCCGGGCATGGGATCTCGGGCAGCGGGAGAACCCAATGGCGGGGAACCTGCCGGAAGCGGAACCACAGCCGTCTGCTGGTGAGTAGCATCCAACAGCAACACCGTGAGGTACGAGGAGAGTGAGCCGCGATGGCCGACGAGCCCGACACCACGCCCATCCAAAACCTGTACGCGCAGCGGTTCGCCGCCGATCTCGAGACCAACCGCAAGGAGCAGGAAGACGTCTCCTCGCAGATCGCGGAACTCGAGGTACGCCTGAAGCAGCTGAAGGAGGACGAGAGCTGGCTTTGCGGGGTCCAGGGCGCGCTGCCTCCGGTGGTCGCGGACGCCACCGCGGCCCAGTCCCCCGCCGAGGACACCGCCGCCGTGCCACCCGCGTCCGCGGAGGCCGCCGTGGCCGGGACCGTTCCCAAGCCGCGCCGGGCGAGGAAGGCGACCGACGGGGCGGCGCGTGGCAGGAAGGCGACGCAGGCGGAGAAGCCTTCCGACGACGCCTCGGCTCATGTGAAGGCCAAAAGCACCGCGCGCAAGCCCGCCACGGCAGCGACCCGCAAGACCACCGAGCACAAGGCGAGCAAGGCCTCGGAACCGCCGCTGCGTGAACTCGTCCTGGCCCTCCTGGTCAGCGCCCGTGAGCCCCGCATGGTCAGCGAAGTCGCCACAGAACTGGCCCAGGCCCACCCCGCGCGGCCGGCCTCCACTCAGGTGGTGCGCAACACCCTCGAAGCCCTGGCCAAGAAGGGGTCCGTCGAGAAACAGCACAAGCAGGGCTCGGTGATGTACACCGCCCCCCAGCCCGCGACGGCCGAGCCGGCGGTCGAGGCCGTCCCGACTCCCGAAACGACGGAGGAGAAGGTGCCGGCGGACATCTGATCTGTCACCCGGCTGGTCGCCGGCGCTGCCAGACGGGCGCCCGAACGGGGTGGCCCGCTCAGCCGGCCGCGACGTGTTGTTCGACTCGGGCGCGAGTGGGCAAACGCCGGCAGCGTCGGCACACGCGCCCGCTCCGCCGGACCGCGGACGGCCGGCGGTGGCTCTCATGACCGTGCGCACACCGGATGCGGTGCGGGGTGTGAACGCCGAGCCAGACAGGTTCGAGGAGGACGGCACCCTCGGCGGTGAGGCGTTCCCGGAAGGCGGCTGAGGCAGCGGCCGGGTCCTTACGCGCGCACGTGCGGCACACTCCTTGTCCCTGCTGGACGTTCGAGGGGCGCGGACTGCACAGGTGGCCGGCTGCGCAGCGGACCCGGTGCGGGGTGCCGTTTCCGAGCCAGGCCGGTTCGAGGAACTGCGCGCCGACGGCGAGGAGATGGGCGCGGAACGCGGTCTCGGCGCGTAAGGAGTGCGCTGGACGGAGTGGCTGGTACACGGGTTCCCCCAGGACTGCGTACTTCGGTCGAACGGTGCTGCGGACTGGGACCATTCCACCTGATGGGGACCACCTGATGCCACAGTCGTCCGGCGTCGGGTCTGGGCGCATTGTTCGCGGCGCATTGTTCGCCCGCGCCGCACCGATCGCGCTCGCGCTCATCCGCTCTCACCGGAGGCGTGGAGCGAGGTCGACGGGGCGTAGCGACGGAGGCGGCCGTACGGCGGGCCGCGTCACGGAGAAGGGGGCGCCTGGAGGGCGGTACGGCCGCCCGGCCGGGCCGTCGACGAGCCGGCCCCCTCGCCCGTATGTGCGCCGTCCGGGTCATCGCTCGCCCGTACGCGCCGCGCGCCCGCCCCGTACGGATCACGCCGGGAAGCCGACGGCGGTTGCGCGTGATCGGCTGGGCTCGGCTGGTTGCGGTCCCCTGACGGCCGGCCGTACACCACAGAAGGAGGAGTCCTCATGTCTCGTCGTCATATTCCGGCCGTCCTCGGCCTCGTGACGGGCGCACTGGTGGCGGTGCCGGCCCCGGCCGCGCACGCCGCCACGGTGACGGTTCCCTGTTCGGTCCCGGATCTCGTCGCGGCGATCAACGCCGCGAACAGCTCACCGGGACCGGACACGCTCCAGCTGGCGCGCAAGTGCACGTACCGGCTGGCAGCACCCGACCCGGTCAGTCCCGGCAACGGGCTGCCGGAGATCCGCAGCGAGATCACCATCGACGGCCGTGGCTCGACGATCGCGCGCGACAAGACGGCTCCGAAGTTCCGCATCCTCTTTGTCACCGGGACGGGCAATCTGACGCTCCGCCACACCACGATCAAAGGCGGCTTCGCCGTCGACTGCCCCTTCTTCGAGGACGACCTCCCGGGCATCGTCTGCGGCGGCGGCATCTCCAACACCGGAACGATGAGGGTGACCCGCAGCAAGTTCATCGGCAACACGTCCGAGTCCGGCGTGTTCGCCCAGGGCGGCGGTATCGACAGTCCCGGCACCGGAAGCGTGAGCGAGACCGAGATGGCCGGGAACCACGTCATCTACAACGGGAGCGCCATCGGTGGTGGCGCCGCCGGCGCTGCCATCGTGAACGACGGTCCGCTGACGGTCACCCGTTCCAGGCTGACCTGGAACACCGCGACGGTCACCGAGAACACCCAGAGCTTTGCCTTCGGGGCCGGCATCATCAGCTTTGCCCCGACGACCGTCGAGGACACGGTCGTCAGCAAGAACCGTTCCTTCGCCCCCGGGGGATTCGCGCGTGGCGCCGTCTCCAACGGCATTCCGGAGCCCGGCAGGATGACCGTGACCGGCGGCGCCATCACGGACAACACATCGGACGCTCCTCACGGTTTCGCCCAGGGCGGCGCCATCGCGAACAACGCCCTGATGACCGTGAGCAAGGTGAAGATCAGCGGCAACCGGGCTGTCGCCAAGGACGGCACGGCGCGCGGTGGCGGTGTCCGCGTGGGCCCCTTCGGCACGCTCGACCTGACCGACAGCCACATCACCGGCAACGTCGTCGACGCACCGAACGGTACGGCTCAGGGCGGCGGCCTCGACAACCCCGACGGCGGCACCCTGACAGCCAGGCGCAACCAGGTCCTCCGGAACACGGTCATCGCGAAGGACGGCACCGCGCAGGGCGGCGGCCTCTACCACGGCGGGGGAACCACGGGGCTGGGCACCACCACGCTGGAGGGCAACACCATCAGCCGCAACCGGGCGGGCGACGGCGGCGGCATCTTCAAGGCCTCCGGCGTCCTCACCCTGAACGGCGACGTCATCCGCGACAACCGACCGAACAACTGCAGCCCGGTCGGCGCGGTCCCGGGCTGCACCGGCTGACGGTCCCCCAGGGTCAGTCCGGCCCGTCGGGCGGTGCGGCCGCGACCAGGCCAAGGCCCGGGCCTAAGGGCTGTCCTGTAATCCCCGGTGGATCAGCGCACGGCGTCAGATGCGGTGCATCGCAAGGCGGAGGGGCGCCCCCATACTGGGTGTATTCGGGCGTTCCGACAACGCAGCGAGGTGCCGTAGCTGGCGTCGTGCGCCCGCCGGGGATTACGGGACAGCCCTTAGGCCCAGGCGAACCGCATCCCGTCCACGAGTGCGCGGGTTCGGCCGCGGCCAGGTGCTCGCCGACCTGTCGCTCCGTATCCGGGCGCGGCGGGACCGTCCGGCCGATGGCACGCAGCCGGCCTCGGTAGTCGTGGCGGCCGAGGAGAGGAACTGCGCCCGGGCGAGGGTGCCGGTGACCGCGCCGGTGACCGCCTCGGCCCGTGTGCTGTCCGCCGCGAGACCGGCACGGGCTCAGGCCCGGGCCGGCGACCGGCACGAGACCGACACCGCCATGCCGACGCTGGTCGGCGCCGTGCCGACCGTCCAATCCGTACGCGCGCTGCGCGCGACGGCCGACGGGATCGGCCTGGTCCGGCACGGCCACCGCGTGCCGCGCCGTACCCCCGACACCGCTCGCGCCCCCGGCGGCGCGGCTGCGGGCCACCGGCCGGTCTGACCGGGCCAGGGGCCGTCCGGGGAGCGGCTAGGGTTCTCCACCGTGCCCCACCTCGAGATATCCGACCTGATCACCGTCACGGACCCGCACGGCGGCGCGCGCCTGCCCGTGCGCCGGGCCGACGTGATCCGCCGGCTCCACGAGGCCGGTGACCGGCGCGCTGCCCGCATCGTCGCGGCGCTGCCCGTCGCCGGCAGGACGTGCTCGACCCGCTGGCCGTGGATCGCCTGATGATCGGCGTACACACCGAGCTGCAGCGGCTCAGCGAGGAGCTGCGCATGGGCGAGCGACTCGTCCACGTGCTCGGCCCGCTGTTCGACGCCATCCGCACGACGGCGGGACCCGCGGGTGGTGCGGGGCCGCTTCGGCTCGTGGATATCGGGTCGGGGCTCGGATACGTCGTCCGCTGGCTCGCCGCCCACGGCGCACTCGGCCCGGACGTCGAGCTCGTCGGGGTGGACCTGGACGCCGCGCTCGTCGGCGAGGCCGACCGGCTGGCCCGCGCAGAGGGCCTGGACTGCCGCTTCGTCCACGGGAACGCTTTCGACCTGCCGGAAGCCGCCACCGTGTACGTGTCCACCGGAGTGCTGCACCATTTCCGGGGGCCCGACCTCGCGGAGTTCTTCCGGGCGCAGGCCGCCTCGCCCGCGCTCGCCTTCTGCCACTTCGACATCGCTGCCACCCGGCTCGCGCCCGTCGGGGCCTGGGTCTTCCACCGGGCGCGGATGCGCCATCCGCTCGGCCGCCACGACGGAGTCGCCTCGGCCCGCCGCGCCCACACCGACGAAACGCTGCTGCACGCGGCGGCCGCTCCGGGCATCCGGCCCCTGCTGTACGAGCCCCGGGGGCTGGCGAACCCGTTCTGCACCACCCTGCGACCGGTCATCGGCGTCCGTCCTCAGCTGGAGGCGCCGCTGCGCCGGGCGCTGGGCCGCGCCTCCCGCCGGCTCGTGGGCCCCGAGCAGCTCGGCGGGACGCCGCGATGACCCCGCCGGACGCGGCTCCCGCCCTGTCCTTGACGCTCACCGCGCTGGGCCTGGTGGACTCGGCCTTCAGCGGCTTCCGCGCCTACGCCGGACGGGACGCCCGGATCCGCAAGCACCGTGCCGTCGTCCGGGCGGCCCTGCGCGGCCTGGCCGTGGGCGGCGCCCTGCTGCTCGCCCCCGTGCTCACGGCCGGCGGCGTCCTGCTGGCCGCAGCCGACCGCGCCCGCACGTACGCGGCCCTCACCGAGGGCGGCATCGGCTACCTGGGCCCCCTCGCCTGCTACGCCCTGGCGGTACTGCTCTCGCTCGCCGCGTACTTCGTGCTGCCGTTCCGTGCGGCCACCCTGGCCATGGTGGCAGGGCTCGGCCCCCTGACCCTGCTGCGGCCGCTCGTCGTGGCCGCCGCCTGCGTCGGCGCCTTCGCCCGTGGGGGTGGTGTGCCCGCGCTCCTCGTGGGTACGGTCGCGGGCGTCGCGGTGTTGTGCGTCGAGCCGCTCGTGCACCGCCGCTGGTACTCCGCGGCGCTCACGGACGGCCCGACCGCCCGGTCGTGAGCGGAACGTCAGCGGCCGTTCGTGTCGCGGCCCTCTCGACGCCTGCGGCTGCGTCGGCAGGGCGAGGGCTCCCTCCGCCATGCGGGCGGCCGCCATCTGGCCGGGGGTGGTTCCGGCCAGGGCACGGAACTCGCGGTTGAGGTGAGCCTGGTCGTAAAAGCCACGGGCAGCGGTCACTTCCGTGAGATGCGCACCCTCGCGAGTGAGCTGTCTCACGGCCCGATGGAAGCGCAGCACCCGGGCGGGCATCTTGGGCGTCAGGCCGATCTGTTCGGTGAACCTGCGGACCAGATGGCCCTGGCTCCAGCCCACTTCGGCCGCGATCCGGCCGACCGGGATCGCCCCGCCGGCGCGGGACAGCAGTCGCCAGGTGTGGCTCACCTCGGGCGCGGGATGCGGGCCGCGCTCGAGCCGGGCCGACAACCCGAGGTCCAGCAGGTCGAACCGGGTTCCCCAGTCGCTGGTGGCCGCCAGTTGCTCCACCAGCACTCCGGCCTCGGGGCCGAGGACGTCGCACAGCTCGACCACCCTGTTGGTCCCCCGACCGGCCACGCCTGTGCTTCCGACCACCGGCATATCCCTCTCCCCTCCCGTGGCGACCCCTTCACCGCCTCCTGATCGCGCATCAGCATCCCAGAGGGACCGAGCGATGCCGCCCCGAGCAAGGCGGAGCGGAGCTTGAGTGCAAGGAGCATAAATATTGTTGAATACGGCCCTGTTGGCCGAAAGTCCTGGGCCAATTTGGTGACAGGCGCACTGATGTTTCATCATTGTGACTGCGCGTCACCTTTCAACGCGCGTCGAGGAGGCGGGGGCGCCGGGGGGTCCCCCGTTCACACCGGTCGATTCCCGCAGGCGAGTTCTTGCTCTCGCCGCGCCCCGCCGTGGCTCCCGTCCCATTCCGTCACCTAGGCAAAGGCCCATGTCCGCCCAGCAACTCTCGGACCTCATACGTTTCGCCCGTCACAACTCACCCTTCTACCGGGACCTTTACGCGTCCCTGCCGCCGCACGCCGACCGCCTCACCGACCTGCCGGTGGTCGACCAGCTGGAGTTCTGGGCGGCCAACACCCTTCACGACAGCCGCGTGCTGACCGGCCCGCTCAGCGAGGCCACGGTCTACAAGACCGGCGGCACCACCGGGTCCCCCAAGTTCTCCGTCTACACCCGCGACGAGTGGCGCACCTTCGTCACCTCCTTCGGCCAGGGACTCGTGGACACGGGTCTGCGCCCGGGACACCGCGTCGCCGACCTCTTCTATGCCGGGGAGCTCTACGCCAGCTTCCTCTTCGTCCTCGACTCGCTCGCCCACGCGCCCGTGGACAACGTCCGCCTGCCCATCGGCGGCGGCGCGCCGCTGGAGTCGACGATCCCCACGCTGCGCGATCTCGCCGCCCAGGTACTGGCCGGCACGCCCACCACCCTGTGCCGGCTCGCCGACCAGGCCGTCTCCTCCGGAGTCCGGCTCGACTCGGTGGAGCTGCTCCTCTTCGGCGGCGAGGCTCTCTTCGACGACCAGCGGCGCCTGCTGGCCACCGCGTTCCCCCGCGCCGAGGTCCGTTCCGTCGGATACGCCAGCGTCGACGCCGGCCTGCTCGGCCGCCCCGTACCCGGCTCCGACGCCCGGGTGCACCGGGCCTTCACCCCGTACTCGGTCGTCGAGATCCTCGACGACTCCACCGATGAGCCCATCACCGAACCGGGCCGGCCCGGCCGGGTCGTCGTGACCAGCCTCTTCCGCCGCCTCATGCCGATCATCCGCTACCCCGCCGGTGACCGGGCCGAGTGGACCGGCACCGGGCCCGGACACTTCCGCATCCTCGGCCGCGCCGAGGAAGGCGTACGGGTGGGCCCCGTCTCCCTCTACACCCAGGACGCCCAGGACGCCGTGGCCGCGGCGGACACCGCAGGGCAGGTGGTCGGCATGCAGCTCGTCGTCCGCCGCTGGGACGGCCGCGACGGGCTCGTCCTGCGGCTGGCGACGGCCCCCGGTGACGACGCCTCCGGCGACCTCACGGGTGGCCGTGAGGCGCTGGCCGAGGCCGTCGTCACGGAGCTGGAGACCGTACGGCCGCTGTATCCGGACAGCGTGCGGGCCGGGTTCGTGCACCCGCTGTCCGTGGAGTGGGCACGCCACCGCGACCTCGCCGTCAACCCGCGCTCGGGCAAGCTCGTCCGCGTCCTCGACGAGAGGCCGACCGCATGACCGCCTCACCCGTGGCCGTCAGTGAGACCGAGGCCTGCGCCGACGCCGGAACCGACGGCCGGCGCTCTCCGCTGATCCTGCGCAACCGCGCCTTCGGCGCCGTGTGGCTCGGCCAGGTCCTCACCCAGGCCGCCGTACGCATGTTCCAGGTCGGCGTGTCCTGGTGGATCGTCGCCTACGCCGTGCGCGACGCCCCCGGCCTGGCCTCCGGGGTGTTCATGGCGGTCTGCACGGTGCCCGCCGTGGCGCTGGCGCCCGTCGTGGCCGGGGCCGTCGCCCGGTTCGCCCACCGTTCGGTGCTGCGGACCGCCGCCGGCCTGGCCGGGGCAGCGTCGGGCGCGCTCGCGCTGTGGGCGTACGCCGACGGCCCGCCGCTCACCGCCGTGTACGCCGCCGCCCTCGCCCTGGCCACCTGCCAGGCGTTCTTCGACCCCTGCCTGACCACCTCCGTGCCCGAACTCGTCGACGACGCCGACATCGAGACGGCCACCGGCTTCGAGCTGTCCACCCAGTCCCTGGCCGGACTCGGAGGAGCGCTGCTCGGCGCCCTGACCGTCGACCGGGCCGGCGTGGCCGGGCTGGCCGTTGGCTGCGCGGCCGCCTACGTCGGCGCCGCCCTCCTCGTCGCGAGCGCCCGCTTCCGCACCGCCGCGACCAGCGACGCGACCTCCCCTTCCGACCCAGCGCCAGCCGTGCCCGAGCGGCGCACGCTCCGTCGCATCCTCGGCGAACTGCCCTACGTGCGAAGGATCCTGTTCTGCTTCACCGCGGCGAACCTCTTCACCACCGCCGTGTTCGTCGTCATCCCCCTCTACACCCGCTCGGTCCTCTCGGGCGGTGGCGGCACCGTGGCACTGCTGGAGGCCTCCCTGGGGGCCGGCGCGCTCCTCGGCGCGTTCACCGGCACCCGCGTGCCGGGGCGGCCCACGGTCGCCGGCGCCTACTGCCTGGGCCTGATGGCCCTCGCCCTGGCCGGGCCCGGACTGGTCCCGCACCGCCCGGTCGTCGCGGGCTGCCTGGCCGTGGCCGGCTGGTGCGCCGGAGCGGTCGGCGTCCGCTTCGTGGCACTCTTCCAGCGGCTGGTACCGACGGCGGACAAGCCCGGCTTCTTCGCCGTGATGCAGGCCGTACTGGGCGCCTCCCTGCCGGTGGCGTCCCTGGTGTTCGGCTCCGCCGGCGATTTCCTCTCGCCCCGGACACTGTGCCTGGTGCAGGGCATCGGCCTGGTCCCCGCCGCCTGCGCGCTGGCCCTGCTCGGGTCCCGTACACCCGCGCCGCCCGCAGCGGATCCGGGCACGGAGAAGGCTGCGGATACGGATACGGATACGGACGCTGGCCGCGGCACGGAACCCGTCGGAGGCAAGCTGTGAACCCCGTCATCACCCCGGCCGTCTGCGCGGACATCGCCGAACTGCGTCAGCTGTACTACGCCGTCTACGGGCCGCACTACCCGGTGGCGCTCGGCACCGACCCGGCCGAGATGGCCCGGCTCATCGAGGACCCGTACTCCCTGTGGCTCGTCGGCCGCTGCGCCGACACCGGCGCGCTGACCGCGTCGGCCGCCATCCACGGCGAGGCGGGCAGCCGCATCGGCCGCCTGGAGGGCATCGCCGTACACCCCGGGCACCGTTCGTCGGGCCTGGCCGCCGCCCTGACCGAGGCACTGTGCGCCGGGATGCTGGACACGGGGCGGCTGGACTCGGTGTACGCGACCGTACGCACCGTCAGCTCCGGTCCGCAGCGCGTCGTCGCGCGCAACGGCTTCCGCCCGCTGGGCATCCTGCCCAACGCGGTGGATCTCCGCAGCCGCGAAAGCCTCGCACTCTACGCGCGTCATGCCACCGGTGTGCTCGATCGCCGGATCCCCGTCACCGAAGTGCCCGCCCCGCTGCTGCCGTTGCTGCGCACCGCCGAGGCCACGCTCGGCATCGGCTTCCCCGGGGTCCGAACCGCCGCCGGCCAGCTCCCGGCGCCCGCGCCGCAAGGGGCCGTCGAACGGCTGGAGATGATCGAGGCGCCGGCCTTCGTACGCCGCCGCTTCCGCGAGCAGTTCCCCGGCGCCGAGGGCTGGTTCTATCCGCTGCACACCCCGAACGTGCTGCTCACCCCCGAAGACGGCCGGTTCGAGGTCTATGCCTACCTCAACCGCGCCGGCGGGTACGCCTCCCTGCTGACCGCCCACCCCGACCCCGCCGCCGCGGCCGCGTACCTCGAACCCGTCACCCGGGCCCTGGCCCGCGCGGGCGCCGGCTACGTCGAGGCCCTGGTGCCGCTCGCGCACCAGGAGGCCCTCTCGGCCTTTCTGGCCCAGGGGTTCGTCGCCGGGGCCCTCTACCCGGCGATGCGCGCGGACGGCGACGGCTTCCACGACTACGCCGTCCTGTCCCGCTCCAGCGAACGGATCGACTTCCGCGGCGTCGCCGTCGAACCGCCCCTCCAGCCCTATCTGGACTGCTACCTGTCGGCCTGGGCGTCGACGCACCTGCCCACATCATCCGAGGTTGCCTCATGAGCCCCATGAACCCCCATCTCGCGCCGGTCGCCGTACCCGACCCGGCCCTCCTGCCACACGTACAACAGCTGTGCGACCTGACCGACCCGTACGCCTGCGGGCCCGCGGAAGACGAACTGTTCGCCGCCGCCATGGCGGAGACCAACGCCTGGCACACCGAGCGCTCCCCGTTCTTCCGCTCCCTGTACGAGGCCACTCCCCCGGCGGAGCCGTACCGCGCGCCGCTCGTCCACGCGAACTTCTTCAAGCGGCACGAGGTGCTCTCCATCCCGCGCGAGGACGTCGAGCTGCACCTGACCTCCTCCGGCACCACCGGCCAGAAGTCGCAGATGTTCTTCGACCACTGGACCATCCGCTCCGCCCAGCGCATGGTCGCCCGGATCTTCGAGCGCAACGGCTGGATCACCCCCGACCAGGAGGTCAACTACCTCCTGTACAGCTACGAGCCGGCCCCCTCCCTGAACCTCGGGACCGCCTTCACCGACAACTACCTGTGCGATTTCGCCCCGGCGCGCAGCGTCGAGTACGCGCTGCGCAACACCGGCGGCGACCACGAGTTCGACCCCTTCGGCTGCATCGCCGCGCTGCGCCGCTTCGAGCGGGAGGACGCCCCGGTCCGCATCCTCGGCTTCCCGGCCTTCCTCTTCTTCACCCTGGAGCGGATGCGGGCCATGGGACTGCCCCCGCTGCGCCTGCCCGAAGGCTCCCTCGTCGTCCTCGGCGGCGGCTGGAAGGGGCACGCCGACCGGCGCATCGGCAAGGAGGAGCTGTACGCCCGTGTCACCGAGCAGCTCGGCATCCCGGGTGAGCGGATCCGGGACACCTTCGGGTCGGTGGAGCACTGCATCCCGTACATCGAGTGCGACCACCACCGGCTCCACGCCCCCGTCTGGTCCCGTGTGACGATCCGCTCCACCCGCACGCTCGAACCCCTGCCCCACGGGGAGCGGGGCTACCTGCACCTCGTGTCGCCGTACATCACCTCGGTGCCCGCGCAGAGCGTGGTCATGGGCGACCTCGCCTCCCTCCAGCCGGGCGACGCCTGCGGGTGCGAGCTGGAGACCCCCTGGTTCACCGTCCACGGCCGTGCCGGGGTGAGCCGCAACCGCAGCTGCGCGGTGGCCGCAGCGGAACTGATGAAGGGAATGGCGTGACCGAGACCGAGACGCACCACTACTGGCAGGGAGCCTTCATCGGCGACGAGGAGGCCGGGCGCCGTCTCGCCGGCCTGCCGGCTGCCGTCGAGGCCGCGCTGGCCACGGTGCTGGAGACCGAGACCGTCCTGGCCGCCTGCGACGCCCTCGCCACCGCCCTGCGCAACCCGGCCCACCCGGTACACAGCCGGCTCGCCGCGTACCTGCCCGAGGGGGAGGATCCGGCCGTCCTGGTCGAGCTCGGCGGCCTGCTCGGCCGGCGGGAGCTGACCCGCAAGCTGCGCCGGGAACTGGGCAGCGCGGCTCCCGGTCGGCTGAACCGGGCCGATCCGCGCGAGTCGGTCTACGAGGCGTGGGCACCCGTCGGCCTGGTCGCCCACATCGCCCCGGGCAACGCCGCGACGGTGGCGCCGCTGAGCATCGTCGAGGGCCTGCTGGCCGGAAACGTCAACATCCTCAAGGCCAGCAGCGCCGACACCCTCCTGACCCAGCACCTGATGGCCGAGCTCGCGGCCCTGGACCCCAGCGGTGCGCTGGCCGCGCGGGTCGTCGTCCTGCGCTTCCCGTCCTCCCGGCAGGAGTGGCTGCGCCTGATGTGCGCGCCCGCGGACGCCGTCGCCGTGTGGGGCGGGGAAGGCGCCGTCGAAGGGGTGGCCTCCCATGTGCCGGCGGGCTGCCGGCTGGTGGAGTGGGGGCACCGGATCTCCTTCGCGTACCTGACGAGCGACGCCTGGTCGGACGCCGGGACGCTCGACGCCCTCGCGGACGACGTGTGCCTGCACGAGCAGCAGGCGTGTTCCAGCCCTCAGGTGGTCTACCTCGACACCGAGGACGAGAGCGAGGTGTTCGCCTTCGCCGAGCGTTTCGCCGCGGTCCTCGCGGCCCGGCTGCCCGCCGTGACCGCCGCTTCGGCGGGCGAGCCGGATCCCGCCGAGGAGGCCGAGCTGACCACCACGGAGCTGGTGGCCCGGCTGGAGGAACACCTCGGCCTGACCCGTGTGTTCGCCGCGCCCGACGGCTCGTGGCGGGTCATGGCCGACACCCGGTCCCCGCTGACCGCCTCGCCGTTGCACCGCAGCGTGTGGGTCAAGCCGCTGCCCCGCGAGCGGCTGATCACCACCCTGCGTCCGATGCGCCGCTATCTGCAGACGGCGGGCCTCGCGGGCAGCCGGACCGACATCGCCGAGCTGTCCCGCACCGCCCTCGCCGCGGGTGTCACCCGCGTCACGCCGGTCGGCGCCATGCTGGACAGCTACGCGGGCGAGCCGCACGACGGTGTCTACGCCCTGCAGCGCTACAGCCGCCGCGTCGCGGTCCAGGCGGACCCGGCCCGCTTCGCCACCACCGCCTGCCTGGACGACCTGGCCCGGCCCGTCGTCCTGCCGCGGCCCGCAGGCCCGTTGGTGGGCAAGGAGGACGTGCAGGAGCTGGGCCGGCAGGTCGCGCGGGCCGATGCCGAGCTGTACTTCCGCAGCGGCGGCAGCACCGGCGCGCCGGCGCTGTCGATCTTCAGTTACGACGACTACGACACCCAGATGCACGCCGCGGCCCGCGGCCTGCTCGCCGCCGGCTACGACCCGGTCGGTGACCGCACCGCCAACCTCTTCTACTGCGGCGGGATGTACGGCAGTTTCATCAGCTTCTTCTCCGTACTGGAACGGCTGGGCGGGGTGCAACTGCCGCTGTCCGCGGGGCCGGACCACCGGGCGACGGCCCAGGCGATCATCGACCACGGGGCCGACACCCTGTTCGGCATGCCCTCCTACCTGTGGCAGCTGCTGCACGCGGAGGCGGACGCGCTGCGTGCGTACGGAGGCCTGCGCAAGGTCTTCTACGGCGGGGAGCACTTCACGCAGGAGCAGCAGCGCACCCTGAAGGACACGTTCGGCATCGAGGTCGTCCGCTCGATCACCTACGGCAGCACCGACCTCGGCCCGTTGGGCTACCAGTGCACCGAGAGCTCCGGCGGCGTCCACCACCTGCACGCCGACCTCCACACGATGGAGGTCCTGGACCTGGCCGAGGACCGGCCGGTGGCCCCGGGCGAGACGGGGCGGCTGGTCTTCACCACGCACGCCCGGCGCGGCCAGCACCTGGGCCGGTACGTGATAGGCGACCTCGGCCGGGAGGTCCCGGGCCGCTGCCCCTGCGGCCGGCACGCGCCCCGCTTCGAGCTGAGGGGGCGCACGGGTGACGTGATGCGGGTGGCCACGTACTTCCTCAACCACCGCCGCTTCCTGGACCTGGCCGAGGAACGGGGCGGCCACCGCGGCGAGCTCCAGATCCGGCTCGACGGTACGGACGCGCGCGAGCGGCTGACCGTACGGGTGGAGCGGGCCGGGGCGACGGCCCCGGAGCGGCTGCGGGAGGTCTTCCTGGCCGGCTACCCGGAGCTCCGCTCGGCGGTGACGGAGCGGCTGCTGGACCTGGTGGTCGAGGCGGTCGACGGCGCGTCGCTGGACCGCAGCCCGACCAGCGGCAAGCTCCTCGCGGTGGTGGACGCACGCCACTAGGAAAGCCGCGTCTCTCGTCACGGGTGCCCGCCGGCCCTGGTCCGTCGACCAGGGCCCGCGGGCAGCGCGGGTCCGGACCGGTACGACCACTTCGGCACCATCACCACGGCTGTTTCACATCGCCGATGGCCTGCTCCGTCCAGATGGTCTTCCCGGCGCTGGTGAACCGGCAGCCCCAGCGGTCGGTGAGCTGGGCGACGAGGAAGAGGCCCCGCCCGCCTTCGTCCGTCTCCCGGGCGCGACGCAGGCGTGGCTGGGTACTGCTGGGGTCGGACACCTCACAGATCAGCTTCCGGTCCCGAATGAGCCGGAGCCCGACCGGGCCGCCGGCGTAGCGGACGGCGTTCGTGACGAGTTCACTGGCGACGAGCTCGGTCACGAAGCCCATGTCGTCCAACTGCCAATCGGACAGCTGGCCCGTCACCAGCTCACGGGCGTGCGCCACGAGGGACAGGTCGGCTTCGAGTTCCCACTCCGCGACCTGATCGGACGAGAGGGTGCGGGTACGGGCGAGCAGCAGAGCGACGTCGTCGGCGGGCTCTTGAGGCAGCACGCTGTCGAGAACGCTCTGGCAGATCTCGCCGAGGGTCCGGCTCACGTCCGCGCCGGCGAGCGAGCTCCTCAGTCTCTCCATCCCCTGCTCGATGTCGCCGCCGCGGCTGTCGACGAGTCCGTCCGTGAAGAACGCCAGCATGCTGCCGGGTCGTACGCCGAACTCCGTGACCTCGAAGGGCATTCCGCCGACTCCCAGCAGCGGTCCCGGCATCATGCCGACGAAGGCCGGTTCCTCACCGGGCGACAGAAGGGCCGGCGGCGGATGTCCCGCGGTGGCAGCGGCGCACACTCTCGTCACCGGGTCGTAGACGGCGTACAGGCACGTCGCTCCGAGGACGGCCCTCTCGGAGCGGGATTCGCCGGTCATCTGTTCGTTGGAGAGACCGAGCACCAGGTCGTCCACGTGCGTAAGGAGCTCACCCGGATCCAGATCGAGGTCTGCCAGGGTCTGCACCGCGGTCCGCAGCCGCGCCATGGCCGCGGTGGCGTCGAGGCCGTGGCCGACGACATCGCCGACGACGAACGCCACGCGCGACGACGGCAGGGGGATCACGTCGAACCAGTCCCCGCCGACTCCCGCACCGCCGCCCGCCGGCCGGTAGACCCCCACCGTCTCGGCGGCCGCGAAGTCCAGGGTCGAGCGCGGCAACAGGCTTCGCTGCAGTGCCTCCGCCGACCGGTGTTCCTTGGTGAAGCGGCGCGCGTTGTCCACGCCGAGTGCCGCCCTGGAAACGACATCTTGCAGCAGGGCAGCATCCTCCTCGCCGAACGCGGAGGGCAACTGGCTGCGCCAGACCGTGACGCAGCCGAGGATCAGTCCTCGGGCGTACAGCGGCACCGCCACGGAGGAGTGCGCCCCGCTCGGGACGAGCAACGGCAGGCTCTCGGGATCCACGCCGAGCCTCGCACGGAGAACGCCTACGTCGGGAACCAGCACGGGCCGTCCCTCCATGAGGGGACGCATCAACGCACTGTCCGATACGGGCGGAATCGCCTCTCCCACCGCCAGGAGGGCCTCCGCCGATATCTCCGGGCTCTGCGCGGCAGCGGTCCGGCGCAGGCGGACGTCGCCGCTGGCCTCGAAGTGCGGCGGCTCGTCGCCCACCAGCACCGACTCCGCGAGATCCACGGTCGCCAGGTCTGCGAAGTCGGGGACGAGCAGATCCACGATGACCTCGGCCATCTCCGCCACGTCCAGGGAGGCGCCGATCGTTGCGGCGGCGGCGTGGGAGAGCTCCGTCCGGCGTCGCTCCGAGTCACGCTCGGCCGCGTCCGCCGTGGTTTCGGCCGCCGTGGTTTCGACCGACGTGACCAGTACCAGCCACATCGCACCGGACGCGGAAGCGCCGGCAGCCCGCGTCCCGAGCCGGACCACTGTGAACGCCGGCCCGCCCGCCCCGCCTGACCGATCCCCTCCGAGGGCCGTCACGAGGCGCCCGCCCTGGCCCGCTTCCGCTCCCTTGCGCGGAAGCACCGCCAGCAAGGGAGCGCACACCTGCCCGGGCGAGCACTTCAGCAGCGTCGCGGCCATCCCTGAGCAGGCGATGACCACGCCCTCGTCGTCCAGCACGACGGCTGCCGTGTCACTGACGGACGCCGACGCCGGGCTCGGGCCGCGGTGCTCCGGTTCGCCCATGTCGCCTCCACGCAGCGAGACCTTCAGTATCGCGCCCAGGAGGCCACCCGGCGACCGGGCGCCACCTCTCGCTCCCGCTACGGCAACAGCCGCGGACTCTTTTTCGCCGACACGTCCTCGACCCAGCCGCACAGCAGGACGGCCACCGCGAGCAGGAGCCACCCGATGCCGAACAGGAGCCACTGGCTCTCCAGCGGCAGGTAGGTCAGGAAGGCGGGAACGTCCCAGAGACGGTCGATCAGGAGGACCGCGAGGATCAGCGCGATCTCGTGCCAGAGGTAGATCGTCACGGCACGCCGATTGAAGATCGTCACGATCCGGTCGAGTCGCCTGCAGCGCGCGAGGCCCGCGAAGTCGACTTTGTAGTGCGCCTTGACGTACATCAGCAGCATCACGAAGCCCGCGGAATAGAAGGTCTGCGCGAGGGGGATGTCGTCGAGGTCGTAACTTCCCGACTCCGCCCGGTGCGTGAGCGCGTACCAGGCGCCGAACGCCAGCGCCGCGAGCGAACCGGTGACCAGGGGGCCCGGCTTCATCCTCCGCAGGACGTCGTCGTGGTGCGCGAAACCGACGAGCCAGCAGAACAGGAAGGTGGCAAGGTCGACGAGGCCGCCACCGAAGCGGCTGTCGGGTGGCTCCCACAGGAACTGGAAGACCAGGATCGGAGCCAGGGAGAGCAGCAGCACCGGGATCGGCGCCCTGCGGAACACCCGGAGCAGGACCGGAGAGAGCAGAACGAACCAGAGGTACGCACGCAGGTACCAGAGGACCTCCCACGCCTGGACACCCCACTCGTCGCCCCGGGGGTCGCCGAGGGGCAGCACCCAGTAGAGAACGTCCGGGCCCGGCACCCAGCCGTGGATCACCATCGCGGCCACGACGAAGATGCCCCAGAACCAGAACGGCAGAAGGAGCCTGCGCATCCGGCCCTTGATCACCTTGAGCGCCGGACGCTCAAGGGACTTCGCCATCAGTGTGCCGGCGAGTGCGAACATCACCCCCATGGACGGGAAGACGATCCCCGCCCAGGCCCAGCCGAAGACGTGGTACGTCACCACGCGGATGAGGGCCACGGCGCGCAGCACGTCGAAGTAGCGATCACGCCCTCCGGCCGACTGCGTGCTGTGCGCCTGCGGCGGTTCGGGTCGTGCCACGGGCGGCGCCGCCGGAACGGGGGTCAGCCGGAGGGTGTGCACGTCGCTTCCGGGCCCCGCCGGGGCGCGCCGGCTCATCGGCCGGCCCCCGCCGGGGTGCCGACTTCGCCCGTGCGCTTGAGCTTCTGCCAGCGCAGGCGGCCTCCGGTGAGCGCGGTGACGCAGGAGTGGATGAGGACGAGGTACATCATCTGGCGGTACGCGAGCTGCTGCAGCGGCATCATCAGGAGGTACCGGTACCGCTCGCGGTCGAGGCGGAACGCGTAGGCAGCACATACGAGTTGAACGGCAAGGACGGCCAGCCAGGCGATCAGCGCCGCCTTGAAGTCGACGAAGATCATCGAGTAGGCGGTGAACACGTCGATGAGCGGGGCGAACACGGGCGTGATGATCTGGAAGATCACCACCAGCGGCATGCCGACCCGGCCGAAGCGGCCCGAAGGACCCTTGTCCGTGAGGGACTTGCGGTGCTTCCACAGTGCCTGCATGGTCCCGTAGCTCCAGCGGTAGCGCTGGCTCCACAGCTGCTTCAGCGAACCGGGCGCCTCCGTCCAGGCCTTGGCATGCTCCTGGTAGACGACCCGCCATCCCGCGCGGTGCATGGCGATGGTGATGTCCGTGTCCTCGGCGAGGGTGTCCTCGCTCATGCCGCCGGCCTCCAGCACAGCCTCGCGGCGGAACGCGCCGACCGCGCCCGGAATCGTGGGCATGCAGCGCAGCAGGTCGTACATACGGCGGTCGAGGTTGAAGCCCATGACGTACTCGATGTGCTGCCACGCGCCGATGACCGTGTCGCGGTTGCCGACCTTGGCATTGCCCGCAACCGCGCCGACCCGCGGATCGGCGAAGGGCTGCACCAACTGCCGTACGGTGTCCGGCTCGAAGACGGTGTCACCGTCCATCATCACGATGATGTCGTAACGGGCTCTGCGTACGCCGTTGTTGAGCGCGGCAGGCTTGCCCGCGTTCTCCTGCCGGATGACGCGGACGTTAGGCATGCCGAGCGACTCGGCGATCTCGGACGTGTTGTCCGTCGAACCGTCGTCGACGACGATGATCTCGATCGGATGGGTGCTCTGCGCCAGCGACTTGAGGGTTCGGCCCAGGCCGCGCACGATCAGCTGCAGGACGTCTTCGGCCTCTCCTCCGACGGCGCCTGGCTCGGTCTCGCCGTCACCTCGATGATCGGCGACAACGACATCGCCGACGAGACGTTCACGCTGTCCGACGCGGCCCAGGTCCGGTCCTTCGCCGAGGACAAGGGCATCGCCTGGGTGTCGATGTGGTCGACCTTCCGTGACCGGCAGTGCGAGGACGGTGACACCTCGTCGGACGACGCGGCGACGAACTGCAGTGGGGTGTCGCAGAGCGCGGGGGCGTTCGCGGAGGCCTTCTCCGGCTGAGGCCCTGCCCCCGGGGCCGGGTGAGGGCAGAGGTGGAGGTGGCTCCCCGCATCACCCGGCGCCGGTGGGCCGGTGGGCCGGTGGGACCTGGGCGATGGAGCGCACCTGGGCCGTGAGGTTTCCGGCCATGAAGTCGACCGAATCCGTGAGGTCCAGCCAGGCGCCCCCGACTCCCGGTACGTCGGCCTGGCCGCCCAGCGTCCCCTCGGTGCCCACCTCGCGGGCCACCCGCGTCACTTCGGAGGTGAACAACGAGAGCTGGTTGACCATCCCGTTGAAGACGGTGGCGATCTCCCCGAGCAGCCCGTCCGGCGCATCGGGCAGCCGGGTGCGGAAATCCCCGTCGCGTACGGCGGTCAGACCGGCCAGCAACTGGCGCAGCTCCGACTCGCCGACCCCGCCCTCACCCGGCAACGGCGGCACCCCGTTCAGTGAATCCGTGCCAGCCCGCTCGGCCATCCGCCATCCTCGCTCTCGACACCAACCGCTCCGATGCGCGGGACAGACGGGATCCGTCTTCGCCGCAGCACCGGTCCGGTGAAGGCTAAGGGACGATAGGGCACAGTCGATCACCCGGGGGCAGCGCATCCGGGCTCCCGGGGAAGGGAGATGGCCGGGAGGCCGATCGCCTACGGCCCGAACCCACGTTCCCGCGCCGTGCTGTGGAGTGCCTCGGGTGCTCGCACGGTCTCCGGGTAGACGAAAGGTGACGCACACGGCACAACGGCAGGAACGAGGTGAGGACCATGGCGGTCAAGGCGGTGGGGTGGGCACGTTCGTTTCCGATTTCGGAGGGCGTCCGGGCAGCGCGGCAGTGGACCGCGGGGCACCTGGCGTCATTGCCGTGGAGCCGGTCGGCGGCCGACACCGTGTACTCCGTGCTGCTGTGCGTCTCCGAACTCGTCACCAACGCGCACCTGCACGCGGTCGGCACCGCGCATCTGGTGCTGACCTGGGACGGCTACTGCCTTCATGTGAGCGTCGCCGATGCCGATCCGTGGCTGCCGAGCCCCCGGGAGCCCGACGCCGACGAGGGTGCCACGTCCGGTCGCGGGCTGGGGATCGTGACCGCACTGGCCGATTCCCTGGACGTTCACGCCTGCCACGGCGGCAAGGCGATCACCGCGTGCTTCCGGCCCGCCGGTGGACCGGACCCGCACGCGGCCCACCCGCACACCGGCTGATCGCCCGGCGCGGGTTCACGCCCCGAGGGCGTCTTCGACGCTCGCGTGCAGGGAGAGGACGGTATCGGCACCGGTCACGGCGAAGAGCCGTCGCAACTGGTCGCCGGGGGCGGCGATACGCAGGTCGGTGAGGTGGTGCAGCCGCAGAAGCAGGTTCAGGAAGGAGGAGTCTCCGAAGGTGATGGAGCCGGCGTCCAGAACCACCAGCGGGTGCCGGCCGGCGGCGGAGACGAGAGCCTCCTCCAGAGGGGCCAGAGTGTCCTGGTCGAGCTCCCCGTGGGCCGCCACCACCCACCCGGCTCCCGCCGGGTAGCTGTCCCCGACCACACCTGGCTGGTACGCGTCCCTTGCTCCGGTCATGTCCGCCTCCCCGGATCGCCACCTGTAAGTCCTCCTCAAGGGAGTATGCCTGCTCGTTCCGCCGACGCGGCCGCCCCCTTGCGCGGCGCCGCCCCTCCGGTCGCGCGGCGCGACCCGAGGAGCACGAAGGTGCGTAGAACCCCGGAGCCGGGGCAGAAGCGCCCGGGCAGCCGTCAGTCGATCGGGAGGGAGCGGCCACCATGTCGCGCTCGGCCACCGTTGTAGGCCCCATTCGTGCAACAGACGTGCAGGCCCCTGCTTGTGACCGGGGCACCGCGGGAGCGCCGGCGCAGGACGTGGACCTGTTCAGGGTGGACAACGCCCGTGAGATGGCGCCCGCCGACGCACGCGAGCTGTCGCGGCTCTTCTTCGCGAGGCTGCGCACCCTGGAGGAGGGGACGCGCGAGTACCAGTACACGCGCAACACCCTGATCGAGATGAACCTCTCCCTCGTGCAGTTCGCCGCGCGGCGTTTCCGCGCCCGCGGACTCGGCGGCGGTGTCGACATGGACGACATCATCCAGGTGGGAACCATCGGTCTCATCAAGGCCATCGACCGCTACGACCTCGAGCGCGAGGTCGAGTTCTCCACCCTCGCCCTCCCCTACATCACCGGTGAGATCAAGCGCTACTTCCGCGACACCACCTGGGCCGTGCACGTCCCCCGCCGCCTGCAGGAGCTGCGTACGGAGCTCGCCAAGGCCCAGGAGGCCCTGACCGACGTCCTGGGCCGGGCACCCACGGTCAAGGAGGTCGCCCAGCACCTGGAACTGTCCGAGGACGAGGTCATCGACGGGCTGGTGGCCGCGAACGGCTACACGAGCGGTTCCCTCGACACCGCCGGCGCGGACGGCGACGCGCCGTCCACGACGAGCCGGGCGCCCCGGCCGCTGGCGGAGCGCCTCGGTGAGGTCGACCCCGCCATGGAACTCTTCGAGGAGTTCCACACCCTCGCGCCCCTGCTGGAGCAACTGGACGAACGCGACCGGCGCATTCTGCGGATGCGGTTCGGCCAGGAGAAGACCCAGGCCGAGATCGGCGCCGAACTGGGCATCTCCCAGATGCAGGTCTCCCGCCTCCTGTCCCGGACCCTGGCCCGGCTGCGCACCGGCATGCTCGCGGTGTAGGAACGGACCATGACGTCCCTTCACCGGCACGACCGGTCCGCCTCCCCCGTCGGCGCGCAAGCGCCCCAGGACGACGTGGTGGAGGCGGACGCGGTCGTGCGGTGCGCACCGACGCGGACGGGAGCGGGAACAGGACCGGGAACGGGCGCGACGACGCCGCTGGCCGCCCTGCCGTTGCAGGACCGCCCCGGCGCACGTCTGAGCGGCAGCTGCGACCTCGACACCCGGCAGGCCCTGTCCGCCGCGCTCGGCGCCGTGATCGGGATTCCCGGCCCCGTCGTCCATCTCGATCTCTCCGCCGTGGCCTTTCTCGACACGGCCGCGGTCGCCGCCCTGGTACAGGCGTCGGCCGTCCTCAAGGGGCAGGGGCGGCGCCTGTTGCTCCACGACCCGCCATACTCGCTCCGCAAGGTAGTGGAGATGTTCCCGGACGAATGCGCCGCGCTGGAGGTCGCAGCATGAACACTGTTCCTGCGCCCGCCGGGCCCGGGGCCTTCGTCCACCCCGCCCTCCTCTACCGGGACCTCGCCGAGTACCTGACCGGGGTGGGCGATTTCGTACGTGCCGCCCTGTCGGCCGACGAACCGGTCCTCGTCGCCGTGCCGGGACCGCATCTGGACGCCCTGCGCGAGAGCCTCGGCGAGAGCGCGCCGGAGATCGCCTGGACGGACATGACGGAGCTGGGCCGCAATCCCGGCCGCATTCTGGCCGCCTTGCAGGATTTCGCCGACCGGCACGCGGGCCGGGCCGCCCGGATCGTGGGCGAGCCGATCTGGCCCGGCCGCTCCCCCGCCGAGGTGCTGGAGGCCACCCGCCACGAGGCCCTCATCAACACGGCCTTCGCCGGCCGGCCGGCCACCATCCTGTGCCCGTACGACGTACGGGGGCTGGCCCCCGCGGTGGTGACCGACGCCCGGCGCACGCACCCCACACTGATCGACAAGGGCCGGGACCTGCTGAGCCCGGCTTACACCGACGCCTTGACGGTCTCCGCGGCCTGCGATCGCCCCCTGCCCGAACACGACGGCGACGTGCCCCGGCTCGAGTACTCTCACGGAGGGCTGGCCGAGGTGCGCGAGTACGCCGAGGACTGGGCGCGCGGAACGTCCCTGAGCCCGGCGCGGCGTGGCGATCTCGTCCTGGCCATCAGCGAGGGGGCGGCCAACTCCCTCTCCCACGGAGGCGGGAAGGGAACCCTCCGCCTGTGGACCACCGCGGGCGCCGGGGCGGGAGTGGTCGCCGAGATCCACGACGGCGGCCGCCTGGCCGACCCCCTGGCGGGGCGACGCCGGCCGTCCCTGGCATCGGCCGAGGGCGGCCGTGGTCTGTGGATGATCCACCAGCTCTGCGATCTGGTCGAGGTCCGCGCCACGGACAGCGGCTTCACGCTCCGGCTTCACATGGCAACTCCCTGAGACCGGCGGTCGCCTACACTGACACGGGCATGTCCCGGGAGCAGAGACGCAGAGACCCGTGTCGATGTGGGGGTGAGACACCACGGTGGAGACCATCGGACCGGAAACGGGCCATCCGGTGAGGGCCGGCCTTCCCGTCGGAGGGCAGCGCCGTCGGCTCGCCCTGACGGGCGTCCGCGGCCCTGTGGCCAAAGGCCGCGACTTCACGCGCCGGGCCCTGCGGGACTGGGGCTGGGACGGGACCGAGACCGCCGAGGACGCCCTGCTCCTCGTGTCCGAGCTGCTGACCAACGCGTCACTGCACGCGGGCGGTTGTCACGAACTCGTGCTCACCTCCGGGGAGGCCCTGCGCATCGAGGTGTGCGACGGCACGACGACGCCGCCCCGCCGTCACCCGGCCCCGCGACACGGCATCCCGGGCGGCCACGGTCTGTACATCGTGGAGCGTCTGTCCGATCGCTGGGGCGCGCGCACCCATGAACACGGGAAGGCCGTCTGGGCCGAGATCGAGGCCACGCGGCTGGTGTCCGGCAGGCCCACGGGGCGGTGACCGGTCCGGCGCGCGGCCCGGGCCCGCGTCAGGAATACGTGCGGCGCCGCGCGGCCGGTCGGGGGCCGAGGACCGAGTCGTCGAAGGTCCGCGCGCCGGGAAGGCGGTAGCGTGCTGCGGTCAGGGCGGCGTGCACGTCCGAGGTACCCGTCACGACACACAGCGTGGTGGCGACGTCCTCCAGACGGCCGCGGGCCTCAGGGGTTCCGCTCTCGGCGTTCAGGACCGACAGGGCCCAGTAGCGTTCGACGAGGCCGGAGAGCACGGCCGGGTGGGCCATCAGCATGAGCGGTTCCTTTCGCATGGCCGGTCGGACTTGACGAACGGCTGCCCCTGATCCGCGCGCGTACACGTCCCGCCGGTCCTGTCGTCCCCGCGCGGGACGCGTCGATCGGGCCGTCGGGGGCAGGAGCGCATCGTGACTACGCATCAGTTCACCTCTCTGTCCCTGGCCCCAGCGCCCGGCCCCGCCTGGGTGCACCTGCTCGTCATGGCCTTCGCGCTGATCGTCCTCGTGCACACCCTCGCCCGGCACCGGTAGGAATCCGTCCTCGTGGGGGCGCCGGGTGCGGGGATCTCGCGCTGGAGCCGCGTCCACGGGGTATCCGCGGAGCATGGAAACCTCTTCGGATCGGCCGGGCGGCTCGCGGCGCCCGTGGTGGGGACGGATCGCCGCCGGCCTGGTGGTGGTCGTGGTGCTGATCGTGCTCGTGGAGCGCTTCAGCCTGGTTCCGGGAATCGGCGGCCTCTTCGGCGAGGACACCCGGGACCGCTCGGGTCCCGTGCTGCTCAAGTCGCTCCAGGACATGCATCGTTACGAGGCAGCCGTCGGCAACTTCCAGGTGGTCGTGGACCTGGAGAAGGATGCGGCGTTCCTGCCGGACGCGATCCGTGGAACCCGCACCTTGTACGTGGGCGCCGGCACGGTCGGCGGCTACGTCGACCTGGGCGGACTGGGCGAGCGGAACGTCACCGTGAACGGCGACCGCACCAAGGCCTCGATCCGGCTGCCCCACGCGGTGCTCGGCACGGCAGCCCTCGATCCGGACCGTTCGTACGCGGTGTCGAAGCAGCGGGGCCTGCTGGACCGGATCGGTGATCTGTTCTCCGACAACCCGGCCGGTGAGCAGGCCGTGCAGAAGCTCGCCGCGCAGCACATCGACGAAGCGGCCCGCGACAGCGGCCTCGCCGAGCGCGCCGAGAAGAACACCACCTCGATGCTGGACGGGCTGTTGCGTTCCCTGGGCTTCCGCGAAGTGACGGTCGCTTACGGCTGAATCGTGCGGGCCGTCCGTCATCGGCTGCGCTCGGCTGCGGCGTTCTCCGCTCCCGGTGCCGGGCCCAAGAGGATGCGCGGCAGGGCATCCGGGTGCTTCTCCGCCAGCCAGGCGATCAGCTGCTCCCGTACGGCGCAGCGCACCGTCCACAGGTCGTCGGCGTCCTTGGCCGTGACGATGGCCCGCACCACGATGGTGGAGGGCGTCGTCTCCGTGACGGCGAGGTCCCAGCCGCGGCCGTCCCACTCCCGGCAGTCGTGCAGGATCTCCTGGACCTTGTCGCGCATGAGGTCGACGGGCGCGCTGTGGTCGCAGTGGAGAAAGACGGTGCCGGTCATCTGGACGCCGCCGCGGGACCAGTTCTCGAAGGGGCGGGTGGTGAAGTAGGAGACGGGCATGGTGATCCGGCGTTCGTCCCAGGTGCGTACGGCGAGGAAGGTGAGGGTGATGTCCTCGACCACCCCCCACTCGCCCGCGACCACGACCGTGTCGCCGATGCGCACCATGTCGCCGAAGGCGATCTGGAAGCCGGCGAAGAGGTTTCCGAGAGTGGACTGGGCTGCGACGCCCGCCACGATTCCGACGATCCCGGCAGAGGCGAGCAAGGAGGTGCCGAGCGCGCGGAAGCTCGGGAAGGTGAGGAGCATCGCGGCGGCCGCGACGACGGCCACGACGACCGTCACGACCCGCATGATCAGCGTCACCTGGGTGCGGACCCGGCGCACCCGGGCGGGGTCGCGGGTACCGGTGGCGTAGCGGGCGTACCCCGACTCGACGACGGCGGAGGCCACCGCCACGATCAGCCAGGCCTCCGCACCGATCAGGGCGAGCGAGAGGATCCGGCCCACGGTGGCCGCGTTGTCCTGCAACGGCGGCCATGCGGTGTGCCGGTAGGCGCCCTTGAGCAGGGCGGCGAGCAGCACGATCTGCAGGGCGCGCCGGCAGCGGCGCAGCAGGTTCCACAGGGGCGTTTCGGGGTGTCGTGCGTCGGCTCGGCGCAACAGCAGGTCGGCGGCCCATCCGGCCGCGACGGTGAGCAGGATCGAGCCGACCAGGACGGTCGGCAGGAGAAGAGCGCTGTTCATATGCCCTCAACGGATGTAGGCGGCATGGACCTTCGCGCGCCTGCCCCGGGGGAGGGAGCTGACACAAGGGGCGCGAGCACCACGGGGCCGCCCCGATGACGCCGTGCTGCTCGAGCCCGTGCATGGGGTCCTCAGGGGCGGGTAGCCGCGCCTCCAGACGTCCTGACGGACGACCCGTACCTCAGGGTGCGGGGCCGACGATGACACGGAAGGGATGCTCATGTCGCACGTCGAGGAGTATGTCGAGGTCAACGTCCCCGTACGCACGGCCTACAACCAGTGGACGCAGTTCGAGGAGTTCCCCGTCTTCATGGAGGGGGTCGAACGCGTCGACCAGCGCACGGAAACGCTCACCCACTGGGTGACGAATGTGAACGGTGTGCAGCGCGAGTTCGACGCGCAGATCACCGAGCAGCTCCCGGACCGGCGCGTCGCGTGGATGACGGTCGACGGGGAGGCCCGCCAGGCCGGGCTCGTCACCTTCCAGCCGATCGACGCGACCACCACCAAGGTCGTCCTGCACATGAACTGGGTGCCCGACGGTCTGGCCGAAACGGCCGCCGACAAGCTCGGCTTCGTCAAGCGTCAGGTCGCGGGTGACCTGAAGCGGTTCAAGCTGTTCATCGAGTCGCACGGGGTCGAGACGGGAGCCTGGCGCGGCGAGGTCTGACCGCGACGGGGATCGGGGCCGCGAGCAGGGGCGCATGCGCACGGGCTCTGTCGGGCACGCGCGCTGCGTGACCGACATCCCCCGCACCGCATCACGTCGAGACAGTCCGCCCGCCGCCGCCCTCGCGGCACGCACCCGCGCCGAGTTGCGGCGTACGGCTGTCCGCGTCTGGTCCGACAACCTCGCCGACCACGCGGCCGCCCTCACCTATTACGCCGTACTGGCGCTCCTGCCCGCGCTCGTCATCGCGGTCTCCCTCGTGGGGCTGCTGGGCAGGGCGACGAGGGACCGGCTGATCACCGACCTGACCTCGTACGCACCGCCTCAATCGGCGGAGGTACTGCGCGACGCGCTCGGTGGCCTCTCGGCGGAACAATCGTCGATATGGGCCCTGCTGATCAGCGGTGTGCTGAGCGCGCTGTGGTCGGCGTGCAGTTACCTGGCGGTGTTCCGCCGTGCCCTGCACACGATGCACCGGGTGCCCGACACGCGGCCTCCGCTTCGTGCGGCCCACACGCTGGTCATCAACGCCGTGCTGCTGCTGATCCTGCTCGTCGTCGGCGCCGTGGGACTGGTCGTGTCCGGGCCGCTGGCCCGATGGGTCGCGCAGTCCGCCGGTGGGGGCAGCCCGGACGGCATCGCGCTCCTGCGCTGGCCCGTACTGCTGGGGGTCGTCACCCTCCTGGTGCTGATCCTGTTCCGTACCGGCCCGGCCCAGAGCCGGGGCACCCGCCGGGGCCTGCCCGGTGGCGTACTGGCGGCCCTGCTCTGGCTGGCCGCCTCGGGACTCTTCACGCTGTACACAGAGCTGGACACGTACGGTCGGCTCTACGGCTCGCTGGCCGGCATCGTGGTCTTCCTCGTCTGGCTCTGGTTCGCCAACCTGGCCCTGCTCACCGGGGCCCAGTTCAACGCCGAGCGGGCACGGGAGGCGGCCGCCCGGCCGCGGGCCTGAGCCTCAGCGGCCGGGGACCGGGGCGGGGGCTCTCGGGCCCCGGCGCCCGGTGGTCAGCCGGGAGGCCTCGATCTCCGCCCAGACGGCCTTGCCGGTGCCGTGGGTGTAGGAGCCCCACCGGTCGGAGAGCCGCTGCACGATGTGCAGGCCGCGGCCGCCGGGAACGCACGGCCGACGTACGGTCCAGGGGCCTGGCAGCGCCGTCGAACCGTCGAGCACATCGATGCGCAGGGCCTCACCGGCGGTCAGTACGAGCTCGTGGCAGCCACTCGCGTGCAAGGCCGCGTTGGTCACCAGCTCCGACACGACGAGCAGGGCGTCCTCGGCGCTCTCGTGGCGGTCCCACCCCCAGTCCCGCAGGGTCTGGCGGGTGAAGTCACGGCCCTTGCCGACGGCGCCCCGCACACCGCGCAGGGCGAGTCGGCGGCACTGGCCCATGACCGGCACTCCCGCCCGCGAATGATCCCCGATGACTGCTCCCGCCGTGTTCACTGTCGCCTCACCCCGTCCTTCGACCGTCGTCCCCGGTCTCGCGTATGCCCGCCCTGACGGTCCGGACACGTGGAGATATGGACATATAGACATATGGACACCGCCATCGGCGTCGGTCTCCCCGTCGGCGGGCAGACCGTTCGGGTGCAGTCCAGGCTCTGGTGGGACGACGGCGTAATGCCGGGTAGGCGTGGTGCATGAACACACACGCCCTCGACACCTTCCCGAATACCGAGCAGGCCTCGGCCCTGGAGACCGCTTCGGCATGGTGGCTGACCGCCCTTGACCGTATCGAACGGACGACGGTGGCGGATCCGGCGATCCGGGTCCTCCAGCGGGGAATCCGCGCGCTCCCGCTGGGCGAGGTACGCGATCTGCTGCGTGGCAGGCCGCTGGGCCATCCCGTACATCCCGTTCTCGTCCAGGTACCGATCGGCTGCTGGCTGTCGGCCGCTGTACTGGACGTCGTACCGGGAGGGCGGCGCGCGGCTGCCACCCTCACGGCCGTCGGACTGGCCGGGGTCGCCCCGGCAGCGGTCGCCGGCTGGGTTGACTGGGCGGACCTGCCGCCCGAGCAGGCCCGGGTCGGACTGGCCCACGCGGTCACGAACGTGGCCGCGGTGGCCTGCTACGCCGCGTCCCTGACGGCGCGGCTCCGCAGTCGCTCGACGAAGGGCAGGATGTGGTCGTTCGGCGGACTGGCGGCGGTCGCCGTGAGCGGTGCGCTCGGCGGGCACGTGGCCTATCGGCGGGCCGTCGGAGCGCATCCCGCAACCTAGACAGCGCCCCACAATCCTCTCTTTCCGCGCCCCCGCCATCAGCGCCATCCGTTGCGACGCCGACGTGCCCGGTCAGCCTTTTCCGCTCGGAAGGATCTCCCTGACCTTGGCGACGGCGAAGCCCCACCCCTGGCTCAGGGCCGGCTTCCCGGGTACGGCCACCTCCTCGGGGTTGGTCAGGACGTCCAGCAGGACCGGGCCCGGAGTCTCGAACGCCCTGCGCACGCTGTCGTGGAGATCGGACGGGTCGGTGACGCGGATGCCGGTGAGGCCGAGTGCGGCAGCGACCGCGGCGAAGTCGGGGTTGTCGAGTTCCGTGCCGAACTCGGGCAGGCCGGCCTGTTCCTGTTCGAGTTTGACCATGCCCAGGCGGCGGTTGTCGAAGACGACGAGCTTCACCGGCAGCCGGTAGGTCTTGATCGTCATGAGGTCGCCGAGCAGCATGCTCAGGCCGCCGTCGCCGCAGAAGGCGACGATCTGGCGGTCGGGCGCCCAGAGCTGTGCTCCGAGGGCCTGGGGCATGGCGTTGGCCATCGAGCCCAGGTTGTACGAGCCGATCAGGCGACGGCTGCCGTGCATGGTGACGAAGCGGGAGAGCCAGACGGTTGCCATGCCGGTGTCGGAGGTGAAGACGGCGTCCTCGGCGGCGTACGAGTCCACCGCGGCAGCCAGTGCTTCGGGGCGGATCTCGTGGTCCCTGTTGTCCAGGGCAGCCCGCAGCCTGCCGGTCCGGCGCCGCTCGTGAGTCGGGTCGGCCAGGCGCTGCTGTCCTTCCTGCCAGTGCGCGAACCGGGCCCGCGCGTCCTCCAGGTGGGTCCGGTCCCGCACCTCCTTCAGGAGCGGCAGCAGGGCCCGCAGCGTCGCCCCCACGTCCCCGGACAGGCCCACGTCCACGGGCACCCGGCGGCCCAGGTGCTCCTCGCGGGTGTCGATCTGGACGACCTCGCAGTCCTCCGGGTACCAGTCGCGGTACGGGAAGTCGGTGCCCAGCATGAGAAGTGCGTCGCCGTGGTCGAGCGCGTGGGAGGCCGCTGGGTTGCCGATCAGGCCGGTCTGGCCCACCTGGAAGGCGTTGTCGCCCTCGAAGCCCTCCTTCGCCTTGAGGGTGAGCACCATCGGAGCCGCGAGCAGCTCTGCGGTGCGGAGCACTTCGGTGCGGGCGTCGCGGGCTCCGCGACCGACGAGCAGGGTGACGCGGGAGGCGGAGTTCAGGAGTTCGGCGGCCTCGGCGAGGGCCGGGTCGTCCGGGCGCGTGACGGGGCGGTCGAGGGCGAACCGCGTGGGACGGTCGTCGCTCAGCTCCTGATCGCCCAGGTCACCGGGCACGGTCAGGACGGCCACTCCGCCTTCGCTGACCGCAGCGCGTACGGCGGACTCCAGCATCCGCGGCAGCTGCTCCGGGGAGGTGACGGTGGCACGGTAGACGGCCACGTCACGGAAGAGCAGGTCGTTGTCCACTTCCTGGAAGTAGTCGCTGCCCATCTCGGCAAGGGGCACCTGGCCGCAGATCGCGAGCACCGGGGTGCGGCTCTTGGCCGCGTCGTAGAGGCCGTTGAGGAGGTGTACGGAGCCCGGCCCCACCGTGCCCATGCACACCCCGAGGGTGCCCGAGAGCTGGGACTGCGCTCCGGCGGCGAAGGCCGCCGCCTCCTCGTGCCGGCAGCCGACCCAGTCCAGGCCGTCCGTGGTGCGGATCGCGTCGGTCAGTGGGTTCAAGGCGTCTCCGACGACTCCGAAGACGTGCTGGACGCCCAGTTCTTCGAGTGCGTCGACGATGACGTGCGCGACGGTGCGTGCCACAGGAGTGCCCTTCCGTCCGGTGCGGCCCCTCGGCGTGGGTGCCGGGTTCAGTGGGTGCCGGGTTCAGTGGGTGAAGCGGTCCGGGTCGGCCGCCTGCCAGTCGGATGCCCAGTCGGCGGGCGCCGATGCGAGCAGTTGTCCGGGGGTGAGCCACGCGTGGAGTTCGGCGTAGGAGCGGACGGTGTGCGGGTCCACCCGTTGGAGGAGCATGTGGGGTCGCAGCCCCTGCGGGTCGTCGACTCCCATCGAGGCCATGATCTGGAGGGCGCTCTTGACCGTGGCCTGCTGGTAGCGCCGTACGCGCTGCGACTTGTCGGCGATGTCGACGGCGCGGGCGCGCCGCCGGTTCTGGGTGGCGACCCCGACGGGACAGGTGTTGGTGTGGCAGCGCTGGGCCTGGATGCAGCCGATCGCGAACATCATGGCGCGGGCGGCGTTGGTGTAGTCGGCCCCTTGCAGCAGCCGTTTGACGAGGTCGCCGCCGGTGGCGACCTTGCCGCCCGCCCCGATCCGGATCCGGTCGCGCAGCCCGACGCCCACGAGGGCGTTGTGCACGGTCATCAGCCCTTCGCCGAGCGGCAGGCCGACGTGGTCCGCGAACTCCAGCGGCGCCGCGCCCGTACCGCCCTCCGCGCCGTCGACGACGATGAAGTCCGGCGTGCTGCCCTCCTCCAGCATGGCCTTGCACACGGCGAGGAACTCACGGCGCGAGCCTACGCACAGCTTGAACCCGACGGGTTTGCCGTCGGCGAGCTCGCGCATCCGGGCCAGGAATCGCACCAGTTCGCGCGGTGTGGAGTACACGCGGTGGAAGGGCGGCGAGATGACCGTCTCCCCCTGCGGAACCCCGCGGACCCTCGCGATCTCCGCGTTCACCTTGGCGCCCGGCAGAACGCCTCCGATGCCGGGCTTGGCCCCCTGGCTGATCTTCAGCGACACGCACTTGACCTGCTCGTGGGCCGCCTTCTCGGCGAACTCCCTTTCATCGAAGTCACCGTCGTCCGTCCTGCAGCCGAAGTATCCGGTGCCGATCTCCCAGACGAGGTCCCCGCCCGGGCGCAGGTGGTACTCCGACAAGCCGCCCTCGCCGGTGTCGTGGGCGAAGCCGCCCAGCTCCGCGCCGGTGTTGAGGGCGAGTACGGCCCGGGCCGACAGCGAGCCGAAGCTCATCGCCGAGACGTTGAGCAGGGCCATGTCGTAGGGCTGGGTGCAGTCGGGTCCGCCGATCCGGACCCGGGGCGGAGCGGAGCGCACCGGTCGGGGGGCCATGGACGGGACGAGGTATTCGCTGCCGGCCCGGTAGAGGTCGAGTTCGGTGCCGAACGGCTCCTCCGCGTCGGTGCCCTTGGCTCGCTCGTAGACGATGCTGCGGGTGTCGCGATCGAAGGGGCGGCCGTCGAAGTTCCGCTCGATGAAGTACTGCTGGACCTCCGGCCGCAGCGCCTCCAGCGCGAAGCGGAGGTGTCCGAGCAGCGGGTAGTTCCGCAGCACGGAATGCCGCCGTTGCACGAGGTCGTGGACGGCCACCAGCACGAGCAGGAGCAGGGGGACGGCCGCGGCCGACCACCAGGGCGAGACCACGACGGAGGCGACCCAGGCGCCCAGCGCCAGCGAACCGAGGAGGGCTACTGCAAGTAGTTTCAGCACACCGCTCTTGTGTCCCGAAGCCCGGCAGCCAATCGGCCGTCCGTTCCCGCGCGTTGCCACCGGGCAAGGCAGTGGGCCCGAACTCGAGGAGTCCGGGCCCACTGCTTCCAGCTGGTCAGGCGAGGGGGGTACCGAAGGGCCCGCCGGTGCCGTAGTAGGTGCCCAGCTGCTCGCGGTACCCGGAGTCACCGAGGTGCTTGTCCCGGTGGAACTCGGGGGCGTCCTTGATCTGGCCCCTGGTGCGGTCGACGTAGACCTTCCGCTCCTCCGGGTCGATGCTGACGACGGTGCTCGCCGGCAGCAGGACCTCCTTGCCGAAGATCCAGACCCCGGTGTCCACGACCAGGTAGGCGTCACCGACCTCGTCGGAGTGCTTGTCGACCTTGCCGATGCCGCCGTCGGTCGCCTCGACCTTGTAGCCGGTCAGATCGGTACCGGCCAGGTGGCCCGAGGTCGACTTGTAACTCCACACATGCTCAGTCACGCGAAAACAACTCCTCCGGTAAACAGGGGACGGCAAGGAATTCCCTGCCGTCCGTCCTTTTTCCGTACGTCTTTCCGTACGCCGTGCGCGGCGGATTTCGTTACCCGGCGACCGCTACCAGCGGTACCAGCGGCCGCTACCGCTCTTGGGGCGGGCGACGAAACCGATCAACCACAGCACCAGTACGGCAATTGCGACCCACCACAGAATCTTCAGCGCGAAACCCGCGCCGAAGAGAATCAGCACCAGCAGAAGAACGAGGAGCAGGGGAACCATGATTATCAACCTCCGAAAACGCTTATGCCCCGACCCCGCCCACGCACACGTACACATTCGGCATCCGGATAGCCGGAGAGGTCTCATCCGCGCTCGCGGAGGTACGCCTCCAGTTCTGCGGCCCCCGTCAGCATCGCCCGCCCGCGGGCGGACAGCCGGCCGCGCCAGTCGCCCAGTGCGGCCTCCAGCGGCTCCAGCCCGCCGGCCGCCCGCACTTGGGTGATCAGCGGGGCGATCTGCTCCAGCAGGTAGCCGCCCCGCCTGAGCTGGTGGGCCAGTCGGGCGTCCCGTACGTCGGCCTCGCCGTAGACGCGGTACCCGGTCAGCGGGTCGCGGCGGGGGCGCACCAGCCCGGCGCGCTCCCATGCGCGCAGCGTCGCGGGCCGGATTCCGAGCCCCGCTGCCAGCGGCCCGATGAACGTGCCGCCGGGCCCGGACACCGCCGCGTCGGGTACGGACGCCCCGATGGGCTCCAGGTCCCGGAGGGCGCTCTCCACGGCCCGGAGTGTCCGCCGGTCATCGAGCAGCTGGGCGTGGCTCTCGTCGATGAGGCGGAACGCCTCATCGACCGCGTCCTGGTTCACGGCCCGCATGATCGACGTCGCCGTCCGGTGGCTGTGGCCGGGCACCAGTGCGAGGAAGGCGCCCAGGGCCCGCGCGTGCAGGAGGGTATAGGTGCGGTAACCGTGGGCTGTGCGACCGGCGGCCGGAAGGATGCCGGCCTCCTCGTAGTTCCTGATGGCCTGCGTGGACAGACCGTGTCCGCGCGCCAGGTCGATCGGCCTGAGCTGCCCGCCCCTTTGAAGGTTTCGTCCCACAGGCCTGACGATATCGCGGGAAAGTTTCAACCGAAGGTTCAACGATACCGTTGAAGGCATGGCTACTGACATCACGGACACCGCCCATGCCGTCGAGGCCGCCGCCGTCATGAAGCTGCTTCCGGCCCGGCCGCGGCTGCTCGCCCTGGGCGAGCCCACCCACGGCGAGGACACTCTGCTCGACCTGCGCAACGAGCTCTTCCGGCAGCTCGTCGAGCAGGAGGGCTACGGGACGATCGCGATCGAGAGTGACTGCCTGAGGGGACTCGTCGTGGACGAATACGTCACCTCGGGTACGGGCACGCTCGACGAGGTCATGGAGCACGGATTCAGCCACGGCTGGGGCACCTCCGCGGCCAACCGCGAACTCGTGCGCTGGATGCGCGCCTACAACGACGGCCGGCCCGCGTCCGAGCGGCTCCGCTTCGCCGGCTTCGACGGCCCACTGGAGATCACCGGCGCCGCGAGCCCCCGGCAGGCCCTCACCGCACTCCACAACTACCTCGCGGCCCGGGTGGACGCGGACCTGCTCCCCTGCACCGCGGACACGCTCGACCGCCTCCTCGGGGCCGACGGCCCGTGGACCGAACCCGCCGCGATGATGGACGCGTCCCGGTCCACGGGGCAGTCGGCCGAGGCCCGGGAGCTGCGGCTGCTCGCCGACGATCTGGTGGCACTGCTCGACGAGCACGCGCCGCACCTGATCACGGCCACCTCGCGGGACGAGTGGGACCGGGCGCGCCTGTACGGGCGCACCGCGACCGGCCTGCTGCGCTACCACTACTGGATGGCCGACACCTCACCGGCCCGCATGACGCGGCTGGTGGGCGTGCGGGACCAGATGATGGCCCACAACCTCCTCGCCGTCGCCGCTCGGGGCCCGGCACTGATCCACGCTCACAACTCCCATCTCCAACGGGAGAAGAGCACGATGCGGATGGGCGGGATGCGGCTGGAGTGGTGGAGCGCCGGTGCGCTGGTGAGCGCCCGGCTCGGTGAGGGGTACGCCTTCGTGGCCACGGCCCTCGGCACGATCCGGCACCAGGGAGTGGACACGCCGCCGCCGGACACCGTCGAAGGACTCCTGTACGCGCTTCCGGAGGACCGCTACGTCATCGACGCCTCCCGGCTGGCCGCCGCCCTCGGCGACACGCGGCCCGCCCCCCGTGTATCCCCGTGGTTCGGCTATTCCCCGCTCGACCCGGCCCACCTGGCGGACAGCGACGGCATCGTGTTCGTCAAGGACGTCCCGCGGAGCTAGTGCTGTGACCGGCAAGGTTCACCGCACTAGCTCCCGTGGTCGACCCGGACCCTGGGAGACACGCCCCCCGGCTTACGTTCCGTACACACGGCCGACGGTAGACTACACAGGGTGACGAACAACGTCGGCAGTGCGCCGCCCCACTCGGACGCCCCCAGTCACATCTACTACTTCGACGTGGGGGCAGGGAACTGGCAGGGGGAGTTCACCTTCCGGGTCACTTCGTGGCGACGCCTGCGGAACACCGCCGGCGTCGGCCTGCGGAACCGGGCGCTCGTCGTCGCGATGGCCCTCACCCAGCGGCTGACCGGCGCGTCCCGGCTGGAGTCGACGATCGTGGCCACCCCGTCCGCGGGCGCCTTCGGCGTGGCCGACAACGTGGTCAGGCTCTCCAAGTTCGGCGTGACCCTGTACCTGTTGAAGGAGCGCTATCTGCTCGCCCCTGACGGCAGGGGCGTCACCGTGGAGGCGAACGAGCAGTTCGGCCCCGTGCCGGGCATCCTGTCGCGGAAGTTCACCTACCCCGCGGAGATCCAGCCCTCCGGCATGGGCTCCACCTACCACATGCCGCTGCTGGGCAGCCCGTGGAAGGCGACGTACCAGGTGGGGGCCGACCGGCAGAGCCTGGCCGGGGAGCTCGTGTGCGACTGGGCGAAGGCCACGGAGAACGCCCGCCGGGTCTCATGACGGGGGATGCCGCTGCCGTTGCCGCCGAGAGGGTCGCCGGGGTCGCCGGGGAGCTCGCCGCCCGCGTCACGGCGTACGACGCCCTGCGGGACCACCGCGCGGTGTTCGCCTACACCTACTTCCGGCTCACTTCCGACCTCGCCGCGGGCCTGCGTACGAACAACCCGCCGTTCAGGGCGCCCGAGTGGGTCGCCGACCTGTCCGTCTCCCTCGCGGCGGCCTACTTCGCGGCGATGGACGCCATCGACACCTGGCTGGGCCCCGTCCCCGATGCCCGGCCCGGCGGCGAAGTCCTCTCCGCCGACCTACCGGAGACCGTCCCGGAACCCTGGCGGGACGTCTACGCCGCCTCGACCGTGCGGCACTCCTACGTGCTGGAGGAGGTGCTCTTCTCCATGATGGCGCACATGTCCTACGACCTGCCGCTGGCGCTGCGGGCCCTGGCCGCGCGGGGGGACGTCCACCACCGCATCGCCGACTTCCACCGCATGAACAGCCTGCTGGCCTCCTCCGTAGACGTGGTCCAGGCCGAGATCGCCACCCGCTACTGCCGTCGGCTCCGTTCACTGGACCGCTTGTTCGTCCGCGACGACGAACTCTTCACCAGCTACGGGATCCGGGTCGCTCGCGGCCTGGCCTGGTTCAACTGCGACAGGCTCCTGGATCCCGATGCGAGTGCCGAGGCGTTGGGCTCCATCAGCAGGTCCACGGCCGCGTTCATCGCCGAGTTCCGCTCCCCGGACGACTGGCGGCGCCGCCGGGCCTTCCAGGTCCTGCGGGCACTGGTCCCTTCCCGTCGGCAGTGGCCGGCACCGGCCGCGCCCGTCGCGGTGGGCAGCTCGCCCGGCTGAGCCGGACGCTCCGCGTCTGCCATGACAGCGCTCGGGGCAGGCCCGCTGTCACCCTTCCCCGTGCCAGTACTGGTCGTGCGTCCGGTGGGCCTCGGTCAACCCGTCGCGGAAGTACCGCTCGTAGTAGGCGTTCTCGATGTGATGGGCCTGCAGCCACACGCCCGGTACGTGGATCGTGTCGCAGTGTGCGGGAAACCGCCCGTGCGTCTCGTAGATGTAGGTGCAGATGTCCCGCGTACACGCGATGACGTCGGCGGAGTAGTCGCTGGCCTGGTTCAGGTACTGGCTGCCGAAGTCCCCCCGGTAGATCCGCGCGAACAACCCCTCGTCGGCGTAGATGCCCGTCGGCCCGAACTTGCCCGCCACGACGGCGTCGACCGCTTCGCCCATGCTGCCGTAGTTGGGCGGACACATCGCCTTGATGAGGTGTTCACCGTTGTGCCGCAGGCCGACGGTGGTCGCCCGCAGGGTCGAGTAGCGCGGGAGCGGCACATGCCAGCGCAGCATGTCCGCCGGTCGCCACCGCGGGGTGGTCCAGTCGAAATCGAGCATGGGGCCGTAGGCGGGACGGAACTTCGGGTCGCCCAGCATGATCGACGGGGCGATCGAGGCGTGGATCCAGGCTCCGAGACCCATGGCGTCGGCGGTGAGCATGAGGTTCTGGAGCAGCAGGTCGGCCTCGATCTGCGTGCGCATGGCCCAGATGAAGCCCAGGGGCAGCTTGATGTCTTTGTTCAGGAACCCTGACTTGACCCATGTGCGTACGCCCGCCGAGCGGTAGAGGTTCCGGTCGTCGACGATCGCCGGCCGTGCCCCCTCGGGCTGAGTCAGCAGGTACATCAGCCCGTTGATGTACTGCCGTGACAGGTCCACCACAGGGAACAGGATGGTGGTGCCCGGGAGGTTCGACAGGAACCGGTTCGAGTCGAGGTAGGCGGGGAAGTCCCTCTTCCCCTCCGGTACGTCGATGCGGTGGTCGAGCAGCTGCACCTTCGCCTCGGCGGCGCGCGAGCAGAGCGTCTCCGCGTCGAACGCCGTCGCCTCGCCGTCGGATGGCGGGGGCAGTTTGCGCAGGAAGTAGGTGCCGGTGTCGTTGATCAGGAAGAAGTGCGTGCCCTGGGCGTTGTCGGGACTGCCCGCGGTCCGGCCGGCCATGTTGAGGTTCGGTTTGGCCATGATGGGCTTGCCGTCGCGCGGGTCGGCGAAAGGGCGGTCCGGCATGGTGAGGCCGGTGCAGCCCGTTATGGCGATGAGGACGGCCTCTTCGAGCTCGGTCAGCGGGGCTCGTGGTGCCGTGGAGGCCCAGCTCATGGAGCCGGCCTCGACCGAGCTGCCGCGGCTGACCCGGTGGGTGCGCCGGTGCCAGATCGACGTGAGCAGCGGGCGGTTCACAAGGGCCTCGAACCCGGCACGGCTGTGGGTGTTCAGCGGGTCGTTCATGCTGCTGTCCCTTCACGGCGCGAGCGGGCCGGTCCGCCCCGGCCGCGGTGTCCGCACCCATGCCGGTCACCGTGGGCTCGGGGCTCACCGGGCTCGCGCGGGAAAGTGGCGGACACGGCGCTGTCAGTCGCGCAAGCGTGCCTCGATGGTCTCGACGAGGCCGGCGATCACGCCGTCGGGCGAGGGGCTGTAGTGGGGGACGGCCCATCGCGTGATGCTGGCGTCGATGACGGAGGGCCGGCCGGAGGCGAGCGCTTCACGGAACGCCTTTTCGAACTCCTCCAGTGTCTCGACGCGGTAGCCGTCGGCGCCGCACGCCTGCGCGTACGCGGCGAAGTCGGGGTTCTGGAACTCGACAAGCCCCGTCTCGCCATAGGTGACGAGCTGGAAGAGTTTGATCAACTTGAATTCCTGGTCGTCGAAGATGATCCAGACAACGGGGATGTCGTTCTCGACGGCGGTCATCAGCTCGAAACCGGACAGCGAGTAGCACCCGTCACCGCAGCCGACGACGACGGTCCGTTCCGGGTGCGCGACCTTCAGGCCGATGGCGCCGTTGACGTGGCCGGCCATCGGTCCGAACGAACCGGCCTTGCGGAAATTCTGTCCCTCCTCCAGCTCGACGTAGTAACTGAGCCAGGCAAGGTGTGCTCCCGCGTCGGCGAGCAGAACCGCTTGTGGGGGCAGCATCCGGCCGATCGCCTGGGCCAGCTCCCCCGGGTGGATCTTCCCCGTCAGGTGCGTGATGTGACGGGCTTCGTAGTCCCGGCCGTCCACGTCGGCCGCCGGGACGTCGCCGACCTTCTCGTCCAGCGCCTCGTGGAGAGCCGCCACCCCCAGACGCGCGTCGGAGTGCAGCGCGTAGTCCGGCCGGTACGCCTTGTGGAACTCGGCCTCGGAGATGTTCACATGGACGAGCACCTTGTTCTCGAAGAGGTCCTGGCGGTAGTTGAACGTGGCGTGCTGGTTCAGGGAGTTGCCGATGCACAGCACGACGTCGGCTTCACGGAACGCCTTCCACGCGCTGGAGTGTCCGCTGTCCGCGAAGACGCCCACCGAGAGCGGGTGACCCTCGGACACGATGCCCTTGCCGTCCAACGTGGTCAGCAAGGGAATCTGGAAGCGTTCGATGAATTGCCGGACCTCCGCTCCCGCTCCGCTGCGGATCGCCCCGAACCCGACGAGCGCCACGACGCGCTTTCGCCGTGTGAGGGCGTCGGCCAGCATCGACGCGATCTCCTCCACGCGTGTCGGATCCGGGACGACCGGTACGACGTCGAGCCGGAGGGGCCGGAAGTCCGTCACCTCGACACCGCGGTGGGTGAGGTCCTCGGGAACGTGGATGTGCACCGGCCCGGGCCTTCCTTCGAAGGCGATGTTGACGGCTTCCTCGAGCACATCGCACGTGTCGGCGGCGTCTGTGAGCAGGAAGGACTTCTTCGTCGTGGCGGCGAACATGGCCCGGGAGTCGGGCGTCCGGTTCAAGCCCGAGGTTTCGTTGAGGGAACCCCATCCCTGCCATTCCCTTGAGGCGTATCCCGAAACCGCCAGGACGGGGTAGGAGTCGGACATCGCCACGGCCAGGCCGGAGAAGAGGTTGAACGCACCGGGCCCTGCCGTCGCGAAACAGAAACCCAATTGGTTCGTGTACATCGCATAGCCGCAAGCCATGAAGGACGCGGCCTGCTCATGCCGCGTCATGACCGGCCGGATCTGCTGGGAATGCTTCAGCGCCAGCATCAGCCCTGCGGCGTTTTCGCCGGCACCGCCGAACGCGGCCCGCACTCCGATGCCTTCCAGCCCCTTGACTATGGCTTCGTAAACCCTCATCGCCGTTCCCTCGTCCACTCCCCCGCATAGGTTGTCGGCCATCGCGCTGTCGACGCGGCACACGGTGAGACCGTCTCGGCGCATTCACGCATGACGGAGTCTCCTCAAACGTCCCCAGATGGGGGAATGACGCCCGGGGAGAGAAGTTGTGGTGCGGTGGCGCCTGCCTGGTGACTGCGCCGCGTCAGCGGGAAGAAGTGCTCGCACGCGCCGGACAGCTCTGCTGTGCAGTCTTCCGAAGACCAGTTTGCCAGTACTCGACCCATCCCGCCCCCGCACACGAAGTGGGCCGTACGGGTGGCCCGGGACAACGGCAGGGCCGGAGTCGCTGCCCCGGCGCCCGCGGAGCCCCTGCGGGGGATCCCTACCGGGGCGGGGGCCGGATACCACCCGTCTGCTTTGTCCCGCGCGACGCGGCCGTATCACTGAGTCAGGGTTGCCGTGTGTAACCGAGGTGCCCGCGGACTCAGTCCCGGGCAGGCGTACAGCGTCGCTTCGTCGTCCGGCAGCATCGCGTCCGGACAGCGGGGTGCGCCTTGGCGAAGAGGCACACATGGTCGAGATCAGGCAGTACGAGCACTACGTGGGCGGCAACCCGGAGGTGGAACGGCTCATCTTCGAGCGGCTCGCCTGCGATCTCATGCGGGTCCAGCTCAAGTCCAGGAAGCGCAGCGGCGCCGCCGACATCGCGCGGACGTTCCACGCCAAGGCTGTTCTCGGCACGGAGAACGCGCGACTGACCTTCGTCGACGACCTGCCGTCCGACCTGCGGACCGGCTTCGCCGAACCCGGCGCCGAGTACCCGGTCACCGTGCGGCTCTCCAACGCGAACGGCACCCACCAGCCCGACCACTCCCCCGATCTGCGCGGAGTGGCCTTGCGCATCGCGGCAGGGGCCGACGAGGCGCACGACCTGCTCATGACGAGCTATCCGGTCTCGCATGCGCGCAACGCGCGCGAGTTCGTCGAATTCGCGAAGGCCATGGCGGGCGCCGACTCCACGCCGCGGAAGGCTCTCGCACTGTTCGTCACCCTGCCCCTCGCGGTCGGATGGTCCACGGCCGCGCGCATGCGGCGCAACGTGCGTGCGGGGACGAGCCGCACGGTGCGCAGCCTGGCACTGGAGACGTACTGGAGCCGCGGCGCCATCCTGTGGGGTGACGCCGGGCCGGTGCGTTATCAGCTGGGCCCCGCCGACGGCACTGCGCCGGCCCCCGCCCCCTCCGGCACCGACCCCGATTACCTGAACCACGAGCTCGCACAACGGCTGAACGATGCCGATGTCGTCTTCCACCTGTACGTCCAGCGCTACCTGGATGCCCGCCGAACACCCATCGAGGACGGCGCGGCCGAGTGGAAGGAGGAGGACACGCCTCTCGTGCGGGTGGCGACGCTGACCATCCCGCGCCAGGACATCGCCTCCGCCGAGGCTCGCGCCGCAGCGGCACGGGTCGATCAGATCGCCTTCAACCCGTGGAACACGACGGAGGAGTTCCGGCCCCTCGGAAACCTCAACCGCGCACGCAAGGTCGCCTATGAGGCCAGCAGCGCCCACCGCCTGGGCCACCGGTTCGCCACCGTCGAGCCCCGACGCAACGCCGTACTGGGCGTGCCGTTGCGCGCCGCCTTCCGCGGCCTCAACCGGTTCGTCCCATGGCACCGGCTGCCCACACGCCTCGGTCTGCTGAACCTCGTGGCCTTCCGGCAGAAGTTGCGGCAGAACAACCTGATCGACACCGAGGTCCGCGAGGCTCCGCCCAGAGCCCAACCCGTACCCGAGCCCGTCGACGAAGACATGCGGCTCGCGCGAAGCTACGACGGCACCTACAACGATCTGTCCGCACCGCGGATGGGGGCGGTCGGGTCCGCCTTCGGGCGCAACCTCGCGCCCGTGTACCGGCCGGATCTGTTCGATGTACCCAACCCGGTCACCGTCAGCAGGGAGCTGCTGCACCGCGACGTCTTCCTCCCGGCACGCTCCCTCAACATCCTGGCCGCCGCCTGGATCCAGTTCCAGGTGCACGACTGGGTCAACCACAAGCGCTTCCCCACCGGTACGAAGTCCGTCGAGGTACCGCTCCCTCCCGGTGTCACGTGGACGAACACGCCGGGCGGACGCCCCGAAAAGGTCATGCGCTTCGCCGAGAACGAGGGGCTGCAGCCGGCTGACGGCAAGGGCCCGCCGACGCTCTTCGCCAACGCCGCGTCCCACTGGTGGGACGGCTCGGAAGTCTACGGCGGCGACAAGGACACCGGCATCTCGCTGCGCGAGCCGGACGGCGGTGCCGCCCTGCGCCTGGAGGACGGCCACCTGCCGATCGGGCCGGACGGCCTGCCGCTCACGGGCTTCGCGGAGAGCTGGTGGTACGGCCTGAGCGCCATGCAGACCCTCTTTGCCCGCGAGCACAACGCCGTGTGCGAAGCGCTGCGGCAGGAGTACCCGAGACTGGGCGAGGACCGTGTCTACCACACGGCGCGACTGGTCGTCTCGGCTCTCATCGCGAAGATCCACACCGTGGAGTGGACTCCCGCGATCCTCGCCACCGAAGCGATCGACATCGGGCTGAAGACCAACTGGCAGGGGCCGCCGAAGAAGTGGCTCGAACAACTGGGACTGTGGCTCTTCGAGGCGCATTCGCTGACCGGCATCCCCAAGACCCTGCCGGATCACCATGCCGCTCCGTACTCGCTCACCGAGGACTTCGTCACCGTCTACCGCATGCACCCGCTGCTCCCCGACGACTTCGAGATCGTGGACCACCGGCTCGGCCGGCGTCTGGACACCCTCGGCTTCAACGACGTCCAGGGCGCCGCGGCGGAACCGCTCATGCGCACGGTCGGTCTGGCCAATTCGCTGTACTCACTCGGCACCGCTCATCCCGGCGCGATCACCCTGCACAACTACCCACGCACCCTGCAGGCGTTCGAGCGGGACGGCGAGATCATCGACCTGTCCGTGGTCGACCTGGTGCGCACCCGGCGCCGCGGCGTACCGCGCTACAACGACTTCCGGGCCGGTCTGCACAAGCCGCGCGTGCGGCGGTTCGAGGACGTGTCTTCCGATGCGGAGACGGTCGCGCGCCTGAAGGAGGTCTACCGCGATGTCGATCAGATCGACACCATGGTCGGTCTCTTCGCCGAGAACCCGCCCCAGGGCTTCGGGTTCAGCGACACCGCCTTCCGCATCTTCATCCTGATGGCGACCCGCCGCCTGCAGAGCGATCGCTTCCTCACGGTCGACTTCAGGCCCGAGGTGTACACCCCGCTGGGCATCGACTGGATCGAACGCAATGGCATGACCAGTGTCGTGGTGCGGCACTGCCCGGAGTTGGCGAGCCTCCTGCCCCGCACGGCCAGCGCGTTCGCGCCCTGGCGCCTGGCTACGACGAAGGGAGCCGAAGGCGGTCGCGGTTGAGAGGGCCCGGGGGGCAGGATTCCGCCGACATGGCCGTTTGCCGACACCGGCCTCGACACATCCGCAACCCCGCGCCATCCGCCATCCGTGTGACTCCCGCACGCCCCCGGCTGTCCCGCCGCCCTACGATGATCCGGCTGCGGCCATCGGCGGCGCGGCGATGCGATGCCATACAAATGGAGAGGGAGTTGACGGATGAAGCAGCTGCGCATCCTGGTCGCGGTCGGAGTCCTCGCGCTGGGATCGATCGGTGCGGGAGGCACCGCACAGGCCGGTCCGGCGTCCCCCGGCTGCCCGACAGCGCAGATCTTCGCCACCGACAACACGGCGATCATCACGGATCCCGCCGACCCCCGGCTCAAGACCCGCCTGACGCGCTTCGACCACGAGGTGCAGGCGATCATCTACGCCAACGGCGCGAGGCCCGGGGCCTCGACCCTGCTCGACGGCGTCTTCTGGTCCGGTGACCTGAAGCAGACCACGTACGAGCGCTCGCGCGAGTTCGCCGTCGACAAGGTCGGCCGCGAGGGCCTGCACCACATCGCCGGCGTCATCGCCAAGCAGTACGACCAGGAGTCGGTCCTCACCTTCCGGTGCCTGCCGCGCACCGCCCCGGACACCGACGCGGTCGAGATCCGGGCCGACGGCGTCAGCTCGACCCGCCTCCACGACGCATTGCTCGCCGACCCCGAGGCCCGCGACCGGCTCGGTGGCGGCTCGGTCGCCCTCGACGGGCAGCTCATCCTGGTCGCCCCGCTCGACGACCTGGCGCTGGCCCGGAAGTTCACCGCCACCCTCGGCGTCGACTGGAACACCGCCCAAGTCCGCTACGGGGACGAAGAGTTCGTCGCCTGAGTCGTCGCGTCCGCGGGGCGGGGGCAGGGGCAGGGCGTTTCGCCCAGTGGAGCCGGGATCGGCTCTGGGCCCGGCTCCACCGCGTCACAGGTGGCCGCTGCACGGCGCCCCCGGTGCCGTGCGGGCAGCTGCTAGAGCCGCTGGTAGGTGCCCACCAGAGTGCCGCTCGCGAGTTCCCTGCCCTGCACGGCGCTGTGCACCGCTTCCACGCTGGGCCGCTCGCTCAGCCGGACGGGCAGCGACAGCGCGTACAGACGGAAGAAGTAGCGGTGCGGCCCGTGTCCGGGCGGTGGCATCGGCCCGCCCCAGCCCATCTGCCCGAACCCGTTGGGCCAGGACCGCCCGCCGTGCGGCTCCTGTCCCTCCTCCACCCCGCCGGTCCACGGATCGATGCCCGTCACCAGCCAGTGCAGGAAGGTGGCTCCCGGCGCGTCCGGGTCCTCGCACAGGAGCAGCAGCTCCGCAGTGCCCTCGGGCGCGGCCGTCCACGTCAGGGGCGGCGAGATGTTCTCGCCCTCGCCGCTGTACCGGCGGGGGATCTCCGCGTGGTCGGCGAAGGCGGAGCTGGACAGCTGAAGTCGGGTCATGGCGGCGGCCCTACCCGCCCCTGCCGTCCCCGTACCGGCTCGATCCCCCGACCAACCCGACCGGCCGAGCCCCCGTCTTCCCTGTGCCGGGCCGACCGGCGGGGAACGCGTCCTCATGCATACGGCCCACTCCGTCATGCGGCAGGCTCCCGATCCTGTGATGCTGGCCGAGACCCGGGTGCTGGCCCGTCCGCGGCCGTCGCCGTGTACGACAGGCGGAGGAGGAGTCGTGGCACCTGTCGCTCGGATTCCGTTGGAGGGCGGGGGCTACGTCCTGTTCGAGGCTCAGCCCACGACGGAGGGGCCGGTGAAGGCCGGCCGCATCGGCGATGCCATCCATGGCCTGCCGGAAACCCTGCAAGAGGCGCTCGGTCCGGTCACGGAGGCGGCGCGCGTGACCCTCGACCAACTACGCAAAGCCAGCCCCGACGACATCACGGTCCAGTTCGGCATCGACCTCTCGATCGCCGCCGGGGCCGTGATCACCAAGACCGGCGCGGGCTGCCATTTCACGGTGACCATGGCGTGGAAGCGAAGTGATCCCGGCCATCCTCGCACCGCCTCCGAGCGGCTGGAGTGACCGCGTGAACGGCGCCGACACCCCGCTCCAGGGACCGGGCGGCGACCGTACACCAGGGCTGCCGCCACTGGCGCACCGCGTCCTGGCGGCCCTCGAACCACCGAACTCGCCTCACTGCTCGCCGTCCAGGCATATCGCACCAGCGCCACTCGCGACTCGGTCGAAAGCCTGGAGACCGCCGCGGCCCTCCCGGTGCACACACCGTCGCCACCGCCGGCCTCGACAAGAGCGCGCGGCTGTGGAACGCCGTCCTCCCCCGACCCGCCGAGGCGGTCAAGAGGATCTGCCGCGCCGCCGACCGTGATCTCACCCCGGAGGAACGGTATCGACGTATCTGCGGGGCCGGTCGGCCGACCCGGTGTGCCCGGCGGGGTGACCGGCACAGATGAGCTCCGGCCGGGGGTCTTGCTTCAGACGTCCGACGGACTCATTATGTGCGTCCAACGGACGCACAGGGGAGGCGGCGGGGCGTGCACCAGGCGACGAGCGCTCAAGGGCAGCACGGGACGGACACGGGGACGGGCCCGGCGACGGAGCCCGGATCCCCCGCCTGGTGGCGGGCCCGGTACGCCGAACGCGACCGCCGCAGGCCCCGCCAGGGCGGGCTGACGCTCGATCGGATCACCGCGGGCGCGCTCGAACTGACCGACCGCGAGGGCCTGGAGGCGCTCACGATGCGCCGGCTCGGCGACCACCTCCAGGTCCGCCACACCTCCCTCTACCGGCACGTGGCGAGCCGGGAGGAGCTGCTGATCGAGACCGTCGACCACATGCTGGGCGAGATCCGGCTGCCCTCGCTCGACGGGGACTGGCGGGCCGCTCTGGAGCGCGGGGCCCGGGAGTTCCGCCGGGTCCTCGCGGCGCACCCGGCGGTCGTCCCCCTGCTGACCACCGGTCAGCTGCTGGGTCCCAACGCCCTGCGGGCCCGCGATCACGCCCTCGGACAGCTCCTCGCCCACGGGTGGGCCCCGCGGTCCGCCGTCCACGTCTACCTCACGGTCACCCACTTCGTGATCGGTGCCGTCGTCCTCGACTCCGGCGGCGCGGCCCGCACCGCGGGGCAGCGTGCCGCGATGGCCGAACTGTTCGCCGCCCTCTCCCCCCGTACCCACCCGGTGGTGCACCGCCACGCCGAACTGCTCAACTCGCTCGACTCCGATACCGAATTCGAGTTCGGCCTGCGGGCCCTGCTGCACGGGCTGGGCCACCTGCACGCCGAGGGGGACACGGCATGACCGGCGCCCGCGTCCTGCCGCCGCTGCGCCGCTGGACCGAGGGCGGCAGCACCCTGCGGATCGGCGGTCACTCGGTCTTCGTACGCCAGGACGGGCCCGCGCACGGCGCGCCCGTCACCCTCGTCCACGGCTTCCCGACCTCCTCCCACGACTGGGCCGCCGTCGTCCCGGCGCTCGTCGCGGCCGGACTCCGGGTCACCACGCTGGACCTGCTCGGCTTCGGGGAGAGCGACAAACCCCGGCGCCACCGCTACTCGGTCCTCGACCAGGCCTCGCTGGTCGAGGAGGTCTGGCGCCGGTGCGGGATCGACGGCACCGCCCTGGTCGCGCACGACTACGGGGTGAGCGTCGGCCAGGAGCTGCTGGCCCGCGACCCGGCCCGGATCACGCGCACGGCCTGGCTCAACGGCGGCCTCTACCCCGATCTGCACCGCCCCGTACCGATCCAGCGGCTGCTGCACGGCCCGCTGGGCCCGCTGCTGGCTCCCCTCACCACGGAGCGGCGGTTCGCCACGACCCTGCGCGCCGTGCTGGGACGGCCGGTCCACGACGAGGACGTACGCGACCTGTGGGCGGCCGCGTCCCGCGCCGACGGGCACCGTCTCGCCCCGCGACTGCTGCGCTACATCGACGAGCGCCGCCGTCACGCCGCGCGCTGGACCTCGGCCCTGGAGGGCTTCCCCGGGCCCGCGCTGTTCGTGTGGGGACCTGCCGACCCGATCAGCGGGGCCCACGTACTCCGTCGGATCCGGGCCCGCATGCCGCGGGCCCAGGTCGTGGAGCTCACCGGGCCGCAGGCGGTCGGGCACTACCCGCAGCTGGAGGATCCCGCAGCCGTCGCGGCAGCGCTCACCGCGTTCCTGGCGCCCTGAGACGGGCCCGCGACCCACCGCCGGGAACGGCTCGTCCGGCGCTGCTTTCGGCCCACGAAGCACCGCTTAACGGAAATACCGACCTGATCCGAACGGATACATGCAGGTCTCACCCTTTAGCTACTTCTGAGTCACCTCCACGGTCAGGTAGCGTCCGGAACCGCTTGATCCGCTTCAGCGTTCCCGCCCCCCGATGAGGACTCATGCCCGCCACCTTCGACGCCCCGATCACCGCTCTCCTGGGGCATGGCCCCACGGGCGATGCCACCCCGCGCTCCGCCGGAGGGAAGCCATCTCGCATACCGGATGGAGGAGCGCCGGCCTCTTGAGATTCCGGATCAATCGTTCGAGCAACACGCCCGCGCACCCGTCCCCGGAGGACCCGGCACCCGCCCCGGCCGTACACACCGTCGAGCCGGAGGTCGTCGAGCCAGGGGTCGTAGAGGCACCTCTGTCGGCCCACGAGACGGCCCTCGTACGCGCCTCCGTCGCCGTGGTCGAGCCACTTGCCGCGGACATCACGGTCTACTTCTACGCGATCCTCTTCGCCCGCTACCCCGAGGTCCGTCCGATGTTCCCGCCCGGGATGGACGCCCAGCGCGGCCGCCTGCTGCGCGCGCTGCTGCGCATCGTGGACCTGGTCGACGACCCGGAGAACCTGGTGCGCTTCTGCGGACACCTCGGGCGCGATCACCGCAAGTTCGGCACTCTCGCCGCGCACTTCCCGGCCGTGGGCGAGTGCCTCCTCGACTCCCTCGCCCGCTACGCCGGTCCCGCGTGGACCCCGGACATCGCAGCCGCCTGGACCAAGGCCTACGGCGCGGTCGCCGATGTCATGATCAGCGCGGCCGAGCAGGACGAGGCGGTACGGCCCGCCGTGTGGCCCGCCACGGTGGTGCACCGCGTCCCCCGCGGACACGGCATCGCCGAGATCACCGTGCGGCCCCACTTGCCCTACCCGTACGCCGCCGGACAGTACGTGAGCGTCGAGACCCCCTGGTGGCCGAAGCAATGGCGCTACTACTCCCCCGCCAACGCACCACGTGAGGACGGCACCCTCACCTTCCACGTGCGCGCAGTGGCCGGTGGCGCGGTCAGCAACGCGCTGGTGCACCGAGCGGCGGTGGGCGACGTGGTCCACCTGGGCGCCCCGATGGGTGACATGGTGCTGGACGCCGCCGTCCACAGCGACCTGCTCTTCGTGGCCGGCGGCACCGGCCTCGCCCCGATCCGCGCGCTCGTCGAGGAGATAGCCCGTCGCGGCGGGCGCCACCAGGTGGACCTGTTCCTCGGCGCCCGTACGGGTGCCGAGCTGTACGGGGTCGACGACATGCTCCGGATGGCCCAGCGGCACCACTGGCTGGCCATCAGGGGCGCGGTCTCCCATGAGTACGTCCCCGGGATCCGGGGGTCCCTGCCGGAGGTCCTGACGGAGTACGGACCGTGGTACCAGCACGACGTCTATCTCAGCGGCCCGGTCCCGATGGTCGTCTCCGCCAGCGAGACGCTCACGCTCAACGGCACCTTGCCCGAGCACATCCATCACGACCCCTTCGACACGTTCACCGGGCCCGGAACGGCGTTCGCCGGACGGCCGTGAACACCACCGGTACCCGCGCTCGGCCGTTCTCGCCGAGCGCGGGTACGGGGCGACTACTGGAGTTGCTCGGTCCTGCTGGCGACGAGCTGGCCCTCGGCGAATCCCTCCACGCGGGCCGACTGCGCGGTGGCGGCGTCCTGGACGGTCACATCGGCCTGGCCGTCTGAGAGGTCGACAGACGCGCGGGGACGCTGATCGAGGTACACGTCCAGACGGTCGATGTTGACGGCCTTGACCTTGAGCCGCAGGGCGCCTCCGGCGGGAGTGGCGTCGGTGATGGAGACGGCGTGCGGGGTCAGGCCCTTGAGGATCTCGCCCGCTCGCTCGAGGAGGTCGGCGTTGCCCTCCAGCAGGTCTCGGCGGGTCATCCGGTGGAGCTCGTCGGGCGTGATCCCGAGATCCTCCACGGGTGTGCCGGAGTTGGCTCCGACCCGCAGGGTGCGGCGGATCGACACCCGCATACCGGCCCCCTTGGGGAGGGGCACGTACGGCGAGTGCGGATCACCCTCGAGGAGTCCGACCAGGTCCTCGTGCGTCCAGACGTTCGCGCCGCCGGCACCGGTGTTCTCGTCGGTGCCGAGGACCGGGCCGATCCGGTGGTCCTGGAAGCCGGCGGCGAAGATGTCGGTCGCCGAGTAGCAGCGGGCGTTGGTGATGAGGACGACCGGGCCGAAGTACCGCTGGCCGATCGCGTTGGCGCCCTTCTCGGGGGTCAACGGGAACGCCCCGGAGAAGGCGGAGCCGATCTCGACGGCTTGGTCCAGGGACGGCACCCAGGCCCCCAGGCTGTCCTGCTCCGCACGACAGATCCGCAGGTTGAGCGGGGTGTTGATGAACTGCGCCGGTTCGGGGGTGATCCGGCGGGGCGTGAGGGCCTACAGGGCGAACTCGGCGTTGTAGATGACGCCGCCGCCGTTGCCCCGCACGTCCAGGATGAGACCGCTGTCCGGCAGCAGGCCGATCAGGCGGACGAACTCCTCGATGAATCCCGGCACATCGCGAACCATGAAGGTGAAGATCCGCAGGTGGCCGAAGGTGCCGGAGGCCGTACGCACCTCCTGCGCCCGGAAGACCGACGGCATCCTGGTGGCGATCTCGCCCGCCAGTGGTTCCGGCCCGGGCCGGCCGGCTCGGAGAGCCTTCTCCTGGGCGACGACGCGCGGTGCGAACAGCAGGGACCTGGCGCGGTTGGCCTCGTCCACGTCGAGATCCAGGCCCTGGGCCAGAGCGATGCCGCTGGGTGCCTCCAGAGCCGTGCCCATGCCCCTGGGTGCCTCGGCCGTGACGAAGACGGGAAGGTTCTCCACGACCCGCCAGCTCTCCCGCAGCTCGCGCTGGGTGCCACCGTCGTCGAGGTAGCTGACGGTCACCCACTCCTCGAACGGAGGCAGGTGCATGACCAGCGGCCGAACGGTCAGCGACTGCACGCCTCGGCTGCGACGCGCCGCGTTGTTGCTTCCGGCGAAGCGGGCGGCGTTGAGGTCGACGGCCACGGCGATGGGGATGCCGCTCCAGTGCGTGATCTCGACGCCGGGCTTGAAGCCCGGGGCGGAGAAGCCCTCGGCCACGTGGGTGACCATGAAGTGCTCGCCCCGCTGATCGGTGTACCGCTCGACGAGGAAGGGCAGGAAGGCGACCCTGCGGGCGAAGGGATCGGGGAGCAGGTAGTTGGTGTGGAGGTCCCTGACCGAGTGGAAGATCTCCGACATCTCGGCGTGGAACGTCCACTCCGGGGGCATGGTCGCCTCCGTCTGCCGGTCCAGTCGGCGGCGCAGGACCCGCAGGCGCTGCCCCGGGTTCACGGCGTGCATCGCCATCTTGAGGGGCAGGTGGACGTAGTTCTGCTCCAGCAGGATCTGCGCCTGCTCGACGATGACTCGGCGGTCGTCGAGTGTCAGGGTGCCCGCACCGACGAGGAAGTCGGCCAGTGCGGAGGCGCCGGCCAGGTGGTCCCGGACCGGTTCGGCGGCCTGGAGGACGAAATCTGCGGTGGGGCTGTCGGCTGGGTGGGCCATGGTGCCTCCCGAGGAGGGGACGAGTTGGAGCCTCTCGGCCTGAGTTATCGGGCCGCGTCCGTCCTCGAATAAGTTGCACACCCCACCATTCGCCCGAATGGACGCGGTGACGGGACGAGTCTCCGTGCGTAGGTGACGTTTCCCCGGTCGGTGACGGGCGGCTCTGTCCGCCGCCCCGGGCGACGTGCGGGCCGTATCGTGCCGTGCCACCCTGTTCACAGGCATGGATCGAGGCCTCGGGAGAAGGCAGCCGCGACGAACGGAGCGCGCTGTGGAAGATCCGACCCGCTTCGCGACGATGCGGCGCCGAGTGGCCGCCGGCTGCGCCGCCCTGCTGTTGGTGGCGCTCGCGTCGGGTACGGGCGCCCGAGCGGCCCCGTCGCCCTCGCCCTCCCCGTCGCCGTTGCCGTCCGGCGCCGGAGATCCGGGCCGGCTCGATCCGCGCATCACGGAGATCATGCGGAAGCCGGAGTACCGCAATGCCCAGTGGGGGCTGCTGCAGACCGGACCGGACGGCAAGCGGGTGCTGCACAGCCAGTTCCCCGGGCAGTTCTTCATCCCCGGTTCCACCGCGAAACTGTTCCCCGTCTCCGGCACGTGGCAGACCCTCGGCGCGGACCACCGTTTCGTGACTCCCGTCTACGCGGTCGGCGAGCGGAACGGGGCCACGCTGGTCGGCGACCTCGATCTCGTCGCCCAGGGTGACCTCACCCTCGGCGGCCGGACGCGCCCCGACGGCACGGTCGCGTACACCGACCTCGACCACACCTACGCCAACGACTTCCCCGGGGCGACCCTCACCCCGGAGAACCCGCTCGCCGGGATCGACCAGCTCGCCCGGCAGGTCCGCGGTTCCGGCATCACCCGCGTCGACGGCGACGTGATCGTCGACAGCCGGCTCTTCGCCCCCGACCCGGTCCTCGACCCCACCCCGACACCCCTGATCATCAACGACAACCTCATCGACCTGCTGACCACACCCGGGGACCGGCCGGGCGCGGACGCGCGGCTGGCCTGGCGACCGAAGGTCGCGCCGTACGAGGTCACGTCCACGGTGAAGACCGTCGCGGCCGGGAAGCCGACGGCCGTCACGGTGACGGCCACCGACGGCGGCACCAGGATCCGGCTGTCCGGCACGATCGCTGCGGACGCCGAGCCGCTGCTGCGCACCTCTCCCGTCACGGACCCGGCCGCGTTCGGCCGGACCGCGCTGATCGAGGCGCTCGCCCGGGCCGGGGTGGAGGTCACCGCCGCCGCGACGGGTCCCAACCGGGTCGCCCGGCTGCCGCGCGACTACGACGGCCGTCCGCGGGTGGCCGCGTACACCTCACCGCCGTACGACCAGTACGCCAAGCTGATCCTCAAGGTCAGCCACAACCTGGGCGCCAACCTGAGCGTCTGCCTGATGGCCGTCACGACCGGCAGCCACCAGTGCGCCGACGGCTTCCCGGTGCTCGCCGGCTTCCTGGACCGGGCGGGCGTCGACCGCGAACAGGTGGAACTCATGGACGGCCGGGGCGGCAACCCCGCCGACCGGGCCACGCCCCGGGCTCTGGTGCAGATGCTGGCGTACTGGCAGCGCACTCCGGACGCACGGCGCTTCCGGGAGGCCCTGCCCATCCTCGGCGTCGACGGACTGCTGGCCGAGAACTGCCGGAGCTGCCCGGCGCGCGGGAAGGTATTCGCGAAGACGGGCGCGGCCGTCGGAGGGGACTCCCTCAACGACCGGCTCGCCGTCGGCGCCATCACCATCGCCGGGTACCTCGACAAGGGCGGCGGCAGCTTCGACATCTTCTACGCGGGCGTCAACGGCGCGTCCACGCCGACCGCCGACACGGCCGGTGTCCTGGCCATCGCCAACGACCTCGCCCTGATCGCCGCTTACCTCCAGGAGTCGCCCTGACCGGCCCGGCCGATCGCGTTCGACGACGGGCGTCGCCTTGTTCCGGGTCAGTTTTCGGGGAGGACGCGGCCGTTCTCGTCGAGCGCGGGGTGGATTCGTGCGGGGTCCTGGCTGTTGATGTCGGACGGGCGCGGGCCCTCGGGCCCGTCGGGGCCCCAGCGCAGCAGGCGGCGGGTGCGGACGATCTGGTATACGGTGCCTCGGAATTCCAGCCGGTTGACGCGCCCGGCCCGGAGCGTGTCGGCGGCTTCGGCGTACGCGGCGAGCTCCGCGGCCCGCAGGTCGGCCGCCGCCGCGCCGCCCTTTGCCCCGCCGCCCGTTGCCCCGCTCGCACCGCCGCCCGCCGCCCGGGTGCGGGCGTCGGTGTGCGGGTCGGCGTCGTCGGGGATGTGGCCACGCATGCGCGGCCACATCCAGGTCAGGGCGAAGTCCAGCGACTTGCGGGCGTCGTGGGCGGTCGCATGCGGGCCGCTGACCGGCTTCCAGCTGCTCGCGGTCTGCTCCACCACCGTGAACGTCGGGGGCAGCAGCAGGACGTCCGGGTGGGTCTCCAGTGCCCGCCGCGCGTCGGCGCGCACGTCTTCGGGAAACCTTTCACCGGTGTAGCACAGGCCGCGCAGCGCCAGTTGCTCAACGGCCTGGGAGGGGGTGACCGGCGCGTCCGGGTCCAGGACCAGCCCGTCGTCGATGCCCGGTCCCTTGGCGGCACGGTCCCAGTCGGGGACGAGGGGCTCCGGATCGGTCGGGCGCGGCTGTTCCATGCCGCCCGGGCCGGCGCCCGCGTACTCCTCTGCGCGCACGACCCGGTACCGGGTTCCGGCCACGGCGAGTTCGTCGACCCGCTCGCTCTCCAGCCGGGCGACCGCCGCCAGCAGTGCGCGGCGCTCCGCCCGGTCGTGCGCCTCGTCCTTCGCGCGGAACCACAACCGCGAGTTCAGCCCGTCGCGCGCCTGCTGCGGGCAGCCGTCCGTCACCGCGAGCACCACCCGCCACCGCGGCCCGTCCCCGGCGCACTGCGCCGCCACCCCGAACAACGGGCCGCGCACCACCACATCGCCCGCGCGCGTCACGGCGTCGACCGCGTCGGCTTCCATTGCGGCTTCCACCGGCTCCACCGGCACCCGCACCACCATCGGCCGCGACCCGGCCGGCCCCACATCCCCACGGTCCATTCCCCCATCCTGCCGACCACGGCATGCCACCGCCCCGGATTCGCTGATTCCGCAGCCCTCACCCGTCCCGCCGCGCAGCCCGGTCCGGACATCCGGACAGGGCTCGAACGCCTCACCGGGCAATGCCCCCGAGGTTGGCCGCTTGCTCCGAGGTCCTGGCCCCGGGGGAAGAGGTTCGCGCATGGTGCTGAAGACTGTGGGCATGGAATTCTTCTGCTACCACCGCGACCGTCCCGGCTCCCTGGCGCTGCGTGAAGAGCTGCTGGAAGCACACTGGTCCTACATGGACCGGTACGCGGCGGAGATGATCGCCCGCGGCCCGACCCTCACCGATGACGGCGACGCGCCCACCGGCAGCGTGCACATCGTCGACCTGCCGGATCCCGCCGCCGCCCGCGCGTTCGCCTGCGGCGAGCCCGGCTACCAGGCAGGCGTGTACCGCGACGTGATGCTGCGCCGGTGGCGCAACATGCTGGGGCGCACCATGTGGGACTTCCCCGGTGGCCGGACCGATGGCAACCGGTACCTGGTGCTCGGCCTCGGCACGGGGCAGGCCGCCGACCTCGACGTGCCGCCCGACCAGGACGAGTTGATCGCGTACGGCCCGCTGCTGTCCGACGACGGGGCCACCTGGCTGGGTACGGCGGTGCTGATACGGGCGCCCGACCCGGCCACCGCACGCGCCGTCCTGAACCCGGCCCGGTACGCCGACATCGAGGTTCACCGCTGGCAGTTCGGCGGGCGGCCGTCATGAGACGAGGCGTCGCCGACCTTCCACCGCGACCCTAGGCCGGCCAGCTGACCTGCCCGTTGTCGACCCGCAGTGGATCCGGAATCCGGGCTTCGTGGAACCTGAGGTATCCGATCCCGACCACGTCGTCCCCGAGCAGGTGGGTTTCGTGAGCCCGTGTGGCCAGCCAGCGGAGCAGCTCGCCGACCTGCTCGAACTCGTCCGGGTGGATCTCCTGCCGGGACGTCAGCGACCAGCCCTTCCGGGGCAGGTCCGCGCGGCTGGCCAGCGCCGAGCAGAGCGCACCGCCCACCCGCGATGCCGTGCCGCTCCCGGCCAGCAGGGGATAGGGCTCGTCCTCGATCACCGGGTTCCCCGAGTCGTCCACCACCACGAACGGGAACGCGGTCACGATGGACAGGCGCTCCGGTTGCGGCCCGATCCCCAGATGCCAGCTCAGCTCGGCGAGCTCCTGGTCGGAGAGCTCGTCCCGCAGGTCGACGGCAATCATCAGCTCATGGATGTCACTCACGCGGTGAACCCTACGGACCACGTCTGACAAGGCGATCCGAACCTGTGACGGACGGTACGTCCTCGACCACTTTCGCGACGTCAGACCTCGGTTGCTCGCCAAGCGCTTCATGGCCCTGTCACCGCGCTTCGCGCTCGTGCCGTCGAAGGACCGCCGCCGCGCGCGTACGGTGGACGTATGGCCGGACGGGTACGCCTGTGCAGGCACTGCTGACAGCCGCTGCGGGCGACCGCCCGCCGTGACGCGGTGTCCTGCTCCCACAGAGGAGGGAAGGCAATGCCCGAGCACAGGGTCGGCACACAGGAGGAATTCGAGGCGGCCCGAGAGGACCTGCTCGCGGAGGAGAAGAAACTCACCCGACGCAGCGACGAGCTCGCGCGCAGGCGGCGGGAGCTTCCCTGGGTGCCGGTCGAGAAGGACTACCGCTTCGAGACCGAGAACGGGACCAAGTCGCTCGCGGACCTCTTCGACGGGCGCTCGCAGTTGCTCGTCTACCACTTCATGTTCGGCCCGCCGTACGAGGCCGGATGCACGGTCTGCTCCTCGATCGCGGACACCCTCGCCCCCAACGTGGTCCACCTCAAGGCCCGTGACGTGACGCTGATCTGCTCCTCGCGGGCACCGCTCGACAAGCTCCTCGCCTACAGGGAGCGCATGGGCTGGAGCTTCGACTGGGTCTCCACCATCGGCAGCGACTTCCACCGCGACCTCGGCTTCCTGCATACGGAGGAGGAGCTGAGGCCGTTCCTCGAGGGCGAGATTCCGCCGACCGTGCGGCAGATGGCACGGGCGTCCGGCACCGACGTGCTCGGGTACGTCACCGAGGGGCCCGGGCTGAGTTCCTACGCGCTGTCGGACGGCACCGTCTATCGGACGTACGTCACCACCGCGCGCGGCCTTGAGCTTGCCATGGCCTACTACGGTCTCCTCGACCGCACGCCGATGGGCCGCCAGGAGGATGGCGAGGAGATGTTCTGGCTGCGCCGCCACGACGAATACGGCAAGACCCTTGAACCCCCGATCAGCCTCTGACGAGGCAGAAGGGATGCCCGGCCTAAGCTTCCCCCGTGAACGACACCACACATGGCATACGTATCAGACCAGGCGGCCTGGCCGACGCACCGGCCATTCTGGACATGCTCGACTCCGCGGTGGTCTGGATGAACCAGCGCGGCAACACCGAGCAGTGGGGCACGACACCGTATTCGCAGAAGCCCGGTGGAGTGGCGCGAGTCGAGCGGTACACGACCGAGAACGCCCCGTACATCGCGGAGTTGGACGGAACACCTGTCGGAGCCCTGGTGTTGGACTCCGGGCCCAGTCCGCAGATGCCGATCGCGCCGGCCGGGGAACCCGAGCGGTACGTCCGGCTGCTGGTGTCCGACCGACGGCACGCCGGTCTGGGCATCGGGGCGGCGCTGCTGGCCCATGCCGCCGACGAAACCCGGCGGGCCGGAGTGGAACTGCTGCGGGTCGACTGCTGGGCGGGCGGCGGGGGCGAACTGGTGGCGTTCTACGAGCGCAACGGATTTGCCCCCACCGACCGTTTCCTGTCCGGGGCCTGGCCGGGACAGGTGCTGGCCCTGCGGGTCGGCTGACGGCGCGGTTCCCCACAGCGGGAGACATCGGCGGAGGCCCGCGCGCCTGGGCGCCTGGGCGCCTGGGCGCCTGGGCGAGCGGCCGTACGAACCTTGGAGCGCTGAGTACACATGAGCAGCAACCCCGCCGATGCCCCCGCTCCCCCGCCGACCGGTCCCGGACGTGGGGCCGCCGTCTCCCGTCAGGAATTCGACGCGCTCTTCGAGGCGGTCCGCGCATGGGGCCGGTGGGCCGAAGCCGATCGGGGCGCCTGGAACACGGTGACGGCGGACCACGTACAGAGGGCCGCCGCCCTGGTCCGGTCCGGCACGGTCGTCCCGATGGGGCGGCCCTGGGACACCCGGCCCGGACCGGACAACGCGAAGCCCGCGTTGCACTTCATGTCCGACCTCGGCGACGTGGAGGCCCCGGAACCGTCCACCTACAAGGACTTCCTTGCCGTGGACTACCACGGCAAGGGCGTGAGCCATCTCGACGCGCTGTCACACATCGCCTACCGAGGGCAACTCTACGACGGCCGCGTGGCACGCGAGGTGATCGATGCCGGGGGTGCCCGCTTCGGCGCCGTGTCGGCGCTCGGCCCGCTGGCCACCAAGGGCGTACTCCTCGACCTGCCCGCCGTCCTCGGAGTCGCATGGCTGGAACCCGGGCATGCGGTGCACGCGCGGGACATCCTCGCCGCGGAGGAGGCCCTCGGTGTGACGATCGGCGAGGGCGACGCGGTGCTGCTGCGCTCCGGTCACTTCCGCCGCCGCCGGGAAACCGGCCCGTGGGACCCTGACGCGGCCAGCGCGGGCTGGCACGTCGACGCCATGCCGCTGCTGGCCGAGCGCGCCATCGCCCTGCTCGGCGGCGACGGGGACAGCGACGTACGCCCGTCGCCGGTCGAGGGCCTGCACTCCCCCGTCCACGCGCTCGCCGTCACCGCGATGGGGGTACCGCTGCTGGACAACCTCGACCTCGAAGCGCTCTCCGCCGCCTGCGCGGAGGCGGGCCGCTACGAGTTCATGCTCGTCGTGACGCCGCTGAACGTCCCTGGTGGGACGGGCTCGCCCGTCAATCCGGTCGCGATCCTCTGACGCCGGCCCCGCCGATCACCCGCTGCCATACTCGTCCGGAAAATGCGAGGAATATACTCAAATCTGGCGATCGGTACCGTTCCGGTGAGGGAAGTGGTGCAGATGGGGGTCGTGGGAGACCGCATAGGCCCCGTGCGTTCCCGTGACCGATTTCTGCACGGCGAGTCGGTCGAATCGGTCGAGGGGAGCGTGAGAAGTCCGATCCTGAGCTCGTGGGAGCGCAGCAGGCTTCTGGGGCTGTCACCGGACCAGTCCGAGCTTCCCTTCACGCAGGACTTCGACCCGGAGGGTCCACTCGTCCGCGCCGCCGGGCCCGTGCTCGACCGGCTGCAGTCCATTTTCGCGGGCAGCCAGATGAACATCTGTCTCGCCGATGGTCGCGGCACGGTGCTGGAACGCCGTTTCGGAGAGAAGTCCATGGTCAGCCGTCTCGCCGCGATCCAGAGCGTCCCCGGTTTCGTATTCGCCGAGCAGGTCGCGGGGACGAACGGCATCGGTCTCACGCTCGCGGAGAGGCGGCTCTGCCAGGTCTACGGTGCCGAGCACTTCGCCGAGCGGTCCCAGTCAAGTGCCTGTACCGCGATCCCCGTTCGCGACCAGCTCAGCGGGCACATCGAGGGCGTCCTGTGCCTCGGCTATCCCTACACCGATGCGGACCCGGCACTGATCCCCCTGGTACGCAGGGCAGCCGAAGCCATCGAACGACGGCTGATGGACCAGAGTTCGGCGCGGGAGCGCGGCCTGCTGCAGGCGTACCTCGACGCCGGGAGCCGTGCCCGGACCAGCGAGGGCGCACGGAACGGGTACCCCGTCGGGATGGAAGAGCTGTTCCAGAGCGACCTGGACCAGAGCGATCAGATGCTCCTCAAGCAGAAGGCCACGGAGCTGATGTCCTCTGCCCAGCGGGCGGCCGCCGAGGTGTCCCTGTCCCACGACCGGCAGGTCACCCTCGTGAGCCGTCCCGTGACGAGCCTCTCCGGGGTGGAGGGCGTCGTCATCGAGGCGCTCCTCCCCGAGGACTCGGAACGGCATGCCCCCGCCCCCACCCCGACCCACACCCCCGCCGTACCGCCGTCCGGGCTCCACCCCCGCGTCACACCCGGTCCGACAACGACGACGGTCCGTACACCCGGCGCAACCGGCGCAACCGACGCACCTGGCTCCGACGAATCCGCCAGCGGCATGGTCAGAGGGCTGGTGCTCGTGGGCGAGCCGGAGGTGGGGAAGTACGCCGTCGCGGCACGACGGCGCCTGGAGTTGCTGGCCGAGGCCAGCAACCGCATCGGCACCACCCTGGACGTGAGCCGCACCGCCCGGGAGCTCGCCGAGACAGCGGTGCCGCGCCTGGCCGACTTCGTCACCATCGACCTGCCCGAGGCCGTACTACGCGGGGAGGAGGCCCCCAACCCCACCACCGAAATGCACCGCACGGTGGTCCACGGCATCCGCGAGGACTGCCCCTTCTACCCGGTGGGAAGCCACATCACCCTTCGCCCGACCACGCCCCACATGCGCTGCCTGGCCACGGGGCAGCCGGTGCTGGAACCCGACCTGAAGGCCGCCTTCGGCTGGATCGCGCAAGACCCCGAGCACGCCGAGTTGCTCCTCAGCCACAACGTCCACTCCCTGATCACCGTCCCCCTCCTCGCCCGCGGCGTCCTCCTGGGCATCGCCAGCTTCTACCGTTCGCAGGACCCTGCCCCCTATGGGGACGACGACCGCTCGCTGGCCCAGGAACTCGCCGCCCGCGCCGCCCTCTGCATCGACAACGCACGCCGCTACACCCGCGAACACACCCTGGCCCTGGCCCTGCAACGCAGCCTGCTCCCGCGCGGCCTTCCCGAGCAGGGCGCCGTCGAGGTCGCCCACCGCTATCTGCCCGCCGAGTGCGGAGTCGGCGGCGACTGGTTCGACGTCATCCCGCTCTCCGGCACCCGCGTCGCCCTCCTCGTGGGCGATGTCGTCGGCCATGGACTGCACGCCGCCGCCACCATGGGCCGACTGCGCACCGCCGCACGCAACTTCGCCGAGCTGGAACTCGCCCCCGACGAACTCCTCACCCACCTGGACAATCTGATGGTGCGCCTCGACCGGGAGGAGGGCGGCGACAATCCCGCCGTCGGCAGCACCGGCATCGTCGGCGCCACCTTCCTGTACGCCATCTACGACCCCACCACACAGCTGTGCACGATGGCCCGCGCCGGCCACCCTCCGCCCGCGCTGGTCCGTCCCGACGGCACGGTGACGCTGCTCGACCTGCCCGCCGGGCCCCCTCTCGGCCTCGGCGGTCTGCCGTTCGAATCGGTCGAGATCCAGCTCCCCGAGCACAGCCAGCTGGTCCTGTACACCGACGGACTCATCGAAGACCGCCATCGCGACATCGACGTGGCCCTCGACGCTCTGAGCCGCGTGCTCGCCCACCCGGACCGCGCCCCCGAGGAAACCTGCCAGGCGGTCCTCGATGCCGTGGCACCCGAACACCCCGGCGACGACATCGCCCTGCTCGTCGCCCGTACCAACGCCCTGCCCCCCGACCGGATCGCCACCTGGGACCTGCCCGCCGACCCGGCCCTCGTCTCCGACGTCCGCGCCGGTGCCATGGGCCAGCTGAGCCGGTGGGGGCTGGACGAGTCCGCCTTCGCCACGGAACTGCTGCTCAGCGAGCTGGTCACGAACGCCGTCCGCTACGGCACCGGACCCATCCGGGTACGCCTCATCCACGACCGCACCCTGATCTGCGAGGTGTACGACGCCAGCAGCACCGCCCCCCGCATGCGTCATGCGGCCATCACCGACGAGGGCGGCCGTGGCCTGTTCCTCGTCGCGCAGCTCGCCCAGGCCTGGGGTACCCGCTACACCACCGACGGCAAGGTCATCTGGGCCGAGTGCGCCCTGGAGGCCGCGTGACCTGCGACCGGTGACCGGCGACCGGCGCATTCGGGCGGGGTAAATGCCCGATATATCCGGCCGGGTCCGCATAGAATCCTCATGCAGTCGGGAAGAACTCGGAGGCCGACCCCCGGAGAAGTCTGTGCATGACGCTCCCGACACCTCGATGAGCCCACCCTCACGCTCCGGCGGAGAACCTCTCGTCCGCATGCGCGGTCTCGAAAAGCGGTTCGGCGGCACTCTCGCGTTGGCCGCGGTCGACCTCGACATCCACAGAGGCAGCGTCCTCGCCCTGCTCGGCCCCAACGGTGCCGGGAAGTCCACCCTCATCAAGGTCCTCGCCGGGGTCCACCACGCCGACGAGGGCGAGGTGACGGTGGCCGGGCACCCGCTCCGCTCCCACGGCGCCGCCCGGAACATGTCCTTCATCCACCAGGACCTCGGTCTCGTCGAGTGGATGTCGGTGGCCGAGAACATCGCCCTGGGCACCGGTTACCCGCGTCGCCACGGGCTGATCTCCTGGCGGCAGATCCGGGAGCGCTGCGAAGAGGCCCTGCGGATCGTCGCCGGGCACCTGGACGCCGACGCCCGGATCGCAGACCTCGCCCCTGCCGAGCGCTCGCTGGTCGCCATCGCCCGCGCCCTGGCGACGCGGGCCGAGCTCATCGTCCTCGACGAGCCGACCGCCACCCTCCCCGCCGCCGACTGCGCCCGGCTGTTCCACGTACTGCACACCCTGCGCGACCGTGGACACGGCATCCTCTACGTCAGCCACCGGCTCGACGAGGTGTACAAGGTCGCCGACACGGTCGCCATCCTGCGTGACGGCCACCTGGTCGAGGCGGGTCCGCTCACCGGATACAGCCCCGCCCGTCTGGTGCGCGCCATCGTGGGCCGCGAAGCGGCCGGCTACGCGCCCGCCAGCACATCCGCCGCCGGCCCGCCCCTCCTCAGCCTCGACGGTGTGCGGACCGCGGACACCGGCCAGGTCAGCCTGGACCTGCGGAGGGGCGAAATCCTCGGCATGGTGGGCCTGACCGGCGCCGGCCACATGGATGTGGGCCGCGCCCTCGCCGGCGCCCGGCCCATCCTCGCCGGGCGGGCGCTGCTCGACGGCCGGCCGTACCACCCCCGTACGGTCTCCGCCGCGCTCGACTCCGGCGTCGGCTTCGTGGCCGCCAACCGTCAGGAGGAAGGCTGCGCCGCCGAACTGACCGTACGGGAGAACTTCCTGGCGAACCCCCGGGCAGCCGGTGTGCCGGCGTTGCACTGGATCAGCCCCCGGCGGGAACGCGCCGAGGCCACCGCCCTGATCGACCGCTTCTCGGTGCATCCCCGCGACAGCGAGGTGCCGATCGCCACCCTGTCCGGCGGCAACCAGCAGAAGGTCATGGTCGGCCGGTGGCTCCGGGGGAGCCTGCGCCTGCTCATCCTCGAAGAGCCGACCGCCAGCGTGGACGTGGGAGCCAAGGCCACGATCTACCGGCTGCTCGACGACGCGCTCGCCTCCGGCCTGGCGGTACTGCTCATCTCCACCGACTTCGAAGAGGTCGCCACCGTGTGCCACCGCGCTCTGGTGTTCGTCCGCGGGACCGTGCGCGCCGAGCTGACCGGCGCAGCCCTCACGGTCACCGAACTCACCCGAACCGCCTCGGCCATGCCCCCCATCACCGGAGCTGCGACGAGCCGATGACCATCCCTCCCTCGCTCCGATCCCTGCTGGATCGTCTTCACGGGCACCTTCTCGGCACCTACGGCCTCCTGGCGCTCGCCGCCCTGCTCTTCCTGGTCTTCTCCCTCACCCTGCCGAACACCTTTCCCACCCAGGACAACATCTCCTCGATCCTCTCCAACCAGTCGATCCCCGCCATCCTGGCGCTCGGCGCGACGATCCCCATCGCCACCGGCAAGTTCGACCTGTCCATCGGCTACGGCCTCGGCCTCGCGCACGTCATGGTGATGCAGCTCATCGTCGACGAAAGCTGGCCCTGGCCCCTCGCCTGCCTCGTCGTGGTGTGCGGAGGGGCCGTGGTCGGGGCTCTGAACGGTGTGATCGTCGAATTCGGGCAGATCGACTCCTTCATCGCCACGCTCGGCACCGGCAGCATCATGTACGCCTTCACCGGCTGGATCACCGACGGCGCCCGGATCGTCCCCGGCCCGAACGGCCTGCCCGTCTCCTTCACCGACCTCTACGACTCCCGGTTCCTCGGGCTGCCGGTACCCGCCTACTACGTCCTGACCGTCGCGGCCGTCCTCTGGCTGGTGCTGGAGCGTCTGCCGCTCGGCCGGTACCTGTACGTCATCGGCTCGAACCCGCGCACCGCCGGCATCATCGGCATCCCCACCCGCACCTACTCCGTCTACGCCTTCGCCGGGTCGGGCCTGGTCGTCGGCTTCGCCGGTGTCCTGCTCGCCGCCCAGCAGCAGACCGGCAACCCAAGTGTCGGGCTGGACTACCTGCTGCCCGCCTTCGTCGGTGCTCTGCTCGGGTCCACCACGATCAAACCGGGCCGCGCCAATGCCCTCGGCACCGTCGTGGCCGTCGCCGTCCTCGCGATCGGCCTCGCCGGAATCGGCCAGCTCGGCGCCCAGTTCTGGGCCACGCCGCTGTTCAACGGCGGGACCCTGCTCATCGCCGTCGGCCTGGCGGGCTACTCGGCCCGCCGCCGCCTGCGCGGCGGCGCCACCACGACCCGCCGGTCGCTCGCGGAACCGTCGGCCGCACCGGCGAACGACAGCCACCCCTAGAACCGTTCTCGTACGTCGTACGCGCACCTGCGTCAGGAGCACTGTGTACTCGAACCGCAAGACCGCCGTCACCGCCGCAGCCCTGCTCGCGGCAGCCGCCGCCCTGGTCGCCGGCTGCGAGCGCGGCCCGTCGGCCGGCACGGGGCCGTCCGACGCCGGCGGTTGCCCCGGCACCCTCGCGAAGGCCGGGACGGCCGTCCAGCGGGCCGAGAACACCGATGCGTCGTGGACCGGCCCCACCAGCGGCCCCGCGGCGGTGTCCGGCAGGACCGTCGTCTACGTCGCGCAGACCATGACCAACCCTGGTGTCGCAGGCGTGACGAAGGGCGTCGAGGAAGCCGCGAAGGTCATCGGCTGGGACCTCCGGGTGATCGACGGGGAGGGCACCCCCGCCGGCATCCAGGCCGCGCTCAGCCAGGCGATCACCCTCAAGCCCGCGGGCATCGTCATCGGTGGCTTCGATCCCCAACTCACCTCGCAGCAGGTGGCGCGGGCCGAAGCGGCGCGGATCCCGCTCATCGGATGGCACGCGGTGGCTTCCCCCGGCCCGAGCGAGAATCCCAGGCTCTTCACCAACATCACCACGAACGTGGACGACGTGGCGAAGATCAGTGCGGACTGGATCATCGCCCGGTCCAAGGGCGACGCCGGAGTCGTCCTTTTCACCGACGACTCGATCCCCTTCGCCAGGAACAAGTCCGAACTGATCAAGAAGGAGCTCGCCACCTGTTCCGGGGTGCGGATCCTGGCCTACGAGAACATCCCCATCCCGGACGCGAGCAACCGGACCCCCCAGGCGGTCTCCTCCCTCCTGTCCCGCTTCCAGGACACGTGGACGTACTCCGTGGCCATCAACGACCTCTACTTCGCCGACGCCGCCCCGGCCTTGCGCGCAGCCGGCGAACCGGGCTCCGGCCCGCCCTTCAACATCGGCGCGGGCGACGGCGACCCCTCCGCCTTCCAGCGCATCAACAGCGAGCAGTTCCAGGCCGCCACCGTCCCCGAGCCGCTGTCCCAGCAGGGCTGGCAGATCATCGACGAGTTCAACCGCGCGTTCGCCGGCCGGCCCGCCAGCGGCTATGTCGCCCCGGTCCACATCGCCACGGCCGACAACAGCCACGGCTCCACATCCTGGGATCCGGCCGGCTACCGCGAGGCGTACCGGAAGATCTGGCGCAAGTAGCGGCACGACGGCCGGCCTGGTGGGCCGTCAGGCGAGCGCCGCTGCCAGCAGCTCGGCGGTCTCGGCTACCAGCGGGTCGTCCGCTCCGGCATCCGGCCGGGGCTTGGTGGTCAGGACGGCCATGACGATGGGCGCCCCCTGCGGGGGCCACGTGATGCCCGCATCGTTGTTCGTCCCGTACCTCCCACCACCGGTCTTGTCCGCCAGCGTCCAATCTGCCGGCAGGCCGGCCCTGAAGCGGTCCGTGCTGGTCGTGTTGGCCAGCAGCCAGTCCGTCAGCAGCGCCCGGTCCCGGGGTTCGAGCGCGTCTCCGAGCACAAGGTGCTCGTAGGTCCGGCCGATGGCCCGCGGGCTGGTCGTGTCCGTCAGCCGGTCGGGCTCCGCGGAGTTCAGGTCGGGCTCCCAGCGGTCGAGCCGGGTGGTTCGGTCCCCCACCGAACGACAGAACCGGGTGACCGCGCCGGGGCCGCCCAGTTCACGGAGCAGGAGGTTCGCGGCCGCGTTGTCGCTCTGGCAGATCGTGGCGGCGCACAGCCGGCCGATGGTCATGCCCTGGGCCAGGTTCTCGGGCAGCCCGGTGACCGGCCCGTATCCGGAATCCCTCACGTCCCGCTCCGTGTAGTGGAGGTGCTTGGCGAGCACCTCTCCGTCCTGGTCCAGGTCACGGAGCACCGCCGCGACCGCGAGGGTCTTGAAGAGCGAGCACATCGGGAAGAGCTCGTCCGCCCGGTACAGCACCGTCCTGCCGTCGGCCGTGTTCCGGGCGAACACTCCCAGGCGGGCGGAGTGCCGCAGTTCGAGCGTGCGAAGCTGCCGCAGGATCTTGTCGCGCCCGGCCCGGGGGGCTGCGAATGCCGTGCCGCTGAGCGATAACCCTGCCAGCGCCGCGCCGGCCCCGACGGCCAGCACGGCGCGGCGGGTGGGGCGGACTCCTGCGAATTCCACGATGCGATCTCCACTTCTGTTCCGGTCCGTATGAGAGCGAGGACGCAACAGGAGTCCAGGTGGTTCACTCCGGCACTGGTGCCGGCTGTAGAAGCGGTAGCCGTCCGTGCCGCCCAGGCGCTCCGGGGGCCGCACACACGGCAGTTGTGGCCGGCGGGTACGGTTTCGGCATGGACGTTTCCGCAACAAGTGCGACCGCCGACAACGTGACGCCGTCGACGGTGATCAAGGACACCGCGCGTCAACAGCTGGTGAAGACGGGTGCCGGAGGGCTGTCCCTGGATGCCGTGGCGCGCGACAGCGGTCTTGCCGTCGCCGAGGTGGAAGCCGTCTTCCCGCACCGGGACGACCTGTTGACCGCGCTGGTCATCGACGCCTACAACGCGTCCGGCGCCGCGATGGAGCAGGCGGACGCGGCCGCCACGGGCGCCGGTGCCTCGGCCGGTGCGCGGCTCCTCGCGGTCACGCGCGCGCTGCGGCAGTGGTCCTTCGACAACCCCGCCGAGTTCACACTGATCTACGGCTCGCCCGTTCCGGGCTACCACGCCCCGCAGGACACGGTCCCGCCCGCCTCGCGCACCCCCGCGGTACTCGCCGGCATCGTGCGGTCGGCGCTGGAAGGCGGTGAACTCACCCCGCCCCGGCGGACGGTGCCGGGCCCGCCGCTGCTCCTGCCCGCGGCCACGGAGCTGTTCGGCGGCGTGCCCGAGGCTCCGTTCTCGGACATCCTCGAGCGTGGCATCGTCCTGTGGAGCAATCTGATCGGGCTCCTGGTGTTCCAGGTCTTCAGCCGTACCCACGACAGCGTCAGGGACGAGGCCGCGTTCTTCGACTACGCCATCGCCGTGGCGGCCGAGAGCATCGGACTCGTCGTCCCCGTGGGCGAGACGAGCGACTGAACCGTGGCCGCGGGGGTTCGGCGGGTGGTGCCGCCGAGCCCCCGCGGCCGCGTCCGCCACCCGACGCGTCTCATCCCGGTGTCCGGAATATGAACACGTCTACCCGGCCTCAAGGACGGACGCCTACGCTGGCCTCGCAGCTGGTTCGCCCCGTCCGCCAGGCGGGATGCGTCGTAAGAGGGAACCCGGTGGGAATCCGGGACTGCCCCGCAGCGGTGAGCGGGAACGACCGCCGTCATACGCACTGGACCCGAGCCGGGTCTGGGAAGCGACGGCCAGTAGGTGCCGCCTCTTGAAGAGGCCGGTGTGCCCGCGAGTCCGAAGACCTGCCCGTTGCCCGCACGCGACCGTTCGCGTGCGGATGTCCCGGCGACCTCGTGGGCGGGTCGGTGTGCATACCAGGCGGGCGTCCGCGCGTACCCATCCGTACGCGGCGAAGGCGGCCCGCCCGGTCCGTCACCCTTCGCGTCTTCGTATCCGTCTCCGGGATGCCATGGAGACATGCTCGCGAAGGAGAGTTCCGTGACAGACAAGTCCGCGGCAGCGACCGCACAGCCCACCGTGTACGGCTACCCCCGGCAGGGGCAGAACCGTGAACTGAAGAAGGCCGTCGAGGGCTACTGGAAGGGCCGCGTCAGCGCCGAAGCCCTCCGTGAGACCGCCCGGGACCTGCGGCGGTCGAACTGGCGCCGGCTCGCCGAGGCCGGCATCACCGAGGTACCGACCGGCGACTTCTCGTACTACGACCACGTGCTGGACACCAGCGTGATGGTCGGCGCCATCCCCGCCCGGCACCGTGCCGCGGTCCAGGCCGACGCCCTCGACGGCTACTTCGCGATGGCGCGCGGCACCCAGGACCTGGCGCCGCTGGAGATGACCAAGTGGTTCGACACCAACTACCACTACCTCGTACCCGAACTCGGCCCCGACACCGCCTTCACCGCCGACCCGAGCCGCCAAGTGGCGGAGCTGCGCGAGGCCCTCGCACTCGGGCTGACCGCCCGGCCCGTGCTCGTCGGCCCGATCACCTACCTCCTGCTGGCCAAGCCCGCCCCGGGCGTTGCCGCCGACTTCGAGCCGCTGACCCTGCTCGACCGGCTGCTGCCCGTCTACGCGCGGGTCCTGGCGGAGCTGCGCGCCGCCGGCGCCGAGTGGGTGCAGCTGGACGAGCCCGCCCTCGTCCAGGACCGGAGCCCGGCCGACCTGGGCGCCGCGGCCCGCGCCTACCGCGAGCTCGGCACGCTCACCGACCGGCCGAAGCTGCTGGTCGCCTCGTACTTCGACCGGCTGGGCGAGGCACTGCCGGTACTGGCGAAGGCGCCCGTCGAAGGGCTGGCGCTGGACTTCACCGAGCGGGCCGCCGCCAACCTCGCCGATCTCGCCGCCGTGGGCGGCCTGCCCGGCAAGCGGCTGGTCGCGGGCGTCGTCAACGGCCGCAACATCTGGATCAACGACTACGCGCAGTCCCTCGCGACGCTGGGCACCCTGCTGGGACTTGCCGACCGCGTCGACGTCGCCGCGTCCTGCTCCCTCCTCCACGTCCCGCTGGACGCAGCCGCCGAACGGGACATCGACCCGCAGGTCCGCCGCTGGCTGGCCTTCGCCCGGCAGAAGACCACCGAGATCACCACCCTGGCCCGAGGCCTCGCCCGGGGTACCGACGCGATCGCCGCCGAACTCGCCGCCAACCGGGCCGATCTCGCTTCCCGCGCCAACTCGGCGATCACCCACGACCCGGCGGTACGGGCCCGCGCCGCGGCCGTCACCGACGCCGACGGGCGCCGCTCCCAGCCGTACGCCGAACGGTCCGCCGCCCAGCGCGCCCACCTCGGCCTGCCCCTCCTGCCGACCACCACCATCGGGTCGTTCCCGCAGACCACGGAACTGCGCACGGCCCGCGCCGATCTGCGCGCCGGACGCATCGACACGGCCGGCTACGAGGAGCGCATCAAGGCCGAGATCCGCGAGGTCCTCGCCTTCCAGGAGAAGGCGGGCATCGACGTACTCGTGCACGGCGAGCCCGAACGCAACGACATGGTCCAGTACTTCGCCGAACAGCTCACCGGCTACCTCGCCACGCAACACGGCTGGGTCCAGTCCTACGGCACCCGCTACGTCCGCCCCCCGGTCCTCGCCGGCGACATCTCCCGCCCCGAGCCGATGACGGTCCGCTGGACGGGGTACGCCCAGGCTCAGACGGACAAGCCGGTCAAGGGCATGCTCACCGGCCCCGTCACCATGCTCGCCTGGTCCTTCGTACGCGACGACCAGCCGCTCGGCGACACCGCGCGCCAGGTCGCCCTCGCCCTGCGTGACGAGGTGAACGGCCTTGAGGCCGCCGGGACTTCGGTGATCCAGGTGGACGAACCCGCGCTGCGCGAGACCCTCCCGCTCCGCGCCGAGGGTCACGCCGAGTACCTCGCCTGGGCCACCGAATCGTTCCGCCTCACCACGAGCGGCGTCCGGCCGGACACCCAGATCCACACCCACATGTGCTACGCCGAGTTCGGCGACGTCCTGCAGGCCATCGACGATCTCGACGCCGATGTCATCAGCCTGGAAGCGGCCCGCTCGCACATGCAGGTCGCCGACGAACTCGCGGGCGTGGGATACCCGCGCGAGGTCGGCCCCGGTGTGTGGGACATCCACTCACCGCGCGTGCCGTCCGCCGCGGAGGCGGCGGCCCTGCTGCGGAAGGGGCTTGAGGCGATCCCCGCCGAGCGGCTGTGGGTCAACCCCGACTGCGGCCTGAAGACCCGCGGCTGGTCCGAGACCCGCGCCTCCCTGGAGCACCTGGTCACCGCGGCCCGAGAGGTTCGTACGGAACTTCCCGCCGTCTGATCCCGGGCGAGCCGGGAAGAGCGCCGACCGCGCTCTTCCCGGCTTCGGCTCCGGCTTCGGCTCCGGGGGTGGTGCGGGCGACCGCGCGCGGCGAGCCGGTCCGTCCGGGCCAGACCAGACCCGGCCATGCCTCACCCGGCCCGGTCGCAGGTCGCCCCCCTGCACGGGTGGCCGGATCGTGCCCTTGCGGCCGTCGCCGCGCAGCACCGCGTCGATCCGGGCGTTGACCGAGGCGGTGCAGCGGCCCGCCGTGATCAGCTCGCGGAGCGCGTTCACCAGCGCCGTCTGGTCGCGCGCGGTCAGGGCCGCCGTGCAGCGTCGGCCGCCCTGGCCGGCGTGCACGGCGACGGCGTGCCAGTCGGCCTGGGTTTCCCGCTCAGGTACCCGGAACCAGACCGTCTCGTACAGTCCGGCCCGCACCCATTGCTCGCACACCGGCCGGAGCTGCTGGTCCACCGAATCCCAGGGAGCGCCCTTGGCCGCGCGGATGGCGGTGCTCAGCCTGCCGGAAAGCGAGGTGAGCTCTTCCAGGACGGTGTAGCCCCCGAGGTCGTACCAGGCATCCACCTGCCGTGCCCGTGTCGCGTCGGAGACGGGTGCGTCGGGAACGGCCGCGAGCTGCGCCGTCTGATTCTGGGAGCCGACGAGATCGACCGTGAAGGTGAGGGTGCGCAGCCGGAACGCATCGGCCGTGCCGCTGAGCCCCACGGCCGCCGCGCAGAGCAGACCGACGGTGACGCGCTGGGTGCGGGTGACGCGGGCCGGGGTGCGCGTGGCCGTCGCGCGGGGCCGGGGCGCCCGGACGCGTCGGTGGGCGGCGGAGGCCATGGCCGCGGCGCCCGCGACGGCGGTGGCGAGGACGGTCCCCAGAACGAGGGCGACGTTCAGCACGTAGAGGAACGGGAACAGCGGCAGCTGCCAGGCCGATCGCCACGCGCAGCTGTCCTGAAGGACGTTGAGGGGCCCGGAACAGCCGTCGAGGGAGGCGAGGACGGTCACCCCGACGAACCCGAGCACGGTGGTGCTCTGAGCCGCGATCAGGCTGCCCAACAGCTTGAACCGGCCCGTCCGCGCAGCCGCCGCGAGGGCGGCGAGCCCGGCCGGCCCGCTCAGGGCCAGCAGGGTCCCGGCCGTGTAGCGCAGCGCGAACAGCCCTCCTCGCGCCTCCGGTACCGGCTGACCGGTGTGCAGGTACGCCTGGACGCCCACGAACGCGGCCCAGGCCAGCACCCCGCCGAGCAGCCCCGGCAGCAGCACCCGCCGCAGGGGCGGCACCACGTCGCCGGAGGGCGGCGCGGCCGGACCGGGGTGCCAGCGCGGCCGGGCCGACGCCGGGCCGACCGCCCAGGCGGCCAGCGGTACCACCCACAGCACGGTGAGTGCGAGGGGTATCAGGTGGATGGAGGTGATGCTGCCCAGGAGGGGCAGTACGGTCGTGATCCCCGGCACCCGGCCCGGGTCTCCCGACGGGGCCGCCGATGGGAACCAGTTGAGGACCCATTGGGCCACTCCGGCGGCGCGCGCGGTGAAGCCGCTCGCATACAGCGTCCCCATCAGGTGCCACCAGGCGAGCCAGAGGGCCAGCGCGGGAACGACGGCCAGCAGACCGACCAGCACGGCGGTCCGCAGGGTGCGGCCGCGCCAGGTACGGGTCCACAGGTGGGCGCACTGCGTGATCCACCATCCGAAGGCCATCCCCACAGCCACGGGCAGCAGCAGGAGCTGCGGCCGCTGCGGCAGCCACACCCCACTCCCGCCCGAACTGGTGAGTATGGTGCCGGCCGCGATGCCCGCTCCGAGCCACCCTCCCGCCCACCAGCCCGAGGGCACCCGGGCCCCGGTGAGGACGGCGTACGCGACCGCCCGCCACAGCGCGATCCCGGTGATCGCGGTGACCAGGGCGGCGGACACGATCGTGATCACCTGGGTCACGCCGACCGTCGCCAGGTTGTACGGCGCCAGGTAGTACAGCAGGTGTACCTCGACGAGCACCACCGTGGTGCCGGTGAGGAAGAACGTCAGGGCAGGGGTGCGGAAGAGCGGTGCGGGGTCGGTCAGGGCACCCCGGCGCAGGCCCCACTGCGGGTGGGTGCGCCACAGCGCGAGGAACGGAGCGAGGGCGCGGCGCACAGGCCCGGCTGCCTGCCGGGAGGTCTCGTCGGCCCAGGCGTGCGGGTCCGCGCCCCAGCGCAGCGCGGTCAGGTCGGCGTAGACCTCTCGGCTTCGCAGGACGTCCGAGCGGGCGAGGTGGACGAGCGCGACCGTGAAGACGGTGAGCATCAACGGCCGGTCCAGCACCGGCACGCGGCCGTCCGCGAGGACACCGTGGATCACGTAGCCCTCCCGGAGCAGGTAGGGCAGGAGCACCAGGGCGAGGAAGACCCGCCACAAGGTGACGGTGGCGTACGTGAGCGTGATGTCACGGTTGGCGACGTGGGCGAGTTCGTGCAGCAGCACCGCGCGGAAGCGCGCGGGGGCGCGGTGGCGGCCGGCGAGCAGGCCGCCGTGCAGGCACACGACCGGGCGACCGGTGCGGCCGAACACCACCGCACCGGCCCCGGTGGCGGCCGGATCCACGACCACCCGGGGAATCTGCGCGAGGCCGGTGGTGACGGCCAGCTCGGCGAAGAGCGTGCGCAATTCACCGTCGGGGTCCACCGCCTCCAGCGGGACGACCCGGCCGGGCCGGGCCTTCCACCGGGGCAGGAGCAGGAAGAGCAGGACGGCCGCTACGGTCAGCAGTACGGGCCAGCCGGCCAGCTGCCACCAGGGCGGCGGGGGTGCCCAAGCGGACTGACAGAGCTGGTAGGCGACGGCCTGACTGACGGTGCGTGCGGACTGCGTCCAGGAGGAGTCGGCGGGGTCCGCCCCGGCGGCGAGTTCACAGCCGGTCCGGTCGGCGTCGGCCAGACCGATGATGACGGTCAGCATCATGGAGCCGCTCGCGGCCAGCAGCAGGAACAGCAGAGTCGCGAAGCGCACGCTCGTACCGGCGCCCAGCACGCGCTCGTCGATCCGGGGCGGGGACACGGGCGGGACTGCGGGTACGGGATCCGGCCGCTTCCCGGTGGCGCCCATCCTGCCCGCCTATCCCTGGCCGCCGGCGGGCGCGGCGCCCGGGGCCGGAGCGGGGGTCCCCGGGGCCCCGGGTGGCTCCGGGGCTGCCGGGGTCGGGGACGGCTCCGTGCTCTCCCCGCCCGGTGCGTCGGCCAGCGTCAGCCGGGTCACCACGGCGTCCGCGATCACCTCGGCCCGGCCGGCGGAGAGCCCGCGCTGTACCGCCGACGCGCAGACGAGGGCCCGTACCTCGGCCAATTGTTCACGGGTCAACGGCGGAACGGTGACCGGTGCGGCGGGACGCCGCAGGAGCCGCCGCAGGCCGGAGGTGACGCGGGCGCCGGCGCGGTCCAGGGCCGCGTTCACCATCCGCTGGCCTATCTGATCCAGCACCAGCCACACCACCGGGGTCACGAGCACCGCGACCTCGCCGGCCCCGAACCCCAGCGGCTCGCGCCGCCGGCCCCGGCCGCTCAGGCGCCGTACCACCGTCGCGTCGTCGAACCGCTGGAGGCCGGCCAACAGCGGCAGTTCCTCCGGTGCCAGCTCGGTGACGGCCGAGCGCACCAGATCGCGTACGAGCGCGTGTCCGGCTCCGTGTCCTTGCTCGTGTCCGGCGGTCCTGCCGTCGCCGAACGTGTCCGTTCCCGATGCCATCACGTCCTCCTCTGGTCTGCCATCGGCTCCCGGCCCGGCCGGGACCGCCCACTGTGACACGGTAGGTTGACGGTCCGACAGAGGTCGTCCGGGCGGATCGACGGCAACGCCGTGACCTGCCGTTCCACCACCGGACTGCCCCCGGGCACACGCGAACAGCCCGCACCGATCCGAGAGATGAACAATCAATGACGCTGAAAGAAGGCCAGCGGGTCAAGCTGGCGGGGGACACGAGGCTGACCGATCTGGTGGCGATGACGGGGGACTCCTCGACGTCGGCGGGGACCGTCGCCGGGTCCCTGTCTCTCGCGGCGGGCACCGAGGGCACCGTCGAGCGGGTGGTCGAACACGAGCATCAGAGCCAGGAGGCCCGCGAGTACGAGCGGCTCAAGTCGCTTCTCGACGCCTTCGGCCAGGAGATGCCCACGGAGAGCAGGAGGCAGCTCGAAGAGCAGGTCAGCTCCCTGGAACCCGAATGGATCGCTTACCAGGAGCAGAGGCTCCGCGTGACGGTCCGCGTCCGCTTCGACAACGGGTTCATCCTCGACGACGCACACGAAGACGTCTTCACGCCCGCCTGACCGGGCCGGCCCGCGACGCACGACTAGGGCCTGTGTGATGTCGTGATCAGTTCCTGGGTTCTGTCCTGTTCGCAGGTTGGAATCCGGTAGGACTGTGGTCGTGACACGCAGGCAACT